>CAZUCC010000004.1:0-102721 GCA_964619065.1 uncultured Acidobacteriaceae bacterium | reverse complement strand
GACACTCATGCTGTTTGGGGATGCCAAAGCGTTCGTAGGAAACATCGTCCGCGAACTCAGCGGCGGCGGTCACTAAGCGAAACTACTTCCCCCTCCACAGCCGCAACCCGACCGGCCGCCAGTTTCGGCCCCGCCCACTTTACAATACGATAAGTAAGCAGCACGGCAAGAATTGCTCCATAGGTAAGAGGCAGGCGGTGATCCGCCTTCACCAGCCACAAATAATGGATCACACCGGCGATCGCGCTTACATAAATCAAACGGTGCAGTGCAGTCCAGCGTTTGCCCAGCCGTCGGATCATTCCCTTCGTCGACGTAACCGCTAGCGGAATCAGGAGAATGAACGCCAGGAAGCCGACCGTGATGAACTTCCGCTTGGCGATATCATGCAGCATTTCATGCCAATCAAAGAACTTGTCGAACCAGATGTAGGTGGTGAAGTGCAACGTGCCGTAGAAGAACGCAAACAGCCCCAACATGCGCCGGTACTGGATCATCCAGTACTGTTTCGTGAGCTGCCGCAGCGGCGTGACGCTCAGGGTAATCAGCAGGAAGCGCAGTGTCCAATCGCCCGTGGTGTGGGTAATCACTTCGAGCGGATTCGCGCCGAGGTTTCCTTGGTACGCGGACAACCCCAGGCGCGCAACCGGGATCAGGCACACCGGGAACACAACGATTTTGCTCCAGCCAATTGCCTTCATAGCAGTTCTAAGAAACTCCCATCCTTATTTCTTAACTGTCATCCTGAGCGGAGCATAGACCTTCGCTTGCGAAGGTTATGCGAAGTCGAAGGACCCCTACACCCTTGACTCCGCGATGGAACTTCTCACCGTAAAACTTTCCAATGAGAAAGTTTGTGGCGTTGTAATTACTTCCGGCATCGCAGGGGTCCTCCGACTCCGCTCCGGGCAAGCCCTTTGCTCAGGATGACAAAGGTTTATGGTTGCAGTTAGAGAAGAGCGCACCCTAAAAATTCTTCTTTAGGTCCAATCCTTTATAGAGACTCGCCACCTGATCGCCGTAACCGTTGAACATCAGGGTTGGACGCTTGAAAAACTCGCCAATCCGCCGCTCCTTGGCCTGACTCCACCGCGGATGGTCCACTTCCGGATTCACATTGGAATAAAATCCATACTCGTTGGGCGCGGCTTTGTTCCAGGCCGTGGGAGGCTGGTTCTCGGTGAACGTGATCTTCACGATTCCCTTTGCGCTCTTGAATCCGTACTTCCACGGTATGTTGATGCGCAGCGGCGCTCCGTTCTGATTCGGCAAAATTTCACCGTAGAGCCCATATGTAAAGATTGCCAGGGGGTGCATGGCTTCGTCCATGCGCAACCCCTCGGTATAGGGCCAGTCCAGGACCCCAGTGCGCTCTCCTGGCATCTGCTGTAAATCGAGAAGCGTCGTGAACTCAATGAATTTTGCTTTCGGCAGGGGGTCCGCTTGGCCAATCAACACACTAATTGGAAACCCAATCCACGGCATTACCATCGACCAGCCTTCGACGCAGCGGTGCCGGTAAATGCGCTCTTCCGGCGCGGCCAGCTTGAGGAACTGATCGATGTCCCAGGTCTTTTTCTTTTTCACCGCGCCGTCGACCGTGATTGTCCAGGGACGCGTCTTGAAATTTTTCGCCCGCTCGGCTGGCTCGTACTTGTCGGTCGAAAACTCGTAGTAGTTGTTGTAATTCGAGATGTCCTTCAGGGAATTCAACTTTTCGCCCGTTGTGCTCAGCGGACTTTTCTGTACGCCCTCGATCTTTCCTGTGGGAGTCGAGCTCGAGGGATTGGCCGCGTGAGCCGCGTCCGGGAATGCCAGTTCTCCCAACAGTCCAGTGCCGACCACCGCTGCTCCTGCGAAGCCAGCATTCCTCATGAATTCCCGGCGGTTCAGGTACACATTCTTCGGAGTAATTTCGGAAGCTGGGATGAAGCTCGAATCTGTGCTCTTAATCAACATGGCTATTCCTCGACGGGTTACTGTGCGCTATACAAAATACGAGGCCATTCAACTTTCGGATGGAAGGCGAATCCCGCCCATTCGCGTACCTGATATGAGTGGTCTCGGCGGGAAAGAGTTTCACGGCAAACTCGCATCGGTTTTGCCAATTCCGGTTCGAACTTTGATTTCAAGGGTTTGGGAAGAGGCTGCGCTTCCATCTGCAGATTTTTGCATACTTTTCTGGTACCCAGCCCTTGCCCAAGTGGCCAGATCACCCAAAAACTACCAATTTTCGTGCATCCTGCCCATTATAATGCCGATGCCGGGTGGAACCTCAAGTGCACCTAAGGCCTCGGTAAGTCCAGCATTTTGTTCATAATGAGGCTGCCCTAACTACTATTCTCCCCATCCAAAATTCGTTGGCTACGGCGTAGGATTATGAGCGAAAATAGAAAGGGCTGTGCGCGTCCTCGACCCGGACGAGGGGAATGACTGTGTGCGGCGCTAAGATGACGGAATCAACCCAGAACGGACCAGGCAATGGAACCTCACTGCCTTTAGTGAGCGTTATCATTCCTGCCTATCAATGTGCCGCCTACATTATTCAGACCCTGAACTCAGTCCTGGCGCAGAAGTTTACCCGGTACGAAATCCTCGTAGTTAACGACGGTTCGCCGGATACGGATATTCTGGAGCGCCTTCTCGAGCCGTACATGGCTTTCATTCGCTATATCAAGCAGGAAAATGGCGGTCCCAGTGTGGCCCGCAACCGGGGCGTCCGTGAGGCCCGCGGCAAGTATGTGGCTTTCCTGGACAGCGATGACTTGTGGTTGCCGCATCATCTTGCCAAGCAAGTCGAGATCCTGGAAAAGGATCTCTCTCTCGGGCTGGTCTATTCAGATGCCCTTCTACTGGAGGGGAATGCTCCGACCGCCACTGCGTTCGAGAAGAATCCGCAAGCCCCCCAGGTCACTTTTGAGGCCCTTGTTTCTGAGCGCTGCACGATCGGTACCTCGACTACCGTTGTCGCCCGGCAAGCGCTGCTCGATGCGGGCGGCTTCGAAGACAGCCGTCACCGCTCAGAAGATTTCGATCTCTGGTTACGGATGGCTCATCGCGGTTCTCGAATGAGCTACAACACCAGTGTCCAGGTTTGCCATCGGGCCGCGAACGGCCTGGCCTTCGACGACAATGTCATGAAGCAGTCGCAAATCAAGGTTTACGAGAAGATGCTGTCGACGCTTCCCCTTACGGCGGCGCAAGAAAAGTTGCTGCGCGACAAGATCGTCGAAGTGGAAGCCAGGCTGCAAATTGAGATTGCGAAAATGTCGTTGCTCAAGGACCAGTTTCCCGAAGCACTCAGCGCTGTCAGGCAAGCCAACGGAGTGCTCAAGAGCCCGAAGCTTTTGGTGGCTGTTTTGGGACTCAGATTCTTTCCTCATATTTTCGGTGCAATTTTTCGTGCCTATGCGCAATTCCTGGAACGGCGGCACAGCAGCCGGCTTGCTCGCTTCCAGAAAAAACAGAACCCCGCGGGAACGACGCTCGGCTACGAATCGTTCACTGGGCTTGCGGACGGGATTCCGACCTGGGTTAAAGTAGGGAAATGAGCCGGTACGCCTTTTCAAAGCGGCGGGGAAGGCTCGCCTGACGGGAACTCGCTGCCTCCCGGCACCTGGGAAGGTTGTCGCCGTAAGCGGCGGATCAAATTTCGATCGATGGCGGGAGTGTTGTTTTCATGATTGCTAGACTCGGTGCCGCGGTGAAGCATCTGCTCGGGAAAGACATTGCCGGGCGGTCCTTGCCTACTTATCCCGATGACACATTTATCGTTTCCTATCCAAAATCCGGAAATACCTGGACCCGCTTCCTCGTCGCCAGCCTGATCCACAATGAGGAACCCATGACGTTCCTGAAGGCGGATCAGGTCATTCCCACGGTGGACGTGCAATCGAGAAAATATTTCAAAGCCCTGCCTCGGCCTCGGGTCATCAAGAGCCATTTTCCCTTCGACCAGAACTATAAACGTGTCATTTATATCGTTCGCGACCCAAAGGACGTGGCGGTGTCGCAATACCACTATCAGATTAAGCGCAAGGTTCTGCAGGATGGGCATCCCCTGGAAGAATTTATTCCCCGCTTTGTTGCCGGGGAAACCTGTCCCTATGGATCGTGGGGTGAGAACGTCGGCAGTTGGCTGGCCGCGCGCCAGGAAAATCCTGGATTTCTTCTGCTCCGCTACGAGGACATGATCCGTCGCACTGACGTCGAGTTGATTAAGATCGCTATCTTTCTCGGCATTGACCCAACACCCCAGAGGATCCAGTGGGCGATTGAGCAGAGCACAGCCGATCGCATGCGGAAGCTGGAACAAAAAGAAGCTGGCCAATGGGACTCCACTAAAGACACGCGCAAAGACAAATTCTTTGTCCGCAGCGCGAAATCCGGGGAGGGCAAAGCAACACTCCCGGAGAAATGTATCGAGCAAATCGAGACCGCGTGGGGTCCACTGATGCGCTGGCTGGGATATGAAACAACGTCGGACGGCAGGAGAGCCCCAGCAGACTCGGGCTTTCTGGAATCCATTTTAGAGCAGCCCGCCCGATGATCTACGGACTCAAATTCGTAGTGAAGAAGTTTCTTGGGACAGACGTCGCGGAGCGTAGCTTCGCCGTCTATCCCGATGACACGTTCCTGGTGTCGTATCCGCGTTCCGGGAATACGTGGACTCGTTTTCTGATCGCGAATCTCGTTCATCCTGCAGTGGATGTCTCGTTCACGAACATCGAGCGTTTGATTCCCGATACGTCGTCGCAGTCCAGCCGCGCGCTGCGCCGCACGCCTCGTCCACGCATCATCAAGACTCATCAGTATTTCGATCATCGTTGCCGGCGCATCATCTGCATCGTTCGCGATCCGCGGGACGTCGTGCTTTCTTATTACGACTTTCAAAGAAAATACCGGCACATTCAGGATGATTGTCCCCTCGAAACTTACGTAAATGATTTTGTTACCGGGAAACTCAATTCTTTCGACTGGGGAACCTGGGGCGAAAACGTTGCCAGCTGGTTCTTCACGCGCGGAAAGACCGAGAATTTCCTGTTGCTGCGTTACGAAGACATGAAGGAAGATCCGTTTCGTGAACTGGCACGCACGGCCACGTTCCTCGGTATCGATCCCGATCCCGCCCGCCTGGAGCAGGCCGTCGAACGGAGTTCCGCCGAGCGCATGCGCGAAATGGAAGCGCGCGAGGCTGACCAGTGGGTCGCGACCAAAAATCACCGCAAGGACATTCCGTTTGTCGGCAGCGCGAAGTCAGGCGGATGGAAGGAAAAGCTCCCCGCTTCCTGCGTGGCGCAGATCGAGTCTGCGTGGGGGGAGACTATGACGGCACTCGGGTACGAACTCGTCACGACGACTCGACAAGTCTTGACGCTGCCAGCCCTGGGAAAATCGGAAGAGAAACAACAAGTCCAGTAAGCGCCACCTCTTCAGAGAGCTTCCCCCACGTGAGGCTTCTCTCGCACCAGTAGCCAATTCAGAGCGGCCGCTGTAATTGTGGCGAGCAGAATTCGAGATCCTGCGCGATCCACCTGCGTCAGCAGCACACCACAAAAGAGTATGCCAATCGCCGCCAGCCAAGGCCCTCCTGGCATGTGAAAGAGTGCTCCTCCCTGCATTTTCTTGCGCAGCACGGGCAGAGCCGCGCAGCCGGCTCCGTAGAAGAAAAGGCGTGCGACCGCCGAGAGCATAACGTTCCAGGTAAAATTTCCTGCCAAGGCAAACGCCCAAGTGAGAAAAGCAAACGCCAGAATGGAAATATACGGTGTGCGAAACCGTGAATGGACCGCTGCGAAGAAAGCGGGGAAATCGCCCTGCTCCGCCAATGCGAATGTGATCCGCGGCACTACCAGAACATTTGCGCTCACGTTGCCTAGTGTGGAGACGAGTGCGCCAATGGCGATCACGGCCGCGCCCGCGCGGCCCAGCACAATGCGGGCAGAGTCCGCCAGCGGCCGCTGGCTGTGGGCCAGGTCTGGCACGGTGCCCACGGTCACCCATTGCAAGAGCGAATACAGGACGATGCAGACACCCAAGGCCGCAAAAAGTGCAAACGCGGAATCCCGCCTTGGATTCTTGGCCTCACTCGTGGGCGTGAGCGCGGATTCGAATCCTCCGTACGCAAAAGCAAGTAGCAGGCCCGCTTTCAGCCAGGCGCCCATATGTAGTGTGGATGCTGGAGCGACCGCCGGAACGCCTGCTGTCTGGGAGTGGATCAACAAGAAGATTCCACCCGCAATTCCTACCGCCAGGAGTGGCAGCAGTTTAGACGCCGCGAACACGCTGCTCGTCCACGCACCTGCGCGAACGCCGCAAAAGTTAATCCCCGCCAGTCCCCAGATCAAGACTGTCAAAATCAGGAACCGGGGAAGCGGGTTCTTCGCCTGCGGCCAAAACTCTCCCAGATAGACGACAAAAAGATTCGCATTGGCTGCCGGAGCCGTGAGCCGTGCCAGCCAAAACATCCAGCCCATTTGAATTCCGGTGAACCGGCCGAACGCGACTCGAGCATAGAGATAGGGGCCGCCCGCCGTCGTGAAGTACGAGGCAACCTCCGCGAGGCACGCGACAACTACGCCCATCCCCGCCCCCACCAGCAGCACGGCTACAGGGCTAATTTTTCCCAGCAATCCCGCCAATGGCGAGGGCAGCCCGAAGATGCCGCTGCCGATCATCGTGTTCACCGCCAGCGCGGTCAGACTCCACTTGCCGATGGCGCGCACAAGCGTTTTGGGCTGACCTTCGAGCATCGCAAGGTTTTATCACAGGTCAGGGCAATCTCGGCGTGGAATCTCCGGCATTCCCGAAATTAATCCAACCTGCCGGTTTCTGCGTATATAAAGAGACCGTGCAGGGCAGACACTCTTGTCCGCCGCTCTTGGTTTTGCGATAGCCGAAAGCTGACAGCCGAAAACTATGACGAAAGTTTTTATCACCGGTGGCACCGGCTACATGGGCCGCCAGCTTATTCCGGAACTGCTGCAACGCGGGCATGAGGTTCACGCGCTCGTTCGCCGTGGATCCGAAGGCAAACTTCCGCCGGGTTGTAAGAGCGTTATCGGTGATGCCCTGAATGGTGACACCTATGCTAAGAGCGTCCAAGGATGTACTACGTTCGTTCACCTCGTAGGGGTCGCTCACCCCAGTCCCGCGAAGGCGAAGGAATTTCGCAACATCGATCTCATTTCCGCCCAGGCCGCCATCGAGGCAGCGACTCGGTCTTCCATCCAGCACTTTGTCTATCTGAGCGTTGCACAGCCAGCGCCGGTTATGAAGGCGTATATCGAGGTCCGCGCACAGGGCGAACAAATGCTGCGCGCGAGCGGGATGAATGCCACCGTCCTGCGGCCATGGTATGTTCTCGGTCCGGGTCACCGCTGGCCTTATGTTTTGGCGCCCATCTATGCGCTGCTTGAAAGAGTTCCCGCGACACGCGCTGGTGCGATCCGGCTCGGCTTGGTTACTCTTCGACAGATGACGCAGGCTTTGGTGCGGGCCGTAAAGTCTCCTGCCGTGGGAGTGCGTGTCGTTGACGTTCCAGCGATCCGCAACCAAAGTAACCCTGCTTAAAGAGTCCCCCCAAAAAACAGGCATTAGCAGCGGCTTCGAACAACGCGACATCCTTACGCAAAGCCCAACGGTAACCTCGAATTACCAAAGCGCATGCACGCGGGACATCTACTCTCCGATGAATAGAAGGTGAGATCGTAGAAGCTCCCCCCGATGCACCAAGAGGATTCGCTCACGCATGAAGAAGGAAGAGTACATGGATGAGATTAACGTGCGCATTCTGCGCGTTACCGAAGACTTGCGTGCGATCCAGCAGGAGTTGAACTGCGCAGCCATGCAGGCTCCCAACGATCCCGAACTGATGGAGAGCTTGAGCGGAATTTCAGAAACGGAATCCTTGCAAGTGTTGCAATCTGCAATTGATCAGATGCGGCACTTCCTGTGGTTTTATGCGCAACTCTTGACCGGCGAATCCGCCGTGGGCGAACATCTTCGCGAAAGTTCGCGCCAGGCACAGTCTGCGCCCCCCGCACCACGTACTTCTGAAAAAACCACATGGCCCTCCGAGTCCACCCTGATTCGTATGCTCGCTGACGGACGCAATCGCAAACCGAACTGAGCGATGACCATCACGAATCCGTAATTCACTATGTGAAAATTCGCAACAATGCAAGTGTACGAAAGTAAGGGCGAAATTTCTGATCGTCGCGATAGAAGCTTTTTATTAGCAAATCTTGCCTGTATACCATCTAATAAGGTATGAGCGACAAACCTACCAAACGCTATTTATTCGCTAGTGATTTCGACCAGACTCTTACTTTCAATGACACAGGATACGTGCTGAGTGAGTTGGTGGGAATTCCGACCGCTGAATTTGAACGCAAAGCAACAGGGATGGCGAAACTGAACCTCGTGCAGCAAGGTGCGGAACTATCCTATCTTTTGCTGCATGATCCGGAATTCCGTTCGCGGGTGCGCCGTGAACATCTTGTTGAGGTTGGCAAGCGCATCCGACTCAAGGAAAACATCGAACACCTTTATACGACACTGGAGAAAGGTGTCGACGGCTATCACTTCGATTTCTATGTGCTCTCCGCCGCTCCGGTGGAAGTCATTCAAGCCGCGCTAGAGGGGCTTGTGCCGGCGAATCATATTCTGGGCACCGAGTTCAAGTACACGGCGTCGGGTGAGATCGATTCCATTACACGAGCCACGGCTGGCTACGGCAAGGTCGCAGCGCTGGATCAACTGTTGAGCGCTCTTCAGATCGGTCCGGGACACATCGTTTATGTGGGTGACGGCAGCTCCGACATTCACGTGATGCTCCATGTGAATGGGAGCGACGGTTACACGATTGCTGTTTCCGAAGCAAAAAATGTGACACAGATTGCCAAGCGCACTGTGCTGAGTACAAACGCGCTGGCAATCATGGCGCCCATTCTCGAGGAAATCGTGGGCTGGCAGCGGTCCCGCATCCGCGAGTTCTTCGAATCGCACGGGCTCTTGATTCAGGAGTGGGATCGCGTGCGCACGGACTGGCTGAAGCTGAAGCCGATAAGCGCAAAACGAACCGCCGCTGCAGCTCCGGAACGTTCCAGATCGTAAATCAAACTATCTCATCGATGGTTGTGAGCGCAAACGCATCCTATGCTTGGTTGCTTACGCATAATCTTTGGGGAGCGCGGTTTCCAGCGCTTCAGGCTATTTGTCCGCGAAGGATGGTCTGGAGCACTTCTCCAGCGGGGCTGAGCACGGCAATATCGGCGAACGCACCCGGGACAAGATGCCCGGTTTGTTCGCCGATCCCCGCGGCACGTGCCGGATTGAGGGTCGCCAACCGCACCGCGCTGGCAAGATCCCAGCCGGCAAATGACATTACGTTGCGCACCGCTCGATCCATAGTTAGAACACTGCCAGCAAGCGAGCCGCCGCTCATGCAGCGCCCATCTTTCACTTCTACTTCCAAAGTCCCGAGCCGATAACGTCCGTCCGGCATTCCGGTGGCAGCCGTTGCATCGGTGATCAAGACCGCCTGTTCTGTCCCCTTCATCTTCAGAAATAGCCGTACAATAGCGGGATCAAGGTGAATTCCATCGGCGATAATGTCCGCCGTGATCCGCGCATCCGTGAGCACGGCGCCGAGAATGCCCGGGTCGCGGTGTCCAAGAGGGCGCATGGCATTGAAGGTGTGCGTAGCGTGACGGGCGCCCGCGTCCATGCCGCGAAGGGCCGCCGCAAAGTCCGCATCGGAGTGGCCCAGGCTTACGCAAACGCCACGCCGCGCTGCCTCCCCAATGACTTCCTCGGCTCCCGGCAATTCCGGCGCGATGGTCATCATCCGAATGCAACCGTGCGCGGCCTGCCAGAAGCGCTCGAATAGCGCCAGGGTAGGCTGCTGCAAGTCCGCCGGAGGATGCACGCCGCGGCGGCTGTGGCTGAGGAAAGGCCCTTCGAGATGAATGCCGAGAGGCCGGGCGCGATGAGAATCTGCGTTCGGAGCATTTTCCTCGATTGCTGCTGCCAAATGATCGAGAGCGCGGAGCGTAGCATCATTGGGCGCAGTGACGGTCGTGGGGAAGTAGCTACAGACCCCATGACGGGCGAGCAGTGTTTCGATGACGGAAAGCCCATCCGGATCAGTCTCCATGACGTCGTGCCCCGCTCCGCCGTGAATGTGGATGTCGACGAATCCCGGAGTCAGAATCGCGCCGGGAAAATCCACATGACGAGATTGCGGGGGGATTGCTCGAGCCGCCGAAGCTGCGACATCCACAATGCGGCTGTCTTCAATCAGGATGAGGGGGTTCGCGATCTCCTCAAGCGGGGTGAAGAGACGGTCTGCTGTAAGCGCAAGCATAATGAGATTTCCATATTAACGTGGAGGAGAGAGGATACTCGGGCGAGCGAACCCTTCTGGATAGCAGTGTCTCCAGCTAGAGCCGACCGGCAAAGGGAGCGCTGGAGAGAGCCAATTGCCCTTATTGGATGCGTCGCCCCGTGTCCGTTCATGAGGAGCGCGTGTGTTGCACTGTTTACGAATGCTATAATCGATAGTCTCAAGCGGTCAGGCGCCTGCCTGCGCGGTTCCCGCTTGCAGCCTCAGTCGGGGAGTGGCTCAGCCTGGTAGAGCACCTGGTTCGGGACCAGGGGGTCGGAGGTTCAAATCCTCTCTCCCCGACCATTGTTTTCAAGCACTTAAACTGCATTTCTGATTTTCCGGCTACAGCGCTGTAGGCGAATTTGTAGACGGTGAAATCCTCAGAGTTCAAAAAGAGGCTCTTTGCCCGCAGAGACCCATCTTTTGCGGTGAATTCCCTACCTAGCGGCTTTCATAAGTGCGCAGGAACCGCGCCTTATTGCTAATCAAAAGGATGATCTCGTGACGGCTCGCCAACCGAGGCGGAAATCATGGCGGTCCAAGCGTCTCTTGCGGTAATCCTCCCCGCGGGAAGCGTAGATACATGAGGTTCGTGTCCTGCCGGAATGTGCTTCGAGATTCGTTCTCGTAATTCCTGCACCTGCTCCGAAGTATCGAGAAACACGTACTCCACGCAAGGTCCGTGAAGCCGTTCGGATATGCCTTGCAAGACGGCCGGATATTTTCTCACGTCTCGACCAGAGTCGAACCAGCACATCTGCAGTATGACAGCCATAGCTTAGTTTAACTCTTTTGCGACTAGCATCTCCCCATCAAAAGGTGTAAAAGGGGGAGCGGACTCGTCTAGGAAGGTACTTACCAATCGCGGAAGGGCTTTCCTGGCTTCGAACCTACCAAGTGCCTCCAGTTGCTCAATGCCAGAGACCGAGTCCAAGGAGAATCTACCCGGCGAAACCGCAGTGTTGACTCGAACAATGTGTTCGTGACCAACGAGCATGGCTGCTGTTCCGAGGGCACCAAAAGACTGTCCCGACATGGCGCAATCAATAGCTCGACGAGCCCAGTGGAGTTCGCCAGAGCCGACTCTCGTGAGATCTGATATCTCCTGAGTGCACCCCAAACTGAGCACTTCGATTTCAGCCCGTGGGACATCGAGTACCGTGACGGCCTCGACAACCGCCATGCCGGTTGGATTGTTTGCCCAAATGCCACCATCGATCATCAGCATCCCGTATTCTGATCGGTGGAGCGGGAAATATGTTGGCGCGGCACTGGTTGCAAGGGCGACTTCAACTGCCCTCACTCTGTAGTCGGTCTGGAATCGGGGATGGTGACGCGTCTTGTAGACGTGTATCTCTCCAGCGCTTAGGTTGAATGCCGGTATCACTAACCGTGTCCGGGAATCCCCGAGCTTCCTGTCGCCAAAAATGCGCTCGAGCGCATCCCTGAGACACTCCTGACCGTACTTGCGGGCGACTTTGTCCTTGAGCCAATAGAACCAACGTGCCAAAGGGCCCTCTGAGCGTTGAAAGATTGCAGGGCCGTACGACTTGTAGAAGTTCAGGAGATCAGTTGGAGAAATGCCGAGTCCGAGTCCGAGTGCGATGATGCCCCCGGTTGACGTCCCTGCGATCAAGTCGAAGTAGGAGGCCAGGGGTGGTTTGATCGCGTTCTCCACTTCCGCCAAGAAGGCCGCTTCAAATACTCCTCTTATTCCTCCACCGTCCAACGACAAGATTTTGAACACCGTCTTCCTCATATTCGTCACGTCGCCGCTCGGTATTCACCACCGCCGCGCCAACTCCCAGTAGCCAGCCAAACTTCGAAGTAGAACAACCACTCAGCTGTCCAAGGGACAAAGGTGGCCGAAAAGGCCATCCACGGACGCCATTCTTCCTCTGCATTCAGGCAGAGGCAGCCCTCGCTATAGATATGAACAAACCTGTAATCCTCCTTTTTCACCGCTAATTCCGGCTGGCGCACCCAAACCTGCGGCCTTCCGCAGCGCCTGCGGTAAACAATCTCGATCGTATACGTAACGCTCAAAGGTGTTGGTTTTATCGGTCCCGTCCAACTCATCCCGTCTTTTGAAAGGCGCTGCACGAAATCGGGGCAATTGCGCCGCATGTCGGCGGCCTGCTCGAGCACCGTTAGCCGACGCCGCCTAATCCTATGACCCATGGTAGGTGTGTCTCCGCACTGGGATTCCTTGGTTGGGAACAAGATGTGTCAGCGTCATAGGCCCCGCAACCGCTAAGGCATTGGCGTGCCGAGCCTCGCCGAGGTTTCTGATCTGATCCTCGACAACGGCGCTAGTGACGTCCTCGCCGAAAAGTTTCTGCAAGATAGCCTTCACCTCGTGGATGCCACGGGCATCATGCAGTGATTGCAAATTCAAATTCAGGTCGCGAGCGAAGTTCACGAATGCGAGATATCGGCGAGAATCATTCCAGCTCTCGCTGAAATCTTCTTGCTGATTCATGGGGTTCAATACCACCAGTCGGCCGTTAGAGGGAATGCTCGCGAGAATGCGAGATACAACATTCCGCAGGGTCTCAAGCGTCGACTGTTCTCCGGAATAGTGCATGGCGAATAGAGTTGTAAGAATGATCGAACGTGGTGCCAGGTCAGAACCGTAAAAACGCACATCGCGCGCCCGTTTTCCGAGCTGCACGGCCAGCTTGAGTTGCGGTTTTTCCCCAACTGATTCGGCAGGAGGCAGCGTAGCAGCACGCGCGAGCAAATCAGCGACTGCAAATGCGCATCGTGATTTGAACCACGAAGCGTATCCCTTGGGGTTGCTTGGTTTCCAAGATCGGGCTTCGCAGTCAGGTACAAGAACACATGTCCCCCCGGCCACGCGATCAAGCACCGCCGGCAGAATGTCGAGGTGGAAATTCCCGACATAGTTCATGCGGATGCATCGGTTTTTTCGCTCCACCAAAGGTCGGTAGATCAGATTTTCCTGAATCGATTCCTGCATCAAGTCTAAGACTGCGATTGGATTGCGCAGAGTTGGTTCGATATTAAGCTCGCAAACCAAGTCGACGTCATGTTCTTGCCTGCCTTTGGGTTTCACGGTTGTCCCGAGTGCAACAGAACCTTGCGGGTAAATTTTTGGACGGAAAACAGCCAAGCGGCTGTGACGATCCATATAAGCACCGATGCCTTCGTAGCGCTCCTGGGCAAGCTTGTACTCCGACGGGCTCAATTGGATTTTTGCGCAGATCGCGTCCAGCATTTCATCGAGAGAATTGAAGGCTATCGCTTTGAGTGTCGTTGCCATTTGATCCCTTGTGGTCCCAACCTTAAAATCTGCCGTTAAACGTTTGTGAAATGCCTGTCCATGCCGCTGCCGTGATCGTCTTGCTTGCTTCCTGTACCATTTCGAGCATCCCTGCCGACGAGAAATCGTCTATGATTCTGTTATGCTCCATTCGTTAATAAAACGTATTGTCTTACTAGTGCAACACTATACTGTTGACCGCGGTCGCTCGTCAAGGGCAATCGTCGTGGGGTGCCAATGAGTCTGACGATAGGCGACCTCGGTCGATTGCTGGCAGCAAAGCGAGGTAACCGTGGGATTCGCGCGGCCGCTTTGGACGCCGGAGTGAGTGCCGCGACCTTATCAAGGGTAGAGAACGGTCATGTGCCGGACCTCAGTACCTTCGCGAGACTTTGCAAATGGTTGAATCGTGACCCGCGTGAATTTCTCGGAATGGAGGCCGCAGTGACTGCGGTCGAGCGACCGAAGACAGTCGTTCACTTTAAGAAGAAGAAAACCGTGCAAGTGGAAACGGCCAAAGCATTGGGCGAACTCATTCTTGCAGCGCAGCGTGCGGTTCGAGCTGCTGAAGATCTGGTCGGGCGCTGATTCGTGCGGCACGGCTTCAAAGTCCAAGCAGAACGGAGCGCAGCAGCAGCGCGGCTGGCACTCGGACTAAGACCTTACGCTCCGCTCGATCCTCGGTCCTATGCCGACCATCTCAAGGTGACGATTCTTGAATTCGCTCAACTTGGTCTCCGCGCTCAAGCCGTCCGACAGCTAACAACTGTGGATGGCGACAGTTGGTCGGCAATGACGCTAAAAATGGATGAGGCGTTCGCGATAGTGATAAATCCCTCGCACGCCGACACGCGTCAGCGTAGCGATCTGGCGCATGAGCTTTCTCACATCGAACTTCGGCACGTGCCCGCCCGTGTTGAAGTCTCTGAAACAGGTCTACTGCTGCTCAGTGATTTCTCTGATGAACAAGAACAGGAGGCAGACTGGCACGGAGCCGCCCTGCTGCTTCCGCGCGATGGACTTGTCCGTATGCGTTCGGACCGCAAGTCAACGTCCGAAATAGCAACATACTACGGCGTGAGCACAGCGCTCTGCGAATGGCGTCTACGCATGACGGGTGTCGATCTTCAGATGCGGAGAGCCCATCCGAGCCGATAGCCTTCTTTCCTTGCCTATTGCCTGAAGGTTGGTTAACGGTGAGCAAAAGTTCTGCTTTCGCCGTGTCATCTACGAAAGGAGTTGAAGTTGCGTCAGATTAGCCGCGTGCGTTTCCGTGGACAGGTCAACCGCAGGCAGGAACACATGGCGTGCCACAAACTGCAATCGCAGCATACGAGACGGCATGCCCCCGGGGCCCGCGTCGAAATCCAAAGAATGACGAACCCGCAAGTTCCTCGTTTCGGTTAGCAACCTCTCGGCGCTCGAAAGTGCAAGCCGATCTCCGCATCTTTGTTCAAGCCAGTCTCGGGTGTCGATATGTTGCGTCAGATGTACGGGTCGATCCTGAATCATTAGCCAACCCGCCTCTTCAAGAGTGGCTGCGAGGGTTCTTTCGGTAAAGAAAGTTCTCTTCAAGTGTTGTGAATCGACGATCCGAAAGAGACGTCGAATGAAATCGTTAGCATCTGCATTCGGTGATATCGTTTCAACAACGATAAGAGTCGTCCAGGCATGGGAGATCAGCCGCAGATCCTTGAGCTTAGTAACCACTTCGTCTAATACGTGAAGCGCATTCTTTACAATAATCACATCGAACTTGTGGTCCAATTGAGATTCAAGTCCGTACATCCAATCTTGGTTGAGGACACGGACGTTCTTGCGGCCAGATAATCGCTCCCGAGCTCGCTGGGCCATCACGGGGCTAATGTCAACCCCGACGAAACTAGCTGTCGGTAATACCTGACTCAAAGCTTCCATCAAAAGACCGCTGCCACAGCACAACTCCAAAACACGGGAAGGATTACCCGAGATGAGAGAGCGCACGGTGGTAACCACTTTATCGTCTCGATACCACGGGCGAGTCTCCAGCCAGTCTGCTATTCGGGAATAGTGCAAAATGAGACGCTGCTGCAAGGCGAGATGGTCAGATTTTTGTTTGGTGACGGCACGCATTTTGGATTCTTCTACTTTCCAATTTTATGTTTTTTTGCTCGTGTACACCAGCACTTCAGTGCGATGCACTTGTGGATAACCAAGCATTATCTGAGGAAATCTTAGGCGGCCCTTCGCCCTGCCAACTCCATGTCGGGCGTCACTGCTCTGATGGCAGAAAATCCCCTAGTGCCTTTCGGAGTTCCTCTGGAACGAAATCCCGATATTTGGTGATCAAATCTCGTATCTCCGTTTCCTGCGGCGCTAAGAGACGTGCCCCTCGGATCAACGCTGTTTCCTTATCAAACCCCCGGACAATGTCTTCGGCGCGTTGCCAGGCAGTGTGAGAGAGCTTGTCGCTCTGCTTGGAGAGTTCGGAACGTTTACTTCGAAATGACTCGGCCATGCTCTCGGCGAGCGGGCGTGTTTCTTCTTCCCCAAAGCACTTGCCCAACTCGAGGCTCAGGATCGGCGGCAGCAATCGGCCTACGTCTTTTCGATGCTGCTCAGTCAACATCGCCAGGTTTGATTTGATTTCTTGCTCTCGTGCAGTACGATCTTCTGCGTTATCGTGCGGAGCTTCGAACGGCACGAAAGGATACTTTTCCAGGCAAAGCGAAAAGATCGTTGCTGCCATTGCCCACACATCTGACTTCAGAGAGATGCGGCCATGCCCGATGACTTCTGGTGCGCGTGTTCGGAGGGTTCCTAGTAGCCGTCCGTCAGAGGGCATTAGGTCAGGCGACGAACTCAAACATCCGAAATCTCCTAGCACATAGACTCTGTCATGCGAGCTAGCTGCACGAATCCCGCAGTTATCAGGCTTGATATCGGTATGTCTGAAGCCATGTTTATGTAGTTGCGCTAGACCCGAGAAGAGGTGTTCAGCAATATGAAGAATCTCTAAAATGTCCCGCCGTGGGCCATGCTTCTTAATGAGATCTTCTAGCGAACCCTTCCACAAAGACTCTACTATCCAAGTATCTCCCTCGTCTTGCAGAAGATGCGCACTACAAAGATTTTCGTGGGGTGCTACTAAAAGGTTTACATTGGTCACGTCGCGCTGTATTGCCGCTACTAAACCTTCCCGAGCCTTATATCTCTTAAGGGCTACGATGTTCTCGTGCGTGCTACCAGTATCCGTATTGGTTCCGACATACACTTCCTTCCATGCGCCTTTAGACCCTAGTGGTGCGACTAAGCGGTACGGTAAAGGAACGGAGGGGATTACCACGTCCAAATGCTGGTGGGCAAAGCAAATCTGGGGGTCATAGGCGAACGCACCGAGAAGGTGTTATCGCTTGCCAACGAAAGCGACACGAACAAAACTGATGTGCTTGCAGGGGAGAAGACTTTGTTTTACGACGTAGCAGATGACATTTCATTCGTTTATATCAACAAGCCACTTCTGCACAAGTCCGGCATCCCGCATTCATACAAGTTCCACGTGGGACAGAAAGTGGTGGTGGCTGGTTACTCTAACCACAAGTTCGAGACGAGAGAGGCGCACATAATCGGTTCGAACATGCCTCTAGTAATGGGACAAGCCCAACTGAGAGAGAACTTGGTTTTGGACGTTCATCTAGACCCGGGAACCAGCGGCAGCGCCGTGCTCGACGAGCAGGGGCACTTGTTGGGAATGATTGTCCTTTCCGGCGCACTAAAACTTAGAAGCGGCGACTTAACGGCCTCGCTCGCTCTTCCCGTCAGGACTATCGCGAAAGCGCTGATGAAGCTGGACCCAAGTCTAGGTCTCGCTACCTTCAGTGATATGCCGGAAGAAGAGCCAAGGCAAATAGGCATGCCTTCTGTTGTGTTCCAAGAAAGTGACTTGCCCGAGGACACGTCGTCCGTAATACCAACACAGTCAGCGGTTCCCAACGACGTACCCGACCCAGTTGGTAAGTTGCACATCAAATCCGAGGCTGCTGCCAGGCTGATGGTGAATTTCGTTACCAAGCAGTGCCTGGTGCAGGGGACTCAGAAGCCCCTGTGCCATGAGCTGTCTGTCGTAGACGGTCAGCAGATCTTTCGAGAGATATATAAAAACGACAAACTTGGTAGGCCGACAGCGGTATTCCCAGTACGGAAGCATGGTGTCTGGACGCAATCCGACTGGGCGGACACCCTGCGAGAAATTGCTGAGAATCCTTGGGTATTCCAAGGCTCAGTAAATGACCAATATCTGTTCACCTTTAAGTCTACGGCAGAAGACGACCGGTGCTATTGGGAAGAGTATTCACAGGGAATTCCGCTCTTCGGCGGAGGGCATGCTCCCTGGAAAGGTCCGGTCCTCTGTTTTGAGCAGGTTTTGACAGATAAGAGCTTCAATGTGTTGTCTGTATTCACGGAAATGCGCCCACCAGACGACTGCCTAACCCAACTATTCCAAGCCGCCGTTTATTTTAACTGGATCAAGTTGCGGGGGCTAAGCTCGCCAGTTTTGCTGCCGGTTATGGAGCGGGTTACAGCCAAAGTGTTGGGACAGAAGGAACTGTGGTACGCGAATGTGTCGTGGACCGACTACCAAAAATTCCGGGTTGAGCATAAAATAACGGTCGTCAAAAAAGAAAATCCCCATTGTGAGATGGCGGCGCTTGATACCACGAAGAATATGGACGAGCCGGGTTGCGTAACGCACTAGGCTAACTATCACTCATCGGCCCACGCGGAAGGGCTATACTCTGTGGAGTGGACGTTAGAATGTTGCAGGAAAACCTACGCAAGGCACTGCTTGTGCGCATTGAACGAGGTCAGTTGACAGGTCTAGGCTTGGCGCAAATGACCGGTTTCAAGCAGGCACACATCTCCAATTTTGTGCGCGGTAAATCCGCATTAAGCTTGGAAGGCATGGACAGGGTGCTCGCTGTGCAACAAATGTCAGTGCTCGATTTGATAGATCCGTTGGAAATCAACAAGCGAGCCACTTTTCTGCCCCGTAACCGGGATGAATTCGTGGATGTGCCCGTCATCAAGTACGTGGTCGCCGCTAACCCTCTGATCGCCAATAGACAAGTCAAGCAGACAATCCAGATCCACCAAGGTTTTATCGAGAGGTTGGGCTACGAGACCGAAGGTGAACGTAAGAGATGGGGGCGTTTTATAGCACTTCGAGTTAGCGCTCACGATGGCTGGAGAATGTATCCGCGATTACGGCCTCACGCGATGGTGCTGGTGGACCGCCATTACAATTCGCTCAAGCCGTACCGCAGGGGGGAGGCGAATATTTACGCCGTGCGGCATGGAAAGAGTTGCGTTCTCACCTATGTCGAGATGGTTGAAGGTCGGATGCTGCTGCGTCCCCACGATTCGAATCTTCCCGTAACTGTCTTGCGCCGGAAAAACGGCAGACGATGTTCAGACTATATTCTGGGGCGGATTTGTTATGCCCAGACAGAATGCTAGCCTGGGAAAGCCATGTGCCGTGACGTCTGGTTTGTGGAATTCGGGTGGAGCTAAGACCTCTGAGTTTTCAAGAAGACGCGCAATCGGTACAGTGCCCAGTTAACTCGGCGTCGCCAGTAGTCCTCGCGAGTCGCACTCTCGGAGCGCATCAGAAACACAGTCTTCGCATAGCCCAGTTCCATAGCATCTATTATCGCGGCAAAGTCTGGGCTCTTTCGTGCACGCGCCAGGTGCGCTAGGGCCAACAACAACTGTCTGCGAATCTCTTGAGCGTTGTGTTCCATTCCGCCACCTCAATAGAGTCTTTTTCCAAGAATCCTGCTGTTTCATCTATAGCACACGGTCCTGGGCGTTGCCAGCCATTACCCGAGTGGCTGTCCTCTTTCGTGGGGTTGACGCGGCATTCGGACCGGCTTAGATTGTCGAATCTAGGAGCCGCTCATGCGTGAACTCGATTGAGGCGTTACTACCCAGCGATACCCACCTTATTAGCAATTCTGGCCCTCAGCGTTGGGATGTGGGTTGGCGGAGTTTTCTTGGTGCGCGCGGTGTACTTGGCCCTGATTCGGTAAGAATAATTGCCAGCCAACTATGCGCGAATTGACCGAGATTCCGGGGTTGGAAATGCACAACCTTTGCGAGCAGAACCAAAACACCCAACAGATCTTTCACTTCAAATACTGCGAAGCTAAGATTTCTATCTCAGTCGCAGGGTTGTCTGTCAAACATCCCTTGCTTGGCGAAACACGGATGGTGTTCGACCAAGAATCTTGCATCCTGTGCAACGCGTCTTCTCGTTGGTCCGCCGCGCGCAGGTCGTCTCGAATCTCGGACGCTAGCGCTGTAAGCAGTTCAATGTCCGCTTCGGGATCAAGGGCCATGACTCGTTCCCAATTCGGCACAAACCGCACATCTGCGAAGCCATCTCCGACGATCACCACCGCAATGTTGACGGACTGCTCGCTCGATGCGGTCGGGGCATAGCTGACGACGAAGAACTTGAGGGAGTGTCTCTTGGCTCCGCCGGGTTGGTTAGTTTTTTTGGTCATCCTGCTTTTTCGTGCCAAACCTCCTCAAGCGGCTGGGGTCTTCCTAGTATCTCTCCAATTCGGGAATGGGCGTCTGGTGGAAGTTTGGAAACTCGTCACTAGGGCTCGTATCTGCGAACGCCGCTCCAACAGCATCCCTACCAAGTGGCCTAGCGCAACCCTGTCATTGTCGTACCAATCCGGTGGGATATCATTCGCCGCCTCCAAGACAACGCTATCGCTCAGGCTTTCGATCCTCGAAAGCCACGGCTCAAACGAATTCCAGCCTTCTACGCCCGTATAAACTTCATTCCGGTAGTATATCCCCCGTAACGGAGAATCTGGAAAATTCCATTTTCCGCCATTGAAGCAATACCCATTGTCGATGAAAACAGCGGAGTAGCGGTGTTGCCGCATTGCCCGTGAGAAAACAGCTTGCCGCGAGTCACAATTGCAGGTCCACTTGTCCATCGCCAGAATCCCGGCAAAAGCCTGGACGTTCAGGACATCAGCGAGCATGGGGTTAGGCAAGAAATCCATTGCGAGTCCCCCAACGTGCCGCGATCCAAATTGTAATCCGTGTTGACAGGGAACGGTGCGGTCGGCAAGTTGGATCCCCATTTCGGGCGTGTGGTCTACGAGCCACTCACTGACATCCACCACGGACGGTTCCGGGACGGGAAGACCCACGTACCGTGCCAACCGGGCGACCAACATCTCGTTTGCCAGTACGCGCAGATGTTGCGGGTTATTTTGAAATTTCACGACATAGAAATTGTGGTCAGAGCACCGCATCAGATGCGACTGTGCCCCGCCCCGCATCCGTCGGACGTGCTGAACCGCCTCTACTTTAGTGACACCGACTGTTCTGTCGGATTGTGGAACATCTGGCCAGAGACTATTGATTTCCACGAGTGTCATTCACCTTTGGAAGTTCTTTCCGGGGAGGGAATCTCGAAGTTACCGGGGTGTCACTGAAGGGGCAAGACATGGAAAGTACCCTCCTCAAAGGATGGCGGCACGATGGTGACGTGTTAGCACAATTCCGGCACCTTGCCTCGGGAAGCAACGCAGCCCTAGATTCTGCCAACATAGGCAGCGGCTAGGGTGTCTCCACATAAGAAGCCGGGATTTGCGGTGATTTATAGGCTCCTTGTTAGAGGCAGTCGCTCACACCCCTCTTCAGCATTCAACGATCACACCCCTCTTCACTTCGTCCCTCCACGCTCGAGCCCGACAGTCTTTTGCTGGGCGGCACGTGTCCCAAAACGGGCGCGATTCCCCCTTTGAGTGGTGCGATCAGTCCGGGTTACCTCGGTGTTCCCACACACTTAGTCGGTGCGTCCAAAAATGACGAAAGGACTATTGAGGTTTCCGTCCTTCACATCTTTTTCTAGGCAAGCCAAGGAAAGGGAAGGATCTCGAAAGGTGCACAAAATGTCATTACGGTTTCATTTGTTGCTTCTCATGTTTTCAGTCGCGCCTGCATTGGCGCAGCGTCCACATCCTTATGCATACGGCGGACTTACATCGAGCAATGCCGGTTACTCGATCGTAGCAGGGGACGTTGGTGCTGGCGTGGATGTCAACACTAACCACATAATTGCGCTGGCCGAGGTTTGGGCCGACAACTCACGCAAGCAAGGGTTTAGTTCTGGTCACGACGTTGGAGCGAAAGCTCGTGCCTTCTATCGCATGAACAACGGCTGGTACCTTGGAGGTGGTGCGCAGTGGAGTCAGTTGGTCACGCCGGGATATACGAAAGCGCAGTGGCGTCCCACTTTTGGCGGTGGGAAGGACGTTATCAAAGAAGGTTTCTCATCACGTTTGATGCTTCTCTACATTCTGCCGGGAACCGATCGCGTGAACGCTCTGCAGGGCCCGGAGTTCAGCATGTGGCTTCCTTCACCCGCGACAAAGGCTCATCTCTTCTATCGTCAGACCATCGGAACCTATGAGTTTCATCAAACTTCAGTTCCGGGCAATTCAGGGATCGGAGAACGGTCGATGGCGGCTTTCGTCGAGTCAACCGTTATGTACCGTTTCTGAATGGTGTGGACAGGGACCGAAGATGGGGCAAGAATGTACCCGCGAGTTGCAGCTTGTGCAACGGCGCTCGCAGACCTGCACTACATTTCCCTCAAGCCGTATGGCAAAGCCAAGACCAACATTTACGCCGTTCAGACTTTACAAGGTTGTGTCTTCAGCTATTTGGAATTGATTGAAGGGAGGATCATACTGCAACCGCACAATCGGTGTTACCCATTTATGGCTTTAACGCAGGAGGAGAGCAGGAAATCGTCGAATTTTATCGCGGGGTGGGTTTCTGTGATAGTGTCCTTTCGATCAGAAAGTCCTCCGCCTGCGAAGTACCTGTCTGCAAGTAGGTATCGTAACAAGCTTTACTAATTGATCACTGAAAAACCTAGACATGCCGAGCCTAAACTTGGTGCAGAATCAGTTTCTATCATGAAGCTCCCTATTGCTTGCTGGTTGATTCGATAGTGCCGGCCCCAAGCATTGTCGCAGCTAATGCCGAGCAGAGGTCCATAACTCAGATTCTCATCAAGGTGGATTTCACTGTAAGGGCCGACAGCGCTTGTCGTCACCGTGATGCTGGTGGAGCCTGCCGGAATGAATGCCATTCCTGCAGCCGCTGAGCCACAACTGCCGCCGAGAGACTTACAATTCGATGTCGTTTGATATGAGGGTGCCGCTACTGGAACTTGAAAAGTTTTCAGCGCGGCAGTCAACCGCTCTAGCCAGTGTATGTTGTCCCCCCGGTTGGCGATGTAGTGGCTGATGGAAACATTTGAACCAAAAGACATTTGCGCCTGAAGACGCGGGAGAGCACGGGGATTGTCGAAGCCAATGTAACTGTCGGCATCATCCCAGGTCGCTCGATTGCCTGGTGTCGCGAGAGTCTTGTCGGGGTTCGAATCCAAGATAGTAATCATGTGGTTGGGAGTTATAGTCGCGTCCGGTGGGGCTTCGAAAATCAGTCGTCCTTTCAGGCCTCCACCTTGTCCCCCTATCGTGGCACTCTGAAGGACTGTGGCTCCGATCGGAGCAAAATTATACGATGTTGAATCACCTGCAACACACTGCGCCCAAAGGGGTGACCAATGTCCCATGGCATCACATTCCTGCGCAAATACCGTGGGTACTAAAGCACCCCCAGAGTTGACTATCCCACCGGCACTTCCGGTTATCGTATCCGTGAAATAGCGGGCAGGAGCCTGCTCAGCCCCTTGGTCAGTGGCAGTGGTGAGAATGACCCCGCCTGGCCAGAGTAGTAGCGCGGGCGCATATTTCACTACCGCACCTCCTGGCACACTGTAGCTCGAAGGATCAGCACTGGCGTCGTCAACGACTTTGCACACGTCATGATCGCAGGCCGCTGTTGTCACACCCGTTATTACCGCGAAATTACCGCTCGCATATGGCGCGCTTTGAAAAGCAGCAAGATTGCCTACAATACGCAACACGTCGTACGTGATAACGCCGGTCGAACCAACGCGATTCCACACCACGGGTATTGCTCCGCTCCCGCTTGTGAAAGCAACCCCCGCAAGGTAAGGGGGTGAAACTCCAAGAATGCTGCTGTGAACCACAATGTAGTAACCATACTGAATGGTCCCGGTTTGAGCATAAATAGGCAGTTTGGCGTCAGGGCCCACGCCACCAGATTTCGAAGCATACCCATTAACGACAATCACCCCCGCCGTTCCCGTACCCAACGGATTGATGCAATTTCCAACCTCTTCAAAATCGTTAGTCCACTGGAGCGTCGGATTGACCGTATATCCGCCAAACGACCGTATTCCAAATTGGGGATAGCCTTCAACGACTGTGTCAAAGACATGGAGGGTATTACCGTTATGGTTATCAATGCCGTTGGCGCGACAATTTAGAGTCAAATTAGAGTTTCGTACCCAAATAACACCTGGGCTTCCCGAACCATAAATTGCGGACGAGCAGAAGCTGGCATCGCACCTCCCCCAGCTCTGACTCGTATCGAGTTTATCAATTGTTGAAGAGAGGTCACTATCGATCTGGATTAAGTGGCCGAATGAGAGTACAGGGCTGGGATTGTAGCCGGCAGCTATGCCGTTCATTTGGGTACCCTGAGCGTTATCTTCGATAGCGGGCCACGTGCCAGCTGGAATTCCAGGAACCATTCGGAGGCCGCTGAGCGTTACGCCCTGAAAGGCCGTTATGTCCACCGGGTCGCCGACCATGATGCAGGTGTCCTGAACCTGACAGACGATAGTGGACGCAGAACCTGAAAGAGTCATGTTCGATGCTCGAATGGATAATCTAGCGTGAAACAGATAGTTGCCGGTGTCCACTACCACGTTTCGAGTTCGGATAGCACCTGTGCCCGGCACTATCGCGGCATTCACTGCCTCTTGAATACCCGAAGTTGCGCTTGTAATCGAAAAACCCGCGGCATGGGAATAGACGGCGGAAAACTCTATCGTACCGGTCTCCGCGCCAGAAATGCACGTACCGCCAGAAATCAATACCGATTCAGGTGTTCCCGTCCCTGAGATGTAAAGGAAATGCCACTGGTCGGAACCATTGACTCCTCGGGGACAGGGTCTCAGGGTAACGGTATTTCGGCCCACAGTGATACCACGTAGTTTGGTGGGTGTTTGGGTCCACCGATACAGGGACGTAAGCACTGCAGGAGGTAATCCCGGATTGTCTGCACCCACCAAACCGGCATCCTGCAGCGCCGTCTGAATAGACGGAAGCGGTATCTGCTGCCCGGAAGCAAAAGTCATTGTCCCATCATGACCAAAGGAAAAACCTGTTTCGACAGGAGTTGCTGGTGTTCCCTGGGAGAACAGTAGAGACAAACGAGCGGTTGGGGAGTCTGTGTTGCTTCCAATTGGTTCCGCCTGCCAACGAAAATATGGTTCTTGAGTTTCTTGACTTGTGCTATTTAATGAAGAAGTGCGGAAATCCAAGCCGCTCGATGGTTCTCCATTCGGATGCGTCTTTGACGCCGTTCCCGTCGGTGGAAGTACGACTCCGCCCTTGAATAATTGGGGAGCAACGAACACACTGGACTTCGCTAGTTGTGCAAATGCAAGAGGCGGAAGGCCGTGGAGCATGTCGGCATTCAAGTTGCGTACCAGGTCTTTAGATAAGATCTCCAGTGGTGGTCCACTCGAAGCCGACGAAATGAATGAGGGACCTATGCTATTGGTGCTCAAGAAGCTTGGAGCAATCACAGGTGATTTCCAAGGGGTACATAGTAGCCCCTCACACCCCGGGATTGGATATGCCGAATCCGATGCGTTTGACGTCCGATCCTTTAACACGAAATCAGAAATGAGATGGCCCGCAAGAGTCTCCGCGTCGGACGCTTTCAGCGCATAAGGCACACTTATAAATCGTATTCTCCCCATCTTGCTATTGTCGGATACTGCTCCGATCCACATACTCGACATGCTTCGAAACAGTTCGATGGGAACTCCACCCGAACGTGAACCCAACAAGACGCTGTACTTTCCCGAGCTGTCAGTGTGTATCTCATGAGCTTCTGTCCATAACGGTGCCCCGCCTTCTTGGGTCTCAAAGATTCCTAAAGCTAATTGAGCGGTTTGGTTTTTTGAAACGCCGACGTTGTCTCGAAGAGTTCCGTTGAACCTGATCAACGGGGGAACTCGCCCGGCGTATTCGGCTGTGCTGACTGCGGGTCCGTCAGTGAGCGGCGTCGCAGCTGGGTCTTGTGCAAGGAGCGTGTCTGCGGCAAACGGTAGTATGAATAGAAGGCAAACAAGAAGAGCAGAGAAGGAGGGAAAGCGCTGCAACGGACCAAGCAATATTGATTTCATTCTCATCCTTAGGAAGCATTCAACGTCCCTGTCGAGCATGCAAGCGGAGCCCCATTCACCTACCCGATTCTCGTACTTAGTTCTAGGCGACGCTGTCACTGGCTCAGCTGAAGGCAAAAGTGGCTCCGAGTCTCAGCAAAGAGTTTCTTTTCTAAGAGGTTCTAGTGTCTTGTCCAAAGGTGCTGATGTGTAGACTCGATAGAGTCACTCCTTGTCTTCAAACGCTGACAAGCCGCGTTTTGTATTTCCAAATGCCAATAGAACCCTCCCAAACCAGGAACAATTCCCAAGATCTTGTTCCAAATCGGTCTGAATCGGAAATTTGTGGAGTCTTTCGTACTGAAACATGTTCAAATCGACGCGTCAGATCTGTGCCTCGGCAATCAGCAAGTCGCCGATTTTCATTTGGGAAGCTTCGAAAAACGTTCTAGCTCCAGAATTATCGTGTTCGCCGAGATAGCGGAAGACCTAGAAAGCTCCGTCCACAATAGTACCTAGTTGTCGGAAAGTTGCTTGGCGATGGCCAGAATGATCACCGCGCCAAGCACGGAGGGCTAGGTCAGCGTTGCAATCACTCTCCGCGATGCGGACTACAAAGTACCGTGCCCTAGCGTCACCCCGGCAACGAGACCGGTCAGCAGAGGGAGCCAATCATTCTGCAGCACGACCTACGTGGGGTACAAACGAGTCTTCCCTGTGTTCCCGTTTCGGCTCTTACTATCGACGAAGAGAGTAGGCGCAAAATCTTTTGTTGTCGTGGGTGACCTTGAACCTTAGCTGTAGACGAATTTGAGGCTGCGAAAGCACTCTGGATCACGAGAGTTCAATCGGCTTCCACAAATTACCTGCAACTACTTCAATACAAAGCACTTAAAACCAGAGAGATTCAGCGATTTTCAATAAGAGCTGGAATCTGGTTCGGGACCAGGGGGTCGGAGGTTCAAATCCTCTCTCCCCGACCATTGTTTTCAAGCACTTAAACTGCATTTCTGGTTTTCTGGCTACAGCGCTGTGGTCGATTTTGTAGACGGTGAGAGCCACTGCGTTCAACAATAGGCGATCTCACCGCACCGCCTGTTACCGTCGAACCTGTTACGCCCCACTGATCTTTAGTTGACCGCAGATCGAGTCACAGCTGGCTTACGGCCGATTAGCCGGACTCTTTCTCGTCCGAACGTGAAACCGAATCATTCGCGTTGGCCGTGCGCCATTGTCTACGACAACCGCGGGCAACCATGCCGGATGAATGTCAATTCCTCGGGCACGCTCCTCAGTAATTGCTCGGACGCGTTGCCGTCTGGTAGCCTTCAGGATTTCAAGGGAACCTACAGTGCCGGCGCCAAGGACAATGGGAATGTTTCCGGATTTACTGCGGTCGGCCAGCAAACCTTCAATCGCAGCTATACATACGACGTTCTGAACCGCCTTCAGACCATGTCCGCACCGGGCGATCAGTGCAGTGGCCTATCCTGGACCATCGACCCTTGGGGGAACCGCACGGCGCAGACGCCAACGGGTGGTTCGTGTTTCTCTCCGAGTGTGAGCATAGGCGCGAACAACCGATTGCTGGGTGCTCCCTACAGCTATGACGCTGCTGGCAACCTGCTCAACGATGGAAACCACACGTACACGTACGACGCGGAAGAGCGGATTACACAGGTAGATGCTGGGGCAACCGCTACCTACGTCAACGACGCTTTCGGGAATCGAGTGGAAAAGACGACGGGCGGAGTCGACTCACAGTATCTTTACAACTTGAACGGGACTGTGAACACGGTCTTTTCCAACGGGCTAATGCAGCGCATGTTCGTGTACATGAATGGTGAAACTCTTGCGGAATACTTTGAGAACACGACGTATTTTGCCCACACGGACCATTTGGGATCAACTCGATTACTGACCCGACTGGATCAGAGTGTACGAGAATCGGATGATTACTATCCCTACGGAGAGTTAGTCCCCAGCAGTGGAGGCACGGGCGACATCTTCAAGTTCACTGGCAAAGAACGCGATCAGGAATCAGGCAACGATGACTTCGGGGCTAGATACTACGCTAGCTCGATGGGCCGGTTCTTGACGCCGGACTCGGCGAGATACTCTAGCCTTACTGATCCGCAGTCGCTCAATTTGTACAGCTACGTCGGGAACCACCCGACGACGATGATCGATCCTGATGGACGCTGCTGGCGGTGGGCTCAGAAGCTTTGTGATGCGGCACACAATGCTGCACGGAGGTTCGACAACCTGTTCCACGGCGAGGGATTTCGCACCGATAAGGGCGTGGAGGACAACGCCCACCGACATAATGCAGAACGTCGCCAGCAGGAAGTTAACGGCACATCGCGGTTTACGTCCTTAGGTACGCGCTATGCGAATTTCCACATGCAGTGGGACCGCTGGTGGGAGAGCCACGATTGCACTGGGATGTGCGTGATGCCCCTGAGGGGCATGGTTCCGGGCTTGTATCAGCCGACCCACATTAGAGTTGGTAGGTGGATGTCTCCTGAAGAATTAAAGCAGATGAGGGATACTGGACGCGTGGTCGAAAGCACGAATGGAGGTGTTACTAGCCGAACGCGGAGGCCTACAGGAACGCACCAGCTGGCGATGTCTTTGTAGAGTTTGATGTTCCACGCGAGAGCCTCCAGACGATGGAGGGCGGATGGGGGAAAATCTATGGCCCTAATAGTGTACCTTTCGGAGAATATTATAAGATCGAAGAAATGCCCACCGCAACTGGAATCGAAGTCCTTGGAGAGATCCCGTGAGTGACAGCAACGTTCAGCAAGTGGAGAGATGGTTTGCACAGACAGGATCGCGCATCTCGGAGTTATTTCCAGAGACGCATTTTCACGTTCTAGACAGAGCAGATCAGGTCCGGGGAAAAGCGAACATACAGATGAACGGCCCACTAGCTGGAGCAAGTATTAGCTTCTGGAACAAGGGCGACGTTCAGGCCATAGCCCTCGATAAAGTGCACGGCAAGACGATTGCGATTGACGATCGCGTACTCACCATGGATGACAACATCAGTTCGCTATTGCAGTCGTACTTGGAGAAACTCATGTCATTGCTGAAGGATCTTAAAGACAGATAGTCGCTGTGTGAAAATGAACCATCTCGAAATAGTGATCTTGGATGCTAATCAGGGAACCGTGGACGAGATAGCGGCAAGGTGCAAAGCACTTGGTGCCGTCACGGTGCAGAATGTAGATCGGGTGCTCTGCACACGTCCCCCGAAGGGAATGGATGCGCTTTTCTTAGTGCTACCAGCGGCTGAGAAATGGGGTGCCAAACCTCTTCCCGGAAAAGCTCAGGTCTTGAAGACCTCACCAGAGGATCAACGTGACGGAATGCCGCGCTATGTGGTAACCGGCGTGGTTGTCATTAGACAAAATGCTGTACGGTTGTGAAATCAACAGTTTGCGAGATTTCCTCAGACGCGCATTCTGCTATGAATTGAGCCATGCTCGATCTGGTGCGGCTTTGTTTTGGTCTCCTAGTTCGCCTCTTTCACTCCCGTGAGAGCTTGCTCGTCGAGAATCTCGTGCTTCGCCAGCAGCTAGCCGTCTTCAAGCGCAAACACAGCCGTCCCAGGCTCACAGCCCTGGACAAGTGTTTCTGGATTGCGCTCCGGCGCTTCTGGTCTTCATGGAGAGCAGCTCTGATTGTGGTGACACCTGATACGGCAGTCCGTTGGCACCGTGCCGGGTTTCAGCTTTACTGGCGGTTTCTTTCTAGAACACGAAAGCTGGGCAGGAGACCCGTCAGCCAGGAGATCCGCGAGTTGATCTTCAAAATAGTCGCAGAGAATCCTACCTGGCGCGCTCCTCGCATCCACGGCGAACTCAAGATGCTCGGATTCGAAATTTCTGAGCGAAGCGTCGCCCGATGGATGCGGCGTGCTCCGCGAAATCCAGACTCCGCGCGGCGGTGGCTGACGTTCTTGCGCAATCATCGCGAGGTGATAGCTGCCATGGACTTCTTCTCGGTGCCGACCATCACTTTCGGAGTGCTGTACTGCTTCTTTGTCCTGGGACATGAGCGGCGACGCATCCTCCACTTCAATGTAACGCGCCATCCGACGAGTGCCTGGATTGTGCAGCAGCTGCGCGAAACATTTCCTTACGAGCCCGCAGCCAGGTTTCTTCTCCTCAATCACGACTCCAAGTACGGTACAGAAGTTTTCACCTCCATTCACGCCATGAACATCAAGGCCGTGCGGACGGCCGTCGGCTGTCCTTGGCAGAATGGTGTCGCGGAACGATGGGTAGGAAGTTGCCGTCGCGAACTGCTGGACCACGTGATTGCCATCAACGAATCGCATTTGAAGCGGCTGCTCACTGCCTATGTCGAGTACTATCACCAGGACCGCACGCACTGTGGGCTTCAGAAACAAACGCCAGGCAAGCGACTGCCTTGCTCAGGGCGAGGCACAGTCGTTGCGTGGCCTCGTGTCGGGGGTCTTCATCATCGCTACGCGCGCGCTGCCTAGTTTGGTTGAGCCGCCGAGTCTTTGGCTTGGGGAGTTACCTATGCGCACACTGTTTCCCACTGCGACGCGATATCATATCTTGGATTTCTTAACCACCGCGAGCGTGACCGTTGACTTCTTCACGCACCGAGTGTTAGAGACCGCACGTTTCAGGTTTTGGCTAATGACAGGGATTGCCTTTCGAGGACTTACATTCATTCCAGAAGCCATTTTTCCCCAGTCTCGCTGCAAAGAGCAAACGACTGGCAATCCAGAAATTGAGGCTGCATCAGAATCATGGCTGAAGTGGACTGACATTCCATCAGTGGATCGGGCAGAAAGGCTCCTCAGATTGCTTCAATGACTGTGCTGACGATGTGCCCCAGCTTGCTCCAATTAACATCGCTGATGTAACAGTAAACCTGGCCTCGAGCAGTAGCGCCGTGACAGGCTCCCCCGACCTGCGCCGCAGCGGCCTCGACGCCGCAGGCTTGCAATCAATCAAGTCATTGATTATAGGGCATATAAACTGACCAGATTGAGCTTCCGTTAAACCACTTGACGACTTCACATATTGTGAAGTATTCTTGATAGGTGCACATCGTTACGCGTAAGCACCTGAAGGAGGCGATGGAAACCTACCCAGATGCGACGAACGAGATTACAGCCTGGACCGCCGTTGTCGAGGCGGTTCGCTGGCACAATTTTGATGAGGTCCGCAGAACGTTCAAAGATGTCGATTCGGTAGAAGGCTACGTCATCTTTAATATTAGGCACAACCGGTACAGGCTTGTAACTGTCATCCACTATGCAAAGACGACGAAGCAAAGGCAAACGCAAGGGCATGTCTACACCCGGTCTTTCTTGACGCATAAGGAATACGACAGTCGCAGCAACTGGGACAGGAGGTACGGAAAATAATGAGCACAGTTCTCGCAAACCCGGCGGAAATGATTGCGCATGGCGCCCCCCGCGTCATACACAACGATGAAGAACTCGAAATGTATACTGATGCTCTTTTCCAACTAACGGCGCTGGAAAATCCTTCGAGCTCTGAAGTCGAGGCAATCGAACTCCTAACCTTGCTTGTGGAACGTTACGAGGAAGAGCATTACTCTGTGCCCAAGGCTGATCCGGTTTCAATTGTCCGATTTCTCATTGAACAGCAACATCTGACACAGCGCGACCTCATTCCTCAATTTGGTTCAGAAAGCGCCGTTTCGATGTTCATGACTGGACAACGAAATCTCACCTTAGAACAAGTACGGAAATTGAGCACTCGGTTCAAACTTCCCACTGACGTTTTCATCCCCAAGGCATCTGTCCCACGCAGCCCAAAGCAACTCGCAAAAGGGCTGTCGTTCGCCAAAATTAGATCAGGCAGGGACGCTTCAAAGAGGCATCCCTAAAATGCTCGAACGCATGAAAACTGTTGTAGACGAAATTGAGGCTGCGAAAGCACCTTGGATCACCGGGGTTCAATCGGACTCAAGACGCGGCCTCAAGCGTATTCAATACAAAGCACTTGGAACCTACCAAATTCAATAAGTTTCTTACAGCCTCGGAATCTGGTTCGGGACCAGGGGGTCGGAGGTTCAAATCCTCTCTCCCCGACCAATGTTTTCTAGCACTTAAACTATGTTTCTGGTTTTCCGGCTACAGCCTATAGTCGAATTTGTAGACGGTATGAGCTACAGAGTTCAATACGCAGGAGATCCCGAAGTGCTCTTGTTGAGTGGAACGAGTATCACACGCGCCTACCGAGTTCTACCACGAGCGAGTTAGGCCGACTGACGGCCGACCATCCATGTATTCCACAACAAACTGATGAATGCGTGCATTTCTGAACACGCAATGTGCGAGCAGCGGGCTCTCTTCACCCAAATGTCGCCAGTTCACCTAACAGTTAATTGCGGTTGATCGGGTGCGAAATTGCCATGTCCCGTCGGCCCACGTCGATGTCGGAATTGTAACCAATAGAGAAATTGTGCTCTTCGCCTGGCGAAGGTGGACTGACTGTTCGTGTTCAGGGCGCGGCCTTCAGCCTGATCCGTATCCGAAACCGCGGGCGCAAAGCGCATGAAGCCAACAGTCCAACCTTTTGCTCCGGCCATCGGGACAAGATCGCAAGCTCCAGTAATGAAACCCAGTCTGACCGTGCGTTTCGCAGAACGATCCGCACCTCGCGTGAAGGGTATTTCAACGAACCCCTTAGAGATTTCCACAGGAGAGCAATACTTCGCCCTTGACAGGCGACTGATCTTGGAATAGAACATGTCGCACGTTCCATTTCGGGCCATGTAGTTGTTAGTTCAATGCTACGAATAACTACTTACTCGTAGCCACGCGTGCTCCGCAGTGTGGACATCGAAAGTCCGAATGCGGAGGATTTCTTCATGCGCTCAATGTGTTCGCTCCCCCCTGTCTTTGTAGCTGTTCTTCTTTCCGTTCCTGTACTCAGTCAACAGGCGACTCCCCGCGCATCGCAGCAGCTTTTGCAACAAACCGTGCTTGCCCTAAGCCCGGCAGTCGCGGTCAGCGATCTGACGATGTCTGGGAATGCCGTTCGAGACACTGCTCCAGGGCAGGAATCCGGGACGGTCGTGTTTTCGGCGATGTCGAGCGGCGAGACTCGGATGGACCTGAGCGCTCCTTCAGGTCAGCACAGCGAAGTGTATGCACGAGGACCGCGCGGTCTGGTCGGACAGTGGAGTGGGCCGGACCTGAAGACTCATGCTGTCGTCGAGCACAACACTTGGGCCGACCCCGCGTGGTTTAGTCCCCTGTTGATCTTGCAGAGGGCAGCGCAGTCTCCTTCCCTTGCAGTCTCAGAGATCACTGCCGCTGCGACGACAAAATCGAGTCCGGTAATACCCGAACACTTACGTATACAACATAATCCGGCGTCGCCGGACAACCCAAGCGCCAATCGCAACTTGAATGGTGTTACCCGTAACACGATGCAGGCAGCTTGGAATACGCCGAAGATGGATTTTTACGCCGATCCCGCAACTCACTTGCCCTTCGAGCTCGATTTCAACACCCACCCGGATAACGATTTCGGTCGGAATATTGCCGTGCGAGTCCTGTACTCCGACTACAGAACCGTGGACGGGGTCAAGATTCCCTTCCACATTCAGAAGCTCATGAACGGCAATCCCATGTTGGACATCCAGCTGGAATCCGCAAAGATTAACGCTGGACTTGCCGCAAGCGCGTTTGTAGTCACGGCCAAGGCTCAACAAGGGGAAATCCGATGAGAGGCCTTTACCGCAGTCTTTTGCTGGTAACGTTTGTCGTCTTTGCGGTTAGTTTTGCGAGCGGCCAAGCCGCCACCGGGACACCTCCATGGAGTTCCCTCGAGGGCGGCCCCGATGTGGTGAATTTGGGAAATCTGAATATCCACATGGTCTTTCCTGTGTTTCACAAGGCGGGACGGCAGCTCGCACTGAGTTACGACCTTACGAATGACAGCTCATTCTGGTTTCCCCTCACTTCGGGGAGTACGACGCAATGGGATGGCTTCTCCGCGCTGGGCTGGAGCGGATCGTCGCAGGGTGTAGGGTTCCTCTATAGCGACAAAGTATCAGACGGTTTCGGCGGCTTTGTTTGGGACAATTTCGATTATGTGGATAGCAGCGGCACGAACCATTTCTTCGGCTCCCTGTGCTTTGATCAGAATGGGATCGTTTGCCCTCAGAGCGGGTCTGCCACAACAGTCGACGGATCCGGTTATACCTTAGCGGGAGTCACTTGTCCGGGGTGCAACCTTACGCTAAGTCTTACTTCCGTCGACGGCAGCGGAATTGTGCCTCAGAACGGCCTTCCACTAAATCCGACAGTCGTTGCCGGAAGCGTGATTGATCGCAACGGTAATGAAATTAGTACGGACACGACTGGGAGCGTCTTCGACACGCTGTCTTCCACAGTCAAGGCAATTACTGCCTCGGGTGGCAACCCAAATCCTTATGTGTTGGGCTACACGAGCCCGGCAGGCGCGGCAGCGAATGTTACAACCACGTTCAAACCATATACACTCAAGACAAATTTTGGGTGCCCTGGTATTAGCGAGTTGGGACCCCTTGCTGACAATCTCGTTGACAAAATCACTTTGCCCGACGGCACGTTCTATCAGTTCACCTACGAGGCAACACCAGGATTTCCGAGCGATGTCACTGGGCGCCTCGCCTCAATTAAGTTGCCAACCGGTGGAACGATTTCCTACAACTATTCTGTAGGAACACACAATGGAATCATGTGTAGCGACGGCAGCGCGTCCGGTGTTCGTAGAACTACGCCAGACGGTACATGGACCTATACGCGGACAGGTGGAACCGGCGCTGCCTCCACAACGACCGTCGTGGATCCCAAGGGCAACAACACTGTCATTCAGTTCCAGGGCGGAATCGAAGTGCAGCGCCAGACCTACCAGGGCGCCGTTGCCGCCGCAAACTTGTTGCAGACCATAAATGCTTGCTACAACGGTGCCGCCTCTCCCTGCACCGGAACGGCGATTGCCCTCCCCGTTACCTCCAAGACTGTGACTACGCAAATGGGGACGGCCACGTCGAATGTCCAGGCGAAGAAAGTCTACACCTACAACGCCTACGGCCTGCCGACCGAGGAGGATGACTACGACTTCACGGGCACTCTGCCGCTAAAGAAGGTAATCATTTCGTACGCCACGGGTCTGGGCGCCATTGTTGACAAGCCGAAGACGGTTACAGTTACGGATGGTAGCGGCAACACCGTTTCCAGCGTCACCTACGGCTATGACGAAACTGCGGCTGTGGGCACCACGGGTACTCCGCAACACGCCGCCGTTACCGGTTCGCGCGGAAACCAAACCTCGATTGCCGTCTCAGCGAATGCTTCGACTACCCTCTACCGGAAGTTCACCTACTTCGACACTGGAAACATGCAGACTTCGACAGAGGCCAGTACGTCCAGTACGTCTCCGGGCGCTACGACGACCTACAACTACGCCGCCGGCACGGCCTCCTGCGGCAACTCGTTCGTCACGTCCGTCAGTGAGCCCCTGAGCCTATCGCGGTCCATGACCTGGAACTGCACCGGCGGCGTCGAAACCAGTGCTACCGACGAAAATGGTGCGGTTACTCACTCCACCTACACCGATTCATTCTTCTGGCGGCCTTCACAGACCCAGGACGCGCTCCTGAATCCCACGAACTACACCTACACGGGCGCTACCGTGAGCGAAGCTACCCTGCCCGTAAACGGCGGCACGACTTCGGCCGTTGACATTCTTTCCACCCTGGACACGCAGGGGCGGCAATACCTCACACAAATCAAACAATCCCCTACCGCGACGAACTACGACACGACCGAAACCGACTACGACTCGGTCGGTTTGGCTCTGCACCAGAGGCTGCCGTTTGTTTCAACCGCGGGTACGCCGAATGCCAGCGCTCCGGGCACAACGACGACCTACGACGGTCTCAACCGCCAGATCCTGGCCAGTGACAGTGGCGGAGGCACCCTCGCCTACACCTACAACCGGAATGATGTCCTGATAACAGCGGGACCAGCGCCAACCGGAGAGAACACGAAGCGCAGGCAACTCGAATACGACGCGCTCGGCCGCTTGACCTCCGTGTGCGAACTCACCATCACAACCGGCAGCGGCAGTTGCGCTCAGACAAACGCCCAAACCGGCTTCTGGACGAAATACACCTACGACGCCAACAGCAACCGCACCGGTGTGACGCAGAACGCGCAAGCTGTGGTAGGCAGCCAGCAGACGCGCTCCTACACCTATGACCGCATCAACCGCCTCACTTCCGAGACCAACCCTGAAAGCGCAACGACCCAGTACTTCTACGACACTGCGCCTTCCTCTCCCGGCGTAGCCTGCGCCGGAACCTACGCCGGCCAGTTGGTTAAAAAGTACGACGCCAACACCAACACCACGTGCAGCACTTATGACGTGTTGCACCGCCTGCTCAGTAAAACTTACTCTGGCCCCAACTCCACAGGTGTCAACAAGTATTTCGTCTATGACGCGGCCACGGTCGGCGGCGTCGTAGTTGCAAACGCAAAGACCCGGATTGCCGAAGCCTACACCGCGACTTGTCAAACCTGCGGCAAGGTTACCGACGAGGGTTTTAGTTACACGAAGCGCGGAGAACTTGCCAACTATCTGGAATCCACACCCAACTCCGCCGGCTACTACAGCGTTCCCATGTCGTACTGGGAGAACGGCGTGATGAAGTCGTTTGGGCCCTTTTTGAACGAAGATTCGCTGGGATTCGCGGTGGATGGAGAAGGGCGCACGCTGGACGTCCACAGCCTTGTGCATGCCAGCACTCCAGTCTCGGGCATCACCTACAACACGGCAAGCCAGCCCACAGGACTCAACACGGCATGCAACCCAACCTGTAGCCAGATCTCTTACCTGTACGATCCCAACACGCTGCGGATGACGCAGTACAGCGTACCTCTGACGAACGGGTTACTATCTGGGAAGCCGACCTGGAATCCTAATGGCAGCTTGCAGAAGTTGGTTGTGTCCGATCCGGCAAATCCTCCCGATTCGCAGACCTGTACATACAGCGCGGACGATTTGGGCCGCCTTGCCAGCGTGAACTGTGGGTCCACCTGGGCGCAGACGTTTGGTTATGATCCTTTGGGAAACATTACCAAGAGCGGCTCGCTTGTCTGGAATCCGGGCTACACTACAAGCACGAACCATTATGCCTCGGGGAGCGGAAGCACGTACGACACCAACGGGAACCTGACCAGCGACGGCTCCAACACCTACACATGGGACGCGGAAGGCAAGCCGCTCTCAACCTCAGGGCCGATAACGGGCGGCAACACTTGGCAATTTCTCTACGACGCCTTCGGGCACAAGGCGGAGTGGGCGGTGAATGGCACTTACCGCGATTCCTTTGTCACGCTGGGCAAGTTCAAGATGATGGCGGCGGGACAGACGGCAGACTATTCGGAATATCCACTGCCGGGAGGCTCGGTCTACAGCGTAAATGGCGGCGCCACTGGCTACCAGATCGCCGACTGGCAGGGGACGATCCGAGCCTTCTATACTCTGGGTGGCACGCTTTCTTCGTCGGGGGCGCATGCGCCGTTCGGGGAATATTATTCCTCTCTTGGTAACGTGTTGGGCTATACAGGTCAGACATCGTTGCACGACGACAAGATCAATGGAACGTACTATTTCCCGGAGCGGGATTATCGCGCGGGGCAAGGCCGTTGGCTGTCGCCCGACCCGGCGGGGATGGGGGCGGTGGACCCGACCGATCCGCAGAGTTGGAACCGGTATGCGTACGTGGGCAACTCCCCTCTCAACCGGATCGATCCGCAAGGGACGGATTGGGGTGATGGGGACTGGGGCGGTGGCGATTGGGGTGGGGGCTGGGGCGGTGGCGATTGGGGTGGGGACTGGGGCGGTGGTGGTGGTGGTGGCGGCGGGACTATCAGTATAAGTATCAATATCGGGCCGAACGGCGTGAGCGTGGGCGGAGGCATCGGCATCAACGGCGGCGGATGCTTCGGTGTGCCGTGCGATACGCGCTTCGCGGATGAGCTGAAGCAGATCGCTCAGGCGATTAAGGACAAGAACTGGGGGGCGTTGGTGGGGGTGCTGGCGAATCAGGAATCGCAGAATCTGTGGGCGCAGGTGCCGGATCCGGCGATCATGAATGAGAAATATAATGATGGAATACACGACTGCAGGAAGGGACAGATTTCCACGCAGTTCAACCCGTGTTTTACAGGTCCTGATGCCCAAGAGATAGCACTCCTCAAGGATTTCCTCAAGTGCGTTGGGAATAAGGGCTTTAAAGAATCGGTCTTGGGAGCAGCAGGTGGTTCGCTCGGCCACTTTGTCTGGCACCTGCCGGGGGGGGGGGTAGAATTGACACCAGAAATCCTTGCGGCTGCGGCAAGGGCAGCTATAAGAGTGGCCCCCGAAGCCGCACTAGGGGGTTTACTCGTCGGAGCATGGTACGGCGCCTATGAGTGTGGCATGGAAATGAAGTAGCGACGACTCCTCGGCAGGGGCTAAAGATGCCGGGCAATCTATAAGATGTCTAAAAGATTCGATGCTAGCAAATGGCGTTTAAACCCCATTTTCTTGTAGCGATGGTCGCTGTTGCGGCCGTGTACGTCGTTACGCTGCTGGAAGTGAACATAACTAGGCTTCCAGGCACGGGGTTATGTTTTTTTATTGTTGCTATATGCGGGGGATTTGATTTCCGGATTAGCGAAGATCTCTCAAAAATTGCCTCTTTACGCTTAGGGAATGTGGCCTTCCTATGGTTAATCGTATTTTTCGTTAGATTTTTGGTTGCTACCAAAGCAGACGACGCGATAGCCAGTCTCTTTCGCGACAACCAATCAAGCCACCTTGAAACTTACAGGTTTTGGGTCGCAGTATTTGTTGTTACTATGTTGGCGGTAGTGATTGCGAACTATCTGATGCAGAGCACGACGCCCGTTTTCTCTCCAAGGACTACCGCTGTTGTTCTCCTTGCAGGTGCAATTGCTGTCGCCTTCCATCTGGCCGTCAACAATACGCTTCATTTGAGCGGTGTTCCCCCAGTGCAGGTTTTAAGGAAAATACAGTCTCTTGCTGCTGTAACCTTCGCGGGCGTAGCGTTGGTGGCCGTCGTCGCGAAATTCGGTAAATAAGGAAATTCGGGGACAGACGGGCCTGCCCCCAATTCTTGATCTATCGCAGGGGGCTAACGTCCGTTGGCGCTTGATGTTCCCCTCCGCCGCGCAGCCTCCCTGGAACCTTGTCCCAAGTCGGATGTACGGCTCTTCCGGCAAATGGAAAACCGTCACCGGCACGCCAAATGATGCCCGAGGGCTAGCCCCACGCGTCGTTTGGTGGGTTGCTCAGGCTTCCGGGTGGAGTGGCTAGGCTTTTGACCTTTATCGTCCCATCAATACAAGGGGCGCTCCGTCCGGTTTTTGCAAAGGGCGGGAGTTAGGACTGTTTGGCACATTGGAACGCGGGGTCGAGTCGCACAATGTCGTGACCAACATCTCTTTTGCCATCGTTCATCCGCACCGTCTCGGGCTGGCTTCACGGAAACCAAGTGGGCGTACAGAGACAGAAGAGCCGTTTCGAGTCATTCCAAGGAACTCAAGAACCGGCCGGTTGCGCTACCCGGGCAGCACCAAAATACTTGGCCTCGAGTGGCTTCTTCATGCGCAGAAGTCTCTCCTCAAAGTATCTCCTCGACAGATACGTAAGACCCACCGAGACGCCTCCAGCCACCGCAAATCTCAAGACCACGAGGTCGAACCGGTAATCCTGAGGCTGCAAGCTCGGGAAGAATCGTTTCGCAAAAGCGTCATAAAACGAATAAACAATGGGGTGGAACAAATAGAGCCCGTAGCTGATGTATCCCAAAAAACTCAGGAATGGCCAGCGCGTCAGCCAGCTCCAGGAACTGGTTCCTAAAAGCAGAAAGAGCAGGAGAAGGCCGCCAAAGAAAATGCCAGCAAACGTGAGTTGGAGAATGGCCTCTGCGTATCCATGAATCAAGCCATGATGCAGCAATCCGTAGGAACCACCACCCCATCCGGCTAGCCCCACGCCAGTAATCAACAGTCCGAGACATAAGCGGAGAACTTGCTTCTGGGTGAGCGAGCGAACAACAATCGCCAGCAGACTCCCTGCCGCAAGGTTGTCCGCCACAAACCAGGTCCACGATCTGAGTCCCAACTCGTTGTGGCCAAGAGCAAACCAGCCACCCCGGAGCAAGGGAACGACGATACAAATCGCCAGGGCACATTGGGCCAGCCGCCGCCGACTGAGGTGGCGCGCAATGGTAGGCCAGACCGAATAGTAGTGTTCCTCGACGGCCAGCGACCAAAGCCATCCGCAGGTTTGCTTAACTCCAAGCAAGGCTGTGACATTCGATAGAAAAATAAGATTCAGGGCAAAATAGGCCTTCGTGCTCCAACCGAAAGCCAGGAGCATCACCAGCAGCGAATAGAAGATGGGGAGAATGCGCAACGCTCGGCGTAGATAGAAGCGCTTGTAGTAATTCGGATCGTTTTTCGATTCCAGCAAAATCCCGGTTATGAGGAATCCCGATAAGACAAAGAAAAGATTCACTCCCAGCCAACCTGAACCTGTCCAATGGACGAAAATCTCTGCCGGTCTGGAGAAATGTAACGTCCCTTCATAAGCCATCGAAAAATTGTGGTAAAGAACGACCCCAAGGATGGCAACCCCTCGCAGCACATCCAGTTCGGGCATGACTGGACGGACTAGGGAGTTCGCGGAAGGGGGATTATGCTCAGTAGACACTCTAAAGACTCTGATGCGGATGGCCGCAAGTTGTCAAATCTTGGAGAATTTGGCAGGTGGCCCACACAACGCGGTGTTCGTTGTGTGAGGCTTCTCCAATTTCTATCGAACTCCACTCCAACCCCGGTCGCAGAGTTCCAGTTACGATCCGCTCGGCAACCTTACCAGGAGCGGATCGCTGGGCGGGTGGCCCAGATTTGATTTCTCCGGCACCAGCAAGACAAGGGGTGCGCCGTCCTTTGCGGTTTTTGCAAAGGGCGGGAGTCAGGACTGTTTGCCACATTGAAAAGCGGGGTCGTGTGCATCGCCAAAATGATAAACGCACGAGTCTTGGTGCATTCTCCATCTGCAATCGCACGACGAACAGGGGAACTTTGCAGTTTTCCCATGCTTTGTTTTGCCGAGCAAGCCGGAGCGGTTGTGTCTCGCCAAAATGATAGGCGCCTCAGTCTAGGTGCGGGTTTTTTCATTGAAAGGTTGCGGAGAAGTGGGAGAGATTTGTAGTTTCCCCCAAGCGTTGTTTGTTCAGCAGGCAGGGGCAGAGATCAAAAGCGCCCCGAATAGACGAGCGCGTCTCTGTTGTTTAGCTGTGCGGAGTGCTCCAAAGCAGAAACATCACTGTAGACGAAATTGAGGCTGCGAAAGCACTCTGGATCAATCAAATTCAACAAGATCCAAAATCGATGCAACAACTCGTTCAACATCAATCACTTGCGCTCTACAGAATTCAGTAGCCTTTGATAGCAGCTGGAATCTGGTTCGGGACCAGGGGGTCGGAGGTTCAAATCCTCTCTCCCCGACCAATGTTTTCAAGCACTTAAACTGCATTTCTGGTTTTTCGGCTACAGCACTGTAGTCGATTTTGTAGACGGCGAGAGCAGCAAAGTTCAACAAACGGTGTGACCGTGGTTGTGGTCAATGGTTCGTGGGACGACCCAGACGATCCGAACAATCCCGATACCCAATGGATCCCCTCCAAGATGTCGCCTGAGCAATGTAAAGCAGCTAGAATACTTCTTCAAAGGGAGGAAAGTGGTCGACCACTACAGCGGCGTGGGAATCGAACATGATCTTGGGCGACGGCACAACCGAGGCATTCAGCAGCTATTCCGGGGCGTCGGCCTATACGGATACAGCGCAGGGCCTCGTGAAGGTCGATTGGTTCACGATGTTGCGGACGACGACTCTTATTCCTGGCCCTCAATTGCCTGCGTACATAGTAGGGAAGTTCGCGTGGTCAGGCGCGCGATTCGTAGTTAATCAATTCACCGGACTGATGACCAACCTACCGATCCAATTGGAAGCCATTCAAAGATCCTGTTGAAACTCATACGTTGGTATTGGCTCTAAAGGGAGCCGGATTAGGACCTTATTTCCACCAGACTACATGAAGGAGAACTGTGGACAATGAGTGGAAAAATAGACAACTTTCTGAGTTTACTATGTGCCCGCTTCCTTCTCTTCACGGCCGCTGTAATGCTGCTGTTGTTTCTGGCGAATCTTCGGTCACGCTTCCTTTACAATGCACCAAACCTCTCTGCTCTTCTCTTGATTTCATGTGTCTACTGTTTTCTTGTAGGGATTGGTTTGCTAAAACTCAAGAAATGGGCATTACTCTTACTGTTTTTTCCGGGAGTTTTGTTTATCGCTGTTTATGTGTACGGCGGGGTATTAGGGGACCGGGTTCCGATGCCGTGGGCGCTTGTAAATTATGTTTTTTTGGCTGTCATGATTGGATTCCCTGCTTTTATGTTGCGGTATTGGCACACATATGACTGGCGGTAATCGCCACATGATTTCAGATTGCCGAAAGGTAAAGGAAATATGCCGACGGTAACAAGTGGAACCCTATTCCCGGTGTAGACGATTTTGAGGCTGCGAGAGCTGTGCCTCGTCAAAATGATAAACGCACTAGTCTCGGTGCATTCGTTATTTCTAGTCTTTATCTTTCACAGCATCTCGACGGCGGAACAAGTTTTCCACAAGCCAACGTGTGCTCCCGGGACAAACTTGGCGTTTTACCCTCCTTCCGTAACGCGAACAATCGCGTCTTACGCGTTTGCTTCCAACGGGATAGACTAAGTGTTCCAAACAACGTACTTCGTTTGAGAATACGCAGATTTTTAACTTGACTCCCGAAGACGGCTGGGAATAACGTGGAGCACTAATTCTTATTCCCAGGAGTAACAATCTTCATTGCAGTTTCTCGGGCTCAATCGGTGTTCCTACATCGTTTCGTGTTGTCGTCGCATTTGCTCCCAAGAATCAATTTGCTCTTCGCTTGGCCGCGCGCCGGCTTCCATCATGACCACATTGCAGACTAGTTCAATGGAGATCAGGGTCAGCATTCGTTGGTGTCCATTGTGGAAAAGCTCAGTGTCACGAGGTTTCAAAATTTCGGCGGATACATATTAAGAGGGGATTGACGGTGATGAGAAACAACGGAGTTGTGGTGTTGTTAGTGGCCGGTGCCTTGGCGTGGATTGGCAGCGCGAAGGCGGAGGCCCAACAAAGCTGCCTAGTTCGCAGCGATCACGCCATCTATTCTCTGTACGATGGCAGGATTTTTCCGCCGATTCCTCCTGGCGCTTTCGGTTGTGTGAGTTGGGGACCTTGGGCTGCCATATGCTTCAACAATGGCAATAAGTGTACCCAGCACAATGATAACGTGTGTCCCACTTGCCCCAAAGCTGGAGGACCCATTGCGCTGTCTACTGGCAACACGTATATAGAGCAAACCGATGTTCTAGTGCCGGGGCTCTCTCGGGGATTAGTTCTGGCTCGCGTTTGGAATAGCAGAACCGGCTACGTGCAGGGCTTGTTTGGCAAGGGTTGGCGATCGACCTATGAAGAGAGCATCTTTGTTGGAGCTGAAAATTTCGTTAGTTATGCGAGAGGAGACGACAGCACTTGGTCGTTTGGGTTTACGGGTTTCGATCCGGCAGGTACAGGATACGCGTTATATTCGACCGCTGCCCCTGCTAACGCAGGAGCGATGCTGCAGACGGGTGCGACGTCGTGGACGCTAACTCTCAAGGACGGAGAGAAGCGGTTCTTCGATATAACAAGCGGACACCTGACTTCGATTGTGGATCGCAACGGGAACACAACTCAACTCTCCTATGACAGTCAGAGCCGCTTGGCTGCGGTCGCCGACCCAGCCGGGCGGCATCTTTATTTTAACTATGGCGCTTCCGGAAATCTCGTGCAGACAGTTACCTCGGATTTTGGCATTTCCCTCACTTATGGCTATGACGGGCAGCAACGACTGACCAGTGTCACTTATCCAGATACCACGTTTAAGACCTTCGAGTACGACGCTAATTCCTACATTACCGCAGTCAGAGATTCACAAGGGAAAATCTTGGAATCTCACACCTACAACACTTGCGGACAGGGATTAACCTCGTCGCGGGCCAGTGGCGTGGAGGCACTCACTGTCACCTATCCTCTGACGTGCGGTCTTGAGCTTCCCTAGACGCGTTTCTAAATGCAGGTTGAGCTTAGCGGGAGTTGCTTCAAATCCAAATCTTAAGCAGCAGAGGGTATCGTGGGTCGAATCGTGAGACAGCTTGGTGTTCTTGTAGCGGTATGCGTGGCATTTTCCGGGGCTTTGTGTGCGGCTGCACCGACGATCACGAGTTTGTCTCCGACGACAGGTGCCGTGGGCGCGGCAATCACGATTACTGGAACGAATTTTGGGACTTCCCAGGGCGCGAGCACGGTCAAGTTCAACGGAGTCACCGCTACGACGGTCACAGGATGGACTTCGACATCGATGGTCGCAACCGTGCCGACAGGAGCCACGACAGGGAATGTGGTTGTTACCGTTGGGGGAGTGGCCAGCAACGGCAAAGCGTTCACGGTGGTTGCGGCTCCAAGTACCACGAGCCTGTCACCGACTTCGGGACCAGTAGCAACTTCTGTAACGATCACCGGTACGAATTTCGGTGCGACCAGGGGCTCGAGCACGGTTTCGTTCAACGGTACTTTGGCTCCTGGGGGCACGTGGAGCGCTACGTCGATTGTGATTCCGGTGCCAACGGGAGCTACGACAGGGAGCGTGATCGTCCATGCGAGCGGAGTGGACAGCAATCCTTCGTCGTTTACCGTCCTGCCGACACCAAGCATCACAAGCCTCTCGCCCACAACCGGGGCGGTGGGCGCATCCGTGACGATCACCGGGACAAATTTCGGCGCAACGCAAGGCACCAGTACGGTTAAGTTCAATGGGACGACGGCGACAAGCATCGCAAGCTGGAGTGCAACATCCATTGTTGCTACGGTTCCGAGTGGTGCGACGACCGGGAATGTCGTCGTGGCTCTCAGCGGTGTAGGGAGCAATGGTAAGTCGTTCACAGTGGTGGCGGCTCCCAGCATCACCAGCTTGTCCCCCACCTCGGGTGTAGTGGGCACGTCTGTTTCGATCACAGGTACAGGCTTTACGACAACGCAGGGTTCTGTGTCGTTCAATGGAACTCCGGCTACAACAATTACCAGTTGGACAGCGACGTTGGTAAAAGCTCCAGTGCCGACGGGTGCGACAACCGGCAATGTGACGGTCCACGCCAGCGGAGTGGACAGCAACGGGTCCACCTTTACGATGGTTCCAAGTATCACGAACCTGTCCCCATCGACAGGAGCCATCGGAGCGTCGGTGACGATCACCGGCACGAATTTTGGAACGTCGCAAGGTACAAGCACCGTTAAGTTCAGTGGGACGACGGCGACAAGCATCGCGAGCTGGAGTCAGACATCGATTGTTGCGACTGTGCCGACAGGAGCGACGACAGGGAGTGTCGTTGTGGCCGTGAATGGTGTTGCGAGCAATAATTCGTCCTTCACCGTGGTGCCGACTCCCAGTATCACAAGTCTTTCCCCAACAACCGGACCCGCTGGCACATCGGTGACGGTCACGGGCACGAATTTCGGGGCAACGCAAGGAACCGGAACTTTGACGTTCAATGGGACGCAGGCGACAACGATTACCTCCTGGAATGCAACATCGATTGTTGCCCCCGTACCTACCGGGGCTACCACGGGAAACGTCGTGGTCAACGCCAGCGGCGTTAACAGCAACGGTTCGAATTTCACCGTCATACCGACACCAACCATTACCAGTCTCTCGCCGACATCCGGTGCGGTTGCAGCATCCGTGACGATAACCGGGACGAACTTTGGGGCGACACAGGGAACCAGCACGGTCACATTCAACGGAACGGTGGCGACCCCGGGAAGTTGGAACGCGACGTCAATTGTGGTGCCCGTGCCAACCGGTGCAACGACGGGCAACGTCGCTGTGACAGTTGGCGGCGTGGCCAGCACGGGTTCAGCGTTTACCGTATTGCCGACTCCGAGCATCACCACTGTTTCGCCCACCTCGGGAGTCGTGGGAACCATGGTTACTATTACAGGCACGAATTTTGGAGCATCGCAGGGCTCGAGCGCGGTCAAGTTCAACGGAACGACGGCGACCCCAACTAGTTGGAGTAACGGGTCGATTGTTGTTCCCGTGCCAACCGGCGCTACGACAGGTAATGTCGCAGTCACCGGAAATGGGGTTGTAAGCAACGGACTGAGCTTCACCGTGTCAGCGGGGCTGAGTATTACTGGCATCTCCCCGACATCCGGGAATATCGGGAAATTGGTCACGATTTCGGGAGCGAGTTTCGGCGCGGCGCAGGGCATCAGCACGGTCTTTCTCAATGGGACTGCGATCTCGAATGTCGATTGGAGCGATACCAGCCTTGGCGTGACTGTTCCTCCAGGTGCCACGTCCGGGCCTTTTTCCGTCGTCGTGAATGGCCACACAGTCAACAGCTCATCGTTCACCGTTACCTCGCAGCCGCCTCCAGGTTCATGGCTGGATCAGGATATTGGGGTTGTGAATGGGCTGACCGGAAGTACCACTTATTCAAACGGAACATTTACTGTCCTAGGCGCTGGAACAGGACTTAATGGTACTGCGGATTCATTTCATTTCGTGTATCAGCCGCTTTCGGGAGATGGATCAATCGTTGCGCGAGTTGTGAGCCTGGCTGGGGCTAGTTCGATTCCTCAGGCGGGAGTGATGATTCGAGAGACCCTGAATACAAATTCTAGCAATGCGTTTGTTTCCTTCTATCCCAGCCAGGCGTCTTTCGTCAGCCGTCCGACGACAGGGGCCAACTATGCGTACCAGTCGAAACCGTTTGGATCGACAGGGTATCCATATTGGGTCAAGCTGGTTCGAAGCGGGAGTGTGTTCACTGGATTTGTCTCATGGGATGGGTTCAACTGGATACAAATTGGGACGTCCGCGACGGTCACGATGGCACAAAATGCTTACGTTGGACTCGCTTTTAGCAGTCAGGGGAGCCTTGACACGGCGACGTTCGACGGCGTGTCGATCGACTCGGTTGCATCTCCAGCACCCGTCATCTCCAGCTTGTCTTCGACGACGGGATCGATTGGGAGCCAGGTCACGATCTCCGGCTCTAATTTTGGTGCCACGCAGGGCGGAAGCCGAGTGTCGCTGGGCGCTATCCCAATGACGATTGTTACTTGGAGTAATACATCAATCGTGTTTACTGTTCCGAACGGAGCCACCACGGGTTTCCTGGTTGTAAGTGTTGCGCCTACCATGAATGACAGTAACGCAGTGAATTTCGCCGTCACCATGCAGCCGTTACCGAGTTCCTGGCAGAACCTCGACGTGGGGGTGACGACCCTTGGTGTGGCTGGGACTGCGACCTTCTCGGGTGGAACGTACACCCTGACAGATGACGGGCAAATTCTGGGTACGGCGGATGCGCTCCAATTTGTCTACCAGCCGTTGGTCGGCGATGGATCGATCGTCGCGCGAGTGGCGACCCTGCAAGGGGGAGGAAGCACGCAGGCTGGGGTGATGATCCGGGAAAGCTTGAGCGCGAGTTCGACCAATGCGTTCATTTTCTTCCAGCCCAACCAGGCCTTTTTGTATGACCGTCCGACGACTGGAGCAAATACCGCAACCCAAGCCTCATCTTTCCAAACCGGATACTATCCGTATTGGGTCAAGCTGATCCGGAATGGGAATGTGTTTACCGGATACGTGTCCATCGACGGGCTCAACTGGTCTCCGGCGGGAAGCGCTACGGTTGCGATGGCGCAAAGTGTGTACGCAGGATTGGCGCTAGGTAGCCAAGGGGGTGTTCAGACCGCCACCTTTGATAACGTGTCGATTAACTCAGCCGGGGCTCCGGCACCTGTGATCTCTGGTTTATCCGACACGACGGGTTCCGTCGGTGGCCAAATATTGATCGCTGGTTCGGGTTTTGGAAATACGCAGGGTGCCAGCCTGGTGTTGCTGAACGGCGCGCCGCTGATCATAGATTTATGGAGCTCTACATCCATCGTGGTGACAATTCCGAACGGAGCTACTTCAGGACCACTAACGATTTTGGTGGCCCCGAGTATGAATGCCAGCAATCCCGTGACGTTCGCGGTGACGACGCAGCCGCTTCCGAGCGGTTGGCAAGACCTGGATGTGGGCGGAGCAACCGTAGCGATGGGAACGGCCACGTACTCGGCTGGCGTGTTCACAATCACGGACTCTGGGCAGAGCGTTTGGGGGACTTCGGATCAGTTCCACTATGTGTATCAACCACTGGTGGGCGACGGATCCATCATCGCGCGAGTTGCGAACCTGCAAGGAGCCACTACGATTCCGCAGGCCGGAGTGATGATCCGGGAAAGCTTAAGTCCGAGCTCAACCCATGCTTTTGTTTTCTTCCAACCGAATCAGGGATTCCTGTATGACCGTCCAACGACTGGAGCAGCCACCACCAGCCAGGCAACATTCTTTTCAGCGTCGGCGTATCCCTATTGGATACAGCTCGTTCGGAGCGGAAACATGTTTACGGCCTACGTCTCGTCCAATGGAGCTACGTGGACGCAGGTAGGCGGACCCACAACGGTCGTGATGGCGCCGACTGTTTACATTGGGCTGGCCTTGAGCAGTCAAGGCGGCACGGATACCGCGACGTTTGACAATGTGTCGCTCACGTTGGGGACTACCCCCTATATTTCCAGTGTGTCGCCGATTGTTGCCGGGACTGGCACGATGGTTACCATAAACGGCTCGAATTTCGGCAACTCGCAAGGGAGCAGCACGCTCAAATTCAACGGCGTGCTGGCCACCTCCATTGCCAGTTGGACGCCGTCGCAGATCGTGGCAACCGTGCCAGCCACGTTGCCTGCGGGAACAGGTCCCGTTGCCGTCGTGGTGAACTCGATTTCCAGTAATACCAACGTGAACTTCACCGCGATTCATCCGGTGCTTACGAGCTTGACTCCACCCTCGGCGGCGGCCGGCGGACTTGTGACGATCAACGGTGTTGGTTTTACGACCGGTGTTGGAGCGGGTAGCCAGATTCAGGTTTCCATGAATGGCACCCCTGCATTGCCCACGAGCTGGACGGATACCAGCCTGCAGATCGCGGTGCCAAGCGCGGCAACTTCCGGTCCCGTCACGGTTACGCTCACGGGAGTGAACGCGGGTGGCGTACCGTTCGGCTCTGTTTCTTCGAACAGTGTGCCCTTCACGGTGGATACCGCGCCGATCATCGGTTATTTCAACCCGCCCATCGGTCCCGTCAGCACTCCCGTAACGATCCACGGCTCCGGTTTCGGTGCTACGCAAAGCACGAGTTCCGTGCAGTTCTACGGCGTATCGGCGGCGGTGACCAGTTGGAGCGATACGCAGATCGTCGCCCTCGTCCCCGTTGGAACCACTTCGGGTCCGATCAGCGTCACGGTTGCCGGTCTGACTTCCACCACGGGTATAAATTTCGGGATAACCCGAACCACCACGCTCACGAACTCGGCTGGATTGCAGACCGCCTATGTCTCGCTGGCGACGGGCGGGACCTGGTACGTGACGGATGTCGTCGGCGCGGGATGTTCCTCCTGTTCCGCACGCGGCACCATCCACAACGACTACGACAGCTCCGGCAACATGATCGATACCGTCGATCAGCTCGGCCACACAACCAATTACACGTACGATGGCAGCGGGAACGTTCTTTCCGTTATGACCCATCTCGATTCCAGTACACCGGTCACAACTTCCTATACCTACAACAGCTTCAACGAAGTCCTGACCATGACCGACCCACTGGGCAACACAACGACCAACACGTATGATCCCAATGGGAACCTGCTGACCGTCACGTCACCTTCGCCGGATGGAGGCACCACACCCGCCAGCGTTACCCAGTTTGCTTACGACACGAAGGGCGAGCTGACGACCATCACCGACCCGCTCAACCACGTCACCACGTTGGCGTATTTCCCCACGGGGCTGATCCAGACCATCACCGACGCGCAAAACAACGTCACCACCTACGGCTACGACGCGCGCGGGAACCGCACTTCCGTGACTGACGCCAACCTGAAGGTCACGCAATTCGCCTACGATCTGATGAACCGGCTGACCGGAATCACGTATCCGGACAACACGACGGCCAGCTTCGTCTACGATTCGCGTGGACGCCGCACTTCCGCCACCGATCAGAACAACAAGACGACGATCTACGCTTACGACGATGCCGACCGGCTGACTTCGGTGACGGACCCGGCGCTCAACGTAACGCAGTATGGCTACGACAATGAAAACAATCTGCTCACCATCACCGACGCGAACAACCACGTCACCACGATGGGCTACGATGCCTACGGGCGGGTGTTGAGTACCTCGTTCCCGTCGACGCTGAGCGAGAGCTACCTGTACGACGCCGTCGGCAATCTGACGTCGAAGACGGACCGCAAGAATCAGACCATCCAGTACGTGTACGATGCGCTGAACCGGCTGACGACGAAGACGTATCCGGACACGACGAGCGCGAATTACTACTACGACCTGGCGAGCCGGGTGTATCAGGTGAACGATCCGACCGGCGGCTACACCATCGCCTACGACAATATGGGGCGTCAGATTGGGACGGCGACGCAGTATGCCTTCCTGCCGGGGCACACGTACACGGCGGTGAACGTGTACGATGCGGCGTCGAACCGGACGACGATGCAGGCTCCGGACGGCTCGACGAATACTTACACGTACGACACGCTGAACCGGTTGAGCAATCTGGCGAGTTCGCTGACAGGGAGCTTTGGGTTCGGCTACGATGCCTTGAGCCGGAGGACGAGCCTGACGCGTCCGAACGGAATCACGACGAGCTACGCGTACGACAACCTGTCGCACCTGCTGAGCGTGCTGCACAAGAACTCGGGCGGGACCACGCTGGACGGGGCGACCTACACGTACGACAACGCGGGCAACCGGCTTACGAAGCTGAACGCGCTGAACAACGTTACGGAAGCGTATACGTACGACCCGCTCTATCAGCTGACGCAGGTGGTCCAGGGGGCCACGACCACAGAGAGCTACAGCTACGACGCGGTGGGGAATAGACTGTCGTCACTCGGTGTGAGTCCCTACAACTACAATTCGTCGAACGAGCTGACCTCGAATTCGACGGGGAGCTACACGTACGACAACAACGGGAACACGCTGACGGACCCCTCTGGCAAACAGTACACGTGGGACTATGAGAATCGGCTCGTGCAGGTGGTGGTGCCGGGAACAGGGACGGTAACGTTCAAGTACGACCCGTTCGGGCGACGCATTCAGAAGAGTTCGCCGAGCGGAACGACAAATTATTTGTATGACAAGAAGAATTTGCTGGAAGAGGTGGACGGCTCAGGCAATGTGCTTGCGCGGCATACCGAAACGCGAGGACTGGATGAAGAGTTGGCGGAACTTCGTGCGAGTACGACGAGTTACTACGAGACGGACGGCCTCGGATCGACCACATCTCTAAGCAATAGCACGGGAATGCTCGCCAATACTTACATTTACGATGGCTATGGGAAGTTGGTAACTTCTACAGGAACGCTGGCAAATCCGTTTAGACACAGCGGACGCGAATTTGATTCGGAAACCGGGATCTATTTTGATCGCGCCCGATATTATGATCCAAAGACAGGACGGTTCATTTCCGAAGATCCAGTCGGCTTCTTGGGCGGTATCGACAAGTACGCCTTTGTATTGAACAGGCCCATAAATTTCAGTGACCCGTCGGGTTTGGATTGCCCGCAGTATCCGATCGACTGTATCCATACGCCAGACGAGCGCGCTAATATGCAGCGCGAACACGACCAAACGATGCAGAACATCCTCGGCCCAGATGTTCCGGATATTTCCCCTCCGCCAGCCAAGCCAAAGGGCAAATGCGATTGCAAGGAGCCTCGCACTAAGATGGAAAGGCAAGAGCGAGACCTTGAGACTCTTGCGTTTGGGTGGCAAATTGTCGAAGCTGGCGTAGACGTGCTGCTTGGTACCGGATTGGAAGTCGGGGGCTTGGGAGGAATATTCTATGCTTGTGTTCAATCAGCGGGTAGTCTCTGTATACCTGCAGTTGAAGCTGCACCAGCCTTTGTGGTTGGAGGCTACTACATACAGAGGTCAGGCTACGACGAACTCAAAGAAATATTTTACAGGAAGTGCGAATGAACGATAAACACCGATCTGTACGTGAGCTTGCCGTTGGGCTAAGTGTCATTGTCTTGCTTGGGCTCGGTGCAGCATCCGTATTGCATTACGGCCGTCAGTTGCAGTGGGCCGAAGTCGCTCTGCCTATATTGGCTTTTGCTGGGCTTCAGACAGCATTTTACATTGGTACGTTTTGGGCGAGAAAGTACAAAACTGGAAATGGCATCACTCTTGGGCTCGCTTTTACATGCCTTTATGGGTGGGCGAGTGGCATCATGATTCTGCACTATGGGGCGAAATGGCATTTGCTGAGAATATCTGGAGGTGACCAAGAATATCGTAGCTTTAGCATTTCAATAGCGGTAGCGAGTGGAATTTTGTTTGGTGCACTCTGGCTCTATGAGCGGAAGAAACAGTCTAAAAGTATGTAGGACGGGTCTCCTCAATAGGCGTGAGTCGAGTTCCAGAATGGAACGAAAAATGGGGTCAGTCCCGTCTATCCCTGAATTTCCTGTCCCGGAATTTCCCAAGGCCAAAGGATGTCCAATCCCGCCTCAAGCCCAGTTCTTAGCTGACTTACCGGTGCCATCCAAACCTGAGTGGAGGAGGTAATGGTCGACTCTCTGATCATGCTCCTGAGCACGGATTGGTTTGGCCTACACTGGTCCAGCATCGGTGTTGACGTTGGGGAAGACGTCAGGACTCCGCTGCGATTGGGGTGCCGGGATATAGTGCACCAAATCCTCTCGGGAGAGGAGAACTACTATCTGGTTTCCTTTTCCGCTCAGCGAAAGGCCGAAACCCGCGCCACGCTGGAATCGTTAATACGGAACTGCGGGGCACCGGAAAGTGTTCATGGGGTCGTCAACAGATGGGCGGCACTGACGGACGAGGAACTGAAGGCCGCGTGGATCTGCAATGACTTCACTACCGACATACTCTCTGGCAACAGTCGCAATGGCGATCCAAAACTCGACGCGAAAATCGTGGCCGAGCTAGCCGCGTCCCGCAGGAACTACAACATCGAGACATACGAGTTCTTGGAGATATCGTCGGCTCCTCCGAGCACCTGGGACGCCTATATCAGAGGAATCACACCAGAACAACCAACTGTCTTGGCAGATAACCTTGCAGCGGTGTTGGAATATCAGCGGCTCGAAGAACTCTGGAACTCGGTTAAAGCCAGGCTCACGGTGGCCCAAAAAGACCAGTTAGTCAGCTGGTACCCCGAAATGGCGAAAGCTCGTGGGCGACGAGAGATCGTCCCTGCGTTCCTGAGCTGAGCATAGTAGAGGCCCCCTCGGATTCTGAATGTCTAGCAGAGTACCTGCTGCTGGCACTTACCAGCCCACAAGAGCGTGTGTGTTTGAGACAATTCGGGGACAGACGGGCTCGGATCGCAAGTGCTGGTGAAAATACGGCGGTTTCTGTTCTCGGAGCGTACAACGCGGGCATTCGCGGGGACGATTGGGGCAATTGAGCAAGGCGCAAAGAAGGCCGCCAAAGGAGTCGGTTCCTCTACGGTTACGATACAGGCTCTTGCAATCGTCAATTCTAACTTGCGCAATTCCTAAGCCAAGGATTCACGAAGGTCAATGTTAAAGTTGGTAAAGAGACGGTAGAGGCCTTGCAGAAGACGATGAAGGTGCAATGAAATGCTAAGTGACCAAGAAGCAAGAGATTTGTCTGTGCAGCTTGAAGCCATGACTTGCAGCAATCCCAAAGTGGCGGATGGGCTCTTCAGTTTTGTTTTGCTCGGGGAAAAAAGAGACCATGAGTCACGCTATATGTCCCACATAATAGAGTGTAGTTATTGCCGCACAGCACGCGAGCTGTATCGCTACAAGCGAGATATTGTTAAGGGAATCGGAAAGATCTAAGCCTCTGGGCGGGTGGCCCAGGCTTTGTTCTTGATCTTCGTTGACACTACCAACACAAGGGTGCCCCATCCTTCGCGCACTTTGCGAAGGGCGGGAGTCGGGATCTTCATAAACTGGCACGATGAAGTTAGGACAAAACAGGAAACCCGGTGAGAGCCTTGAGCCTCCCTGCCGCCCACCCTTGCAAAAAACGCAAGGATGGGCACCCTGAGTCAAGTAACGGAAGGAAAACCGGAGGGTAGGCCTCCCGCCCAATGTGCGAATTTGTCTCAGTCGCTTAATTGCCCAGAGATGCCTTAACTGGATGGGTTGGACTAATTTGGACTAATGATGAGGAGGCCATCGTGACTCGTTTTAACATTCGCAATCGCTCTATGTGCAGTATGCTTGTGGGCACCTATTTTCTGGTCGCGCTCGGAGTGGCTGCGGCGGGAAGCCGGACCTCTGCTGAGACCAAACCTGCGGGAATCGAGGTTGCCTTGAGTCCTGAGAAGCGTTTCAGGTTGCGCGTGACACTGAGATCCGGCGCGGAGCATACCACTACATTCCGACGGTCCGAATTGCCATGGGGATCGAGACGCAGCATGATTTTCGTGGCCGTCAGGCCAAACGGAAGACCGATCAAAATGGCAATTCCGATCGATGACCCTACGGGGGACAAGGTCTCGTTAGCGTCGGGAGCATCGTTGACCGAGGAGATCAACTTGGAGAGTGTTGTCGAAGATATCAGTCGCGTTGTAAAGGAGTCAGACGTGCATCTGTTTTGGGCGTACGAGTCCCCCAAGGAATTGCGCATCCCCCGCTGGTCCGGCGGCTGGGTCTTAATCCCACAGCAGAAATAAGGGAACGGCGGACGGCTGTAGATGATCAAGAGGTTGTACTCGGTTGGGAGCGGCTGATGGGTGGCTAGACAATTCGGGGTCAGTCCCGTCTGTCCCTGAATTTCTCAAAGGAGAAAGTTACTCACAAAATCTGCTGGACTGATGACAAGGGCAAGCAGCTGTGCCAATAACCGGGCGGGATAACGAGAAGGTCTTTTGTGGAATGACGCTGTTCGAGAAAGTGACCTACGCGGTCGCGGGGATTGTTGCTTCCCTGATAGTGGTGCTGGTGCTTGCCTACTGGTGGGCCGGTCGAATACCGAGCCAACCAAAAGGCGTTGCTACAAATGCAGTGTTCCTGTGGGCTCCTCATGTGGGCTTTCCAGGACCTAGGCGAGGCTGGTGGCTCTCCTGCTCGGATGACGCTGGGCACAATCGTTGTAAGCTCAGTGATGTGGACGGCAACACTGAATACGAAGGCGAGTTTCTTCCTTACGGCGACAACGGCCCTGTACCTGCCGATCAGTTGAAGATAGATACGGAGAAAACCAGTGACAACAAGGTGTGGATCGGAAGCGCACTCGTCCCGCTGGTCTTTCTTCAAAATGGAAGAGTTCTCATACCAGCAGGCAAATACGAGGAGGGTGCGCGTTTGCTAGAACAGCTCAAGCCCAACCATTAGGGTATGGGAAATTCGGGGACAGACGGGAGTGGCCCCATTTTCGTCCCGATTTGGAACCTGCTTTGCAGCAGAAATATACTCGTCCCAGCTGGAACGTCCCTGTTCTTAGGGTACTGCATAATTCTAGCATAGTGATGAGGAGGCTTTGGCGTGAGTCGAGTTCCAGAATGGAACGAAAAATGGGGTCAGTTCCGTCTGTCCCTGAATTTCCTGGAGGAGTCTATGGAGATGAAATCGTTCTTCTTGGCGGTTACAGAGACTGTGAACAAGGGGCGTTTACTCGTTCTGATCGTGGCTATTCTTTCGCTGGAGCTGGTCGCACAGGTGAAGCCAGGTGACAGCTCTTCAATCGGGCAGACTTCCACGACGCAGGTTGCCATTGGAGAAGAGCCGGAGTCGCCTCAGCCAGAGGAACGGATGGCGCGGGCGGCCAAGAGCGCCCGATATAACGGTGGCGGCTGTGATTTAATGATGTCGGGAGACTGTTTCTTTGAGCATATTGCGAGGGGTGGGATTCCCCTGATTCCCGTCAGAGAGAGCGCGATCGTATTAGTGGGGAAGGTCACAAGAGTACAGCCATATCTGTCTGCTGACCGAACGCACATCTACACGGAAACCGCGCTTCAGGTGGACGAAGTGTTCAAGAGTCCTGATGGGTTCAGTCGTTCATCGGATCAAACCCTGATAACGGACCAGTTCGGAGGTACACTGAGGATGTCTTCCGGTCGTGTCATTCATGACGGTTCTAGGATCGGCTTCCTCGGTCAGGCGTATGTCGGAGGAAGGTATGTGTTCTTCCTTCGCCAAGTTCATGAAGGCAAGGACTTCGCGATTCTGACGGCCTACGAACTTCGGGACGGCAAGGTTTATGAGCTCACTGAGGATGGAAGCCCAAGTAACGCACTCCTTTCAAGGACACCACAAAAGCCCGATTCGCTTTCCGATGAACACGGGTTTCTACAGACGATCAGACAACATGACACTGTAGACCCTAAGACTGGCAATCCGCATCCCTGAGGATGCCGGGCGAGTTGACTGGACTATTCATCGGGGAGGGGTTTCATCTTTCTTCAAATGGGGGAGCTGGCGACTACGAATATCTAAGCTGCAGGCGGCCCGAGGTTATGCTGGAAAACGATACAATAAATTCCATGGGACCGTCCACGGTGCTTGCGACTCCAAAATCAATTGAAAGGCGAACAATGTGAGAGTCATACATTTCGCCTTCGTTTCGTTGCTTTTGCTGATGTTTATGTCAGAAGCGGGACAAATACCTGTGTCGGCGCTGCCTCGTAGCATACCTAGTCCCGATGCGCAGGACTCCACAAGCAGTCCTGCCCCAACGGACGAGGAGTATGAGATCTGGACGCTAGCCCTCAAGGATGTCGTAGAGCAGAGCAAACCTCCAGAAACAATCCTTGTCGAGAACGAGACTAACGCCGGGGGCGCCTACGATCTGCAAGGCCTGCTCGACACTCACGCTAAGGAGCCTGTCCGCAGTAAGCGTGAGGAGGAATGGCTAGCATTGCGGTCCGAACTACTGGCCGACACCATAGCAAATTTCAAGCTAAGAAACCTGGCAATAGATTTCCTTTCAAACAGATTTCGTACTCCTCTCCCGACAATTCTGATAACGCACAAGGAGGAGGCGGAATTATCGGATAAGTCGCCAGGACATTTTTGGGAGACACTGCGCCAGAAATATCCTGACGCGATCGGGATTTTCACTCTCTCGCGGGTTGGCTTCAACTCCCAAAAAACGCAGGCTGTCGTGTATGTTGCTTATCGATCCGGAGAAGAGGGCGGTGATGGAAGATACGTGCTCCTGCAAAGAAAAGACGGTGTCTGGATTCGTCAACGAAGCGCAATAGCGTGGATGTCCTAAAGTTGTGCCTCGCGTTGGCCCTGTGCCTCGCCAAAATGATAAACGCACGAATCTTGGTGCATTCTCCAACTGCAATAGCACAAAGAACAGGGGAGCTTTGCAGTTTTCTCCAGGCGTTGTTTTGTTTTAGCAGGTAGGAGCAGAATCAAAGCTTCCGAACAGCCGGGCGCGTCCCCGTTTCCCACACATGGGTTTGGCATCTCCTTCTGCCTCCGCCTCCAAGCTCACGACTACAACGGCTACTGGGAAATCTGGATGCTTCTAGTGTGGAGGGAAGAAATGAATCGGCATGAAACCTTATACCGCACCAGTGTTCGATGGCTCATAGCCTTTGTTGTTCTATGGGCAAGTCTGATGGCATTTGCACTAGTTATTCCGCGCGCATGGCAAAGTGAGACCCTGACCTTTATATTATTCACCCTCATCGGAGGAGTACTGTTTGTATCGGCGATCATACTCTTAGTAGTGAACCTGGTGGCTTATGTTCGCTGGACGGGAAAATACCCGTACTATTTTTTGTTTCGGAAGTCACGCGAGTTGGCGGCATTGAAGAAAAAAGAGCGAGAAAAGCAACAGTCTGAGGAAAACTAAGTCTTCCCTCAGGATTTTTTCGCTGGTGCAGAAAGCGATCCAGTTCTAGGCGGGAATAGGTGTGCCTCGCCAAAATGATAGGCGCATGAGTCTCGGTGCATTCTCCAGCTGCAATGCCACGCTGACCCGGCTGGATCAGAGCGTGCGGGAATCGGATGACTACTACCCCTACGGTGAGCTCGTTCCCTCCAGTGGAGGTACAGGCGACATCAACAAGTTCACCGGCAAAGAACGCGATGCCGAATCTGGACTGGACGATTTTGTTGCTCGTCACTACGCAAGCTCACTCGGAGGAATTCGGGGGCAGGAATGAAACATTTATTTGTAATCTTGGTGATATGTGGGTCTGTGGTGTCAGTTTCTGCAAAGCAACGGCCAAATACCGCGGTTGGTGGCGTAGTCGCGGTCTACGAACTTTATAGCTGGCAAGACGCACAGGGCGCTTGGAATTTCAGCGTGTTGTTTAACACCAACCGCCAGAAGATGCCCGAAGAGGTTTTGAATGCGAAGGCAGCACTGCACGGAGTCAATCAACTCTGTCGGGCAATAGCGAGACGGCCGCGGTCTTCAAGAATTGAATGGTTCGATGAGCTAACTTTGAAAGGGGTGAAACTCAAGGGGAGTGAAGGACTCGCCTACCCACCAAAGGATATTGTGGATGAAGTTCGGTCCTGCGCGGATGCACGAGCTATTGAGATTCTTGGCCCAGAGAAATAGGCAAGATGTTCCGGATAGTTTTCGTCATGTGATGACTGGCAGCGGACCGATCCGCAGCCAGCGCGAGATGTGTTGCAAAGTGCATGGACGACGCCGGATGCGACTATACAATACCGCGACCTTTTTACAACCCGCCATCCCGTTAATGGAAAAAGTGTTTCATTTGGATGCGCCTGAAGGGAGTAGCCTGCAATGATTAGAGATGAAGCGATAGCCAAGCACGCATTGGGTCTCGTGAACAAGGGGCATAGCCTGCTGATGGACTCGCTTAAGCTGGTTCAGGACGAATGTTCAGTGGAAGAATACGAGGAGTTTCAGTCAGAAATGGCACAGGTTCTAGGGCTACTTTTTTTCCAGGTGATGGAGCCGATCTACCGGAAACATCCGTCCCTAGCTCCCCCTGATACACCAAAAGAGTTTCTTGACAAGTGGCACAAAAACTCTGAAGGAGAAAGCACAACCTAACGTCTGTACCGTCCCTCGCCAAAATGAGAAACGCATCAGAGTTGTGTACACCTACCGCAAGGGCAACAGTGAAGCAAGAGAGAGCCGAGGGTTTCCTCGGCGCTTTTTGTAGAGTAGCTGGCAAAGAAAGAAGTGGCAGGAAACTCGAACAGGACGAAACTTCATAGTCACAACGCCGACTTCGGGCGCGATGGATGGGTAGGTAAGGGTATGACCGCAAGAACATTTGGATTGCTTCTACTGATCGGATGCCTGTCCACGCCTCTTTGGGCGCAAGGTCAGACGTGCGTGCAAGTCCACGTCTGGGAATTCAGCGGAGGAGCCGGCTGCCCGGCACCGTCGGAATCGTGGACCCTTCAAGAGCAATACGACCAGGCAACCTACGGGGCGGGTGGCCCACTCAAGCCTGTGGTTGGCTTGAGTGGGTGCGTTGGGTTTGAACTAGGAGAGTTTTCGGGTCGGGTTTTCTGTAGAGGAAATTGAGGCTGTAAAAGCACTTTGAATCAAAAGAGTTCGAGAGACCGCAAATAGCACTTCGTAACTACTTTCATATGGATCAGTTACAAAGGGAATAATATCTCCGGGTGCCCCAGGTTCGCGACCGCGGACTTTGCTGTGCAAACCCAGACATTCCGGCCTACTTGTCCGGATTAAAGATATCCGCCTGTACCTTCCACTCGCCGTTGGCCTGTTTCTTCCATACCACCACGTACTTCCCAATCTGACTGACCGCGTTGCCGTTCGCGTCATTCATTTTTAGCGTGTAGGTGCCCACGTCATAGGCCAGGTCTTTCGCCTTGGAGACTCCAATTTTTGTGGGAACGAACGTGAGATCCACGCCGGGTATGGCGAGCAGGCCTTTCCACACTTCGCGCACGGCGGCCTTGCCGCTCGCCAGCGGGGCCTGTGGCGGCAGTACCATGCCGTCCTCAGCGTAATAGGAAACTGCTTTGTCCAGATTCTTGCTCTGCGCCGCCGCGGACCATTCCGCGTCCAGTTTGCGCAGCGTGTCTTCGACGCTTACGGCCCGCGCCAAAGTCGGCAAAGACAGTAGCAGCGCCGCCGCACAAAGCATAGCTCGCGTTTTCATGGCTCGCTCCTGAGTTTTGGGAAATGCAAACAAAAGCGGGCAAACTATAGTCCGGAGCGGCAGAGAAGTCAATTCGGTGTGCACTTCTTCGAATCCATTTTTTACCGTCGCAAAACGAGGCCACAGGGTTTCCCGTGCCAGAATGAGCAACAGGCGTTACAATACTCGCGTCATGCGTTGACGCCCTATGAACTTAACCCGGATGCTGTCAGGAAGTTCTCCCATCATCCATCGCCGCGCCCGCATTGTTTCGGTGTTGGCTATTTTCTTTTTGATTTTCCTTCTGCCCGCCTGCAAATCCAAGCCGTCTTCAGGGGACGACTCTGGAGCGCCTTCAGCGGATAGGCTCGAGCTGACGTTTACCTACGGGTCGGAGAAAGAAAAGTGGATTCACGAGGTCACGGACGCCTTTAACCGGGCCGATCATCGAACCAGCAGCGGAAAACGAATCTACGTCCGCGCCTTTCCCATGGGCTCCGGCGAGGCAATTGACGAAGTTTTGGATGGCCGCCGGCAGCCGCACATCATCAGCCCCGCGTCGTCTGCCTTTATCAAGCTCGGGAATGCGCAGTCACAAAGCAAGACCGGTAAGGATCTGATTGGCAACACCGATAACCTCGTGCTCTCGCCGGTGGTGATCGCCATGTGGAAGCCAATGGCAGAGGCCCTGGGGTGGGGCAAGAAGCCGATTGGCTGGTCCGACATCCTGGCGATGGCGCGCAGCCAGAAAGGCTGGGAGGCCCACGGCTACCCGCAGTGGGGGCGATTCAAGTTTGGACACACCCACCCGCAATTCAGCAATAGTGGTCTGATTTCTCTTTTTGCCGAGGTCTATGCGGCATCTGGAAAGACGGCCGGGCTAACAGTCGCGGATGTGAACAAACCGCATACTGCCGATTTCCTCTCGGGAATTGAAAAATCGGTGGTGCATTACGGCAGTTCCACTGGATTCTTTGGACGTCAGATGTTCTCGACCGGGCCGCAGTACCTTTCAGCGGCAGTCCTCTATGAGAATATGGTCATTGAATCGTACTCGCAGAGCAATCTTCCCTTCCCCGTGGTCGCAATTTATCCCCAGGAAGGCACGTTCTGGAGCGATCATCCGATTGGCATCGTAGAACGCGACTGGGTAACCCCGGAACATCGCGAGGCCGCCAAGACTTACATCCAATATTTATTGCAGCGGCCGCAGCAGGAAAAGGCAATCACTTATGGATTCCGGCCAGGGGCCGTGGACGTGCCGTTGGCGTCGCCGATTGATGAATCCCACGGAGTCGATCCCAAGGAGCCGAAAACCACGCTGGAAGTTCCCTCGGTCCCAGTCATCGATAGCATTCTGAATCTATGGCAGCAGAAAAAGAAAGCTGCGAATGTCGTTCTGGTGATGGATACCTCGGGCAGCATGAACGACAATGGCAAGATCCAGAGCGCTCGCGAGGGCGCCAAGCAATTGGTGAATCTGCTTTCCGACGGCGACAGGCTTTCTTTATTGCCATTTAACAACAACATTAACTGGGCGAGCCAGGACATCCCCATCAAGACCGGCAAAGATGAGCTTCTACAGAAGATCGACTCGCTGTTCGCGCAGGGCGGAACAGCCCTCTACGACTCCATCGACACGGCCAATCAATATTTGGCTTCTCACAGCCACGAAGGGGAAGGGGACAGTATTCTCTCCATCGTCGTGCTGACGGATGGCGAAGATACTGAAAGCAAAATGCACCTCAACGAGTTGATGGACCACATCCGATTTGACGGGGAAACACACAAGATCCACGTTTTCACCATCGCCTACGGCAAAGATGCCAAAAAAGATATTTTGGGGCAGATTGCCGAAACCACACAGGCGAAGAGCTATGAAGGAACGCCGCAGAATATCGTCGGCGTCTTTAAGGACATTTCCACCTTCTTCTGATCCACAAAAAACAATGGCAGATATTACCAGTTCGACGGATGGCCCCAAGCTTACAGCCCTGGGCAAGGTTTTTATCTTTCTATTCATCATGGCCTGCATTGCCGGGGCCTATTACATGTTCGCCGGCAAGAAGGCGCTGGAAGCTACGACCAGCCGCGCGACTTCACTTTTAGGCGGCGGCCCACCGGTAGAAATCGGCATCGCTTATGGCACGGAGAAGCAGCGCTGGCTGGAATGGGCGGTAACGGAGTTCGCCAAGACTTCTGACGGCAAGCGCATCAAGGTCAACCTGATTCCCATGGGTTCGCTGGAGGGGGCGCATGCGCTTCTTGGCGGCGATCAGCGCATCCACGTGTGGTCACCCGCGAGCGCTGCCTACAAAGACATCTTCGTGCAGGAGTGGCAGGTCAAGTACAACGACAATCCCATTGTCCGGGAAGAGCCGATCGCGCTTACGCCGATGGTGTTTGTGGTCTGGGATGAGCGCTATCAGGCCTTTATCCAGAAGTATAAAACGATGTCTCTCCAAACCGTCGATCAGGCGCTACAGGCTAAAGGGGGATGGGACGAAATCGCGCACCATCCGGAATGGGGCCTTTTCAAGTTTGGCCATACCCATCCGAACCAATCCAATTCCGGCCTGATGACCATCATCCTGGCGGCCTATAGCTACCACCACAAGACCAAGGACTTGACTCTCAAAGACGTGCTTGACGTGGGATTTCAGAAGTGGCTCGAAGAGCTGGAACGCGGCGCCAGTGGAATGTCGAACAGCACCGGCAACATGATGCGGGAGATGGTGCTCAAAGGGCCATCGTCGTATGACGCGCTTTATGTCTATGAGAGCGTGGCCATTGACTACCTGAAAAATGCCGAAGGGCGGTGGGGACAACTCCGGGTCGTCTATCCCGAATACAACGCTTGGAACGAGAACCCCTACTACATCGTCAACGCGCCCTGGAGCACGCCCGATCAACGAAAAGCGGCGGATGCTTTTCTCACGTTTTTGCTGACCGAGCCCATCCAAAAGCAGTCGTTAACCCATGGATTTCGGCCGGCGAACCCGAACGTGCCCGTCAAGTTCGCCGACAGTCCTTTTGTACTTTATGCGGGAAACGGGGTGCAGGTCGATTTGCAAAAAATTTGCGAGCCACCCAAGGCCGAAGTCGTGAATAATCTTCTCGCCAGCTGGCAGCGTACGCAGGGCAGCCGCTAAGTAGTAAGCTGTAGCAGAGTTTTCACTCGCCACAAAGGGAGCGTCACCCGATGTTTCAACGGTTCTCGAACCTTATCCGCGGCTTCTTTAGCCTCTTCATCTCCGGTTTGGAGCGCCAGAATCCGGAGGCTTTGCTGGAGGTCGAGCAGGAAAACCTGCGCAAGCAGATTGGCCAGTACAATACCGGACTCGCCACCCATGCCGGTCTTTGCGAGCGGCTGATCTCTCAGGTGAAGCAACTGGAAAACGAACAACGCGACCTGCGCGCGAAGGCCACAGCCAACCTGCGTGCCGGGAACCGCGATGCGGCGGCACAGTATGCTCTGCGCCTACAGACGGTGGACCGCGAGCTTGACGAGAATCGTGGGCAGCTGGAGCAGGCGGAAAAAACCTACAAAGACCTGGTGAAGGCTCGCGATGTTGCCATCTCCACCGCGCGGACCAAGATTGAAGGTCTGAAATCCGGAATTAACGATCTGAAAATGAAACGGGCGATGGCGGAACTTACCGAAATGGCGTCCGGCATGATCACCAGTATTGGCAGTTCCGGCGAGACCTTGGACCGGCTCTCCACCATCGTGGAAGAAGAGCGCTCGAAAGCGGCGGGCCGCGCTCGTGTTGCTCGCGACAGCATGGATACTTCGGGAATTCAGATCAAGGAATCGGAACAGAAGGCCCTGGCAGACCAGGCGCTTGCTGACTTCGCCGCTAAAGAAGGGATCGCTTTGGATCCGGCCCCATACACGGCGGCACCAGAGACGAGTGCGACCAAATCCATGGGCCCGGCTGGCCCGAGCATGGAGAAGGCCTAAGCCGGATTTTCCGTCCGTGCAGATTCCAGCGTGTGGCGCTATCTCAAGTCCGCGTTTCTTGTGGGTGTGGACGTGCCGGGCCTCGGCCGCATCCCGGTCAATGCCCTTGGCGCAGCCGCCTTTGCCATCCTCGGGTTTGCGCAACCGGCGTTTTGGTTCTTGGGTCTGGCGATTGAGGCAACTGTTTTGCCCGCGCTGGCGTTCAATCCCCGCTTTCAAAAAGTAGTGGAGGCACAGTCTCTTCAACTCTCGCAGGGAGACGCCGCGCAGAAACGTCTGGCGCTTGTGAAAGTGCTGGAGCCCTCCGCGCGCCAACGCCTTTCTGCCATGATCGACAAGTGCAACCAGATTCTTGAGGTCTACCGCAGCCAGCAAGCCGAGGAGTACGTTCTGGACAGCAGCAATCAAGCCCTGCAAAGCCTGCAGTGGGTGTATCTCAAACTGTTAGTGGCGCGGCATCATCTGCAAAATCCGATGAACAGCGATACGGAACAAAGTCTGGATAAAAAGATTCAGGAGATCGACAACGATCTCCGCGATGGTGAGGAAACCGAATCCCTGCGCCAGTCCAAGACTGCAACGCGCGCTATCCTGAAAAAACGGCTTGCCAACATCGTAAGGAAAGGGCAAACGCTTGCCGAAATTGAGAGCGACCTGACGCGAATCGATAACCAGGCCGACCTCCTCTTGGAGAATGCGAGCATGCAGGGTAAGCCGCAGACGATCTCCGCGGACATTGAACTCGCCAGCGACCTGCTCGGTGGATCGGTTTTCGGAGAAGATGAATCTGCCGTCAGCGACCTGGAGCAGACCTACGGCGGGCAAAAGATAAAAGCTCCGAAGGAGACGGCGTGATGGCGACGTCGGCAACGATCCCGCCAGAAAACCGCCGTCCGAAGCTGCCGCAATGGGCGCTCGATGCCATCCAGCTCTATGAAAGCAGCGCTGCCAGCCAGTTCATCATCTTTGGCAACGTCAACGACCAACTCGTAATACCTTCCCCGAGGCCGCACCTGGGCGTGTTACCGGATTTTCTGCTGCAAGTTCTGCTGCCGCAATTCAACGTAGTGCTGAGCTATGACATTGGCAACGGCATCCGCGTCGAAAAAGGCGGGGAAATTTTCTCGCGCTGGCCACATCTGCAACAGGAACCGAACTTGCCCAAGGCCCCCAGGGCTGCAATCGAGACGCTGACGCAATATTTTCGCTACACCGCGAATCTGGCCCGCTTGAACCGTGAACGCGTGCAGGTGGGTTGCATCATTAAGAGCGCGGACTTGCTGGCTCCGGCAGTGCAGGGCGGATTCGACTACGATCTGAATGCCTTGGCCAGCCTGATCCGCGATTGGTCGAGCGAAAGCCTGCTGGCCGGACACTCGCTGGCGACATTTCTGATTACGGAAAACCTGAACGATCTGCATCCCCTCATTGTGAACAGTCCCCTCGCCGCGCGGATCAAGATCGCACTGCCATCGCCGGATGATCTGGCGCAAGCATTCCAATTTCTCAGCCCGAGCTACCCTTGCGCCTTGCGGGAGTATTCCGGGCAGCTGCCGGAGGTCGCCCAGCAACTCGCTGGTTCCACCTTAGGTGCGGTCGAAACCCTGCTCAAGACCCGCGAGCATTCCCGCGAATCCTTGGAACCGAATGATCTCGTGAAGCTGAAGAAGCAGCTGGTGGAAAACGATTGCAACGGTTTGATCGAATTCCTCGAGTCCAGCCGGACTCTGGATGACATCTCCGGGCAAGAAAAGGTCAAGGCCTGGCTCCGTCAAGACATCGCACTCTGGCAGAAGAGCGATGTTGCGGCACTTCCCAAGGGATATTTGTTATGCGGCCCTGTTGGTACAGGCAAGACCTACATGGTGGAGTGTCTGGCCGGAGAAGCTCGTGTGCCGGTGGTCAAGCTGAAGAACTTTCGCGACAAGTGGGTAGGCAGCACGGAAGGAAACCTGGAGCGCATCTTCCGCTTACTGCAAGCTCTCGGCCGCTGCTACGTTTTCGTGGACGAGGCGGATCAGGCGATCGGGCGCCGCGACTCCAGCAGTGGCGATTCTGGCATTTCGGGCCGCATCTATTCCATGCTCGCCGAAGAAATGGGCAGCAGCACGAGCCGGGGAAAGCTGATTTGGATTCTCGCCTCCAGCCGCCCCGACCTCATCGAAGTGGACTTGAAGCGTCCCGGCCGCATCGACGTGAAGATACCGCTGTTCCCCACGACCACCGCGCAGGAGAGTTTCAATCTCATCCGCGTGCTCTGCCAAAAACGGGGAGTCACCCTCCAGGAGACAGACTTCGCTGGGATCGCGCCCCAGGTTCCATTATTGCTCACGCCCGGAGCGGCAGAGACGCTGGCGGTAAAAATATATCGCCTTGTGCGCACGTCCCAATGTAGCCCGCTCGATGCTGTGCGCAGCTGCTTCACCGACTACCAAAACCCGGTACCGCTGGAAATGCTCGAGTTTCAGATCCGCCTGGCGGTGACGGAAGCGAGCGACTTGGATTTCGTGCCAGCGGTTTTCCGCAATGCCGACATTTGCGCCGCTGTAAAGAAAATTTCCTGAGGCTCCTGCAGCCTCGAAGGAAACCAAGACGCTGTCGATGAAATTGGGACTGTCGAAGCACTCCCGATTGCAACGCATTTCCATTCATCACTCGCGCTCCCGCTAGATTCAATAGCTTGCAATACCGCCATGCGCCTCAGAAATACGCCGCGCTTCTTGTGCTGTTTCCCAAGGCATTTTCTCCATCCTCTGCGACCACGTGGGGTTGGACCATTCCGGATTTCTTCCTTTTTCGGGCCTAATCGGCCCCGAATAGGCATGTCTTTTGGATCTCTAATGGGTTGGCAAGCAAATGTCGATAAAAGCATCAAGTATTGACAACCCGGTCCAAGGGAATTCCCTGCTAGGAATTGGTCTGTCTATAGCCCCTAGGAGGGGCGGGTCCGACCGACATTCCATGCCCACGTGATGCACGGAATAGTGAGAAGGGGCGATGCCGAATCAACTCGTTGTTTTCACCCTGGACACGCAGTATTACGCTCTTCCACTGGCGAGGGTCGAGAGAGTCGTGCGCGCGGTGGAGGTTACTCCATTACCGAAGACGCCAGAAATTGTGCTCGGAGTGATCGACTTGCAAGGAAAAATCGTTCCGGTCATAAGCCTGCGGAAACGCTTTGGCTGGTCCGAGCCAGAAACCAGCTTGAGCGACCAATTCGTCATCGCCGACACAGGTACGCGGAGCGTCGCTCTTCTGGTGAACGCGGTCACCGGCGTTTTGGAGCGGACGGCAGAAGAGATTACCGAGGCGAAGAAAATTATACCGGGTGCGCAATATGTGGCGGGCATCGCCAAGCTGGAAGACGGCATTTTGTTCCTCCACGACCTGGAGCGTGTTCTCTCGAAAAAAGAAGAACGGCAACTGGACGGTCTCCTTACTGCGGCTGTGGCAAGAGGCAAAGGATGACAACAAAAATCCCCGATGCATTGCTCTTGCAGCTCAGCGATTTTATCGGCTGCCATTTCGGACTGAGTTTCCCTAGAGATCACTGGAACGATTTGGAGCGGCGCATTTGTGCTGCCGCACAGGAATGTGTCTATGATTTGGAACGTTACATCCAGGGATTGCTGTCCTCCACATTAACGCAAACTCAGGGGGAATTGCTGGTCAGCCATTTGACCGTCGGCGAAACCTATTTGTTTCGGGAGAAGCGCAGCCTGGAAATCTTCGAAGAGCGCATCATTCCCGAGTTGATTTGTGCGCGTGGGGACAAGAGTCCACCAATTAGGATTTGGAGCGCGGGTTGCGCCACAGGTGAAGAGCCTTACTCCCTCGCAATTGTGCTCACCAAGCTGATGAGCGGCAAGAAACCGAACATTGAGATTCTGGCGACCGATGTAAATACCAAATCACTGCAGAAGGCCGCAGCCGGGGCCTACGCGGATTGGTCTTTCCGGGGCACTCCTCAATGGGTTCGACAGGCCTATTTCGAGGCCATCGATAACGGCAGGTATGCCATCGCTCCGTCCATTAAGAAGATGGTGAATTTCGCGCCGCTCAACCTGGCGGATGACACTTATTGTCCACTTACAAGTTGCCCCAACAGCTTCGACGTAATCTTCTGCCGGAATGTGCTTATGTACTTTACTCCGGAGGCAATGAGCAAGGTCATCCGCCGGTTTTACCGCTCGCTAACGGAGGGCGGTTGGTTGATCGTGAGTCCAACAGAAACATCTCAGAAACTGTTTTCTGATTTCGCCACGGTCAGTTTTGGCGACGCCACACTTTATAGAAAGTCTGCCGCAGCTTCGCCGATAACGGTCGCTTTGCCTGTGTTTGACAACAGCCGTCCAGAGGTTTCGCTAGCTGAGTGGACCATCGAGACCCTGAAGCCAAAACAAACCACAGCTTGCGAAGCGAGCCGGAAGAATCTCCTCCACGTAGCAGATTGGGAGAACCCAAAGTCCGCCGTGATCCCGTATGGAAAGGCTTTGGCGCTTTACGAACGAGGTTGCTATGGGGACGTGGAACAAATACTAGCGGAGCTTTCATCAGCCGACATGGACCATGCATCCTGCATGCTTCTGGCTCAGACTTATGCCAACCAAGGGAAACTGGCCGCAGCCCTTGCCTGGTGCGACAAGGCCATTGCGGTCGACAAGATGGCGGCTCGTGCCCACTATCTGCGAGCGACAATTTTGCAGGAGCAAGGCTCCCTGCCGGAGGCTCTGCTTGCGCTTAAGCAAGCAATCTATGCGGAACCGGAATTCATGCTGGGTCATTTTGCTTTAGGCAATTTGGCATTGAAACAGGGAAAACGCAAGGAATCCACCAAGCACTTCGAGAATGTTTTACTCATGTTGGCCCGCTACCAGCCGGAAGACATTGTTCAGGAAGCGGAAGGGTTATCAGCCGGCCGGTTGAGAGAAATGATTGCGAGTTCAGGCACTTCCGTGGAGCCAGGTCGGATGCCTGCCTGGAGAAGGGCATCGAAGGGTCACGCCACCCGCTATGGCAAGCGATAGTTCTATGAGCGCAGAAAATACAGCGACGGAGCCGACGGTCCTAAGTACCCCGGCTACGCGGCACAAAAGCAGTCTCGATTGGGAGGACCTCCGCCATCGCTTAGATGTTTCCCACGCCGCTCTGAAGAGAAAACTTAATCCCGGCGTCGAAGACAAGCGGGAAATTTTTCGGACGAGAGCACGAGCGCTGGCTGCGGGAGGCAAACGCGACGCAACTTTCCCAGACTCCTTCTTGGAGGTTGTTGAATTTGTCCTGGGACCGGAACACTACGGCATCGAATCAAGCCATATTCGCGAAATCTATCCGCTCAGCGAATTCACGCCATTGCCGTGCACCCCGGCTTTCGTACTGGGGCTGATCAATGTACGTGGCCAGATTCTTTCCATCGTCAACATCAAGAAACTGTTTGATTTGCCGGAAAAGGGTCTGACTGACCTCAACAAAGTCATCGTTGTCCACGCTCAGCACATGGAACTCGGTATTCTGGCCGACGCCATTCTCGGTGTGCGGCCCATCGCTCTGGAAGAACTGCGAACGGCTCTTCCGACGCTGACCGGCATTCGGGCGGAGTATCTGAAGGGAGTCACAAAAGATTCTCTGGTGGTTCTCGATGTGGACAAGATTCTTTCCGATGACGCGATCCTGGTGGATGAAGCTGGAAACACAGCAACTTGAGCCTCAAGGTGGGAAAGGGGAGCGCTGCAATGAGATGGTCGATCGGGAAAAAGATCGGGAGCGGGTTCGGGCTGGCTTTGGCTGTGCTCATGATTGTCGGAGTGGTTTCCTACAACAGTACAACCAAGCTCATAGACTCCGCCGATTGGGTGCGGCACACCCATGAAGTACTCAACGGACTCGACACGATGTTATCAGAAATGAAGGATGCCGAAACCGGGCAGCGCGGTTATGTCATCACCGGCGAAGAGCGCTATCTGGAGCCGTATCGGAACGCGCACGAGCTCGTCGACCAGAAACTCAAGCACCTGCGGCAGTTGACGGTGGACAATCCCATTCAGCAGCAGAGGCTTGCGGACCTGGGGCCCTTGATTGTAAGCAAGTTTACCGAGATGCAATTGATTATTGATTTAAGGAAAGCCAAAGGTTTCCCTTCGGCAGCGCAAGAGATCCTCACGGATAAGGGCAAGAATCTCATGGATTCCATCCGAAAGCTGGCGGCTGAAATGCAGGAAGAAGAGATCCAGCTATTGGCCAAGCGCTCGGCAGAGGAGAAAGACCGGGCCCACCGTACCGAGGCGACCATCATCGCAGGAAGTCTGTGTTCCTTTGTATTCCTTGGTCTGGCGGGCGTATTTCTTGCGCGAAATATCGCCGTTCCTCTCGGCGAAGTTTCGGCGGCAGCACAGAAGATTGCTTCCGGAGATTTGTCGGTGGGGATAATTTCCAACGGGCGGCAGGATGAGGTCGGGGTTTTGGCTGTGGCTTTTACAGAAATGGCGGGATCACTGGGGCAAATGGCGAAAGTGGCCGAGCAAATTTCGGACGGCGATCTGACCGTCGAGGTGAAACCTAAGTCCGACAAGGACGTTTTAGGCAAGGCTTTTGTCGTCATGGTGCAGAAGCTTCGCCGAGTTACGGGCGAAATGCAGGAGTCCATTGGAATTCTCTCTTCTTCCGCGCAGCAGATCGTCGCCACCACCACGCAAGTCGCCTCCGCCGCGACAGAGACCGCCACTGCGGTCGCTGAAACGACAACCACCATCGAAGAAGTCAAGCAAACGGCGCAGCTCGCTACGCAGAAAGCAAAATTCGTGGCGGAGAGCGCTCAGAGAGCAACCCACGTCTCAGAAAGTGGAAAAAAGTCAGCTGCAGACTCCATGGAAGCGATGAAACAAATCCGGGAGCAGATGGAATCGATCGCCGAAAGCATTGTCCGCTTAAGCGAGCAAGGCCAGACGATCGGGGAAATCATGCTTTCCGTTAACGATCTTGCCGAACAATCGAATCTTCTCGCGGTGAATGCCTCCATCGAAGCGGCCAAAGCAGGCGAGCAGGGCAAAGGTTTTGCCGTGGTCGCGCAAGAAGTGCGAAATCTGGCCGAGCAATCGAAGCAAGCCACGATTCAGGTTCGAAGCATCCTGCACGACATTCAAAAAGCCACCAACGCTGCCGTGATGGTGACTGAGCAAGGCAGCAAAGCGGTGGAGGGCGGTGTAAAGCAATCGGTCCAGGCTGGAGAGTCGGTGCAGAAACTCGGCGAGAGTATCGCGGAAGCCGCGCAGGCGGCTACCCAAATTGCCGCTTCGAGCCAGCAGCAGATGGCCGGCATGGACCAAGTGGTGCAGGCGATGGAGAACATTAAAGCGGCGAGCGCGCAAAATGTGGCCAGCACCAAACAGACGGAGGTGGCGGCAAGGAACATTCAGGAATTAGGACAAAAGCTCACAGAACTGGTGGCCATGTACAAGGTCAACGAGCGGAGCATGGCAGCCTCGGCTTCTAAATAAGGAGCTGCCCGGAAAGGAGATTCATGAAATGGTCGATTGGGAACAAGATTGCCAGTGCCTTTAGCCTTGCCTTGGCGGCGCTGATCATCGTCGGCCTCGTGTCTCGTGACAGTACTGCCAAGCTCATCGACTCCGCCGAGTGGGTGCGGCATACGCAACAAGTGCTGACCGAACTTAGTGATTTCCTTTCCACTTTGAAGGACGCCGAGACCGGCCAACGGGGTTACCTCATCACCGGCGAAGTGCGCTATCTCGAACCCTATCAAGGCGCGCGCGATCTGGCTTATCGGGAGCTGGCGCAGGTGCGGGAGCTGACGTCCGATAACCCAAGCCAGCAGCAACGGATTGGCGCCATCGAGCCCCTGGTCGCCAGCAAATTTTCTGTGTTACAGGAAACCATCGAGCTGCGGAAACAGAAAGGCTTTGCGGCCGCCGCCCAGTTCGTCGTCTCCGATAAAGGCAAGAATCTAATGGACGCCATCCGGAAGTTAGTCCGTGACATGCAGAGTGAAGAGGCTGCACTGTTGGCGAAGCGTTCCATTGAGGAAAAGGACCGCGCGCGCCGCACCAATCTGACCATCATGCTGGGAAGCCTAGGTTCGTGCGTGCTGCTCTGCCTGGCCGGCGTATTGCTATCGCGAAATATTGCCACCCCGCTCGGCAAAGTTTCCGAAGCGGCGCGCAAGATCGCGGCGGGAGACTTGTCGGTAGAGCTGTCTTCTGATTCCCGAAGCGACGAAGTGGGGATTCTAACAGAGAGTTTCATGGAAATGATGAGTTCACTCGGACAAATGGCCCAAATCGCTGCACAAATCTCCACCGGGGATCTCACGGCCGCTGTAAAACCGAAGTCCGACAAGGACGTGGTGGGAAAAGCTTTTACACAAATGACGGTCTCTTTAGGAGAAATTGCGCAGGTGGCTGAGCGCATCTCCAATGGCGATCTTACCGTCGAGGTGAAGCCGAAATCGGACAAGGACATCCTGGGAAAATCCTTTGTCCTCATGGTGGAGAAGCTGCGGCGGGTTACCGGAGAAATGCAGGAATCGATCGGTGTTCTCTCTTCTTCCGCCCAACAAATCGTCGCTACCACCACCCAGGTGGCTGCTGCCGCGACTGAGACCGCAACGGCAGTTACTGAGACCACCACCACTGTGCAAGAAGTCAAACAGACGGCCCAACTCTCTACCCAGAAAGCGAAATTTGTTTCTGAAAGCGCTCAGAGAGCGGCCCAGGTTTCTGAAAATGGAAAGAGGTCGGTTGCAGAATCCATTGAAGCTATGAAACAGATTCGCCAGCAGATGGAATCCATAGCCGAAAGTGTCGTCCGGCTGAGCGAACAGGGTCAAGCCATAGGGGAAATCATGCTCACCGTAAACGATCTTGCCGAGCAATCCAATTTGCTGGCAGTCAACGCTTCCATCGAGGCAGCCAAAGCGGGCGAGCAGGGGAAGGGCTTCGCCGTGGTGGCGCAGGAGGTGCGAAATCTGGCGGAGCAGTCAAAGCAAGCCACCTATCAGGTACGAAACATTTTGAATGACATTCAGAAAGCGACCAATGCGGCGGTAATGGTAACCGAGCAAGGCAGCAAAGCCGTCGATGCCGGAGTGAAACAGTCCGCCCAGGCCGGAGAATCGGTGCAGAAACTTGCCGAAAGTATCATGGAGACCGCGCAGGCGGCTACGCAGATTGCCGCTTCCAGCCAGCAACAGATGGCGGGCATGGATCAGGTAGCGCAGGCGATGGAGAACATCAAGAGTGCCAGCGCACAAAACGTGGCCAGCACCAAACAGACCGAGATGGCGGCGAAGAACATTGGCGAGTTAGGAAGAAAACTAGAAGGACTTGTGGCCCTTTACAAAGTTAAAGATCGCGGCATGGCAGCCAATACTTTTTAAGAGATGAAATGGGACCTAAGGACAAAGAACTTCTCCAAAAGCTTTTCGCAACCTTCAAGGTGGAGGCGGAAGAGCATATTCATGCCATTTCTTCGGGCCTGATCGAGCTGGAAAGAACATCCTCGCCGGAAAAACAGGGGGAACTGATCGAGAGTGTATTTCGGGAAGCGCACAGCTTGAAGGGCGCGGCGCGCGTCGTCAATCTGGTCAAAGTCGAAGGCACTTGCCAATCCCTGGAAAGCTTGTTTGCGCGGCTCAAGGCTCAGGAGATGGCCCTCTCACCAGAACTTTTTGATCAGCTTCACCAAATTGTGGATGGCCTGAACGCGCTGCTCTCAGCTGACGGTGAAGACACAACGCGGAAAGATGAATCGCGGACTCTTCGCCAATCATTCCTTTCCGAACCAGCCGATCGAAATCTCCCGCAGAGGAAGCCGCCGACCGTGCCATCCGTGCAAAGCTTGATGTCGCTGCCATCGGGACTTCGCCCACCTTCCGAGAATACTCCCGCTCCAGGACGCTTCCCGGAGCAAAAGCAAGGACTCTCCGAGACCCTAAGAGTGCCGGCATCCAAACTCGACGCGCTTCTTCGCCAGACGGAAGAACTAATCCCAGCCAAAGCGACAGCCGCACAGCGCGTAACGGAGTTACGGGAAATCAGCCAGGCGCTGATTTTATGGGAAACAGAGTGGAGAAAAGTGCGTCCGCTAGCCCATGCATTGCCGTTGTTTTTTAACGGAGAGCATCGGTCCAACGGACAGGCTCGGTCTTCGAACGGACAAACAGTTGCCAAGTCTCAAATCGCCAAGGTTTCCGCCTTTCTCGACCGGAATGAGAATGCGTTGCGTTCAGTTCAAAACAAACTTGCGACTCTGGCCAAACGTCTTGAATACGACCGCCGGACACTCGACCGAAGAGTAGATGACCTAGTGGAAGACATGAAACAGGTGTCGATGCTTCCATTTTCCGCGCTCCTGGAATTTTTCCCCAAGCTGGTGCGTGACCTCTGCCGAGATTGTGGCAAGGATGCGGAACTGACGATCGTGGGGGGTGAGATCGAAATCGATCGCCGGATTTTGGAAGAAATGAAAGATCCCTTGGTCCATCTGGTGCGGAACTGCATCGATCACGGCATTGAGACCTCGAAGCAGCGTGATGAACTGGGTAAACCTCAGCGGGCGTCCATTAGTATTGCGATTTCTCCCAGGACTGCTGATAAGGTCGAAATCGTCGTCTCCGACGATGGAAGCGGCATTGATGTTCAGAAGGTGCGGGCCGCTGCCGTCAAGCTCGCGTCTATCTCACTCGAGGACGCTCAGAAAATCGACGAGCAGCAAAGCGCAGCCCTCATCTTTAAATCCGGAGTCTCCACCAGTTCGATGATCACGGAAGTTTCGGGCCGGGGGCTTGGGCTGGCAATTGTGAGAGAAAAAGCCGAAAAAGTTGGAGGATCGGTGGCGGTCGAAACCCAACGGGGGAAGGGAACGACCTTTCGCCTCTTTCTGCCTCTGACTCTAGCCAGATTCCGGGGGGTTCTGGTTCGTGTGGGCGAAAATCTGTTTGTGCTGCCGACCCGCTATGTGCAAAGAGCGCTCCGGGTGAGCCGTGACGAAATCAAAAGCGCCGAGAACCGGGAGACCATTCAGATCAATGGACACGTCGCCTCGGCCGTCCGTCTCAGTGATGTCCTGGAAATTCCTCAACGAAACACGGAAGCCGATCCAAAGCACAAAGTGCCTGTGCTTGTTCTTGCCTGGGCAGGCGAGCAGATAGGATTTCTGGTTGACGAAATCCTCGAGGAGCAGGAGGTTTTGGTAAAAAGTCTGGGGCGACAGCTTCCGCGTGTGCGCAATATTGCTGGAGCCACGGTCCTCGGCACCGGCAAGGTGTTGCCTGTCCTCAACGTCGGGGACCTAATGCGCTCGGCAGTCAGCATGACCCGCGTCGCGGCGCTGCATCAGGCTGAGGAAGCTCCCAAATCTATCCTGGTGGCAGAAGACTCGATTACTGCACGGACACTGCTGAAGAACATCCTGGAGTTCGCTGGGTACAAGGTGCAAACCGCCATCGACGGCGCAGAAGCCTGGAGTGCACTTGCCAGCGGAAGCTTTGACCTGGTCGTTTCCGATGTTGAGATGCCGAGGATGGGCGGTTTCGATCTGACCGTAAAGATCCGGGCCGATAAAAAACTTTCCCAGTTGCCCGTTGTACTCGTAACCGCGCTGGATTCTCGGACTGACCGGGAGCGTGGTGTAGATGTTGGAGCTGATGCATACATCGTGAAAAGCAGTTTCGATCAGGGCAACCTGATGGAAGTGGTTCGCAGACTGATTTGAGCGGTGCTTAGGAGCGGAAATGATTCGAGTTCTGGTGGTAGAAGACTCAGCGATAATCCAGGAATTTCTGGTCCATATTCTTCGCTCCGATCCAGCAATCGAAGTGGTTGGGATCGCAGAGACAGGAGAGGAGGCGCTGGCAGCCGTAGCGCGTACCAGACCAGACCTTATTACTATGGACGTCCACATGCCCCGGATGAACGGCTTCGATGCCACCAGGCGGATTATGGAAACTCACCCAACCCCAATTGTGATCGTGAGTGGAACAACTGATTTCACCGACACGACCAAGGCCTTTCGGGCGATCGAATCCGGGGCCCTGGCCGTGTTGCAGAAGCCCCGAGGGCCGGGTCATCCGCAGCACGAAAAGAGCACAGCAGATCTGATAAGAACCGTAAAGCTGATGTCGGAAGTGAAAGTAGTCAGGCGGTGGCCTCGCACCCGAACGCCGGATGTTCCCCCCGAGGCCTCTCAATATTCAGAGGTTCGGCTTCAAACAGGTCAAATGCGGCCTAGAGTTGTGGCTATAGGGGCTTCGACAGGTGGCCCGCCAATACTTCAAACAATTCTATCGGCATTGCCCAAAGATTTTCCAGTTCCAGTACTGATCGTGCAGCACATTGCGGTGGGTTTTACCCAGGGTTTTGTGGAGTGGTTGGCGCAATCCTCAACTCTACCTGTCCATATACCCGCCAATGGTCAGCCCATCCTTGCTGGACAAGTCTATGTGGCGCCAGACAAATTTCATATGGCTGTGGCCGCAGAGGGTCGGGTGCGTCTGAGCACAGACGAGCCAGAAAACGGGCTATGCCCGTCTGTTTCTCATCTCTTTCGTTCGGTCATCAAGACATATGGCCGGAATGCGATTGGAGTATTGCTAACGGGAATGGGAAAGGACGGCGCGTGGGAACTGAAGTTAATGAAGGAGCAAGGAGCGGTGACCATCGTGCAGGACCGGGATACATCGGTCGTGCACGGTATGCCAGGTGAAGCAATACGGCTGGGTGGAGCAACATATATTCTCTCACCGGAGAAGATCCGGTCGGCCCTGACAAGCCTTGTCGCCGCTACTGCGAGCAATAACGAGCGGTTAATGGGGAGCAAACAAGACAACTTCGCGAATACGAATGGTTCTACTCTCGGGCACGATGTTTCCGGAAGCTAAGCAACAGGTTCAGAGGAGTTTTATGGGTCAAATCCAAAAAAATATTTTCAATGGTGCCCGGATCCTCATTGCAGAGGACAGCCCGACCCAGGCAGAGAAATTAATTCATTACCTAAACACGCGGGGACATAGCGTCACCGCTGCTAAAAATGGGAAGCTAGCTCTTGATGCAGCTCTCGAAAACAAACCTGATCTGATCATTTCCGATGTGGTTATGCCTGAAATGGATGGTTATACCCTTTGCAAACAGATTAAATCCTCATCTTTACTGAAGGATATTCCTCTTGTCCTGTTGACTTCTCTCACCAAGCCGCAGGACATCGTAAAGGGCCTGGAGTGTGGCGCCGATAGTTTCATCCGCAAGCCCTACGATGAAAGATATTTGCTTTCCCGGGTTGACTACATCCTGACGAATCGGGAGCTACGAAAAACAGAACACTTGCATATGGGCGTGCAGTTGCATTTTGGCGGCCAATCACACTTTATAACAGCGGAGAAACAACAGATTCTCGATTTGCTGATCTCAACCTATGAAGGCGCTGTCCAAATCAACGAAGAACTCGAACTCAAGCAGCGGGAACTCCAGGAAACCAATGGAGCGTTGGAGGCAAGAGTCGCAGAACGCACGGCCGAACTCGCCCAAACGAATCAACAACTGAAGACGGAGCTGATCGAGCGTAAACGGGCCGAAGAAGAGGTCAAGAGACTGAATGAAGACCTGGAACGCCGAGTTGCCGACCGCACAGCGCAGCTAGCGGCCACAAACAAAGAATTGGAAGCCTTTTCGTACTCAGTTTCCCATGACCTGCGAGCGCCCTTGCGCCATATCAGCGGCTTTTCGCACACATTGATGGAGAATTACAGCGCTCAGCTGGAGCCAGAAGCCAAGCGCCAGTTGAAACGCATTCAAGAAGGCACCCAGAAAATGGCCCGTATGATCGACGATCTTCTCAACCTCTCTCGTTTGGATCGTCTTGAAATGGCCATGAAGATGACATCGTTGAATTCCTTGGTGGAAAACGTCCTTCAGGATCTCAAGTCTGAATCTGCAGATCGGGAGATCGAGTGGCATATTGGTGAGCTCCCCTCTTTTAATTGCGACCCAGGACTGATGCAGCAAGTGTTTGCCAATCTTTTGTCCAATGCCGTGAAATACACTCGACGTCGAAATCGAGCGAGGGTCGAGATCGGCCAGAAGATCGTCAGTGACCAGCTCGTAATCTACGTTCGCGACAACGGCGCCGGCTTCGACACAAAATATGCCGATAAACTCTTTGGTGCTTTCCAGCGGCTCCACAGTGCTGAGGAATTTGAAGGCACGGGCGTGGGGCTCGCCACCGTGCAGCGTATCATCCGAAAACATGGAGGACGCGTCTGGGCGGATGCGGAGACCGATCAAGGAGCAACCTTTTGCTTCACCCTTGGCGTATCGTGCCAAGTTGGAGCCCAAGCAACAAATCTGCAATCCAGCAAGGCCCAAGGCGCTTCCGGTTGAATTTCATCGGCAGACGCGACATTTGTCGGGGTCATTTTTTCAAAACGTTCACCCGGAGAATGTTAGTTTCTCCAGGGAGTTCGTTGGTTGAAATTTAAGACTCTTGACTTTCTGTTGGACGTCGGGATTAACTCGAATTCACATGGCAATTCAGCAGGGAAAGAGGCGCAGCCGTCCGCGAATCTTGAGAGGAAAGTGGATGGGGCGGACCATATTCAGCATGCTGTGTGTTGTGCTGACTTATGTGGCGGCGGGCACCCCAACAATAAGTGGTCGTAGCACTTCCGACGACACGATGGGGGAGCACTATGAGGCTGCGCAGAAGGCTCTGGCAGCAGGAGATGTTGCGCAGGCCGGAGTCGAATACAAAAGATTTATATCCGAGGCCCTGAGAAGACTTGCGCGTCGCCGCGCCGCTGGCGGCGATTTAGGAAAATCGATCGAGTTGTTGGAGGAAGGGCTAGAACTCACGCCCAACGACATCGATCTGCAATTGGATTACGCTGGCGCTTGCCGTTCTTCGGGGAACTTGGCGAAGGCAAAGGCTGCCGCTCAAAATGCGCTGACACTCGAGCCGAAAAACGCCAAAGCTCATCTGGAGCTGGGCCGAATCTTGTCGACAATGGGCGAGGACACAGCCGCAACGTCGCATTTCGAAAGAGCCGTGGCTCTGGACCCCAATTTTGAGAACGGTTACGCACTGGCGAAGGAATACCTGAAACGAAAGGATCCAGAACAGGCCTCCAAGATATTTGCTGAAATGCAAACCTCCGGAGATTTGCCGGAGCTTCACATGGAGTTTGGGAGCGCATACGCTGAGGCCGGTTACCCCGAGCGGGGAATTCCGGAATTCGAAAAGGCGCTGGCCAAAAACGAGAAGATTCGTGGCGGGCATTATTCGCTTGGCGCCGCGTATTTGCTGGGATTGGGGAATGTCATGCAAGGCCAAGCGGAAGGGGAATTTCAGAAGGAACTGAAGAATTATCCCGATGACCCTCTGAGCTTGTACCAACTGGGCAGCATTGAGTTCGGCCGGCATGAACTGGACGCTGCGGAAGGGAATTTGAACAAGGCCAGCAAACAGGATGCGCGCAATCCGGACATCTATCTCTTGCTCGGACAAATCTACAACGAGAGAGGGCGCGCCGCGGAAGCAGAGGCTGCGCTGCGCCAATCCATTGCGCTGACGAGCGATGTCACGAGGAACAACTATCAGGTACAACGCGCTCACTACCTGTTGGCGCGTTTACTACTGCAGAGCGGGCGCCGCGAGGAAGCTAAACCGGAAATGAAAGCCGCAGACGAGTTGCTGAAACAGAGCACGGTTGCCACGCAGGGTCTGGCAGCAGAGCGGGATAGCACGCACGTAGCGGAAACACGCATGAGTACGACACCGCTCAACCCGGAAAATATGAAAGAGGCGGACGCGTTTGAACAGAGAATCAAGGCGGCGGTTGCGGATAGTTACAATAATTTAGCGGTGATGTCTGCGTCTGTGAACAATTTTCCCGCTGCGCTTCGCGACTTTCGGGAAGCGGCGAAATGGAACCCTTCCCTCGAAGGACTGGACAACAATTGGGGGCGAGCTGCGTTTTCAGCTCGAGACTACGAGCAAGCGGTTGGGCCCCTGACGCGGTATTTGCGAGGACATCCGGATGACACCTGGATTCGAGCAGCCCTGGGCTCCAGTTATTTTTCCCTGCAGAAATACCGGGAGGCGGTAGAAACTTTGCACCCCTTGGAGGATTTGCTAGGTGACCGTCCGCAGCTCAGTTATATCTTTGCCGTGTCCCAAGTCAAAGGCGGTGAAGCCGACGCCGGCATGCAGAGGTTAGAGGCACTGGAAAAAGCCAATCCCGATGTTGCTTTGATTCCCGATGCGCTTGCCGAAGCCTATGCCAACAGAGGAGAGAATGAAAAGGCTGCCCGCGAAAGAGAGATCTCGAAAGCGATCCAAAGCAAACAAACTGGCGCCACCCTGACGCCGAAACCGAACTAATTCAGAAAATCCGAATCCAACCGGCGAGATTGTCTGTCACAAAGACGACGACAAGTTAACGATAACCCTCCTCCAATGTTAACTGTTGGCCTGCTCCAGGAAAGTTAAAAGAATCAAAGAGTTAGGTATCAGGATAGATCGGATCATCGAACCAAATCTCGCTTCCCAGCACGGAAGATACGAAGAAACAGGGTTGAAGAAAAAGCTTGACAACCGGAATACGTATGCTCTAAAACCATTAGCGTTGTGGATGTAAACGTTTACAGAACCGTAAGCGTTTACGCAACTTTCTGGGAGTTGCGGCGCTGGTCGCGCGAAGTCCTTGGATTCGATGTGCGAGCCAATTGGCTCGGGGAGGAAATCAAAATGGGAATATTGTCTAACCGCTCGATCGCTTTCTTTAGGACTCGCAAGCCAATCTGGATTTTAGCTGCCGCAATGATGATTGCTCTCCTGGCCCCGTCTGGCTTATTTGCCCAGGTTTCCGGATCGATTTCCGGAACAGTTTTGGACTCTACGGGTGCGCTCGTGGCCGGGGCGAAGGTGTCACTTCTCAATGAGACTTCGCAAGAGGCTCGCGAATCCGTGAGCAACAGCTCCGGCTACTTCACTTTTTCTGCGCTGGTGCCGGGAACGTATACAGTCACAGTGGAAGCGAAGAACTTTAAGTCCTGGAAGCAAACCAGCATCGTAATCCACACCGGAGATGTCCGCACTTTGTCGCACATTGAGCTCTCCGTTGGTGTCGCTTCGGAAGTTATGGAAGTGTCCGCATCCGCTGCAGCGCTCGTGCCCGTCGATTCCGGCGCACTCGAAGATTTGCTTTCCAGCAGGGATATTAAAGAGCTTCCGCTGGTCAGCCGCAATATTTCCGAACTGGTGAAGGTGCTCCCTGGAGTGACCTCGACGAGCAATGGCATTTCGAACGGAGCAGGGTTCATGAACTTTCTGAACACCGGAGCCTCCGGTAGTGCGATCGGCGTGGGGTTAGACGTTGATGGAGCTGCCTATCGCGGTGGTACCAGTTATGTCAATGACGGAGCCAATATTATCGATCCCGGCTGCAACTGTTGGTCGGTTGCGATGGTGAATTCCTCGATGACGCAGGAAGTTCAGGTCCAGACATCCAATTTTGGCGCAGATGTGCAGAAAGGGCCGGTGGTCGTCAATTCTGTTGGTAAATCCGGATCCAGGGAATACCACGGTGAAGGCTATTTCGACGCCAGAAACGACGTTTTGAACGCAAACGACTGGCAGAGCAACAATAGCAAGACTCCACGGGGAAAAGCCTACTACTATTATCCGGGCGGAAATTTTGGCGGGCCCGTGCCCTTCACGAAGAAAAAGGTGTTCTTTTGGTTCGGCTACGAGCACTTCCTGCAGAATCTCGGTGGCGCGTCGTCGCTCACTTCCTATATTCCAGCTGCCGGAATGTTACAGGGGAACTTTACTTCCTCGGGAGCTGGAGTAGCGGCCCTCTGTCCGAACCTGGACGCGAACGGTGACAACACGGATCCGCTCAGCAGCCACAATGGAACGGCTTGCGCAAGCATCAATGGCGGCGGAATTGTCCTGCCGGACGGATCCACGGTTTCGAACGGCATGATACCGTCTCAATTCCTTGACCCCGGTACGGCGGCGATGGCCTCTATCTGGCCGGCCGCGAACATTACCGATCCAGCAGTGATCCAAAGCAGGGGCGGGAACTACTTCCAATCCTTTCCCACAAAACATAACGGCTATATGTACCGGATGCGCTTCGACTACGACCTGAACGACTCGAATAAGTTCTATGTGTCGTATCAATATGGCACCGACTCTTCCCCGGCGGGTGGCACGGGGGCTCACATCTGGTACACACCCGGAAATTCGATACCTTTTCCTGGGGGCGGAGTCCAGTCAATCACCTACTCTAAGATCGCAACAGGTCACTTCGTTCACGTTTTCAGCCCCTCGATGACCAATGAATTCATTGCAAGTTGGGGCTGGGGTTATGGCCCGAATACCGCAGCCCTTGGTCAGGTGTCGAAGTCGAAGCTTAACTATCCTGCTTCCTATGGAAGCGTCTTTAAGAATTCCGCGATCCATATGATCCCGTCGAACTACAGCGCGGGGAACTTTACCTTCCCGGAGTTCTCCCAGCCCGACCTGTTTGAATTTGGCGGAGCGTGGGTTTCGAAGAAGCAGATGCCGTCCTTTGCGGATAACTTTACCAAGGTATGGCACACACACACGCTCAAGTTCGGCGGCTACTACGAAAATACGGGAAACATTCAAGCCGGCTACAATTTCGCCAATGGCGTTTTCTCTTTCAATGGAAAAAATCCCGATTTCTTCGATACCAATCCCAGCCCGGTGGCGATCGGCTCCTCCACCAACCCATTGTCGAATTTCGTGACTGGTATTGCTTCTGGATACCAGGAATCGAGCAGTGAGCCGTATCAGGATATGGCCTACCGTACACTGGCTGGCTATTTCGATGATTCGTGGAAGGCATCCAGAAAATTAACCGTAGAGTGGGGCTTCCGTTTCGACCATATCGGTCGCTGGTATGATCGCCAGGGAGTAGGAATGGCGGCATTCTTCCCGGACTTGGTTTTGGCCGATTCAGCGGCGGGCAAAGGCAACCCGGGCGTGCGCTACCACGGAATCGATCCCGGAATTCCGAATGGCGGTTCTCCAGTTAGAATGGCATTTGTCTCGCCCAGAATTGGCATTGCCTATGACCTCTTCGGCACGGGCAAGACCGTCCTCCGGGGAGGATGGGGCAGATATCGTTGGAACGATCAGGTGAACGATTATTTGGGGATGTTGGGAGTCTCGCAGGGGCTGTTAACCTTCAATCTGGCAGGTGGCAAGAATGTGCTGCTCAGTGAAGTAGGGGGGCTGCCAGCGCCGCCCCCGGCGTCAGGTGTCGGGACACCAGGATCGATCAACGGCTCGATCTATGCCGCGGATCCATTCGATAATGAAATCCCGCTCACTACCAGCTACAACTTTACAATCTCTCAGGAACTAAAGTGGCGGACACTCTTACAGATCGGCTATGTCGGAAACAGCTCCACCAACGTTCTGATGGGCGGTCAGAATTCCGTAGGCAGCGGTGGCGATATTATCAATCGCAATAAAATGCCTCTGGGAGCGCTGTTCCTGCCCGACCCCGTAACCGGAGTTATTTCCCCGGATCCGCAGAACATCGGCAAGGGGACTAGCAACCAGGAAGCGGACTATCGGCCGTATGGCTCGTCCTATGGAACCAACTCGATTGTGGTACCCGAGCACGTCGGCTATTCGAACTACAACGGATTACAACTTTCCTGGGCGAAGCCGGTCGGCGACGCCACCTTCAATCTCAACTACACTTGGTCGAAGGCGATGGGAACGGCGCTCAACATCAACCCTTACTCCGTAGGTGGTAACTACGGAGTGTTACAGACGGATCGTCCGCACGTTATCAACACGTCGTATACCTACCACGTCCCAAGCTTCTATCATGGCGATTCAAAATTTGTGAGAGGAGCCGTGGCGGGCTGGAGAATTGCTGGGCTGACCACGTGGCAGTCTGGGAATAACCTGCAGGCGAATTACAACTCCAATTTCGGATTTTCCTATAACTACACAAACTTGCCTTCCGGCTATGGAAGCGGTTCCATTGGAGCACCGACCTATTTTGGAACGACGGCTGGAATGTCGGTCATGCCGGCTCTCTCCTGCAACCCCACCTCGGGCGTAAGCTCGAACCAGGTAGCTAAACTGTCCTGCTTCGCACCGCCGGCCTTCGGGTCGAACGGCAACAGGAACCTGCCGTATATCAAGAGCGGCGCCTATTTCAACAGTGATCTTTCCATCGCGAAATCGTTCCACATCACGGAACGGCAGGGAGTGGAGTTTAGCGCATCGGCATCGAACTGGTTGAATCATCCGCTGCGTTCTTTTAGCAACTCGGACCAGCTACAACTTGTGTACACCAGGGACTTTGTAACCGGCGCCGTTACAGCTTCTCCGAAGTCCAGTACATGGGGAACGCTGAACACGAAGGTTGGACAACCTAACCAGAGAATCATGAAGCTCTCTGTGAAGTACTCGTTCTAAGGCCGGGCAGTTTGTAAGAATTATCGTTGATACTACCGAGAGGGCTTGCTTATGCGAGCCCTCTCGGCGTTCGCACGGTGCATCGCTCGGCTACCAGCCGGGTCCAGGACTTGATGTTAGAATCACGGGCGACGGGGGCGCTATGAGATATTCCCTGGTGTTCTTCCTACTGCTGGTCCTTTCCATCCCTTCCAAAATATCAGCACAGGGAATCGGGCGTCACGGTGGGCATGAAGTCAGCGGAATTGTCCGCGAGGCTGGCAGCGATGCACCAGTGCAAGGGGTTGCCCTTGAGATCTCCGGGTCGGGGAGCCAACTCCGGCCGTCTGTCACGTCTGGAACCGCGGGTGAGTTTTCGTTCTCCATGCCGGAGGGACAGTACTCCATCGTAGCTAAAAAGAACGGATACGAAACCTCGACGACTGGTGTGATGGTGTTTCCCGGGGGAGCTCCCCGTATCGTGATTTCCTTGCGCAAAGTTGGCTCGGAAAAAGTATCCGCTCTAGCCCAGGCGACTTCGGTGCACCAGTTGGAAGCGCCGCGTAGGGCGCGCGAGGCCTTCGAAAAAGGACGTAAGCTTCTTCACGAGAACCGCCAGCCCGAGAAAGCCATTCCCGAATTTCAGAAAGCGATCGATATCTATCCCTCGTACTACGAGGCCTACAACGAAATCGCCACCGCGCAATACAACCTGAAGAATCTTCCCGAAGCGGAAGCGGCGCTGAAAAAAGCTGTGGAACTGAGCGCGAACAAATATCCCGATGCGTTGTATTCCCTGGCGGACTTATACAGTGGGCAGCAGCGTTATGCAGAGGCGGAACCAGTAGCCCGCCAGGCCGTGGATCTCGATCCCTCCGTTTGGCGTGGGCATTTTGAACTGGCGCGTGCGCTGGTAGGATTGAGGAGAGGAGTTGAAGCGGAGGCCAGCGCTTTGAAGTCGCGCGAATTGAATCCCGAGAATCCGCCTGTGTACCTCGTTCTGGCCAACGCGCACATGGTCGAGCAGAACTATGCCGCCGCCGTGCAGGATTATGACGTGTACTTGAAAATGCAGCCTCTCGGCCCCATCAGCGACGCAGTCCGCCACCGGAGAGACCAATTGCACAACCAGCTTGCACAATCGCCGCGGAATGCTCCCCAGCCTCCTGCCGAAAGGCATCGGTAGGATTGGCCCTCCTCCGCACATGGTTTCGCCTCAGTTCGGCGATGGAGGCTGCCTCGACGCTGCGCTTTCCTTTCACTTTCGCTCTCGTCTTCGTTGCAGGTTCGGTTTCAGTTGCGCGAATTTCCGCCCAAACACCCCATTTTGAAGACATCGCCCAACAGGCAGGCCTGGCGGCGAAGCATATCTCCTCGCCGGAGAAGAAGTACATCATGGAATCCATGAGCGGCGGCGTGGGATTCATGGACTGCGACAATGACGGGAAGCTGGATATCGTACTCGCCAACGGGTCCAACGTCGAACGTTACCGCACAGGTGGTGACTTGCTAGTAACGCTCTACCATCAAGGAAACGACCTGAGGTTTGCCGATATTACTCAGTCCGCAGGGCTGGCTCGGAAGGGATGGGGAATGGGTGTGACCGTCATGGATTACGACAATGACGGGCGTCAAGACCTGTTTGTTACCGGCTACGGCGGCGATGCGCTCTATCACAATCTGGGCGACTGCAAGTTTGAAGACGTGACCGAAAAATCGGGGTTGCGAGGGGGAGGATTCAGCACGGGGGCCGCCTGGGGGGACTTTGACCGCGACGGCTTCATCGATTTGTTTGTGCCCGGCTACGTGCACGTGGATATGAACAGGCTTCCAGAATTTGGGAGCGTGGAGGGATCGTGCACAGTCATGGCAGTGAAGGTCCAGTGCGGGCCTATCGGTTTGCCGGGGGAGCCGGACCACTTATTCCGTAACCGTGGGGACGGTACGTTTGAAGATGTTTCGAAAAAAGCCGGAGTCGACGACGCCCTGCATGCCTATGGAATGCAGGGAATCTGGTTCGACTACGACAATGATGGCTGGCCGGACCTCTATGTGGCCAACGATATCGAGCCCAAATATCTCTATCACAACAATCACGACGGGACTTTTGAGGACGTGAGTCTGATCTCCGGAGCGGCTGTTGATGCCAATGGCAAGGCGCAAAGCACAATGGGCGTGAGTACGGGAGATTTTGATCACAGCGGGCGACAGGGAATCTTCATCACAAACTTCAGCACTATGTCGAACGCGCTCTACCTGAATCAGGGTGACAAAGGGTTTACCGATATTGGGTTTGCTTCCGAGCTAGGCCCGGCGAGCCTGCCCTATGTGGCGTGGGGCACGGCTTTCATGGATTTCGATAATGACGGGTCGATCGACCTGGTGGTATCGAATGGCCACGTGTATCCGCAGGCGGACATGATCAAGGAAGTCACGCCCTATCGCCAGCCCATTGTGTTGTTTCGCAACAGAGGAGCCGGAGTCCGAAAGTTTGAGGATGTCAGCAAGCTGGCAGGGCTGGACAAGCTGCAAGCAGCGTCGTGGCGAGGATTGGCGGTGGGAGACGTGAACAATGACGGGAAAATAGATGTTCTTGTAGCCGATGCGGATGGACCTCCCGTTCTGCTTATCAACCACGCGGATTCCCCTAGCCATGCCGTGATGTTCCGGCTGGTGGGAATGAAAAGTAATAAAGCGGCTATCGGAGCGCGAGTCACGGTGACAGCGGGAGATCTGACACAGATGAGCGAAGTGCAGGCCGGTTCCAGTTATCTTTCACAAAACGATCTCCGGTTGCACTTTGGGCTGGGCGCACGCGCAACGATGGATAAGGTGGAAATTTTCTGGCCAAGCGGGAAAAAACAGACCCTCCTAAATTTGCCCGCCGATTGGATTTATACCGTCATTGAGGGCGAGGGTGTCCAGCAGAGATCCCAGTTCGAGACGAATAAGGTCCGGAAACCTTAAGAGTCCTTAACGGACCAAATCGATACGCGTCCGGGTGGGGATCCTCCTCGAAATTCCATGCCGACCGCTCCCGCGTCATTCATGGCTAATCAACTTCAATAGCCAGCCTGGAGACCCCAACGGCGGAACTAAAAGCCCAACACTCTAGCGGGGTCCTATGTAATAGTGTAGAATTCGTCCAATTTATGATATGCAATGGTGTAGATTTCTTGTAAGCTGTTGAGTATAAAGTAAAAAAGTTAACATATTAAGTTTCTCGGCGGACACCGAGAGCTAGCATTGGTGCACGAGCGTAAGCGTTCACGGAAGTGAGGTTGACCCAGAAGTAGAGGCTGCGAAAAACCATGAAGAGCACTAAGACCACACTGCTCGACGTAGCAAATTCTCTGGGAATCTCGACCGGAACCGTGCATCGTGCCTTGCATAACCATGCCGACGTCAACCCAATCACAAAGACTAGAGTACTGCAGATGGCCAAAAATCTTGGCTATCGGCCGAACCGGGCAGCACGCTACCTCTCTCAAAAACGAAAGCTCCGCATCTCAGTCAATACTTTGAAAGGCACAACTTCGTTTTGGGACGAGGTACGGGCTGGCATTGAGGCCGAGGCCAAGTCGCTTGGGATGGAAAGCGTGGAGATTGAGTATCGGACGTACCCTCGTTTGGGGGAGGGCGACGAAGAAGCGTTCGACGCGGCCTTAGAAGCTGACGTGAATGGAATTATCATGTTTCCGAGCCGACCGACCAACCTGGGCCAATGGATCCGCCGCGCTTCGCGCGCCCAGATTCCAATTGTGTGCGTTGCAACGGATGCTCCGAATACGGGAAGGCTAGCCGTGGTCTCGATCGACACCATGGTCAGCGGATCTCTTGCCGCCGATTTGCTGGGGAGACTGCTAGGAACGGGGAGAGTTGCTGTCACTCTCAGTGATCTGGCCATCCTGGAGCATGCCGAGAAGGTGAGTGCATTCGAAAAAACCCTGCGATCATTTTATCCGCACATCCATCTCGAAAAGCCCATCGAGGACCACGACATCGAGTCCGATGCTTATGAAAAATGCCGGCAGTTATTTCGGGAGCGGCCGGATTTAGCCGGAATTTATGTGACGACTGAAGCCTCAATCCCGGTCTTGAATGCCGCGCGGGATGCGGGCATGCTCGATAAAATGGCGGTGATCACGACCGATCTTTTCCCAGCCCTAGTCGACGAAATCCGGTCAGGAGCCGTCACAGCGACCATTTATCAGCGGCCTCGCACCCAAGGCATCATGGCATTCCGAGTACTCCACGAGTTTCTTGTAGATTCTGAATGCCCGCCGCTTCAAGTCACCCTGGCACCGCACGTTGTGATGAGGGGAAATCTTGACTTTTTCCTGCAGCGCCGGTCTTTTGAGAATGGAGCGGGTCCATTCCAAGCCGGTAAGAGAAAACATTACGAAACATAGTTTGAAACCGCAAAAAGTTCGCCGCTTGCCGCTCACTCTATTCCCGCCCTCTCGCCTGGATAACAGAGGTGTCCTGCACAAGCCGTCTCCGCGCACAAAAATATGACGTAAAACATTTATATTCAATAACTTAGTAGATTTTAAAAATGTTTATTTTTTCCTATTGTAAACGTTTACGTTTTCAGCGTAATATTGCCCGCCAGAGGTAGATTTCTATGAAACCAAGTAGTTTCTTCATCCTCCCCACTGCCCTGGTTTTGGTCTTGGCCGTTCTCCCATTCGGAGCTTTTGGCCAGACCTCAGGGTCCGCCTCCCCAAACTATCAATGGAAAAATGTAAAAATCGTAGCCGGTGGCTTCATCACTGGCATCATTCCCGATCCTAAAACCCCTGGCGTTTCGTATGTGCGAACAGATATCGGAGGCGCATACCGGTTCAACGCGGGCTCCAAAAAATGGATCCCACTCACTGACATGTTCAACCAAAATGATTGGAATCTGACCGGCACTGAGAGCATCGCGATTGACCCCGTCGATCCTGCGCGTGTCTATCTCGCCCAAGGAACATATACCGAGGTATGGTCAGGCAAGGGAGCTATTCTGCGCTCCGGAAACAACGGCTCCTCGTTTCAGCGAACGGATTTGCCGATCCAACTCGGCTCTAATGAACCCGGACGCTATTCCGGAGAACGTCTCGCTGTAGACCCGCAACACCATAACGTTTTGTACCTTGGAACGCGCAATGATGGCCTGTGGAAAAGCACGGACTTCGGCGCCACGTGGAACCCAGTTGCCACGTTCCCGATCACCGGACCGACTAGCGGTGTCGGGGTGATCTTCGTCGTCTTCCAGCCAACCGGCCTCAATCCCAAGAGGGAGACCATTTACGCAGGTGTGTCCGATACAACCACCGGCCTCTACAGCAGCACCGATGGCGGAGTCACCTGGCAGGCCGTCGTCGGACAACCGACTGGTTTCTTCCCCACACATGAAGCATTGAGTCCCGACGGGAACCTCTACGTTACATACGGAGACGGTACTGGGGCGGATGGCATGGGTGGCCAAAGAATTGGGAACGGCGGGGTTTGGAAGTACAACACCTCAACCGGCATCTGGACGAATATCACGCCGGTCGGCCCGTGGTGGACCACGAGTCTGTGGTATGGATTTGGCGCTGTTGCCGTCGATCGGCAGCAACCGAATACCGTGATGGTGTCGACGCTCGACCGCTGGTGGCCTGGCGATGAGGTCTACCGCAGTCTGGATGGGGGCGCCACTTGGGTGGCACTCGGTTTGGAGCCTGACGGTTCCGAAGCAGGTCCGCCTTTTAACTTTTCGGTGCGGGACGACTCGCTTTCGCCGTATCTAACGGGCATCAGCAATCCGGGAGCCTGTACTCCGACTTACTGCGATCCTACCCAAGCTTCTTTTGGGTGGTGGCTCGGAACCTTGGCCATTGATCCGTTCGACTCCAACCATGTTCTTTACGGCACGGGGGCGACGCTGTGGGAAAGCCACGACGTCACCAACGTGGATTCCAAGCAGTTGACCCACTGGGCAGTCGGAGGGGACGGTATAGAGGAAGTTGCTGTACTCTCCCTTATCAGCCCACCCGAAGGCGCTCATTTGATCAGCGGAGTAGGAGATGTCGGCGGATTCCGGCACGACGATCTCGGCCTCTCCCCTCGTGGAGGCATGAGTCAGCCGTACTACACGCCAATCTCGATCGATTTTGCCCAGCACAATCCATCGCTGGTAGTGCGGGGTCCCGGTTGGGGCCATGACGCCGGCGCTTACTCCACGGATGGCGGCACAACCTGGACCTCCTTCAACGGTATTTCGGGTGGACCACGTTCGATCGCCATTTCCTCTGATGGAGCGCACTGGGTCGTAGCGCCAAACAGCGGTACTGCATCCTATTCCACCGATTACGGCACGACTTGGACGCCTTCGACGGGTGTACCATCCAATGCTCCTGTCGTCTCGGACCGCTTCAATCCACTCAAGTTCTATTCGTTTGACTGGAACAGCGGCACCGTATTCCTGAGCACGGACGGTGGCGTCACCTTCGCACCCACCGCGGCAACGGGCCTCCCCGGCGGGAATTTCTACTCTTCCGCCGCCGCGGAAGGCGATCTCTGGCTGGCCACGGGTAGTGGATTGTTCCATTCCACAAACTCTGGAGCCAATTTTACCAATGTCGGCAGCGTACAAGCGGCTTTCAATCTGGGATTCGGCAAGGCCGCGCCGTGGGGGAATTTCCCCGCGCTATATTTGTCCGGTCAAGTCAACAATGTCCTGGGGATCTTCCGCTCGACCGATGCTGGAGCCACCTGGGTCAGAATCAATGACGATCATCATCAGTGGGGTGCGGTGTATCCTCTCACGGGAGATCCGCGCATCTTTGGCCGCGTCTACATAGGGACCAATGGCCGTGGGATCATCCGCGGTGACGGCCACTAAACCGAGCATCGTTACAGAATAGCGGTGCTCTAAAAAGCCAGGGCGGGGGGATTCTGTGACCTCCGCCCTCTTTCTCACTTCGTTTCCCCCCTACTCCCAACACCATTCTTGGTCAGACAAGTGTGCCTGAGTCCCTGGATGCTCTGCCCTTGTCGAAATAGGCTCAAATGGTTGCCGCATACTCTCTACCCAATCACCTGCCGTAATCTAAGGGTTCCGCGGGATACTAACGGAACCCAAAGTCTTCTAGCTTCGAGTCCTAAAGGCTGGAGGCTCTTGTGAAAATACAAATGATTGCAGTACTGTGCTTGCTGTTGCTGTTCGGTGCGGCAGCTCTGTCGGCAGGAGCTCGGAGCATGATTTTGAATGTTGAAGCAGCTACTCCGGGACCGCAAACGGCGACTCCACCCGCAAAGACGGCCTCGCCTATGCCACGGACCGCAACACCACCTGCAAAGACAGCAACACCAACATCGCCGATCGCCCCTCCCGCAAAGCCGTGCGATCCGTTGACAACTACTCCAGCCGACGCAACTTCCAGTTCGAGCACAACAGGCTCCGACTGGGGAATTCAGTTGGCAGGAAAATGCCGGATCATTCTATAAAACTTATTTTCGAGCAAAAGAGTTCAGGCGATCTCTTGACGTTGGTCCGCATTTGCGTCTGTCACAGGCAGTGTTGCAGTTACGATCGTTCCTGGGCCGTCCGAATCAATCCCCAGAGTGCCACCGAGATATCGAATCCGCTCCGCCATGCCGCGAAAACCAACGCCACCGCGACTGTTGGAAATCAGCCGAAGCTTATCCGGGGGTATGCCTTTGCCCCAGTCCTGAGCGATGACAACTATACGTCCATGCTCATGACGAATTCGAATCGCAGCCCTCTTGCTTCCAGAATGACGATGAATGTTGGTGAGGCATTCCTGCACGATCCGGAAAATGGCGGTTTCCGTGCCAACAGAGAATCGAGCTAAATCCGGGGGTATTTCCATCTCAATTTTGATCTTGCTGCGCTGGGAAAACATATCGACGTACCAGCGGAGCGCTGAGGGAAGGCCCGCTTCATCCAGGAGCGGTGGGTGCAGTAGATGGGAGATGGTGCGAATCTCGTCGCTAATCTGCTCGACAAGCTGTGCATTCTCCGCCACGGCTTTCGCTCCGGCTTCATCCAGGTTGTGAGCCTGAGATCGCACCGTTGCAATGTTCATGCCGATGGCAGCGAGCAGTTGCCCAACGCTATCATGCAACTCACGCGCTAAATGCCGGCGTTCTTGATCTCGCAATTGCAGCAGGAGAGCGGACAGTTCCCGCAGATTTTCATTGGCTTTGTTGAGTTCTGCTGTGCGTTCTAGAACTCTGTTCTCGAGGCCGTCACGTGCTTCACTCAAGGACAGTAGCAACTGGCGTTGCCTATTGATATCCGTGTTGGTGCCAAACCAGCGAGTGATTTTGCCTTCGTGGTCCCGAACGGGCCGAATGCGAGTCAGGAACCAGCGGTATATGCCATCGGCGCCACGCAAGGGAAACTCCATCTCGAACGGGGTTCCCGTCTGAATCGACAATTTCCAGTTTTCCAGGACAGAGGGAAGCATCCGCGGGTCATGCACGGATTGCCAACCCCATCCTTCCATCTCCTGCGGCGTGGTCCCGCTGTATTCATACCATTTCTCGTTATACCAAAAGATATAGCCCTCACCATCGGCGATCCAACACAGTTCGGGAAGGGAATTGGCAAGCGCATAGAATTGATTTTCAGTGCGGAGAAGAATCTCATCTAAGTGCTTGCGCCGGCTCAAATCCTGGCTGACACCTACGATGCTAACCACGGCGCCACTTGAATCTCTTATCGGAGAGAGGGTCACTAAAGCTGCGATGCACTTACCGTCTTTGCAGCGTACCTCGAACTCTCCCGACCAGCTCTTACCTTCATTCAAAGCCGCCATGTGTTCTTTTGCTTCCTGCTCTGTTTCGGCGGTCACAGTTATTTCCATAATGTTGCGGCCGACGACTTCTACTGCCAGCCAACCATAAAGTTCCTCGGCTGAGGAATTCCAGTATGTGACGATGCCCGCGCTGTCCGTCATAATGATGGCGGCTTTAATGGCTTCCAGGAAAGGGAAGTGCAAAGATCCGGCGCTGCCCCCCGCGCGCGACATAGCTGATTTTTCTTGCGAAATTGGAGGAGGCGGGGGGAAATTTGAGGCGTCAGCCATGGTTCTGTCTACTCCGCAATTCCCTTGATGTCATTTTCAATGGATTCTCGACATGAACAGCCGTGGCTGCGGTTAGGTTAGCCATTCTAAGCTTTAAAAAATGCGAAAATCAAGCCTCTGAACTGGGCGGTAGTGCCTCAGTTTGAATTCGGTAGCATAGATTGGTACTTGAAAAGCTGTAGATGGAGCGGTGTTGTCCGGATAGGCAAAGATACAAAACCCTGTAGAGCGTAGAACACAATTTAATTATTTGGCATCTGAGAAGCGTGCACACGAAATTCACCACGCTTCCTCCGCAAGCGGAAGCTAAGCTCGGCCCAGACCTTCTTCTTGCGGGGCAGCGCGCCATCGAGGGCAAGCCCGTTGGTAACCGGATTCTTGTTTTGCTCCCTCAGCCCGAGTATCACACGCTGCGTCCCTTATTGACCTCGATCCAACTCCCGCAGCGTGCAAGCGTATATGAGCCTGGCGAAAAGCTCGAATTTGTCTACTTTCCGAATCGAGGGCTGGTTTCTCTCATCGTAGCCATGAAGGACGGCAAGACGGTGGAAGTGGCGGTGGTCGGTAAGGAAGGGCTCGTCGGAACGGCAGCCGTCGTTGGCTTGGGGAGAAACCCGCATCGCGCTATTGCCCACAGTGCCGGAGAGGGGCTCCAGGTTCGGATCGACGCCTTGCGCACAGTGCTGCCTACGATTCCCACCTTTCAATATATCGTCACCCGGCACGCCGTAGTGCAAGGTATGCAAGCAGCCCAGTCGGCAGCCTGCAACCGTCTCCATGGGACAGAACAACGAATCGCGCGCTGGGTGCTGATCATGCAGGACCGGACAAATGAAGCTTCGCTACGGATTACGCATGATTTCTTGGCCACCAGGCTCGGCACGGACCGCCCCAGCGTGAGCCTGGCCGCAGGCCTGCTCCAGCGCAAAGGGGCAATCAAATATTCTCGCGGCGTCATAAGAATCGTGGACCGGCAACGACTGGAAGAATGTGCGTGTGAGTGCTACGAGGTTATTCAGCAGTTAAACCGTCCACTCGACCTCTGATGCCCCGGCTTGCTGCAAGAATCTTCGTGCCCAGAGTACCTTTAAGAATTTTCCTACAGCAAATACCCTACTCTAAACCTCCGCGGCGATGTATACACTGTTTGCACTCAGTTTGGGGCAAAAAGTTCATCGAGTTGTAGACCGGAGACGGCGCTCCCCATTATCGAGCGGGAGAATTGCGAAATTCTGCGCCCATTGACTAAATTGCCTTGAGGTTTCCATCGAAAAGCGATGGCCGCTGGGTTATCTTGAGCAGTAACGGTGTCAGTCATGGACGAGCGGAGCGTCAAGGAAATTCGCGAGGAACTTGAGCGTCTCATGGAGCAGCAAATCGAAAGTTTGAAAGTGCAGGCGTTCGGGGGGCTCAGCCAGGAAGAGTTGCGCCAGCAAGATGAGCGTCTAAAACGTATCCGCGAAGTGTCCGCTGATTTTCTCGCGGCATTGAAAAGAATGCGCGAGTAGCCCAATGGCACGGTGCCACGAAAATACTTTACCTGGCGCGCGCCTGGGGTTTGTGATAAACAGGGGAGCACCGATATCTTTGTCGCATAGGGAAAACATCATGACGGAAAAACCAAGTGTCACTTTGCCTGGAACGGTTGAGAAGATCATTAAGCCTGTTCATCCAAGGGAACCGGAAAAAGCTCAGATCACTGTCGAAGGAGCTGACGAGTTGTATCAGGAGATCCGTATTGAGAACTCACTCACAGACGAGAATGGGGACAAAGTGCGTCTTAAGAAGGGTGCTCAAGTTGACGTTACCGTGGAAGCCGAACCCGGAGCAACAACCCCTGCAAGCGCGGAGTGAAAGGTACTCTTGACAACCCATCGCTTGGAAGTGATATCCGATAAGAACTTGACTTATATAAAAAATCAGGCGAGATCTTGCAAGACTCGCCTGCAAGTGAAAGGGACGTGAGGGCTGAAAGTCGGCACGCCGGGAAGGGCGAAAAAAAATCTTGACCGAAAATAACCCATGTCCCAGTTGCAAGAATCGCACGAGAAGCGGTATCAAAGCACTCAGGTAAATGCTGTATTTTTCGCCTGGCCTTGGCTTCTGGAAGTATTTACTCCGTCTTGCCAGATGCCTTTGTATTCCGGGAGCGAAGCGAAAAGACATTACCAGCTAAGCGATCGCTTTGCTAGATTCCCAAGATCCGCTATTCGTTCCCAGGCGAGCGGACATCCTCTCCGCGATTAAATTCTGCATAACCGGTGCCTCCGGCTGCCCGGCGCAGGTCCTACCGTGAGTCTTTTTTAAACCCATCAGCTCACGCATTTTTGCTTTGGCCCGGTGAAGTTGTGACTTGGAGTTCCCAACGGAGCAGCTCAGCAGTTGGGCGATCTCGCGATGGTCGTATCCTTTCACTTCGTGCATCAAGAAAATAGTTCGATATCCTTCCGGTAGTTCTTTCATGGCCCGAGTGAGAGAAATTCTGTCAACCGATGTGGAAAGCCGTTCATCCACCCTGCCATACTCCCGCTTGGCCGAGCCTGGCTCACGAGTGACTGGTTCGTCGAGTGACATCTGGCGTACTCCCTTCTTGCGAAAGTGCATCAAAACCGTGTTGACCGCAACACGATAAAGCCAAGTGGACAAGGCCGAATCGCCACGGAAGCTGCCAAGCTTACGAAAGACCTGAAGGAATGCATCCTGAGTAAGATCCTCGGCCTCGGCAGTGTTAGAGGTCATCCGTAGACAAAGGGAATATACCTTGGTTTTGTTCGCATGGAACAAAGTGGCAAATGCATCTTCGTTACCTTCACGGGCCAGACGCAAAAGTTCCGCATCAGATTTTCGTTGGGCCGCCGCCTTCAGCTGGGTCGTCATAATTTTGAGCTCCTCTTAGTACATGATGAAGGTTTTAATTTCTAACGCTCACACGATGCACAGTAAATTTTGGAGCCGTTGTGGTCCATAAGGTCCAACCCGTAGTCGATTCGAATACTTACTGTAAAGAGCTGAAAAATCTGCGGTTTGACACGAAGATTTTTGTGATCCTGCAAAACGCTTTTCACAATTCACTACTGAAGAAGAGCCGCAACATACATGTGTCGGAAAAACTACAGTGTTAACCGGATGGCTTGCTTAAAGCCAGTTGTCTAAACTGGCAGATAACCAAGAAGTGTCTCCAAGCCGGAAGGTTACCGCGGGTTAACTAAGGTGGAATTGGCGCTCGTCTCGCGCTTAACTTCGATTTAGGCAAGGTCTGAGAGTATTCCACTCACAACATACAAAAATTCCTTTACTGACCTACACGAGTCAACGGATATCGGAGATCGGGTTTCAGGGTTACATTTCACTTAATCACTTGTTTTTTAAGGAGGCATCATGAGCAACCGCAGAACCAGCGATAAAATCAGGGGTTGGACGCGTTTAGCTGCCAGATTTGGGGTACTTCTCACCGAGCCTAAAGTTCGAGCCGATATCAGCGAAATGTTGAGAGAGCGAGGGGACTCGATGGCCGATACTGTCAGTGATAAATATGATGACGCTGTTCATCGCCTGGGGGCTGCAAGAGAGGCTTTGCGAGGAAGGACCTATTGGCCTTCGCGCGTCATGGGCTTCTTAGTGGGTGTGGGGGCGGGAGCAGGGATTGGAATTTTGCTAGCCCCTACATCCGGTAGCGAGACTCGCGAAGCCATTCGCGGGAAGGCAGTTGACGTTAAAAACAAAGTTGCGGAGTCTGCCTCGACGATCACCGGCAAATTCGCACGCTCGGTCACGAGCACAGCTGCAACAGGTACTGAAGGATAATGCACACCCAAGATGAAAATGCCAATGAAGAAGAGTTCCAGTTCACGAAAGAAGTCGGAAAGGAAGTATGGGGAGGCCGCGAGCAAGACTGTTGCCAGCGCTGTACGACGACAAAAGCGTGGCACTCTCCGATCTGGTAAAGGCGGAAAGGGCGGTCCGGTCAAAAGCAGAGAGCAGGCAATCGCGATTGGCATCTCTGAGGCTCGAAAGGAAGGAGCCAAGGTCCCGCAGAGAAAAGCTAGCTAAATGATTTCGATTACGTTAAGAATGTCCCGCTATGGATCGCCCTTGCTGTATACAGGATTCGCGGTATTGACCAACTGAATGAATGGTCACATGATTTTAGGGAGGCTTTGTAAGTTTAAGGAGAGAGGTTGATATGAGATTCGGACCGTTTCTTGGCATAGCCATACTTCTTGCGATTTTGTGGGCTGGTGGCTTCGTGTTTTTTCACGCCGCGGGTTTCTTGATCCACCTGCTTTTGGTCTTTGCTGTGATTTCATTGGTTGCTCATCTCATCACCGGTTCAGCAACAGCTTAAGCAAGCGATCGCAAACAGGGCTCGATGGTTGAGCTGGCATTCGTGTGCAGATTCAAAGGAAACCAATTCCATCCTCGAAGGAGTTTATGATATGGCGAAATCTGTGCCCGATGGAAACGCTTCCATCTCTCGCGAGCGGCTCGCTGAACTGTTAAATGAAGATCTATCCCGTGAGTACCAGGCGATCATCGGCTATGTAGTGTATTCCCAAGTTTTAAAGGGCGCGGAATATATGAATATCGCCGATCAGCTTGAAATTCATGCGAAGCAAGAGCTTGAACACGCGCTCACAATTGCCCGGCAGATCGATTATCTCGGCGAGATGCCCACCGTGATACCCAAGCCAGTCAAGACATCTGAGAATGCGAAGGATATGCTGCGTTTCGACTTGGAAAATGAGGGCGACACGATTCGTAACTATCGGGAACGTGTCCGGCAGTGCGAAGACCTGGGTGAGTTTGCGATGGCCGAACAGATTCGGGAAATCCTGGTCAATGAACAAGATCATCAAATTGATTTAGCTACAGCACTCGGGGTCGACGTGCCTGTGGTGGGGAGCAAGAAGGATTCGAACGCAAGAAAATAGTATCTTAGTATCTGACGCAGCCTGGACCTCGTAAGACAATAGGACCCGAAAAAAGAATTCAAGAAGCAATTTGCTGACGCAGCAAGATATGGTGCTGGATCGATTGTACGTGGATGTAGCTACCTACCCCGTTGCTCCTTTGTCGAGGAAAATCAACGACAGAGGATTATCCCAGTAATGCGGTGAAACATGTATGCGGGGAAGTCTCGCGCTGAGTAAGCTTGTGCACAAATATCATACAGGAACAGCCGTATAGCTTTCCCTCTCATGAATCGTTATTGTCTGGACATAATTTGAGGCGTAGAACGGTACTCGACGGCGCCTCCAAGAAACGAATACAAAGGTCGAGCAATCGTACGCACTGCGGACCGATACGATGACAAAAATCTTAATCGCCGATGACAATGCGCTGATTCGCGGGGGATTGCACCGCTTGTTGCAGACCCACGACGACTGGGAAGTCTGTGGGGAAGCCCGCGATGGACAGGAAGCTGTTCAGAAAAGTCGTGAACTCGTTCCTGATGTGGTTGTGCTCGACTTCTTGATGCCAGTTCTAAATGGCATAGAAGCAGCTAGAGAAATCTCGCGTGCTTATCCGGGAATCCCAATTCTTCTGTGGACGATGTATTTGTCTGCGGAGCTCTGTGATACAGCGCGAAACGCTGGCGTCAAAGGTGTACTTGCCAAAGGGAATGTCAACGAACTCTTCAGCGGTCTTGAAACCATCCTCAAGGGTGGTACTTTCTTTACGCCAGCCCGTTAGCCGGGATTGAAGAGAAAAATGGAAAGCGGTGGTCAGAGCCAGTCGTGCGGGAGGGATTGGGCTAGCTGGAGGAGATAGGGACTCTTCCACAGCTCTTTTATAAACGCACTCCGAGTCCCTCGCTGGATTGCGAGTGAAATCAAGCCGTTGCCTCCGCTTCTTCATGGGATACAAGTCTTGGGCACGGAATCATAACCTCCACGAGCGTGCCAGGATCAGCCTTCACGATTCGGAACTCTCCGCCAAGTTCTTTCGCACGTCCTCTCATTCCCGCAATACCCACCCCAGCGCGGCCGTTTCGCAACTCTACGATGTGCTCGTCGACTCCTTTGCCGTCATCCCGTATGGCAATCTCGACCCGGCCATTTTTTTGTATGACGGACACCCACCCTTTTTGCGCTCCCGAATGCCGGAAGACATTTGTGAGCGCTTCCTGAACAATGCGGAACACTGCAGTCTCTATGTCCGGGCCAAGCCTGGGGAACTCAGTTGGTTGCACATTGAGAAAAGTCTGAAGCTGGCTGCGCGCGGCGAGCCCGTCCAGATACCAGCGAAGTGCCGACTGCAAGCCAACTTCGTCGAGCAACGGAGGATGCAACAAATGAGAGAGAGTGCGGATTTGCTGAATGGCGCCATCAATGAGCCCTCCTACCTCAATCGCTGTTTCATTCTTGGAGCCGGGGGAGTCCTGCATAACAATTCCATCGATCATCATTTTTGCTGCGGCAAGCTCTTGCCCCAACCCATCATGCAAATCTCTGGCAATGCGCCGCCGTTCTTGGTCTTGCGCCGCGATCAAGCGACTGGAGAGCTGGCGCAACTCGGAATTGAGAGCTTCCATTTGCAACGTTTTGCGATGTAATTCCGCAAATACACTGACTTTCGCGCGCAACAGTTCCGGAACCACTGGAACGGAAACATAATCCACCGCGCCGCGCTGGTACCCCTTGAGTCGATCCATGTCGGTCAGATGTACTGCGGAGACGAAAATGATGGCCGTCCTTTGAAATCGAGGGTGTTGGCGGATGATTTCTGCCAATTCAAATCCATCCAGGTCTGGCATGCTGACATCCATCAGCACCACTGCAACGTCGGTCTTTAGGAGATATTCCAAGGCCTCCTTACCGGAGTGTGCCTTAATGAGATTCTCCCCCAGATCGGCGAGAATGACCTCATAGGTCAAGAGCTTGGCAGGCAGATCGTCCACCATCAAAATGTTGACCTTATCTTGCCGGCGCATATTTTCTCGTCCACCTCTTATGTCGGCCGATCCCACGTTTCCCGAAACAACAGAACTACCGATGAAGCCACATCCGCAGCACCGAAAGTAACTGGTCAGTGTTAACCGGCTTTGCAAGATATTCGGAGGCCCCAGCTTCCAGGCACTTTTCGCGATCCCCCTTCATGGCTTTTGCCGTCAGCGCCACGATCGGGAGACGGCGCAACGCAGGGTTTTGCCGGATCACCTGCATGGTTTCATATCCATCCATCTCCGGCATCATGATATCCATCAAGACGATGGCGACGTCTGGGGTGGAGTCAAGAATTGCGATTGTTTCCCGGCCTGTGCCAGCAGTCAGCACGGACATCCCACGGCGCTCTAACACGCTGCTAAGTGCGAAAATATTTCGCACATCATCATCGACCACCAGCACCTTCTTCCCCACCAGGGCATCATCGGAACGGTGCAAGCGGTCGAGCATCTTCTGCTTCTCGGGCGGAAGATCCGCCACTACGCGATGCAAGAACAAGGCCGTCTCGTCCAGGAGACGCTCCGGTGATTCCACGCCTTTCACTACCACGCTGCGGGCGAGGTCATGCAATCGGGTGTCTTCCTCAGGAGAGAGCTCCTTCCCGGTGAACACAACAACGGGTAAATCGCGAAGGGATTCGTTTTGACTAAAGCGCTCCAATACCTCGAACCCTGAAATATCTGGAAGAGTCAGATCCAGTACCACACAATCGAACGGCTGTTCCGTGACAGCCGCAATCGCTTCGGCCCCAGTGGTCGCGAACGTAACGTCAATGTCGCTCGAACCCAAGAGTTCCCGGATACTCAACCGCTCGGCAGCATTGTCTTCCACGACCAAAAGACGCCTGTTGCGAGGTTTTGCGTATTCCTTAACGCGGGTCAACGCCGACCCCAACTCTTCCGAGGTCGTGGGCTTGGTGACAAAACTGAATGCCCCACGCGCCAGGCCGTGGCGGCGATCTTCATCGAGCGTCAAGACTTGTACCGGGATATGACGGGTGGCCGAATCCTGCTTCAAATGATTGAGAACCGTCCAACCCAGCATGTCCGGCAGGAAAACGTCCAGCGAAATCGCGGCTGGGTGGAATTCGCGCGCCAAAGCGAGAGCTTCCGCGCCGCGCATGGCCACGAGTACCTTAAACCCAAGGTCGTGAGACAAATCACACAGCACTCGTGCATAGTGAGGATCATCTTCTACAATCAGCAGGACGAAATCCTCAGGCCGCAAATCTTCCCGGTCATCGGCAATTGGCTCCACTGCGACGTCCGAAATCTTTCCGGCGGAGAGGTGCACCAATGAAGCGGACGATGCAATTTTGCTGTCATGCGCCGCTACCGCTGGACCAACATAGGTTTGCGGCAGAAAAAGCGTGAACGTGCTCCCCTTGCGCGGCTCGCTGCGTAATTGGATTTCTCCCCCTAACAAGGTCGCCAATTCGCGGCTGATGGCCAAACCCAGACCGGTGCCGCCATACTTTCGGCTAGTACCTGCATCCGCCTGCTGAAATGCTTCGAAGATGATGCGCTGTTTCTCTGCTGGAATGCCGATACCAGAGTCCGTCACCTCAAAGGCAACCACCGATGCCGCAGCACTCAGGATCGGGTGATTACTGTTCCAGCCGGTCGCCGGAAATGGTTTCGTCGCCTTCTTCTTCTTCCTTCGCAGTCTGGAGGGCAAATGCTTCGGTGGCTTGTTCAAGAACGCGCTGTGATTGTTCGGTGCGCTTCAGCAGATCACTAATCTGCCGAGCGGTAGCCACGCGAATCGAGAGCTTTTTACCGAGCAGGAGCGGCAGCTCATCGCTCATCTGCACCTG
>CAZUCC010000003.1:0-128941 GCA_964619065.1 uncultured Acidobacteriaceae bacterium | reverse complement strand
ACGAGCCCTTGACGTCGAGCCTGAGGTTTTGCTGATGGATGAACCATGCTCGGCGCTCGACCCTATCTCGACCAGCAAGATTGAAGACCTGATCTTTCAGTTGAAGGAGCACTACACCATCGTCATCGTGACGCATAATATGCAGCAGGCTGCCCGCGTTGCGGAGTACACTGGATTCTTCCTTTTGGGCAAGTTGATCGAATTCGATAAGACGACGAAGATTTTTACGACCCCCTCCGATAAACGGACGGAAGACTACATCACAGGCAGGTTCGGATAATGCGAACGCGTTTCCAGCAAGGTCTCGAAGATCTCCGGGAGAAGCTGCTCCGCATGGGCGGACTGGCCGAGCAGGCGGTGGAACGAGCCTGCCAAGCCTACAAAGACCGTGACCTGAACCGCTGCCATCAGGTTCTTGAGAACGAAACTCTGATCAACGCGGCCGAGCGCGACATTGACGAGGCGGCGTTCGACTTGATGGCGATGCAGCAGCCCATGGCCGTGGATCTTCGCTTTCTACTCGCTGTCGTTAAGATCAATGCCGACCTGGAGCGCGTGGGAGATCAGGCCGTCAACATTGCCGAGCGCGTTATGGATCTGGTCGAGCAGCCAACCGTCGAGCTGCCCGTGGATATTCCGCGCATGGCGACCGCCGTTTCCGCCATGGTCCGGCGCTCGTTGGAATCTTTTGTAGAAGGTAAAGCCGAACTCGCGCAAGCCGTCCTTGAAATGGACAATGTCGTTGATCGCATGCGCGATGAGGCTTTTATCGTTCTTGTGAAGCAAATGAACACTAACCCTGACTCCACGCGTCAGGCTCTGGATGCGCTGCTCATTGCGCGAAACCTGGAGCGCGTTGCCGATCATGCCACGAACATTGCCGAGGATGTCATCTTCTGGGTAAAGGGAGACGACGTTCGCCACAACGTGACACCCGAGTCCGCCGCGCAACCAGCCACCGGAACGACCGGAAGCTAGCAAAATTACGTAGGGGGCAGGCGTATTCGTCGAGCCGAGCCGAGCCGGTACCAACCTCTCGACATTTATACTGGATGCTCACGTTTACAAACGGAGGCTCGAGTGCGCTCTTATCTTCGTTTTATTGTGGCGGGCATTGCTAGCGTTTCTCTGGTTTTTGTCCTAGCGCTTTCCGGAAAAGCTCCGAAGTCCAACGATGCAAATCTGCTTGCTTCCGGTAGGCATTTAGCACCTCATCTACCGGGTGACCCGCAAAAGACGAATGGGCTTCCCACAGTGATCGCTCTGCACCCCGGCGGACACTACGCCGCTCTGCTCAACAACGGCTACGGAACGATCGAGTCGGGCCTCAAGCAATCCATCGCGATTCTTGACCTCACCACGAATCAGCTCACGGATTTTCCCGACGACCGCCTTGCCGAAGGTGCCCCGCAAAGCTACTTCCTCGGCTTGGTTTTCTCGAGTGATGGCAGTCGACTGTATGCTTCGATTGGATCAATTAACGCTCCGACCGGGGAGAAGAAGGACAGCACCGGCAATGGCATCGCTGTCTACAGCTTTGAACAAGGCAAGATCAAGCCGGAACGATTTCTCAAGATAGCTCCCCAACCTGTGGGAGCGGACAAATTTATCTCCCAAGGGCTGTTCCAACTGGGGCGCGGCCGAGCGATTCCGTACCCCGCTGGACTCGCTGTGGTCGCCCGCGACGAGCACGATCAGCTACTGGTCGCCAACAATCTGTCCGATAACGTGATCTTGATCGACGCTGAAACCGGCACGGAAGTGCAACACTTCGATCTCAGCAGGCATCGGCTGATTCCCTCCGAATTTCCGTACACCGTCGTGGTCGCGCGCGATGGAAGGCGCGCCTGGTGCAGTCTTTGGAATGTATCGAAGGTCGCGGAACTGGATCTGACCGCGGGCAAAGTGGTGCGCTGGATTCCTCTGCCTGAGCCTAAGGTGGCGACCGATCCGGGACCCCATCCCACCGCTTTGCTGTTAAGCCCGGACGACTCCAGGCTCTATGTCGCGCTGGCGAATGCTGACCTTGTAGTCGCAATCGATACTTTGAAGGGAAAACCTGCCGCATGGTTCTCCGCACTCCTGCCGGGTCAGCAGTCCGGCGGGAGTGTCCCGAACGCGTTAGCGCTTTCCGCAGACGGCAAGCGTCTTTTTGTGGCGAATGCTGGTACGAATTCGGTCGCGGTTTTTGATCTAAAAAAGGGCGGGGATATCTCGAAGCCACAAATCGCGCAGGGCTTCATCCCTACGGAGTGGTACCCCACAGCACTCGCCACGTATGACGGTGACCTCTTGATTGCTTCCGGCAAAGGCCGTGGTACTGGACCGAATGCGGAACGTAACGCTCCCGACAATCATTCGAAACGCCGTCATACTTTTCCTTACATTCCGACTTTATTGCACGGATCTATCGCTCGTCTCAAGATCGCGGATTTAGAGAAACAGCTTTCCGAGTTGACGCACTCCGCGCAAGAACAAAACCTTCTGCTCGCGGATGCTGGGAAACTCGTGTTTGCCGGCGGCCAGAATCCCATCCGCCACGTCATCTACATCGTGAAGGAAAACCGCACCTACGATCAGATTCTCGGCGATCTCAAAGCCGGGGACGGCGACTCCTCCCTCGTTCTCTATGGCGAAGACATTACCCCGAACCAGCACCAGCTCGCGCTTCAATTTGGCGTGCTCGACAACTTTTATGATTCCGGTGAGGTTTCGGGAGATGGGCACATGTGGTCTTTGGCAGCAGCCACGACCGACTACACAGAGAAGACGTGGCAAATTGCCTACCGGAGTTCCGAGCGTACTTACGACTACGAAGGCACTGTCGCGGATGAGTATCCGCTGGACCACGACGAGTCCGATGTGAATGAGCCGCAGTCCAAGTATCTTTTCAGCAATGCTGCAGCACACGGGTTGACTTACCGGCATTACGGGGAATTCGTCGCCACGGAGTGGTGCGAGGAGCAATCAAACGGCCAGCAGGCTTCTCCGAAACAGGGAACGCCGCCTCCACCCGGCGGTGACTGTCCCAAGTATTCGATTCCATTTGGTGTGCCACTGCCAGCCAACGTAGGCCAGCCCAAAGGCTTGCCGAACCCTTACCACTGGCCTATTCCTGTCATCAGGCGGAACATTGCCTCGAAACCGGAGCTTCGTGGCCATTTCGATCCGCTCTTTGCCGACTTCCAGGAAAACTATCCAGACCAGCTTCGTGTGGATGAGTTTCTCAACGAGTTTGATGGTTTTGTGGCCGGCCGGGGCAAGAAAGGCCAGGAACTGCCTAATTATGTGTTACTGCGCTTGCCCAACGACCACACAGCGGGTAAAAAAGTGAATTTTCCCACGCCCGCGGCTTCCGTTGCCGATAATGATCTCGCGGTGGGCCGGGTGGTGGAAGCCGTATCCCACAGCCCGTACTGGGACGATACCGCCATATTTATCATCGAGGACGATGCTCAAGACGGCGCCGATCACGTCGATGCCCACCGCAGCACGGCGTTCGTCATCAGTAAGTACGCGCCGGGGTCCGCACAGAATCCCATGGTTCATCACGACTTCTTTACCACGGTCAGCATCGTGCATACCCTCGAGGTGTTGCTGGGCCTTCCGGCAATGAACGTGAATGACGCTTATGCACCGCTAATGACAAGACTATTTTCGGGCAAGGGCGATCAGAAGCCTTTTTCTGCTGACTACCGCAACCAGAAAAACGGCCTGATCTACCGTGCTAACGCGCCCGAAGACCCTGGAGCAAAAGAATCTGCGAAGCTGGATTTCTCCCACGCCGATGCAGCCGACAACAAGAAGCTTAATGCAATTCTTTGGCGGGACCGCAGGGGGGGCCAGCCCATGCCCATTCCGCGGAATGTTTCGCTAAAAGAACTGGTTCCCTAGTCGGAATTGGTGTATGCTGCGGGCATCAGGGTGGTTCTCCCCCGAAACCTTCCGGTAATGCAAGGACAGTTTAATTTGGAGGATTCCCATGCCTGCAAGTATCGCCACGTTCGGTGCACCCGGTGTGAACGTATACTTTTTCTCGAATCGTGCCAGTGTGAACGGCCAGCCATCTCAACATCTCGCCCAATTCATTACGGGCGCTACCAAGTCCCTCGACTGCGCTATTTATGACCTGAAGCATCCGGATATTGTGAAAGCCCTGCAGACCGCGGCGAAGAAGGTGAAGTTGCGCATCGCCTACGACGGCGGAGTCACGAAGTCCGTGAAGGGCGGAACCATGGTGGACCCAAAGCCTTCTGGAACAGAACAGGCGTTGAAGCAGGCTGGTCTGCTCAAATTTGCGACCGCAATCCACGTTGCTGGCCGCCATCTCATGCATAGCAAGTACATTGTGCGGGACGGGAAGCAAGTCTGGACCGGCTCCGGCAATTGGACGCACGGCGGTTTGGACTTGCAGGACAACAACTATCTTGCCATCCAGTCACCTGCTCTGGCGGCGGCTTACGAGGCGAGCTTCACGTTCCTCATCTCGCCAGCGCACGTTCACCCCACCAAGCCCAAGACCGGAGCAGTAGCGCCGGTAGTCAAGCTCGGTTCCATCACGATGAGCCCTTATTTCTCCGGCGGCGGCGTGGAGACCGAGCAGCTCGAAACCGTCATCGTTGACCGTATGAAGAAAGCTAAGAAAATCCGACTCATCGCCATGCTGGTTAGCGATCTTGGCATCTTACAAGCCTTGAAGGCTTTCCAGCCCGCGGGTAAGGACATTCGCGGCATTCTCGACCCACACGAAATGAAGCAGGTTATGCATCCTCCCAAGGGGAAGTCAAAGAAGGATCCGGCACTGTTCTGGTTTGCCAACGGTGACAAGCGTTTTGTTGCGGCTCCCACGCACGCTTACAGTCCCTCGGACAACAACGACTTCATGCACAACAAAATCATGATTCTGGATGGGCGAACGCTCGTTGTGGGCAGCTACAACTTTTCCGAGAACGCTGAGTCGAATGACGAGAACATCTTGGTCATTGAGTCGCCAGCTATGGCGGCTGCCTACCAGAAGTACTTCGATGCAATGTTCGCGCAGTATACGAAGCACGGAGCTAAGCTTCCGCCAATTTAGCAGTTCAGCAGGTTGCTGGGGCGGACGTTCCAGTCCGCCCTGTTTTTATCCCGTTTTCCCCGCGTTCTGATTCGAGAAGTCCTGTGGCTTCATGTAAGACAGCTGGAGCAGCCTTGCCACCGTACCTGTCCACCCTGTCTGGTGGCTGGCACCGAGCCCAGCGCCGTTGTCGCCGTGAAAGTATTCGAAGAACAGAATGTAGTCCCGCCACAAGGGATCGCGTTGAAACTTTTCTGTCGCACCATACACAGGCCGCCGCCCGTTTACATCTTTCAGAAAGGTCCGGGTTAACCGCCGACTTAATTCCATAGCAACTTCATACAGGGTCATCGCTCGTCCTGATCCGGTGGGGCATTCGATTCGGAAAGCATCGCCAAAGTAACGGTAGAACAGCAATAATGCCCGAATGATGAGCATATTGATGGGGAACCACACCGGGCCGCGCCAGTTCGAATTCCCGCCAAACAAACCCGTCTGTGATTCAGCAGGTTGGTATTGCACCACGTACTCCTCGCCGCGCACATCGAACTTGTAGGGATTCTCCAGGTGGTAGCGTGCCAGAGACCGGATTCCGTAGGGACCAAGAAACCACGATTCATCCAACATGCGCGCCAGAATGCGCCGGAGCTTGTCCTCGTTCAACACGGAGAGCAGATATTGTCCATCGTGTCCCGCGCGGTCCGGTGGAAAGATATTGGCCACCAGGTCTGCGTGCTTCTGCACAAACTGCGCCACTTTCTGCCGCAAACGCGGAAATTTCTCGATCTGCTCATGAGATATGAGTGTCGTCGCGCAAAGCGGCAGCAAGCCCACCATCGAGCGCACTTTGAGGCGTCCCGCTGTGCCGTCCGGCAGATGCAGCAGGTCGTAGTAGAAGCCGTCTTCTTCATCCCACAATTCGTCTTGATTCTGGCCGATGCGGTCCATGCTGCCCGCAATCCACAGGAAGTGCTCCATGAATTTCAATGCCATGGATTCGAAAGTGGGATCATCCATGGCGAGTTCAAGGGCGATCTCCAGCATGTTTTGGCAAAATAGCACCATCCATGCCGTGCCGTCCGCCTGCTCCAGGTAACCGCCCGTGGGTAATGGCCGGCTACGATCGAACACACCGATGTTGTCGAGCCCCAGGAAGCCGCCTTCAAACAAATTGCGTCCTTGCGGATCTTTCCGATTTGCCCACCACGAGAAGTTCAGTAACAGTTTCTCGAAGACTGTCTTTAGGAACGCCTTATCGCCACTGCCATATTTCTGCCTAGCGCTGGCATAGATTATTAATGCGGCAGACGCCTGTACCGGTGGGTTTACGTCCCCGAAATTCCACTCGTAAGCGGGAATCTGTCCGTTCGGATGCAGGTAGACTTCCCGCAACAGCATCAGCAACTGGCTCTTGGCGAAGTCGGGATCGACCTCACTCAATGCAATCGTGTGAAATGCCAGATCCCACGCTGCATACCAGGGGTACTCCCACTTGTCCGGCATGGAGATCACGTCATCGTTGAGCATGTGGAACCAGTTGGCGTTGCGCGTGTCGGGCTTACGCTGACCGCGCAGTGGATTGTGGCCGTGCTCCGCCAACCATGTCTCCAGGTCGAAACAGTAATATTGCTTGCTCCACAACATGCCCGACAAAGCTTGCCGGTAAACGTTGCGTTCGTCTTCTGTGGCCGCGGCCGGCGTAATGGACTCATAGAACTCATCGGCTTCGTTCAGTCGCAAAGAAAATACCGCGTCGTAATTGCTGGAGAACGGGACTCCCATCCGGTTCGCGAGGCTCGCCCGTGTCAGTCGCAAGCGAATGACCTTCTTGTCCCGTGAAGGTACGTTGATTTTGTACTGCGCCGTCAACTTGGTTCCCGTGCCGGCAGGATTGATGGCCTCCAACTGCCCGTCAATAATGTAGCGGTGGAAGGCATCTTTGACGTAGGGAGATGTATTTGCAGTCTGGAACAAACGCGCTCGATTTGTTTCGTTGCCGCTGAAGAGCAGCGGAATGTCACCGTCGCAGTAAAAGAACCAATCCCCCAGCTCGCGATGGCTGGCTTCGGCCAAGGTGACGTTCCCGAGAGCGTGCATCGCGCTCATCGTGGGCACGACTGGACGTTCCGCGTGCGACCAAGTATTCCGAAACCACAGGTGGGGCAGTACCTGCAATTGCGCTGCTTCCGGCCCACGATTGCACACCGTAATACGGATCAGGATATCTTCCGCGTCCTGCTTTGCGTACTCGACGAATACGTCAAAATAGCGGTCCTCTTTGAACACGCCTGTGTCCAGCAGTTCATACTCCGGTTGACTGCGCGTGCGCTCCCGGTTGGTTCGAACCAGATCATCGTAGGGATACGCCGCCTGCGGGTACTTGTAGAGATATTTCATGTACGAGTGCGTGGGCGTGGAATCGAGGTAAAAGTAGCATTCCTTCACATCCTCGCCGTGGTTGCCTTCGCTGTTGTTCAGGCCGAACAGGCGCTCCTTGAGGATGGGGTCCTTTCCGTTCCAAAGCGCTAGCGCAAAGCAGAGACGTTGTCGTTCGTCGGAAAAGCCTGCCAGTCCGTCTTCCCCCCAGCAGTAAGCGCGTGAGCGCGCGTGGTCATGCGGAAAGTAGTCCCACGCCGTGCCGTTGTCGCTGTAGTCCTCGCGCACCGTGCCCCACTGCCGCTCGCTCAGGTAAGGCCCCCACTTCTTCCAAGGAGCTTTGTGCTCCCGCGCTTCCTGCAAGCGGAGTTGCTCGGCATTGAGGGGCGCGCTGGGCAAGAAGGGTCCTCTCGTGGGGCCCGGTCAGATGAGGCCTAATCGTGATTTTAGGCCAGCTCAAGGCTAGCTCGGACGCAGCTTGATTATCTACGGGATACTCGGGTTCTGCCAAGCTCGGAGAGAGCCGGGTAAGATCAGATCCCGCGCCACGGCTCAATTGTTCCCGCGGTTGTTGCTCCTCGCGCTTATTGAGGTGTCGAACCACTCGGCACGGCAAAGCCATAGTTCTGAAAGAGCTTGGCGATTGGGGGCGTCTTGATGAAGTTCAGGAAAACTTTTGCCGTGTCTTTCTGCTGGGAAGACTTGAGGATCACACAGGCTTGCTCGATGGACGGATAATCGCCACTCGGAATCTCGGCATATCGCCCTTTGTCCTTCATGTTGGGAGACAGAGCGAGTGACAGCGCAACGATGCCAACATCAGCCGATCCCGAGACTACAAAAGATGCCGTCTGGGAAATGTTCTCACCCAATACGAACTTGTCAGCAACTTTGTCGTACACGTCTTCCTTCTTCATTGCGGCCACGGCTGCCTGTCCGTAAGGGGCATGTTGCGGGTTAGCAATGGCAATTTTTTTAACGGTGGGGTTCAGGAGAACTTGCAAACCAGAACTTACGTCGAGCTTCGAGTCGTTGGGCACCCAAACCACAATTTTTCCGATGGCATACTGATAAAACGTACCAGGTTCGGTGAGTCCAGCAGCTTCCAGCTTTTTCGGGTAGTCGAGATTGGCGGAGAAAAATATGTCAAAGGGCGCGCCGTTCTGAAGTTGTTGAAAAAAATTTCCCGAGGAGCCATAAGTTAGCTTTACGTTTTTTCCCGTTTCTTTCTGGAATCGGGCGGCTACGTCTTGCATCACAAATTGCAGGTCGGCCGCTGCTGCAACCGTGACCTCCTGGGCCATGCAGGTACTGCAGATAATCCCCAAAAATAGAGAGGCGATCACAACTGACTTTCTGAAGCTCATGTTTGCAGTGCTCCTGTGAAGAAAGCTTAATCCGCGCGGATCGCACGTCCAAGCTTTCCCCATCAATTCTTGCCGGTGTAAGTTGATTTAATGCAGATTTAGTGGACCTGTCAAGTCGACTTGAATCGTGTCACATGAGGCGGAAAAAGGTGGTTTTCAGGAGGCGTTAAATATTGGCGGGTTTTCCTGAGGAGGTCAAACCCGCAGGATCATCACTTCGGTGGACTTAATCAAGGCCGCAGCAACTTGTCCCTTTTCCAGCCGGAGTTCGCGAACCGCATCGGAGGTAATGACTGAGGTGATTTGCTGACCACCGATGGACAGGGTCACTTGTGCCATGATTCCGTCCACTTTGATGTCAACGATGCGACCGATGAGCTGATTGCGCGCGCTGATTCGTCGAAACTCCGTACGTCTCTGGTGAAGAGGGTTTTTTTTCGCCGCAATGTGCAGGTGTTTGTCGAGTTCGCTCTCTGGAATCCGGTGGTGCCCGCCATCTGTTTTGACAGTCTGAAGTTTTCGCGTGTGAATCCAGCGTTTCAGAGTGGAATAGCTGATCCCCAGCACCTTTGCGGCGTCACGAGGTCGCACCAGCTTGGCATAGTCACTCAAGGGAGATCCGTCCGTTGGCAAGTCTACAGTCTGGAGCTATCAAGGAGATAGTTCGGAGTTGCAAGGCAAGTGAAGATGCCAAAGCCTACTCCGCGGCGAGGCCTTGGCAGTTTTGATGAGTATTGCCAGCTTTACCCTCTACCGCCCCCACGCGGTGTGGGAGAAGGCGCCGAGCGTGGCGCGGACGCGGGAGCCGACATACGGGGAGCCGAAGGCGCCATGCGCGGCGCGGGTGCGCTACTGCGAGGGGATGTACCCGCGCCGTTGCCATTCGACGTCCGTCCAGTGCGGTCTCGATTGTCCCTGTTGGCATCGCCGAAGCTGCGCGTACCCGGCTCTGGTGGCGTGGCCAGCGAACGCAGGTTCACGTGGCCGCGAGGGATACCGAGTCCGGCTTCTCCTTGCGGTGCGCGATTCTGCACGCTTCCGCCGTCCAGGCCTTCCCGGACGACCCGGCGCGAGGGATCACCAAAGCGCCCTGCTGGGCCGCCTCTTTCCGTCGGGGTTCCACGAACGATGATGATGGGGCCGTGACCAGCCGAGGGGACCACAGGAGTTTTCCAGCCCGCAGGCGGGTTCACAACGCGCGGCACGGGATTCCAGTGATTCCATCCACCCGGCTGCCAGTACCAGCCGTTCCCGGCGATAAAGACCCAGTTGCCATAACGATAAGGAGCCCATCCCCAGGGATAGGCAGAGACCCACGTGTAGCCGAAGCCTGGATACCAGACCCAGGATCCGTCCGCAAAGGGGTCCCAGCCATAACTCGCGAAGTAAGGACGCCAGCAATTGCCGTAGCCAGGTGCGTTGATGTAGCTGCCGTAATAGTTCAGATCGCTGAAGCCGTAAGCATAGGGCGAGTCGTAGTGCGCGCGGTTGAAGTTCCGCTCGTGGTAGGCCTCGAGTTCACTATCCCAGTCATCATAGGGACCCTCATCGTAACTGCGAGCCAGCTCGTAATTATCCTGGTTGAACAAATCGAAACTTGCCGTTCTATTTTTTGAAACTGTCACTGTGTCAGAGCCCACGCCCAGGACGTCGACTTGGCCGTGACTCACCGCCACACGGGCCTGCGAGCGGTCCACACTGGCGCGGAAACGGGCCGACCGTTCCAGGTTAATGGAACGATGTCCCAGATTTACCAGGAAGTCGTCATGCTTTCCGAGATCCACGTTGAAGTAAGCAGTGCCCTCGCTCAAATCGAGTTCCGTGTTCTTCCCACCGGAATCACGCAGCGATAAGCGCGTAAACTCCACGCTGGTGTTGGGCGCAAGACGCACCGTGCTGCCATCTTCAAATTCAATTTCCACGCGGCCGTCGTCTTTCGTCGAGATGCGCGTGCCCTGAGTAACCGGAAGGTTCTGCAGGGCCGCTTCCAAGCCGTCACCGGTGTGGCGGTCGATTTGCACGTTTCCCTGCACATCGCTCAGCCGAACGATGCGGGCCTGGGAATCAGCAAACAGGGGCGTTGCGAGAAGAACAGCGGACAGAAAAATCAATACTCGGCCAACTCGAAGATGGATCATCGAAGACCTCCGGGTGCTGCGGGGAACCCTACAAAACTTAGATGCAAGCTATAGTAACGCGAATTCGAAGCTGGGTTGTCACCAGCTCGCAAATTGTTTTCGAAGAGTGTAATCACCGTAATCCATTGATAACAAGGGCTTTCTCCGCAAACAACCGATTCTCTCGAATTACTTCTGAAGGTGCCACAGATGGAGAACGCAGAATTTACTTCTTAAAAAACGTTTGGCCGGGAATTAGGTGTGGTGCCCCCAATTCCCGGCCAGTGGTTTGTAACTAAGCTCTCCTACTGGTTAGAAGGAACGCCGCTGGGAGTGGCAGCGGGCGTAGCCGGTACCGAACTGGCCGCCGTAGAGGCGGCTGGCGCGGGCGACGGAGCCGCCATCGCCGTGCTTGTCGGCGCGCTGGCATCCGTCATGTTCAGTCGCGAAAGCCGCGGGAAGAACGGGGTCACCTCGAACGGCATCTTTTCCCGTATGGACGTGAGTGCCACCGGTGCGGACTTGATCAACTCAACTTTGTTGTCCCATGGGTTGAGTTTTACGCGTCCCCCGAGAGGCAGAGCCGCAATCTGGTCCAGCTTGTTGATATCCAGTTGCGGAGCGCGGTTCATGATGTCCGTAAGCCGCGTAGCTTGCCCGTTCACAGCGATCGGATTTCCCAAATGCGCAGTGAGCAAACCGGGTAGCACTTGGCCACGAGACGAGAGCATGCGAAGGAACAGTCCCGCCGAATCCAACTTCTGTGCGTAAGGCGAATTCTTGAGTATGTCGAGAGCCTTCTTGTCCGCGGATTGCTCTTCCACATCGTCATGACGGAAACCCAAGTTCGTGTATGTGGTCTCATCGTTGAAGAGCATGCGATCGTTATAGGCATATTTGCTGCCCACGTTCTGGCCGAGAGCGATATGCGCCAACTCGTGGGACAGCACCATGGCCAGGCTGGCTTCGTCCGGCAGGACGTCCACCAAGCCGCGGCTCAGTACGATCGTGTTGCCTACGCTGAAGGTTTCCAGCGGGGAAGTTAGCAGCACGCGGCAACGCACCGGGCGCGGCAGATCGATGTTGTTCGTGATCATCATGTTATTGACCACGGTCTGAAGAACCTTGTCGACTTCGCCTTCCGGAGCCAGGAGGCCGGCCCGCTGTAAGCGGTCCAGGGCATTATCTTCCGCCTGTTGCTGCCACAGACGCTGGCTCTCCACGGGCGAGGCATCCTGCGCTGCTGCGCTTTGATCCTGAACCGAGGCCGAATCTACGAGGATCTGCGTGAGTTCGTCTTCTTTGCCAGCCTTCTTCAAGTCGTAACCCCACATGCGGGTTTGCGCCTTGAAAGCGAATTTGTTGTGCTGTCCGTAGCGGAAATCGCCTTCTTCGCTATAGATGTACGACGGCACCCAATAGCCGGGAATGAGATTCAAGCGCCAGCTATCCATGTGGAAAAAATACTCGTTGCGTTGGTGCGGCGCGTAGGTGCCGTTCAAGCGGACGATGTTGAAGTCCTGGTCTTCCACCCACACGCGTCCGAGGAAGCGGCCGTTCCCGGCGTCCTTTTTCGGGGTGACGTCGAAGGCAAGAGTGCGCACATCGCCTAAAAATTCGCGGCGGATGAATTTGAACTCGTAGTGTGCGCGGTCAAATTCGTCGCGATCCGCGAAAATCATCCACGAGAAACCCAGCGGTTTGTACTGTACGGTGAACAGTTTGTTGAAGCCGCCGAGCAGGTGCTTCTGAATGCTCGCGCTGTCTTTCAAGTAAGTGCGGTGCTCGATATCCGCGCCGAGATCCATGTGTCCGAGGAAATACCTATCCCCAGTCGGAACCGGCCCAAGATCGGAATCCGCCTTCACGTTCTGCATGTAAGTTTCCACCACCGGTGTACGGTCCTTGAGCAGGTCAACGAGTGCCTTTTCACGGGCGACAAAGCGGTCGACAACCTGATCGATGGTTGCGGGCGGCGCTGCTGCCGGTTGTTGGGCAGAAGCCGCCGCCGGGGCAGTGGGCGGTGGCGCAATGGGCGGTGGCGCGACTACAGGCTGGCCCGCTGGCTGGACTACGGGCTGGGCTTGCCCTGCGTCAGGTTTCGGCGAATCGCTGGGCGTCTGGCCGTTCGCCCACACACCCAGCGACAGCAACATTAGGATCGTGCAAGTCCATTTCGTAAAACGCATATCTCGTATCCTCTCCCCGAATCAGTAAGCCATTTGGAAAACGACGTGAACGACGGCAGTGGAATCCACGGCCTGTCCGTTCCGCATAGCTGGTTTGAAGCGCATCTTGGTTGCGGCCGTGACGGCTGCTTCATCCAGACCATGCCCGAGGCCGCGAACCACGCGCTGTACCTGCACGTGGCCGTCGGCCGTGAACAAAATCTCCAGCAAAACTTGTCCCTCAAGTTTTAGATCGCGTGCTTCCTGGGTGTAGACCGGAGTCGGCTTCGACAGAATCTCAACCCCTGTTGTGGGCGCATCGACGGTCTGCGTTTTGGCGATCTTCTGCGCCGGCTGCTGGGCACCGAATCCCGACTGCTGTACGGTGCCGTGGTTGCCTCCGCGTCCTCCTGTTGCAACTCCAGAACCAAAGTCCGCGCTCGCCACCGTGCCCTTCACACCTTTGGCGCCACCTGAACCGTTGCCTTGACCAGGACCCACAGGCAGATCGAACGATCCCATCTGCGCCGTCACGAGTCGCGCCCCGGTTTTTCCTTCCCCTTTGAGTCCGTTAGGGTCGCCGAATCCGCCAGTTTGAACTTTCTCGATAGGCTTATTTACTGTGGGCTGAACCGAACTGCCGGCAAAATTGCCGGTATGAACGATCGCGGGAAGCGCTTTATTCTGATTCAGCAAAGCAGGCGCGATCTTCGCTTCGAAATTGTTGAGCTTGGGCGCCTCGACCTCGGGTGTCTCTACCTTGGGCTTGCGAATCTCTTTCGGCACCACCAGCTTCGGCAATTCCACCGGTACCGGCGGTTCCAGCTTCGCAATCACCTTGGGAACCTTAATTTTGATCTTCGGCGGTGGCGGCGGTTCGAACGGCTTGAGTGCCACCATCTCGACGCGATACTGCTTGAGGCCCATCTTCTCCGGCATAAGAATGCCAATCGTTAGTCCGATCAGCAGCAGCAGAGCCTGTGCGCCGTAGCTGACGCACAAGGTGCGCCAATCCATCCGCTTATCAGGCAGCAGCCTGATTTGCGGGGTGTTCTCGCGGCGATCGGTATAGCGCTGCACCATGTAAAAACACTCCTGTGTATCGGGGACCTAACGATCGGGGAGGAATCGCGGGTGAGTTCTAGGTTAGGCGGAAATCCGGACAGGGTAAATGTGTCAGATGACCTTGTACTTAGGTAATAGCCTCGTGTACCCAATTTGGGAATTAAGCGGAACCGGATGGGAGCCTGTGATACGCGGCAAAACTGTAGAAAACAGGGATGCCAGCCAAGATAAGCAGGCTTCCCACTCCCGAATAGTACAGATTTTCGGTGAAGGTGAAGTAGAGAAGAACGGCGGATGCGAGCATGAATAGCGCAGGGACCGCGGGATAGCCCCAAGTCCGATACGAGCTTCGCGTGCCGGGCTCACGCCAGCGGAAAACAAAGATCGTACTGGCGGCGATCATATAAAAGAGCCACTCCGCAAAGATTGCGAGAGAAAAAAACTGGCGGAAGGAGCCGCCGAGCAGCAACAACACAACCGCGAGCCCAGCCTGCAACAGTAGTGCGGTGGAGGGCGTACGAAAGCGCGGATGTACTTCTCCCAAGGCACGGAAGAAGTGGCCGTCGCGCGCCACCGCGAAAGGCACACGTGCTCCGCTCATGATGGTTCCGTTCAGCGTTACCAGCATGGAGAGCGCCATGCCCGCCGCGACCAAGCGCTCGCCTGCTCGACCAAGGACAAGAGAGACGGCATCCGAAGCCGGACGGGGCGATGCCGCGATCGCGGCCGCGGGCATCACGTACTGAATCGCGGCATTCACAAGCAAGTAGAGAGCAGCCACTGTGCCCACACCGAAGATCAGAGCCAGCGGAAGATTGCGCTCCGGCTGCTTGACCTCCGCCGAGACCATGGTGAGGTCGTTCCATCCGTCATAGGCCCAGAGCGCCGCGACTAGTGCCGCCATGAATCCTGCCAGGCCTCCCTTCGCTCCCGCGAATTCTCCCTTGAAATTCGCAAACGCTCCGCTGCTGTAGCTGAAGCCCACGACCACAATCGCGAGGATCATGGCGATTTTGAGTACCGTAAAGAAAAGCTGAAAGTCGCCCGCCTTTTTCACTCCGAGATAGTTCAGGAGCGTGATGAGTAACGTGGCCACGACCGCAAAAATCTGTCCCCACGTGAGGTGTCCGGGGAGGCTAACCGCCGGGTGCGACAGGAAACTCAACCGGGGGAAGGTGCCGAGAATGCGAACCAATGCCGTGGTAATGGAGGCAATCGATGCCGGTTTGGCGATGAAGCACCAGGTCCAGGCGTAAAGAAATCCGGCGAGAGGGCCATATCCGTCGCGGACGTAGACATACTCTCCACCGGCCTGCGGCTTGAGCGCGGCGAGTTCGGCATAGGTCAGCACTCCGAAGAAGGAGAGCAACCCTCCGACGACCCAGGCGAGATAGACCAGGGGCGCGGAGCCGACTGCCTGCATCATCTCGGACGGAACCAGGAAAATGCCGCTACCGATAATCGTGCCCACGACAATAGCTCCAGCGTGGCTGACGCCCAGATCGCGCGCGAGCGTTCGTTCAGCGGGCATGAATATGGTTCCTCGTGAATTGCAAACCAGTCCTCGCAATATATCCCATTGCGACCCTTGCTCGTGTAGGGGCAGGCGCCTCGCCTGCCCGAGCCGAGCGCGAGCTCGGCTTCAGGTTGGACCCACATCGGTAGGATCACCGCCAAGCGGAGCGTATGTGCCTACGCGACTCGAAACGACACCACGCGTGTGATAAAACTACGCCGTGACGCACTACTTGGGCATTGACGGTGGCGGGACGAAGACTACATGCATCGTAGGCGACGAGGCCAACATTCTGGGGCGAGCGGCAACCGGTGCGTCCAATGTGATTCGCGTGGGAGAAGAAGCAGCACGGGAGGCGCTACGGCGGGCGGTTCTTGATGCGTGCGCACAATCTGGGATCGATCCCGCGAAGGTTTCCTGGACCGTTGCAGGCGTGGCAGGAGTGGGACGGCCCGAAATCCACGACTTCGTAGAGAAGGTTTTACGCGAAGTTGTGGGCGGGGGAGTGCGTGTGGTTAGTGATGCGGAGAGCGCTCTGCGCGCAGCATTCGGCGATGGCGCTGGAGTTATCGTGATTGCGGGGACGGGGTCGATTGCCCTGGCTCAGAATGACAAAGGAAACATGGCGCGAGCCGGTGGGTGGGGATGGGCCATTTCCGACGAAGGCTCGGGGCCATGGATTGGCCGTACCGCAGTGGCCGCGATTCTGCGGGCGCGGGATGCGGGAGAAGATTCAGAATTGGAACAACGTATCCTCCGTAAATGGCAGCTCGCGGATCGCGAGCAACTTGTACGAGTGGCCAATGCCGAGCCACAGCCGGATTTCGGAGCCTTGTTACAGGAAGTCGCAGCGGCGGCGAGTGCGGGTGACGCTATAGCTCTCGAAGTTTTCGTGAAGGCTGGGGAAGAACTGGCGCGCTTGGCAAAACTTGCAGCGGGTCATTATTTTGGACGTACTGCCGAGGTCCGTGTGGCCATGTCCGGCGGTGCTTTCGCGCATGCTCCCAATCTGGGCGAAGCTTTCTACAATAGTCTCCAGACGCAGTTGCCCAACGCTGCCCTGCTGCCAGATCTCGTGGATCCGGTGCTAGGAGCTTTGCAGATGGCGCGGCTGATGCCTGTAGGGAAGACTCATGGCTGCCAACAATTCTCAAAGACCGGAGTCCCGCCCACTTGAGGAAGCGGTTCCTCCCTCGTTGAACGCCGCGAGCATTGATCCAGCGACTAAGGACGCGATTCAGAGCGATGATCCCGAAGCTCTGCAGGTCGCTGCGGCCGACCCGCACCTGACCGAAGCCCGCGCCCTTGTTTTGCTGCAGCGAAGCGCCCTTCCGGGTATGGCGATTGAATCGTTGGCGAAAAATCGCAGTGTTGCCAGCGTCCGCAAAGTGCAACGCGCGCTTCTCCTGCATCCGCATACTCCCCGCCACGTTTGGTTGCCGCTGATACGGAATCTGTTCACACTGGAGCTCGTGGCTGTGACGTTGAGTGCCACAGTCCCAGCGGCTGTCAAACGTGCTTGTGAAGACGCAGTGCTGACACGGGTGAAGACTATTTCTCTAGGTGAGCGCAAGGCATTGGCCCGGAGGTCGTCTAGCCGTCTGGCGGGAGCGCTGTTGCTGGATTCCGATCCCGTCGTTATGCAAATTGCGCTGAACAACGGGCGTCTTACGGAGGCTGAGGTGACCAAGGCATTGCTGCGCCTCGACGCTCCACCTGCATTTGTAAACGCCGTGTGCCATCATTCGAAGTGGTCGGTTCGGCACGAAGTACGTGTGGCCGCACTCCGCAATGAAAAGACGCCGCTGGGCGCGGCACTGCAGTTTGCCCATACGCTCCATCCTCCAGAGCTGCGAGAGATCCTGCATGGTTCGCACTTGAGCTCAGCTATAAAGCTGACACTGCTGCGGGAAATCGGGGAGGGACAAACTCATAGCAGCGTGAAGCAGGGCCTTCTTCGGTCCAAACTCCGGTAATTGGCTCTGGTTTCGGGATTCTCCTAGACTCAGAATCACAATGGCAGCATGGCTGAGAGCAATCCGCGATTCCAATCTCTGGGATTCCGAAATCTGGTCTGCCGACTGGGCGGAAGTTTCACGTCCGGCCGTAATTGGGTGGACTGCATTTTTCCTCGCCTTCCTCATCTACGCGGCTGCGAACCCCGGTGGCTTTCTCTTCATCGACAGCGCTAATCTGGTAGTTCACGAAGGTGGCCATCTTCTATTCAGTTGGTTAGGGCAGACGCTCGGACTTTGGGGTGGGACAATTCTCCAATGGGCAGTTCCGCTACTGCTGGCGGCGTATTTCTTCACACAGCGCCAAACGACGGCCTTTGCTTTCTCGCTCTTCTTCTTTTTTGAGAATTGGCTCTACACGGCCACCTACATGGCGGATGCGCGCGCCTTGGCATTGCCGCTCGTCACTACTGGGGATCCTGATTTTGTGGAGCACGACTGGAATACGATCTTTACGAGCCTCGGAGTATTGCCATATGACACGACAATTGCTGGAGTCGTGCGTGTGGGCGGATGGTGCGGCATGATCGGGACCATGGCGTGGCTCATCTGGCGAGTTACGAGACCCAAGCGGAGGGTAGTTTTTTAAGCTAAGTAGCTCGCACGGGCGGGGATGCCCGCGCCTCATCGCTACTTCCGCGACGAAAATCCCGCCCCCAAGGCGTAGTCGCCCAGCGGTCCGAATGTACGCTTCTCCGTGTACAGCCGCCAACGGTGCCAGACGATGCGCAGGCTGGCCATCACCGGAATCGAAAGATATACACCGAGAACGCCAGCGAGCTCGCCGCCCGCCAGCACTCCGAAAATTGCCGCGAGCGGATGCAGCTCCATGCGTTCTCCCATAATTTTCGGAGAAAACACATAGTCTTGCAGCACACGCCACACCGCGAGAAATGCAATGAGTCCGACCCAGTGCGGATACCCCAGCAACAACGCAATACTGAAAATCAGCAAGGCCGCTACCAGGGGTCCGACCACAGGAATGAACTCCAGCAATCCGCCAGCAGTGCCCAGCGTCATGGCATAGGGCACACGCATAATCCCAAGAAATATGGAATAGGCGGCCAGAGAGAGCAGCGCCAGAGTCAGCTGTGCGCGGATAAAATGCGCCAGCATATTGTTCAGATCCGTGAGCACGCCTTCGAGGAGCTCGCGTTTGGCACGGCCTTCCACCGAATTGAGCAGGAACTGCCCGAACGTATGGCCATCGCGCAAGAAGAAAATGGAGAGAATGGGCACCAGCACAAGCAGCCAGGCCTGTTTTGCGGCTTCGGCCAACCGAAGGCCCACACGCTGCGCTACATCCATGACTTCGGCCCGATGGTTGATGAGAGTGCTTTTCACTAATTTCCGGGTTTGATAACTCCAGCCGTTTTGCACGCCGATCTGTTCCGCGATTTGACCGGAGCTCAAAGTCTCCACAAGCTTAGGCACAGAATCGCTCAAGCGCGTCGCCTGCTGGGCGATTCTCGGTCCCGCCGAAAGCAGCAACCATCCCATCAGCGCCAGGAGGACAAGGTAGATCAAAGCAATGGCGCGCCCTCGTCCGCGCACAACTTTCTGGACACGGGAGACTACGGGGTCCATTAAGTAGGCAAAGAAAATGGCAAAGAGAAATGCGGTGAGCGTGTGCCGGACGGCGTAGAGAACGTACAGCCCCAATGCGAACAACAGCACCGTGAACAAAATGCGCGACGTGCGTGAGTCAACGGGTGCCAAATGCTCCTGCCTGTCCTTCCTTCCAGTCTATTTTAGTCGCGAACAATCTCCGTCGCCTGGTCAGGTATGAACATGCGCACAACTTTGTAGTCGTCATCCAGCCAAAGCTGCCAGTCGGATGTCTCCGACTTCAGATCGAAGCGGTTGAGCTCGCGCGGTTGACCGTGGATAGAGACGTTATCACGGCCAATGAATTCCACGCCCACCAGCATCGATGTGCGGGATCGGGGAATCACTACGCCGATGTTCAACTTGTGCTTCAGCGGGCATTGCACCTGACCATTGTTCTGGCGGCAGCCGATTGCCAGAAACCGCCACGCCAAAAGCTCGCGGTGAGCAAATACGAAGTCATCGAGCACAGCGGTGGAGGCTGGCAAAATATATTGATGATCTTCCGGCTTGTCGGCGGGATTGACGGTGCTGTGCTGAATCAGAAACTCGTCTTTGGGTTCAAGAACCGCCTGCGCTGTGCCTGGAGTCAGCTCCTTAAACTCATAACGATGCAGGCCGCCATCCGCCCCCAATTTGAGCAACGTGGTCTGGTGCGTCCCATTGCCAGCCTCCTCGGTCTTAAAGTCGGTGGTGAGTTGGCTGCCGTCTGCGCTTTGCTCGACGGAGAATTTCTCCGTAGCCGTGCGCTTACCGTTGACGAATATACCGAAGGATCCGGAATCCACCGCCCCCGGTTCTTTCCCGGGGAGGGGACCTGGCGCAGCCATAAGCAACAAGAGAATCAGCGAGATCGTGAACTTCATATCTATACTCCTATGTGGAGGAGCCCGTTACAGCAAGTCCCAAAAGTAATGCGATGTGCCGGGCGACCTCTTCGACGGAACGTCCTTGCGTTTCCACACGCTGCGTAGCGTACCGATAAGCTGCGCGACGCGCCTCGTGCAATTGGCGAAAAGCATCCTCGTTTTGCAGTAGCGGGCGTGTTCCTTGTTCCGGTAGGCACCGCCGCCAGAGTTCCTCGACGGGCGCGTCCAAAAACATCACCGGTAGAGACGCCCTCCGCAGCGCCTCCGTATTCTCGGCCTGCATCCAGGCGCCGCCGCCCAGAGAAGCCACGGTGTAAGTCGTATGGAGTTCTCCCAGTAAACGCCATAACTCGTCGCTTTCCACCTGGCGGAAACTTTCTTCGCCGTCCCGCTGAAATATCTCCGTTATGCTCCGCCCCGTGCGCGCAGTGATACGCTCGTCGAGATCAACAAAGCGCCAACCGAGCATCGCGGCCAGGGCACAACCCACCGACGTCTTTCCGGCGCCCATGAAGCCCACCAGAAAGACGGCTTTGACCGGGCCACGTTCTGGGGTCGCGGGCAGAGAAGACACGCTGGTTGGAGTCGTCATTGCGGACCCTTCGGACCGTGCGCGCTGAATTTGTGTTTAACGTTGCTTGAGGCGGATTTTACCACTGAAGGTGCGCAGAAGAACGGAGGAGGCAGCCCTTCCGGCAACACCTACAAAGGAATGTCCCTTTTCGGGGATGGTAATGGAGTGCTGTTTCGGTTGTAGCGGAAAGTCATTGTCGACTTGGCCCTTGTCCGAACTGGCAGTTACATCAAAAGACGCGGTTGCCGGGATACTGGCGTCAATGTCACCCGTATGGCTGCTCAGTTTGTAAGAACCACTGCCGCCGAAGTCGCCATCATAGTGGATTTTGCCGTTGTTCGAACTCACTTCCACCAGCGGTCCGTCCACGTTCTTTAAGGTAACGTCCCCGCTGACGGTGTTAGCGATCACGTGAACCTGACGGATGTCAACTAACATGATGCTGCCGGAAAGCGTTTTAACGTGGATGTGGCCGTCGCTGATGGTACGCAGGTCAACCTGAGCCGCGGTGCCTTCCGCGGTGATATCCCCGCGCAGGTTCTCCGCGCTTAAAGAGCCGCTGTTGGAGTGGATCATAATGGCAGAGCCGGCCGGAACAAGAAGCTCATAGTCCACTTGGCCCGTGTCGCTATTGGCCCCCTGGAGCAGGTGCGATTCCACCATGATTCGGTCATCGCTCTGGTTCGTATCGACTTCGACCTTGTCGGAACGCAGAAGATACCGCACCACCACTTGGTTTCCCGGGCCCGGGTGGACGGCAATGGGGCCGTACACGTTGATGACAGAAACCGTGGGTCGGGGGCCGCAGTTGAAGCGTTTCTCCTGGCGTGCTTGGGCGACGGCGAAAGACGATGCCAAAACGGCGGCTGTGAGTATCATGCCTTGCGTGATGCGCTGCCTGCTATGCATAAGCTCCAACTTCCGTGAGCGAGCGGGAGGGTAGACCCGCAGCCCCATTGCTATTTCAACAATACCGCAAAACGTTAACGCGGAGAACGGTTCATCGCCATTTCGTAAACCATGGCCTTCTCGCTGTAAGCCTGCATCAAGTCTTCGCGCGCTTCATCGCTATCAGGATTCTTGGCGACAGAATCTTTCGCATCCTGGATGTAAGCATTCGCGTTTCTCAAATTGTCTTCGTATGCTGCTCGCAGGCTGGGGGTTTTGCTGGATACTTCGTCCAACAGTTGAACGTCCTCGTCGTCCAATAGCGCGACGACGGTGGATGGGATAGCCTGGGGGGGACTATTCCGCTTCGTATCCGCGGGACTGCTGTCCGACCGATAAGCCACCAAAACCAGCGCCAGAGCCGCGGCCGCTCCGAGCGGCACGAGGACGGGACGCCAGCGCGGAGTGAAGAAGAAGTCCATAAGGCGGCTAGGGTGCGCTTGAGGGCGAATGATTCCTTCCGCCACTAAGGACTTGCGAAGTTCCAGCCAAACGCGCGGGCTGGGCTCTTCCATTGCCGCCAGCTGCGAAGCCTCCTGCGCGATTTGACGCAGATCCTCGACCAGGCTGGAGCAGTTCGAGCAACTCTGAGCATGGGCACGTTGCTCAGTGCTCCAGGCGCCGCCATCCACGACTTCCGGTAGAAGTTCTTCGAATTGTTCACAGTTCAACATAACGTCCACCCCGGCATTTCTATTGCTCGCGTCTTTTGTCCGCTGCCCGATCGCCCCTTACGCATTTCTCTTTTCGGCCTTTCCGGCTCTTTGCTGTTTGAGGAGGTCCCGAAGCTTCATTCTCGCCTTGTGCAACTGCGACTTGCTGTTTCCGATGGAGCATCCGACCATGTTCGCAATCTCATTGTGCTCAAAGCCCTCGACATCATGGAGCACAAACACCGAACGATATCCCGGTGGCAGATTCTCCACCGCGCGATTCAACTCGACCCGGTCAATGGCGCCCGAAAGCCGCAAGTCTTCAGCTCCAACGTCGCGCTTGGGAGAGTCTTCCTCTCCATCCGTTGTTTCCTCCAACGAAACAACCGGAAGACTTTTTTTCCGAAGTTGCATCAACACAACGTTGACTGTCATGCGGTGCAACCAAGTCGAAAATGCCGACTCTCCGCGGAAGGTTGCAATCTTGCGGAATAACTGCAGGAAAGCTTCCTGAGCCAAATCCTCGGCATCGGTCGGATTCCCGGTCATCCGCAAACACAGCGAGTAGACCCGCCGTTTGTGCAGACTGTAAAGAGCCTCAAACGCCTCGGCGTCGCCCTTTTGGGCTCGCTCAATCGCCTCAGCCTCGGACATCCCGCCGCTCTGTTTTTGTGGTGCGTCGGTCAATGCGCCCTTGGTTAGGCTGCATTTAAGTAGATGCAACCTAAGTATCTTTTCGTTGTATGTGTTGCAAGTTACCGATGGTACGAAGCAACTTTTTTTGCTATCCCGTGTTGCCGGGTCAGAGGTCCGGCCTGGAAAAGCCCCATCCCAGCCCGGCTAAGCTCTTGCCCATCCCGGTTTTAGCCCATAGGGCAGGGTAAAGAACTACGGTCAGCCCGTCAACCCAGCGACCCTAGTCCGAAGAAGCCGCCGTGATGGTCTCCAAGCCATGTCCCTTCGGTCCGGTTTCGCGGAGCCGAAGCAAGATCGAGAAAAGCAGCCCTACGAAGCCCAACACCGAAAATATCCACATTCCCAGCGAGTAGCCGCCTGGATTGCTCAGACCCGCCCCGGTGTAGTCATTGGCCTTGCCGATGGCCCAATTGAACGAAAAAAACCCAATCTGCTGGATTAGAGTCATCAGCGCAAAAGCCGTCCCCAGTCTCGATTGCTCCACGAGATAGGCGACCGAGGTCCACATAATCGCGGGGATGAGAGAAAACGCGATTCCCAGCATCGCCACCGGCACATACAGCGAAATATGGCTATAGGCCATGAGCAGGTAGACGGGCATGAGTAAGACGGAACCGAACATCATGAACAGCGCTCGCTTACCCACGCGGTCCACTAGCAGCCCAAAAAGAGGGGTCGCGATCATCGCGGAAAAGGGCAGCAGACTGTTCAGGGAGCCCGCCTGCTTTAGCGCGGCGGCCGCTGTCAGCCCGCCCCCTGCCATCAGTTTATTGGTAAAAAGGTCGATGGCAAAGGTGCGGAAAGGAAAGATGCCCGAATAGAATGTGAAGCAGAGAATGACCACGTACCAGTAGGAAGCGTCGAATCGGAAAATCTGGCTGAACTCCAACTTGTCGACCCCGCCGGCCTGTCCGAGTTCGTACCTGCCTTCCGCCTGGCTCTCCAATGCCCAGTAGATGAGTGCCGATATCATACAGAGCAGGCCAGCTCCTACAGCCACGAACAGGGGACGCTGCCAACTCGCGGGAGAGGCATCGCCATTGGGATAAAAGGCAGTGTGCGCCCATGTCGGAGAATTGTCCGCCGCCACTGATGCAAGACGTGCGATTGTCAAGTTGATTCCGAAAGCAAAGCTTAACTCTTTTCCTTTGAACCATTTGGCCAAGGCAACAGTGACGGTCACGATCATGGACTCCGCGCCAAGCCCGAGCACAGTGCGTCCCACAACCATGGTCGTAAAATTCCCGCGCCAAGCTGTTAACGCCGCGCCGAGGAGACACAACCCTCCGAAGAACGCGAGCGCCTTCTTGGTGCCGATGCGGTCGATGACGATGCCGCCTATCAACAGAGTGGCCACCGCTGCCACGCTATAGCTCGAGTTCAGCCAGCCGAACATGGTGCTGGTGAAGCCCAGCTGCTGTTTGAAGATATCCTCGAGCGGATTGATGCTGTCGTAGATGTAGTAGTTTCCGCCTTGGGCGACACTGATGAATATCAGGACCATCCAGCGGTAGGCGGCGGAGGGTCGGGGGCGAGGGGCTTCCGTCATGGCGCAGCCTTTCTGTCACGGAAAATCGAAGCACCAGAAGATAACACAAGGCGGTAGCGGGAGTTGCAAGGGGGGCTGGCAAGGAACGCTGTTGTTGCCTGATCAGGGTCGCGCCGGGCGGGCAGGAATGCCCGACGCTCTTGCAGGATTCTAGGCACCACTCGCACTTACGTGAAAGAGCAGGCCTTCTAGGTCGGCGTTAGTATTCCAAAGAAAGTTGGGGCCTTCAGGCCCTGTGGATTTGCACTTGTCTGGTGACGCGCTCACGCAAACTGCCCGAAGGCCCGGACATTCGCAGTTTTGTTTCCACATACGGAAGTGTGGAGCAAGCGGCGAGTGCTTGGGAGTCAGCCACCTGGGCCGGAAGGCCCATCCGATGCGTCTTCTAACGCCGGCCTGAAGGCCGGCTCTTTCACGCGGTGCGAGCAGTTGTCGTGTGATCCCTGTCCTCCGATGCAGCAAGAGCGGCGCAGGAATGCCCGCCCTGCACGAGCCCGAATCCGGCAAAAAGATAATTTTTTGTCCTGCAGCCGATTCTGCACCGTAAAAGCGAAAAGGCGATGTCGACTAGCTGCCCACGAACCGCGCGTACAGACTCCGTGCTACCGCGGGATCCGTCGTTCCCTTGATGATGGCGCGTCCGTCGGGAAATAGCGTCATCTCATAGGGCTCGTGCCAGAACTTCAGGACGAAATCGTTGTGCCGCACCGGGCCGTGTGCTTGCAGGCGTTCGCTCATTTCGGCGAACTCAATGGGACGATGCCGCTCGTGAATCTGGACGGAGTTTCTCCCGCAGAGAGTAATGTGCGGACGTCCTTCGCCCGCCAGGTGAACGAAGTCTTTCTTGCCGCAGGCTCGGCAGCCTTCCCGTGGATGATCGGCGGCGATCTCGGCGCGGTCGTTGCGCCACACATCCAACGACAGCAGGGTTTTTCTTATCCGTTCGGGCGTTACGACCAGAAATTTCATTGCCTCTGTGGCCTCAATCGAAGCGATCAGATTCACCGCGGAATTGAGAATTCCCGAGGTTTCGCAGGTTTCCACCGCGCCGGTCGGTGAGTCGGGAAAAATGCACGCCAGACAGGCCGTCTGGCCGGGAACTACATTCAACGTCACACCGTAACTGCCCACCGCAGCCGCGTAAATCCACGGCCGCGAATGCTTCACCGCGTAGTCGTTGACCAGATACCGAGTCTCGAAATTGTCCGTGCCGTCCAAGATGAGGTCGGTTTCGCGAAGAAGTTCGTCCACGTTTCCAGGGACCAGATCGGCTACCTGGGGCTCGACCACAATCTGCGAATTGAACGCCGCAATTCTCCGCGCTGCTGCCACGGCCTTCGGGAGAGACTCCGCAGCATCGGATTCGTCGAAGAGCGTTTGCCGCTGCAGGTTGCTGGTTTCCACATAATCGCGGTCGATAATTCGCAGGGTGCCGACTCCGGATCGCGCCAGCAGCATCGCCACCGCCGACCCGGTTGCTCCGCAACCCACCACGACCACCCGCGCTTCCGCCAGCTTTTTCTGTCCTTCCGCACCGATTCCGCGAAAGAGCACCTGCCGCGAGTAACGCTCTTTGTGGTCGTCCAACTTCGTGGGGTCGTTAAGCATGGAAATCGATAAACATAGGTTGAGTACGCAATACCCCTTATTATAGGAGTCGCTGCTTTCCATTACGATTCGAGGGCAGAATCGCGAGTACAACGCCACGGTTCGCCGGGATCATCGAAACAATCTGACGCAGAATGATTTGACTCAAGGGGTCTATTTGCAAGCGAGGCTATCTTGGAGCGTGACACACTGGCTGCTGATCCTGGCCATAACCGGGATTAGTCCCATGGCCCAGACGCAGCCGAGTGCAGCTACCCAATCGCCGGTTTCAACCGCCTCAGCGCCCTTGATGCCCGCCGCCAGCGTACAGACCTCCACCAACATGTTGAGCTACCAGGGGCTGCCCGTACGCGATATCCGTATTTCTGGAGCCCTTGCCGGCCAGGACAGCAAAATATTGTCCCTGATTGCCCAGTCCAAGGACGAGCCATTTGATCGCGCCAAGATTCGCCAGACGATTAAAAACCTCTACAGTACTGGGCGCTACACAGACGTTGCTGTCGAGGCCGAACGCACGCCGGATGGCGGTGTGGCGCTCAACTTCGTTTTTCAATTGAACTACTTCATTGGTTCGCTCGAAGTGGAGGGCGCGCCAGATCGACCGACTGCCGGTCAGATCGCCAATGTCACCAAGTTTCAGCTTGGAGAGCAACTCACGCTCGACAAAATCACACGCGCCCTCGACCGCATTCGCGTGTTGATGGAGGATAACGGTTTCTACCATTCCACCACCTCTTACCAGGAAGAGACACAGGTCGAGACCCAGCAAGTCAACATTCACCTGCAAGTGACCCCTGGCCCCTCCGCGCACGTCGGACAAATTAAGCTGACCGGCAACTCGAAGCTTTCTTTATCGGAAGTGCTGGAAGACGCGCACATTCATCCCGGCGACCGCGTGACTGCCGACCGTATTCGCAGTGCCGTTGACCGTCTTCGCAATAAGTACCGGAAGCAAAGCCGGTACACCGCTCAGGTTTCCATGGTGGACCGTGTGTACCATCCGGAAAGCAACGCCGTGGATTACACCCTCCATATCGAGCCTGGGCCAGTTGTCGAGATTTCTGTCAAAGGCGCAAAAATCAGCCGTGGCGTGATGAAAGAGCGCGTTCCGGTTTATGAGGAAAACGCCGTCGAAGATGACCTGCTCAACGAAGGCCGCCTCAACCTCACAGACTACTTGCAGACCCGCGGCTATTTTGATGCGCGGATTCAAGTCACCAAGAAACCTGACCCAGACGGGAAAAAGCTGCGCGTCGTTTACAACATTGAGCCCGGTGCGCGCCACAAATTGGTGAAGCTGGAAGTCAAAGGCAACCAGTATTTCCTGACCGAAACCCTGCTCACACGCATGCAGGTACAGGCGGCTGGACACCTTGTCGCCCACGGACGCTTCAGTCAGTCTTTGCTCAACTCCGATATCAAGGGCCTGCAGGAACTCTACCGCGCCAACGGATTCCAGAAAGTAAACATCACCGGCAAGGCTGAGGACGATTACCTCGGCGGGCACGATCAGGTTGCCGTTTTCGTCAACGTTGAAGAAGGGCCTCAAACGCTGGTGGGAACCTCGCATTTTGCGGGGAACCGCTCCATTCCCGAAGAGGAGCTACGTAACCAGATCACCAGCACTGAAGGCCAACCCTATTCCGAATACAACCTCTCCAATGACCGGGACCAGGTGCTGACGGAGTACCTCAATCGCGGTTATCCGGATGCGCGCCTTGAAATTTCCGTCAAGCCCTCGCCTGAGCCGAACCGCATGGATGTCGTTTTCGACGTGCGCGAAGGCGAAAAAGTCATTGTCAGTAAAGTTCTGATTTCCGGCCTGGCAACGACCAGGCCCAAAGTCGTGGAGCGTGAAATCAAGATTCACCCCGGAGATCCGTTGAGTCAGCGCGAGCTGTTTGCCACTCAACAACGGCTCTACGATCTGGGAATTTTCAGCCAGGTGGATGTGGCTTTGCAGGACCCCGAAGGACACGAACTCGATAAGAATGTTCTGGTGGATGTGCGCGAGGCCCCACGCTATGCCTTCAACTATGGGTTCGGATTTGAAGCGCAAACTGGCCAACCCGGCAACAGCAGCGCCCAGGGCCAAACCGGGGTAAGCCCGCGAGTGTCGTTTGACGTAACTCGCTTAAACTTTCTTGGATTGAATCACAGCATCGCATTCAAATCGAATTTCGGCGCTCTGCAGCAGCGAGCGCTCCTGAGCTATGAGGCCCCACGCTTTTTGGACAATGAGAAATTACGGCTCACCTTCACAACCTTTTACGACAATACGTTGAGCGTAAGCACGTTTACGTCACGTCGCCTGGAAGGTGCGGCTCAGGTAGAGCACAAACTCGACCGCGTAAACACCTACCTCTATCGCTTTAGTTATCGTCAGGTCAAAGCGGATATCGTCCCAGGATTCGATCCAGCAAATGTGCCACTTTTGGCAAAGTCGGCGCGCGTGGGCGGACCTGGACTGATCTATCTTCGGGACAAACGGGACAGTCCCATCGAAACCCGAAAAGGGAACAACACAACAGTCGACCTGAGCTGGGCATCTCGTTATTTCGCTTCGGAGGCGGATTTTGCGCGGTTGCTCATCCAAAACTCCACCTATCACGCAATCGGCAAGAAAGGGATGGTCTTTGCCCGCTCGACACGGCTCGGTTTCGAGGAGGCATTTCATCAAACGGTTCTGCCCAAGGCGAACGTCACGCCCGCCGCCGACGCGGTAATCATCCCTCTTCCGGAAAGGTTGTTTGCCGGCGGAGGGAACTCGCATCGAGGCTTCGCCATCAACCAGGCGGGTCCACGCGATTTTGGGTCGGGTCAGCCCACCGGAGGATCGGCAATGTTCCTGAACAGCCTGGAGCTGCGCCTGCCTCCTGTGAATTGGCCCTATGTACAGGAGAATCTTAGTTTTGTGATTTTTAACGATATTGGGAACGTGTTCGACACCCCACGCCATCTCCTGGAAGGGTTGGGACGCTTGCACCAGACCGGCCTGGACGATTGCCGGTCGACAGTGATTCCCAACCCGGCCACGCCCACAAAGAGCCCCTGCGACTTCAATTACCTAGTCGCCGCCGTTGGGACCGGCGTCCACTACAAAACGCCGATCGGCCCCGTTCGCTTTGATCTTGGGTACAACCTCAATCCCGCTGTGTTTCCCGTGCGGAACCTTACGGGCCCGGGGACGCCGCCAACAATTCAGCCGCACATTGAGACGCTGCACCGGTTCAATTTCTTCTTTAGCATTGGACAGACCTTCTGATGCGACGCCTCGTCACTACCATCGCGCTGGTCACCATGGCCGTTCCGCTGCTTCGCGCGGCAGAAACCATTGACCGCGTGGTCGCTGTCATCAATGGCCGGACGATTCTGCTCAGTGAATGGGACACAGCGGTCCGCCGCGAGGCGCTTCTCAACCATAAATCCCTGGCCTCGATTACCGACACCGAACGTCGCGCCACGTTTGAACGCATAATTGACCAGGAACTGTTGCGCGGAGAGATGGAGAACTCCAGTGTGGCTCACTGCACGCCGCAAGATGTTGCCGCGAAACTCCATGAAATTCGGCAGCAGTATACGGAAGCCTCCAGTGATGCCCAGTGGAATGCGATTCTGGACCGGTACGGTGTGACGCAGGAGGAACTGGAAGCTGCCATTGCAGCCGAGCTCGACGGCCTGCGCCTTCTCGACTTTCGCCTGCGTTCGAGCGCGCAGCCAGAGGCAGCGCAGATTGACCGGTACTACCGTGCCGTCTACGAACCGGCGATGCGCGAGAAGCGCACGAAGCCCTCGCCCTTGGCGGAAGTGACGCCACAAATTCGAGAAATTCTGACGCAGGAAAAGTTGACGGACTTGACCACAGCGTGGCTGCAAACGTTACGTGCACAAGCCAATATTCAGCTCAACATAACTCTTGCTGGGGCGGTTCCAACGCCATGAGCCAGCCACCTGTGAAAATCCGCCGCCGCTGGAGAAGATTTTTCTTGATCGTCACGGGAGGGTTCCTGGTTCTCATTCTGGCGAGTGCCTGGTACACAACGACGTCCAGCTTTCGCACGTGGCTTCGAGATCGCGTTGTGGCGGAACTGCAACGCGCCACGGGAGGGCGTGTGGAACTCGGTGGTTTTCACGTTATCCCGTTCCGTATGCGGCTCGAAGGCCGCGACCTTACCATCCACGGCACGGAAAAACCCGGCTCGGTTCCTCTCGCACACGCCGATGCGCTCGTCGCAGAGTTGAAATTTATTTCTCTATTCGGAGGCCACGTAGGGCTGGATCAGTTTGTTGTTGAGCGCCCCGTGGTGCATGTCGAGTTTGCGCCGGATGGAACGTCCAACATTCCCGTTTCTCCAGGTCCTGCTGATGACCGCACGGAAATCGAACAACTATTTGACCTCTCCATTGAACGCTTTGAGGTGCATAACGGGGAGTTGCTCTGGAACGATCAGCGCATCCCCATGGATTTCTCCGCCGATGACGTCACCGGAAGCATGGCCCATGCCCTATTGCGCCGCAGGTATGACGGAAAGATTCACGTTGGGAAGGCGGACACCAAACTCGTGGACTGGCGTCCATTTGGCTGGAGCGGCGATCTGGAGTTTGGACTCACGCGCCACCGCTTGGACGTCAAAACTCTCAATCTCGCTTCGGGCCGTTCCCGCCTTCACTTTGCCGGGGAGGTTCTTGACTTTGTGCATCCCCAGATTAATGGCAAGTACGAGGCGCAAGTGGATATGGGTGAGGCCGGTTCCGTCGCGCGTGTCAGGGAGTTGGCTGGAGGGATGGCGGACATCAAAGGTGAGGGCAAGTGGACGGATACCGGGTATTCCGCTACGGGAAAACTGAGTGTGCGCGATGGCCTGTGGAAGATGGACCACAGCGCGATACACGTCGGCTCTGGTTCAACCCAGTTTGCCCTCAGCGACCGCCTCGAATTCCGTGATATGCAGGCCCGGGCCATGGGCGGAACCGTTACCGGCGACATGCGCATTAACCATTGGTTGGAGGCGGCCGGCCAAGCGACTGTCGGCCATGGAAAGACTGAACAAGCGAAGACAGGCGCGGGCAAGACTTTTATAGGAAAAGCTGTTGCAGGAAAGAAGCGCGAAGATTCCACGGGCGAGATCCATTTCAAGCTCCGTGACCTGGCAGTGGCCGAGTTGTTGCCGCTTCTGAACTCGCGCGATCTGCAACTCGATCGCTTGCACGCCGTGGGATTCGCCTCTGGCACGCTGGAGAGCAAGTGGACGAAGCGGATCGAGACCGCGGATACAGAAGTGGATCTGAAGGTCACGGCTCCGGCGCAGGTCGCGGGTGGAACGCTGGCTCTCGCCGGAAGCGCGCACGGAACCTACCACGGAGCGAGCGAACAACTGGATATCGCGCAACTCAACGTGGGCACGCAGGGAACAAGGATCGAAGCTTCCGGCGCTCTGGGCACAGGTGCCTCCAATGCCTCTTCTTCCAGCCTTCGAGTAGTGGTCACCACGACCAATCTTTCCGAGTGGGGGCCGCTGATCGGTGGTTTTCGAGGTACAGCGCAGGTCCCATTGAATGTCACCGGACGCGGGAGCTTCAGCGGCTTCCTGACTGGAAATGTTCACGCGCCTGCCGTGACGGGGAAGGTCGAACTGATCGATTTCAAGGCGATTCCGCGTGGCGTCAGCAATTCCGCACTCGACCACATGCGCTGGGATCGCCTGACCGCCGACGTGCAGGCATCTCCGCAAATCGTGGTCGCGCATCACGGCGTGCTGCAGCATGGCGGCACGCAAGTGAATTTCGAAGCCGAGATTGGCCTCGAACGCGGCGCCTTCACACCGAATAGCTTGGTCAGCGCCAAGGTCTCCCTGGAGGACGCCAGTGTGGAAGAACTCCAGTCGATGTTCGGGTACTCCTACCCTGTCTCAGGACGCCTATCTTTTACAGGGGAGATTGGCGGCAACAAGAGTTCTCCGCACGGAGAGGGTGTGTTGCACCTGCGGAACGGAAGTATTTACGGACAGCCATTGCCGTTGGCGAGCGCAAAAGTGAAATGGGCTGCTCCGGAACTGACCTTCGAAGAGATTGATGCGGAGTACGCCTCTGGCCATGTTCGCGGTGCCTTCACCTACAATCTCGATTCCGGAATATTTCGATCGCAACTCACGGGCGATGGCTTCGAACTAGCAAGCCTGCCGAAGCTCCACGATAGCCAAATCCCGGTGACCGGCAGTCTCAAATTTACTGCCACGGGCTCGGGCACATTTGCTGAGCCTTCCATCGATGCCACAGTCGATATCGAGCAGTTGGCTGTGGGCGAAGAAGAGGAAGGTGGTTTTCATATAGAGGCACGAACGCATGGAACGGATATGCATTTCACGGCAAAATCTGCCTTCCAAAACGAGAATTTGGCGATTGACGGCGATGTTCATCTGCGTGGAGACTGGCCCGTTCAAGCCACTGCCCGGTTCGAGCATCTTGATGTCGACCCACTGTTGCAGCGTTACTTACGCGGACGCGTGACCGGACACTCGGCCTTTAGCGGCTCACTCACTCTGCGCGGCCCGTTGCACCACCCCGCGGAACTCGAGGCTGCTGGAGTGCTTTCCGAACTGACTACCGAGCTTCAGAACATCAAGATCGGGAATGACGGCCCCATACACTTCCAGGTGGCGCACCAGACTTTCCTTCTTGACGAAGCGCGTTTCGTCGGCGACAACACCAAACTTTCGGCTTCGGGCACGATTCAGCTCAGTGGACGTCGTGAACTCGATTTTAGCGCCTCTGGCCAACTCAATCTTGGTCTTCTGCAGACTATGTATCCCGATTTCCTGACCACGGGTAGTATCGATATCCAGGCTCGCGCCACAGGCACAGTCAGCGAGCCGGTGTTGCAGGGAAAAGTTGTAGTGACGAATGGCGGTCTCGCTTTCACGGAACAGCCGGCATCGTTGGGTGATATTAACGGCACCCTGATCTTCACGCAGGACCGTCTGCAGATCGAGCAACTCACGGCGCGCAGTGGTGGTGGTCTCATTCGACTTGGCGGTTATATGCAATATGGCCGTTATCTTGAATTTAACGTTACCGCGCAGGGTGAAGATGTGCGCTTGCGCTATCCCCCCGGCATGAGTTCCACTGCCAACGCCGACTTGCGTCTCTACGGAACTTCCAACGGCGCTGTTCTCTCGGGCGAACTCCAAGTGACCCGTTTCAGCTTGAGTCCTGGTTTCGATTTCGGCTCCTATCTGGCGAGTAGCCGGCAGTCGACTGTGATTACCAGTTCCGATTCACTTCTGAATCGAATCAAATTTGATCTCCACATTTACACCACCCCGGAGCTGCGCTTTAGTAGCTCGCTGGCCCGCGTCTCCGGCGAAGCCGACCTGCGCCTGCGTGGCACCATGGCCAAGCCTGTAGTTCTGGGCCGCATCAATATTCAAGAGGGAGAAATCTTCTTCAACGGGGCCAAGTACCAGTTGGAACGCGGCGATATCTTGTTCACGAATCCTGTGAAGGTCGACCCCGTACTCGATCTTGCCGCCAGCATCCGTGTCCGTGACTACGATATCGAAATTGGTTTCCACGGCACGTCTGAGAAGCTCAACGTGGTATACCGTTCCGAGCCTCCGCTGCCGCAAGCCGACATCGTCGCGCTACTCGCGCTCGGGCGCACACAGGAAGAGTCTGCGCAGCTGGGTGCATCCCAATCCGCCTTCACCCAGGAAGCCTCCAACGCCATTCTGGGACAGGCGATCAACGCCACTGTGAGCAACCGCGTCCAAAAATTGTTCGGCGTGAGCCGCATTAAGATCGATCCCCAGAGGCCTGGCACGGAGACCAGCACCGACCGTGGCCCACAAGTCACCATAGAACAGCAGGTCTCCAACAAGCTGACCCTCATCTATGTCCAACCGGTTTCGCAGGCAACCCAGCAAACCATCCAGGGGGAATACAACGTCACCCGCAACGTGTCGATCGTCGCGGTGCGCGACCAGAACGGCGTTTTCGCGCTCGACATTCGTATTCGCCAGCGCAAGAAGTAGAGCCCGTGCCCCATCAATCCGGTTGGCCTTCCTTTACAATCGTCCCGTGGGGATTTTTCGGAACCTTCGCGTTACGCTGGAGATGATCAAGTGGGAGCACTCGATTTTCGCGCTCCCTTTCGCGCTCTGCGGCGCTATGCTCGCGGCGGGCGGCTGGCCCAGCGCGCGGCAGTTGCTCTGGATCGTTGTCGCCATGGTCGCCGCTCGTTCCGCCGCCATGGCCTTCAACCGTCTGGCGGACACTTCGATCGATGCTGCCAACCCCCGCACCCAGACTCGCGCGCTGCCTGCCGGACATCTCTCGAGTCAATTCGTTACGGTCTTTGTTCTAGCGGCCGCCGGAATGTTTGTTGTTGCCGCCGGGCAGCTCAACCGCCTGGCGCTATTCTTGTCGCCCATTGCTCTCGGAATTGTGTTGCTCTATTCCTACACCAAGCGTTTCACGCGCTGGTCGCATCTGGTGCTGGGCTTTGCGCTGGGCATCGCTCCTGCAGCCGCGTGGATCGCTGTCCGAGGTGCGCTGGACCCGCGCATTCTGCTGCTCACGGCTGCCGTCACTTTCTGGGTCGCCGGGTTCGATGTTCTCTATAGCTGCCAGGATTTCGAATTCGACTCGCATTCGGGACTGCATTCCGTACCGCGCTACTTTGGCATCACTGGAGCATTTTGGATCGCCCGCTCGTTCCATTTGTTGATGATGGCCTTGCTGGTTGCCCTACTGATGTCGTTCGGACTGGGGAAACTCGCCCTGGTGGGTGTGGTCATCGTGGGAATTCTGCTGGCTTATGAACACTCGCTCGTCGCACCCAGCGACCTTAGCCGACTGAACGCTGCTTTCTTCACCATGAATGGCGTCATCTCCTTGGTCTTCTTCTTTTTTCTGGCGGGCGATATTCTGTCGCACCGGTAAGTCATGGGCCCTTCCCGCTTGGACGAGTGAAAGGACATAGACGCGATCGTCCAATTTGTATCGATGCTGATTGCCATTTATAATGGCATATGCCATAATAAATGGTATGAAACTTACCATCGACAAGTCTGGGCGGATCGTTGTGCCCAAGCGACTGCGAGAACGCCTTGGCCTTAGGCCCAACTCTGAGTTGGAGATCGTGGAGCAGCCCAATGGCATGCTATTGCGAGCGGCGGAAGAGAAGCCGTCCCTGATCGAGGTCGGCGGCCTGTTGGTGCATCAGGGGAGCGCTGAACCGGGGGCGAACTGGGATCGCGTCCTGCAGGACGTGCGTGAAGAACGGGCCCAAACCATCCTGAAAAGCTAGCGGCGGAAGCTTAATTGAACATCTTTTTCGATACAACCGTCCTGGTGGCCTCCTCAGTACAAAGTCACCCTCACCACGCCCAGGCACGGCCGGCCGTCCGGCGGATCGCAAACAGGGAAGACAAGGGATTCATCAGCGCGCATTCCATTGCGGAAGTCTACGCCACACTGACTCGTTTACCTGTGCAGCCGCGCATTCACCCCCTGGAGGCGCAGCGGATCTTCACCGTGAATTTGTTGCCCCATTTCGAAGTCGTTTTGATCGAGACGGCGGATTACCTGGATGCGCTCAACAACATGGCTAGCCACGGCTGGAGCGGAGCCAAGATCTACGACGCGCTGCTCCTGTGCTGTGCCGCGAAATGCGCTGTGGATCGAATTTACACCTTCAATTTGGGAGACTTCCAGCAGTTAGCTCCGGTGGAAATGTTAGCGAAGATTTGCGCGCCGTGAGCAAAAGCATCTCCAAATTCCTGCGGGTCTTTGGCGATGTAGTATCCGTTAGGTCTCAACGATGCTCTGTGACTTCCTCCGCCCCTGCGCTATCATAAAAGACGTGCCCAATCCACACGTTTTTCAAACCGAAGATGCCCGTCTACAGCCCATCTTGCACAAGGTCCTGGCGGGCGAGCGCCTGACCGGAGACGACGCATTCCTCCTCTATGGTACCGGCGACATTCTTGCCGTGGGCTGGCTCGCCAACCACGTTCGCGAGCGCCTGCACGGGGATAAGACGTATTTCAACGTCAATCGCCACATCAACCCAACGAATGTCTGTGTGGCTGCGTGCCGTCTCTGCGCGTTTGGCCGCAAGAAGGACACGCCCGGCGCTTACACCATGGCGCTCGAGGAAGCTTTCGAGACCGCCGCTTCCGGCTACAGCGAGGCGGTTACCGAGTTTCATATTGTGGGCGGCCTGCACCCCGATCTCCCGTTTCAGTATTTTCTCGATCTCGTTTCCGGATTGAAGGAGCGCTTTCCACAGGTACACCTGAAGGCGTTCACCATGGTGGAAGTGTCTTACCTCGCCAAGCGCGCCAAGCTCTCCATTCGAGAGACGCTGGAAAAACTCAAGGAAGCGGGCGTCGATTCGCTGCCCGGCGGGGGTGCGGAAATCTTTAGCGACCGCATCCGGCACATCATTTGCGATCACAAGATCGACGGCCAGGAATGGCTCGATACCGCCCGCACGGCTCACCAGATTGGCTTGAAGTCGAACGCGACCATGCTCTACGGCCATGTGGAGAACGACGAAGACCGCATCGATCACCTCCTCCGGTTGCGCGCCGTGCAGGACGAAACCAACGGATTCCAGACGTTCATACCCTTGGCATTCCATCCCGAGAACACAGCACTGGCGCATCTGCCGAAAACCACGGGTATGCTCGACATCCGCCAGATTGCTGTCAGCCGTCTCATCCTCGACAACTTCCCGCACATCAAGGCGTACTGGCAGATGCTGACTCCGAAGATCGCGCAGATTGCGCTGCGCTTTGGGGCCGACGATCTGGACGGCACGGTTATTGAAGAAAAGATTTACCACGATGCGGGCGCTACCACGCCGCAAGGCATGCGCCGCCAAGACTTGGTTCGCCTCATTCAAGAAGCCGGTCGTGAGGCTATCGAACGCGACACTCTGTACCGGTCGGTCGTGCGCACTGAGACCACGGTTACGGTTGCAGTTTAAGTCTCCCCACATACAGGATTGATTCAACAGAGCTTGCCTCCCGCCTATCTGTTTTAGTGCGTCAAGTCACAGACCCCTATTTACAAGCAGGTGTAAACTGCTCTCATAGTTCAAGGGTTCCACGTCCTTCGTCGAGGCGACCCAATGAATGTTCACGTCAGCTTCAAGGCAGCGAAACACTTTTCCGTTGAGCGCGAAATTCAATCCCAAGTAGGAAAATTGCAATGCCGGTTGCAGGTCTTCCGGCCTGACCTCGTCCATCTCAAAGGAGTCGTCGAGCCCGGCGCGGGGCTGAAAGGGATCTTGGTCACGCTGAATTTGCGCCTGCCTACCGGCCAGATGGCGGCGCGCGGATCGAGCACGACGGCAGTCGTGGCGGTGAAGACCGCTTTTGAAGAATTACGCCAACAGCTCAACCGGCACAAAGAACTCCTGCGGGATTACCGCCGTGTTCGAAGCGAGAGGGGCACCGATGGCCACTCGGTTCCGTTTGAACAGACGCTAGCGGCCGCGCGTCTACCGGAGTCAGTTTCGGCAAACGACATCACGCTGTATGTGAATACCCGCTTGCCTCGGCTGCGTCTGTTCGTGGAAAGAGAACTGGCGTTTCGCGAGTCCGACGGCACGATCGCCAGCGACTCGATTGCGCCTGAGGAAGTCCTGGATGAGACCGTGCTTGCCGCCCTCGGCGACGAAAATGAGCGGCCCAAAAAGCTGGCCATCGAGCCGTGGCTGTATAGGCTGGCCCTGCGCGCTATCGATGCTCTTGCGTCGCCCGATGGAGCTGGAGAGAACTTCGTTCCCTTGGAAAAATCGGCACGCGTACCGAATGTACACACCAACGAGTCGCAAATGCAGTTTCATCAGCCCGATGAATTGCTTCAGGAGGAAGACGTAGTGGCCGATCGCCGTGCGGCCTCTCCCGAGGAGTCGTACTCCTCCCATGAGTGGCTCGCTTTGACGGAATCCGCGCTGCAGGATTTGCGCCGTTCCGAGCGGGAAGCGTTTTTACTGCTCGCGGTCGAAGGGTTCACGATAGACGAAGTGGCCGCCATCACTGGCCGGAAGGGCGAGGACATCCGCAACTCGGCGGCAGAGGCGCAGAGACGCCTCCGGAAACTGGTTCCGAACGGCATGCTCCACGACGATTACAGAGCGATGTCGTCCAGGCGCGCATCCTGACGCGCCACTGATTTCCGGACAATCGATCTTCGGTCCACAGATCTTCGGTCAACAGATCCCCAAGCCTATTTGGGGGTTGTGGTTCCCAGCCCGAGCACAATCTTCATCAGCTCCGTGGCCAGGCCGGAGACGTCAGCACCGTCGAGATTCATGAGCACAACCACGCCGGCCTGACGCTCGGGCACGATCATGATGTGAGTACTGGTTCCCTGTTGCCCACCAGCGTGCCCCACATCCGGAACACCTAAATCTTTCCCGGTGCCCCAGCCCAAAGCGTAGCCGTTTTCTTTGCCATCGCTGGTCTTCAGCGGAGCCCACATCAGATCTCTGGTTGTGCGCTGCACAATACGATCCTTGAGCATGGCGACCTCGAATTTCGCCATGTCCTCGGCGGAGGATAACCACCCGCCCCCGGGAATCTTGTAGCTGGAATCGAGAAAATCCGCGTTCACGATGGCACCCGTTTTGTCCTTTTTGTAGAACCGCGTGCGGTAGGGAATTAGCGCGAAGCGGTCATCGCTTCGAGTATGCGTCATATCAGCAGGGCGAAACACGTTCTCGCGAACGTAGTCCACGTACTTCTCCCCGGAAGTACCCTCGATGGCACAGCCGACCACCGTGAACCCTTGGGTGGAGTAATGAAAGGACGCCCCTGGCTTGGCGACGAGTGGATCATCTTTGAAAAATTGCAGCCCACCCTCAATTGGATTCTCGAAGTGCCTTGTGTTGCCGACTTCGGGGTCCTCTTGCAAATCGCCCTTGTAGTGGCGGATTCCGGCCAAGTGGCCAAGAACTTCACGAGTGGTAATGGGCGCGTCTTTCACAGGAAATGCCGGGCAATACTTCTGCACGGGAGCATCGAGATCGAGTTTGCCGCGTTGCCAAAGCAGCATTGCCGCCGTTGCAGTGATTGGTTTGGAGATGGACGCCAGGCGGTAGAGCGTCTGCGAAGTTGCCGGCACGAAGTTCTCCAGATCGGCCATGCCGAATCCCGCTGACCATTCATATTCTCCGTTTTCGACGACGGCTACCGACACTCCCGGAATACTGTTCGTTGCCATAAACTTGGCAATCGCCGCTTCGATTTGAGCCTTTTTCTCTGGGGCGATCTTTCCCGTTTGAGCCAGTGTAGGAGTTGCATATGCAAGACTGAGAACAAGAACAATGGTAAGTTTGGATCTTCGCGCGATTGAGCCAGCGATCCATCCGCTTCGATTGGAATGCATGGGACCTCTTTGTGGAGCGACCAGTGTAGAGCGACCAAGAGTATAGCTGGGTTCGACGCGGTTGAGCCACGAGGTTGCGGAGTCTGGCTTCTGCTATTCTTCGTGCTGCTTTCCGCAATTTGTTTTTCAAGATAATTTTCCACGGAGGAGCCCATGCGATTTTCTCGTCGTGACTTTCTCGGCACGGTCGCGCTCGGCACGATTGGTCTGGGTCTAGAGGCACAAGAGGCAAAAGACAAGAAAGCCGAAATCTCGTCTTCAAGTTCAAGACAGCCTGTGCGCCCTATCATCATTTCCGCGGGCAATGGCTTCGACTCTATCGACGAAGGCTACGAGATTCTGCGCCAGGGAGGCGACACCCTGGACGCCGCCATGCGCGTGGTGCGCGGACCGGAAGACGATCCGAACGACGACAGTGTGGGCCTCGGCGGCCTGCCCAATGAAGAAGGCGTGGTCGAGCTCGATGCCTGTTGCATGCACGGACCCACCCGTCGTGCCGGTTCCGTCGGTGGTGTCCGCAATATCAAGAACGTGTCCCTGGTGGCGAAGGCCGTTATGGAGCACACCGGCCATGTCATGCTCGTGGGTGAAGGTGCCGAGCGTTTCGCGGTATCACAGGGATTCCCGCGCGAAAATCTGCTCACGGAGCGTTCACGAAAGCTCTGGCTGCTCTGGAAAGAAACTCACTCCGACTGGTGGGGGCCAGGTCTGACGAGCCCAGAGTGGAAAAAGCGGACGTTGCCAGCGCCACATTCCGATAATTTTCACGAACGTGTCGAGCGTCTCTACGAGGTAGCTGACGGCCTCGGGATTGAGCCGGAATTGCGGCGTGCCGCAATTCACAAAGTGCTCTTCGCGCCGACCGGGACGATCCACTGCTCCGCATTGAACGACAAAGGCGAGATTTCCGGTTGCACCACGACTAGCGGGTTGGCCTGGAAGCTGCCTGGACGCTGTGGCGACTCTCCCGTCATCGGCGCTGGTTGTTACACCGATCAGGATGTGGGTTCTGCGGGGGCGACTGGCAGCGGAGAGGAAAATATCAAGGTTGCCGGTGCGCACACCATCATCGAGAATATGCGCCACGGTATGGCGCCACTCGAAGCGGGCATGGACGCGCTCCATCGCATCGTTCGAAACTACAATAACGACATGGATCGCCTGCGCTTCGTCGACATGACCTACTACATCCTGCGCAAGGACGGAGCTTACGCGGGGGTCTCACTGTGGACCGGCTATGAGCCTGGCAGGCCGCATAGGATCGCTGTCCACGATGGCGGAACCAAGCGCAACGAGAAGACTGTCAGCCTATTCGAGGGAGCCTCGCAGGAGTGGCCGCCGGATGTGAATGCAAAATAGCCCTCCTTCTCTCCGCACTGCATTTCTTGAGTGGTGGCGGGACCGCCGTGCGCGCGAAAGCTTCTTCTCAGCCCTGCGCGCGCTAATGGCTGAACTCTGGGGCTTTCTGCGCGACTCAACACCCGAGCGCAAACGGCAGCGTTACGGTGATGTGGGCTACGACTGGGACTACCGGGTGAACACCACGAGCGCAGCAGTCGGCTGGCGCAACCGCCTGCTTGGCGTGTTCCATTCTCCGTATCAGCCGACCGATCCTGAGCTCTTTCGCGAGATGCTCAATGGCCTTGATATCGACTATGGCCAATTCACGTTCCTCGATCTCGGTTCGGGCAAGGGAAGAACGCTGCTGATGGCGTCAGAATATCCCTTCCGGCGGGTACTCGGGGTGGAGCTACTACCCGAGCTCAATCATCTGGCGCAGGAAAACATCCGCGAGTTCAAGAGTGATTCTCGGAAGTGTGACGCTGTGGAATCGCTGTGCATGGATGCCAGAGGTTTTGTCTTCCCACCAGAACCGCTCGCCCTATATCTCTTCAATCCGTTTCTGGAATCAGGTCTAGCCCAGGTGATGCGAAACTTGGAGCAATCGTTACGAGAACATCAGCGACCAGTCATCGTTCTTTATCACAACCCGTTGCTTGCGAACGTGTTGGACGCGAGTCCACTTCTGAAGAAAGTCGGCGGGACGCACCAGTATTCTGTATATCGTAATCGCTAGGCATACGTAGGGACGGGCCGTCCTCGGCCGTCCAGCGGAGCAAAGCTCCGCCAGCGTCCCACATTGCACCCAACGTTTCCCAAGCACTACCATAGCTGCATGCCTGTGCTAACTGATGTTCAACGCACCTACTCTCCCATTCGCGCCCCACGTGGCTCGAGCCTTTCTTGCAAAGGCTGGCAGCAGGAAGCCGCCCTGCGCATGTTGATGAACAATCTCGACGAGGAAGTTGCCGAGCGCCCGCAAGACCTTGTGGTCTACGGCGGTACGGGACGCGCCGTGCGCAACTGGGATTGTTATCACGCAATGGTGCGATCTTTGCAAGCGCTGGAGAACGACGAGACTCTGCTCGTTCAATCCGGCAAACCCGTCGGTGTGTTCAAGACCCATGAGTATGCTCCGCGCGTGTTGATCGCCAACTCGAATCTGGTCGGCCACTGGTCAAACTGGGAGAAGTTCAACGAGCTGGAGCGCGCTGGCCTGATGATGTACGGACAGATGACGGCAGGCTCGTGGATCTACATCGGGTCGCAGGGGATTGTGCAGGGAACGTTCGAGACGTTCTCTGCCGCGGGTGAAAAGCATTTCGGTGGTGATCTCTCCGGCAAGCTGATTATCAGCGGTGGCATGGGGGGTATGGGTGGTGCTCAACCTCTCGCCGCCACCATGACAGGCGCGGCTTTTCTTGGTATTGATGTCGACCCCGAGCGCATCAAGAAGCGCATCAAGAGTGGTTATTGCGACTTCATGGTCAACACGCTCGACGAGGCGCTACGCATTCTGAAAAATGCTGTCCGCAAGAAGGAAAATATTTCCGTCGGCTTGGTGGGGAATTGCGCCGACGTGATTCCCGAACTTGCCGAACGTGGCGTCGTGCCAGATATCCTAACCGACCAAACCTCCGCCCACGATCCGCTGAACGGCTACGTCCCGAATGGAATGACGCTCAGCGAGGCGCTCGAACTCCGCGCACACGATCCCAAGGCCTACCAGGAGCGCTCGCTCGATGCCATCGCCCGCCATGTCGAAGGCATGTTACGCCTTCAGAAAATGGGAGCCGTCACCTTCGACTACGGTAACAACATTCGTACCTTCGCGTTTCAGCGCGGCGTGAAAAGTGCCTACGATTTTCCTGGCTTCGTGCCCGCCTACATCCGCCCGCTCTTCTGCGAAGGCCGCGGGCCATTCCGCTGGGTGGCGCTCTCTGGCGAGCCTTCCGACATTGCTGTGACTGATGATCTGATTCTGGAAATGTTCCCTGACAACCGTATCCTCCGCCGCTGGATTGATCTCGCGAAGAAGCGCATCAAGTTCCAGGGCTTGCCTGCAAGAATTTTCTGGCTCGGCTACAGCGAGCGCACGCAATTCGGGCTCGCGATGAACGATCTGGTCAAGAAGGGCAAGCTTAAGGGCCCCATCGTCATCGGTCGCGATCACCTCGATTGTGGCTCGGTTGCTTCGCCATTCCGCGAAACCGAATCCATGAAAGACGGCTCGGACGCCGTGGCAGACTGGCCCTTACTCAATGCTTTGGTTAATACGGCGTCGGGTGCGTCCTGGGTTTCGATCCATAACGGCGGAGGTGTCGGTATTGGCTACTCGCTGCATTCCGGGCAGGTGACGGTTGCAGACGGTACCGACATGATGGCAAAACGTATCGAACGCGTCTTGACCACTGATCCCGGCATGGGCGTGATTCGCCACGTCGACTCTGGCTACGAAGAGGCCCGGGATTTTGCGGCAAAGGCCGGCGTCAACATTCCCATGCGGGAACACGACTAATTCCACGTGAAGCAAAAGAGTTCCATCGACCAGAACCCGCAAGCTCTGCTGCTCGTTAATATCAGGCAGCTTCTTACCCTACCCTCTTCCAATCCTGGTCCGAGGCGCTGTGCTGATCTCAGCGAACTGGGAATTCTCGAAGATGCAGCCGTGCTTTGTCTGACAGGAAAAATCGCCTCGGTTAGGAAAACGCGCGACGCATTGCGTGATTCCTGGTATCGAAAGAACAGAAAAATCATTCGCGAGATCGACTGCAGCGGCATGGTTGTGCTTCCCGGCTTTGTCGACTCTCATACGCACCCTGTATTTGCGGTTCCAAGATTGATCGACTTTGAGAAGCGGAGCGCCGGAGCCACCTATCAAGAGATAGCTGAAGCCGGTGGTGGCATCCGATCCAGTGTAGCTGGAGTGCGGAAGGCCTCGAAACGTGTACTCACGGAAAAGGTTTTATCTGCTTTCAAGGAGATGGCGGAATACGGCACGACCACCGTCGAAGCGAAGTCGGGTTATGGCCTCAGCACAGAGTCGGAAATCAAATCGTTGGAAGCGATTCGGGATGCCGCACGGCAGTGGTCTGGAACCGTGGTCGCAACTCTGTTGGGAGCCCACGTTGTTCCAGAAGAATTCAAGGACAGACCAGAGGATTATGTGCGGGAAATTTGCAAGAAGATGATTCCCACGGCAGTGCGGAGGAAACTTGCCCAGTTCGTCGATGTTTTTTGCGACCAGGGAGCTTTCACGGCAGAGCAAGCGGCTAAAGTTTTTGCCGCCGCCGAGCAGCATGGCTTGGCCGTTCGGGCGCACATGTGCCAACTCAGCCCCACAGCGCTCCAGCCGTTTCTAAAGTTTCATCCCGTATCTTTCGACCACATGGACCGCGTTTCCGACGAAGACATTGCCCCCCTCGCCAAGAGCGGCACGATCGCGAGCCTTGTTCCGGGCGCGAATTACTTTCTCGGACATCCCTATCCGAATGCGCGCAAATTCATTTCGGCTGGTGTTCCGATTGCTCTCGCCACCGACTACAATCCAGGAAGCTCGCCCACACCGAGCATGCCGTTTATTCTCTCGCTGGCGTGCACGCAAATGAAGATGTCGCCAGCGGAAGCCATCTCAGCGGCGACGATCAACGGTGCTTGGGCGCTACGTCTGGCTGATCGGAAGGGAAGCATTGAACGCGGAAAGGATGCCGATCTTGCAGCTTTCCGCGCGAACGACTACCGCGAAATCGCATACTGGTTCGCCGCCAACCACTGCGATTTTACCGTGACGAATGGAATATGTTCCGCGCGAGACCGAACCTAGCGCACGAATTCCAGCCCGACCAGAGTTTGCCGCAGCCTCTAAGGCAGCCGGAATCTGGTCACGTAGCCGTCAAGGACTTGGTGCGTTCCGTCCGTTAACGGCTTCCATCCGTCCCAGCAGGCATTCTTGCGGTGAGCCAGCCGTGTTTCAGCCGGGTGGGTGACCCAACCCCCGGGCGTCTCTTCGAGAATCGACGCCCCGAAGCCAATCTGCGCTGGAGGATTTTCCAACTTCCATTCCAGAAGCGACGCCTCCAGACCCTCGCCGACCGATTCGGTGGGGAGCAGACAGAGAATCCAATCGTGCTGTGCTTCCTGAAGTACCTGGCCCGGGTTGGCATGGTCCGCTTGCGCTGTGATCACCCGAGCTCCAAATGCGCGGGCGACCCGTCTGGTCTCGTCTGACGAGCCGTGGTCGATAACCAGAACCTCGTCGCACGGCCGCAACGACTCTACCGCTCGTGCAATCCGCATGGCATCGTTATGGGTATGGAGAATAGCAGTGATGGAGGGCATGTGGAGAGTTGAATTCTTAATTTTAAAGCAAGAAGGGCGGTCGGCCATCAGGATTCGCACTGGCTGCTGCAAGCAGTACTGCCATCTTGATTACCAAACATGTTCGCAGGAGACCTCGTTGGAGTAATCCGTTTCGACACAACTCCCCAAACTGGGAAGAGCCCGGTTACATTGGTTACCTTCCCCGTTCACACTGTCCCTCGTATGCTGCGAGTCAGACGCTCGTTTCCGGGCAGATTCAGGCCCACGTAACCTACGGAGCCTTGCCTGATTCTAGTCTCCCGAAGACGAGCCAACGACTAAGGGGCCCAAGCACCATGGCAGCTAGAACTCTGACCATGCTCGTGTTTTTCTTTGCGGGATTGTTACTTCCATTCAATACTTCCGCGCATACTGGCGCAGCCAAAGCGATCTTGAGCGCTCTAGGCGGCCGACTATGAAGACTCGCGTGCAGACAACTGCTAGCAAACTCAATGGCATCGTTCCGAGTGGGGCTCTTTCGCTGGTCGTTGCCGTGTTGCTCGCTTTACTGTGCCTCCAGGTGCTCTGGGCGCAGGAAGTCACGCGAAAAGCGATTTCCAAAACGGCCCCAAGCTATCCCGAGCTTGCCAAGAAAATGCATGCAAGCGGCAAAGTTAAAGTGGAAGCTGTCATAGCACCGGGTGGATCGGTAACGTCCGCCAAAGTCGTTGGGGGAAGTCCTGTCTTTGAAAAGTGTGCTGTCGATGCGGTCAAGCTATGGAAATTTGAATCCGCTCCCAGGGAGACAAAAGCCATTATTGTTCTCGACTTTACTGATCAGTAGATCGGAGCGCCTCATCTCTCTTGCTTGAACACATGGAAAAATAAAAGGGTGCGGCTTTCAGCCGCACCCTTTGTCGTGCCTCCAATGCGTACTATCTTTGCGGAGGGTTGCCCGAAGGATTGGGATCGCTCGGGGGATTCTCCTGTGTCGGAGGATCCAGTTTCGGACGTGCCGCGTTGCGGCCTTGCGTTGTCGGTGTCACCGTTAGTGGCGCTTGCAATTCGAAGGTCAGGACGGTCTCCGAGGGCAGCTTGATTTGCTGACCCTTGCCTGCCGCCTGCACGCCCCCGCCGAGGCCTCCTCCGGCCGCCGCGCCAATCCCAGCGCCCTTACCGCCGCCGGCGATGCCGCCGATAATCGCTCCGATGACCGCTCCCGCCCCCACTTTCTCGACTGTGTTTTTTGTGCGCGAGTTACCTTCGCGGTGATACTGAGTGGTGGAAATCGAGTAGTTCTTGCTCCCGACTTGAATGCGATCGAGCTGTAGAGACAGTACCGAACGCCCCTCAAATTTGCCTGCGCTCTTGACTTCGACCACATGGCCCTGCACGTCGTAGCCCTCTGGTATGACTACTTCTCCGTCCACGGCGAGAGGCGAGTCCAGCGTGGCGCGGAATGTCTGTCCCTGCTGTGCTGTTTCGCTATCGATGCTATCCACCAAACGTACGGCAAGCGCCGTTCCTGTCTGCACCGTGACCTTAGCCAGAGGAGGTGGTGGAGGCGGTGCAGTGGGCGCGGCTGCCACGGGCGCTATCGGGGCCGCCGCTTGGGCTACCTGGGCCGGGGCTACCGGTGCGCTGACATACTTGTCTGCTGAACGAGGGTAGCTACGCGTCACAGGTTTGCTCGGGCGAGGCTTGGCGGCGGGTACAGGCGCAACGGGCGGCGATACCGGTTCAGCAGCAGCAGTCTGAGATGGGGTGACCGTAATGTTATTGATCACCGTCTTCACCCCCGGGACGTTGGCTGCCTCTGCTGCCGCCGCTGTACGCTCTGTGTCGGTACTCGCGGTTCCCGCCAGCGTGACCACCCCATTAGCGGTTTCTACGGAGATCGACTTGGTGAGGACCGCCGGATTGGCGTACAGCTTGGCTTGGATGGTGCTAGTAATCTGCGGGTCATCGGTTGTGGCGGCGTTGGTGTGTTGGATCTGTGAACAAGCGAGCGTCACACCGAGCAGCGCACTCATCAGAATGCCCATCATGAACAGCGGAAGCCTAGGTCTCATAATTCGTGCTCCTTGGGGGAAACTTCCTCACTCCAGTTTTAGATGCTAAAAGCTATTGCGCAATACAGGAAAATGTACTCCCGAGACAGACGGATGGCGTCTCTCAATGGTACAGGAGCACGCTGGACTTCAAGTATCAGCGTTGATGTGTCAGGCTAACTAATTGTTATGTAAGAATTTATAGTCGATGATGGAGGCTGCCTGCGCGGGCGCTCCGGCTTTGGTGCGGGCATCCTTGCCTCGGATGACGCGGGCCTGACACAGGATGTTGGCATCTTTCTGTCCGGAAATCTCTTCCGGCATTTCGAAGATCATTTCCAGGAGCGTGTTCGCTGGGAATACGTGCTCTCCATTGAAAAGCACTCCGGATTGGCTGATGTTTTCGATGATGCCTGTAAACCAGGTGTGAGTGCTCTTGGCGCGGTAACGCACAGCCAAGTCGACCTTGAGACGCCGCGCGCGAGGCACCCACGTGGGGCGCTTTTCGGTGTGCGTACGGCTGCGGCGCAGAGCGCTTTCCGCCACGACCTCCACACGCTCGGTGCGACGCATGGTTTTCCAGTCATATGCGTACTGCGCGGCGCACACCAGGCAAACCTGGTAATAGTGACCATCCTGTGCACGGCGGGGCCATGAGAACTCGTGGGAGCAACGGCCTAACGACAACACTTCCATAATCTTTTGCGGCATAAGTCGATCCTGGGGTGTTCGTACCTACATTCCTATGTTGAACCCTGGGGGCAGAACTGGGTAGGTTACTATCGTCCCATAACGGCCAAGGTCTTACGGGACCGTGCCCATGGGCTGGCACTTCGTGCGAAAACAGGCTGAAAACAGGAGTGGAGGCTGTGGATTTGGCGGTAACCGCGTTTATTTTGGCCGGCGGGAAGAGCACCCGGATGGGCCGCGACAAGGCATTCGTGCCCTGGGAGGGCCAGACGCTCCTGGAGCGAGCCTTAGAGGTGGTGGGTCAGGTTACGCCCAACGTGCGGATCGTAGGTGCTAGAGCAAAATTTGAGAAATATGGGACGGTGGTAGAGGACATGTATCCGGAAAGGGGGCCGCTGGGTGGGATTCAGGCCGCTTTGTGTGCGACAGCCACGGAACTCAATCTTGTCATGGCGGTGGACTTGCCGTACGTGACCCACGAGCTTCTGAAGTATCTCGTAGAGGGAGCGCAGAATTCATCGGCTATGGTTGCGGTGCCTCGATTCGCTGAGGGATGGCAGCCCCTCTGTGCTGTCTACCGGAAGAATTTTGCGGAGATCGCTGAGCATGCGTTGCGAGAAGGCCGCAATGCCGTGCATTTGCTGCTGGAGGACGGAGAGCCTCGGGTGTTCGATGAGGTGGAGTTGAAGAAGGCCGGATTTTCCCGGCAGTTGTTTCGGAATATCAATACAAAGTCTGAACTTGCAAACCGGTGAGGATCTAGCCCTTAGGACTCGGTAAAGGTGCTACCACTCCGTACGCATCACCATCCCCGTGCGCTCTTCCTGCACCATGCCCACGGCTCCTTCTGGAGCGATCAGCAGCGAACCAAAAGCGCTGTCGTCAATGGGGTCTTCGAGAAGAATCCGGCCATTCTCGCGATGCGCTGGCATGGATACCAGCTCCAATTTACCGTTGTCATTCACCCGGAACAGGGTGAGGCGGTCCCAATTCTGGCTGCGCCGGATCGGCTCCGGCGCTAAAGGGACTCTCGATCCTTGATTTTCTGGCCCTGGATCGCCCTTAGGCGCATCCTCGGAACCTGTGAAACGCAATATCGCATAGTTGGCATCGGAGTCCCGCCGCAAAAGGTGGACCTTCACGCTCTTTTCGTCGCTGGAAACATGGGTCGTCCCTCCCTTACCCGATGCACGCTCCACGCGAATCCGTCCATTCGAGAGGGACCGGGCGGAGCTTGAATTCAAGGCTTCGCCGCTGGGCCACACCAACAGCTCACGGCTATCTTCCATCAAAGATGCGTGGCCGGTTTGCAGAGCCGTGGCTACATCGGTGTCGTATTTCCAGGGCTCAATCATTTCGTCCGTCAGCACAAATTTGTCCCCAGAGATGCGAAATCCCAGCCCGCGGACAACCAAATCCACACGCTGGTGATCGCTCGACAAAAGAGAGTACCTGGACTCCGCTACGACCAGCAGAGGAATATACCGTGTCCGTAATTCCTCCTCCCAACCCTTTTGCGACTGCCGCAGAGCATGCAGAGCCGACCCGCCCAGGTTCAGAGCAAACTGTGCGGCCCGCAAGGTAGCCAGTGCCGCAGTCCGTCCGGGCACTCCTCCGGGCACGTTCACCGGAATCTTCATCGCGATCGGCATATCGGCGCGAGCGCTCCGCTGATGCGATGCAACCTGCTCGAGCAGGTTCAAATCCAGATCCACCCGAGCCTTTCCTTCCAAGGTGGCTTCTCCGTCGCGAACCGCCCGCTCCAGGGGCTCCAGCGAGTCCAAATCCCGGAAGTAAATGGTCAGAGGTATTCGGGGCAAAGTGACGGCTGTCCCCTTGTCCAAATCCAAACGATCTTCGATCGGACTCAGGTAAATGGGCAAATTCCCAAACCGCATCTGTTCGAAGCGCACGCGCTTGATCTTCAGTTTGCGAGAAGCCGTGACATGACTCCGTACATCGAAGCGGATGCGGTCCGAACTAAGGTCCTTGACGTCAACACCATCAATCGAAACCGCGGCCGGCTCGGTTTGCGTGCCCGGAAGCTGACGGGCCATTAAAGGCGCCGCAATCGTCACCATGGCCACCAGAGTTCTCCAGAAAACCTTCATAAGTTGTACCCTCACTTGTATTAAGCGCAAGAATACAACGCGGTTGAGCAGAAATCTCGAAGCTCGTTGGAAAATAAAATTTGTCCGCTATTTCTTACGCAAATTTCTTCCCGTTTCCCGCTATTCTTAGAGAGAGAGGCCTTTCCACCGTTGACCACTGAGCATCAACGACGAGTGCGGGAACTATTTGACGCCGCGCTCGATCAGCCAGCAGAACTCCGCCGGGAGTTTCTTGCAGGTGCCTGCCATGGCGACCCGCAACTGCTGGACGCAGTGGGAAAACTCCTCGCCGTCCAGGAACGCAGCGCGGGAGTACTCGATACTCCCGTCTGGCAACGGCGGGAGACGGCGGACAGTCCGGTCGAGCCGGGATCTTTCATTGGGCCGTACAAGATTCTGCAAGAACTCGGTGGCGGCGGCATGGGTATTGTGTATCAGACGGTCAGAGCCGACGAGGTTTTCCAACGCACCTGCGCCGTGAAGGTCATCCGGCCCGAACTATCCGCCGACTGGCTGCTGGAGCGCTTTCGTCAGGAGCGCCAAATCCTGGCCCGGCTCGATCACACCAACATCGCTCGCATTGTGGATGGCGGTTCCACACCGGACGGTCTTCCTTATTTCGTTATGGACTATGTGGATGGCCCTTCGATCAATAAGTTCTGTTCCCAACATGCGCTGAGTATCCGGCAACGGTTGGCATTATTTCAGCAGGTTTGCGCCGCCGTGCAGTATCTCCATCAGAACAATGTCATTCATGGCGACCTGAAGCCACCCAACATACTCGTTGGCAACGACGGCATCGTCAAGCTGGTAGATTTCGGAATTGCCAGCGCTCTGTCTGCCTCAGAAGGGCAAGGCCAAAGCAAGAAACTTCCCCTGATGACGCCGGGATACGCCAGTCCGGAACAAATGCGAGGCAAGCCGCTGAGCCAGGCAAGTGATGTGTACTCGCTGGGAGTTATTCTCTACGAGCTTTTGACGGGGACTCAACCCTTTCCTGCGGGAGACCGCAGCAAAAGTGAAATCTTGAACGCGATGACGACCGAGGATCCGGTTCTCCCGAGCGCAGCCGCGAGGCAGGCTGATTTGGGCCATACGCTCAGAGGCGACCTCGATTCCGTCGTACTGCGCGCCATGCACCGTGATCCTGAGCGCCGCTATCAGTCAGCCGGCGAATTGAGTTCTGATATCAGCCTGTATCTGCAAGACCGTCCTGTCATGGCCCGGAAGAGCAATTTTCTCTACAAAAGCCGGAAGTTTGTCAGCAGGAACCGGCGCGCGGCCCTGGCTGCACTGGTGATCGCAGTCCTGCTGGTAACAACATCCTGGCAAGGAGTGGAACTCCACAAACGGTATGAACGTTCACGACTCCTGGAAGATCAAGTTCGTGTTTTGCAAATGGAACTAGATAACGAGCTCGGAAAGCGCAAGGCAACACTGACGAATCCGCCAGCAGGGAAAGCCGCTGCGAAGCCAGTCCACCCAGGGGACCTTCAGGAAACGCAGCTTCGCGATGTCCGTAACCTGGCAGATGCCTATCGAACTTCGTTTTCCGAATCTGTACGCCTCTGGCCAGGCATGACGCGCCAACGCCGCGACCTACTCGACCATGCCGACCGCTATCTCCATCAAGCGGAACCCTTCGTCAGTCAAGACCCCAGGGCGCCGGAACAGCTGGCAAGTGCCTGGTTTTGGCTGGCCAACTTGCAAGGGAATCCGCAAACCGTCAGTCTGCACGATCACGCGGGAGCAACCGCCAGCATCCGCGAGGCCCAGCGCCTGCTCGAGAAATCGTCAGGGGCGTCCGCAGCGCTGAGGGAACAAGTACAAACCGCCGCCGCACAGATCGAAGCGGACGGACGCTAGAAGCCGGTTTACCAACGATGTTGGGCAGAAACAAAGGCCGGATTCTAAGCATGAAACGGCAGCAGAATCCAGCCCGAAGGGGCGAAAGCGTCGCGCTCCCGCACACTGGTTAACCTGAATATCCAGGACTATTTTGGAATGGCCCGTTGACGAATCTAGTTGAGTGCAAGCATGACGAGGAAAATCAGACCACACAAGGCCGTCAAAAATGCCATTCCCACTCCAAACGCCTTCCACATCGAGCCCAGTCTCCCGCCTTGGTTGATGTGTTCTCCGATCGCCTGGGCTTGCAAGGATTGAGCCGCCCGGCGCGTCCCAGCCAGCAGTCCAATTCCAATCGGCAGGGACGATCCTTGCGGCAAGAATGATCCGAGCAGCATAAGTAGGGCCGTTGCCCCAATTCCGGCCATCACAGTTTTCAGGGCGTTCGTTTTCTCCCCCAGGCGGCGATAGTTGAGCGCCATCAGAGATGTACCCGCCAATGGACCGCCAAAGAGCGTGGCCAAGGTTACTGCGTTGGCGTCGAACAGCTTATAAGCAGGAACCGGCGCCATAGGCGTCGCATCGGTCATCGGGGAAGTTGCATTCCGTAAACTCAGTATGTCACTCATTGCCAAATCCTCCATTCCACTTCGTACACTTTTATAAGCGTGGATTTCTATTGGATTTGCTCAGTTGCACGGCAGCCTCTACGGAAATTCCTGGACGCGAACCTCGGTTACGCGATGTTATACTTGCGCCCCAGGAGAATCTCCCGTGGACGCGCAGCCTTCGTCCGACATAACTCGACTGCTCTCCTCCATCAGCGAGGGTGACTCCGCCGCATCCGCCCAGCTTCTCGATCTCGTTTATTCCGAACTGCACCGTCTCGCTTCCCGCTATATGAGCCGGGAACGGGTGGACCACACGCTGCAAACCACCGGGTTAGTGCACGAAGCTTATCTACGGCTTTTCGGTACCGACAATCCGCCGAATCTGAATAATCGAGGGCATTTCTTCGCGGTCGCCGCGACCCAGATGCGCCGCATTCTGGTGGACCACGCCCGGCAAAACTGCGCCCAAAAACGAAAAGGGATCAGCATCCCGATTGACGAGGCCTATCACGTCTCCAGCGGCAGGGATGAAGATCTGGTTGCCATCGACGATGCCCTCAAAGAACTGGCCGAGGTTGACCCGGATGGGAGCAAAGTCGTCGAGCTTCGCTTTTTTGGCGGATACACGGACAAAGAGACGGCGCAGATTCTCGGCAAGAACCTCGCCAGAGTCCGTCGAGATTGGGAATTTGCGCGCTCCTGGTTGTACGCCCGGCTGGACGCAACCAAAGACTAACGCAACCATCATAGGAAGACTTCAAGTCGATCCTGAATCCACCGCCCGCCGTCCGTTTGTGGACACTCAATTTTGCCAACGGACACTCTTGCACTCGATAGGAACTTCTCTAAGGCTCTACGCATAGGCTTTTGAATAAGATAGCTCCCTTAACCTATGGCGTGACACTTGCAAAACCTTGAGCGATGGATATCGCTCGGCCCGAGTTGAAGCAGCAGAAGCGCCGCCGCCAATTGATTGGAGCGTCGGTGGCCGCCGTAGTTCTTGTGGCGATTACCCTGGGAGTTTCCAGACTCAAGCCTGCCTCTCCTAGCGTCGAGCGCGGCACGGTTTGGACCGACACTGTCAAGCGCGGCCCCATGCTCCGTCAAGTGCGAGGGATCGGCTCCTTGATTCCCAGTCAGGAGTTTACTCGTCAAATACCTGCGGAGACGGAGGCGACCGTGATCCGGATTCGCGTCCTGCCGGGGTCTGAGGTCAAAGCTGACACCATCCTCCTTGAAATGAGCAATCCTCAAGTGGAGCAGACGGCCCTTGATGCCCAGCTTCAGCTCAAAGCCGCGGAAGCTGCGTATCAGAGTCTGCGGGTGCGGCTCCAAAGCGAACTCATGAACCAGAAGGCGGGTGCGGCCACCGTCACACAGGATTATTCGCAGGCCAAGTTGCAAGCTGAGACCGACAAAGCACTGTATGACCTCGGCGTAATTTCCGGCCTGACCTACAAAGCTTCCAAGGGCAAATCCGACGAACTCACGACGAGGAACGACCTTGAGGGGCAGCGATTGACGATTGCTGAAAAAGCCATCGTTGCCCAGATGCAGGAACAGCAGGCGAAAGTAGACCAGATGCGGACACTCGCCCAACTCCGGCAGAAGCAGCTGGATGATCTTAGAGTCCGCGCAGGTATCGACGGAGTCTTGGTTGATTTACCGCTGCAAGTGGGCCAGCGGGTTGCCCTCGGCGCGATGTTGGCGCGGGTCATCCAGCCCAACCATCTGATTGCAGAACTGAAAATTGCCGAAACCCAGGCAAGGGACGTACAAATCGGCGAGCCGGCTTCGGTGGATACCCACAATGGCATCGTCGCCGGGACGGTGATGCGGGTTGATCCTGCCGTGCAGAACGGCACCGTCACCGTGGATGTGAAACTGACGGGCGAACTCCCCAGGGGAGCGCGGCCTGATCTCAGTGTGGATGGAACTGTCGATCTCGAAAAGCTGGACAACGTTGTGTATGTGGGCCGGCCTGCATTTGGGCAGGAGAGCAGCACCATCAGTCTTTTCCGGGTGGATCCGGACGGCAAAGGTGCGGCGCGCGTGCCGGTGAAGGTGGGCAGGGCGTCGGTGAATTCAATCCAGGTTCTGGAAGGGCTGCATGAAGGCGACACGGTGATTTTGTCGGACATGTCGCGTTGGGACAATATGGACCGCATCCGGCTGGACTAAGTACAGGATTTCTAAGAGGAGCAGACAGCAATGGACAACGGAAGGCAACCGCTTATCCAGATCGAGGAAATGACCAAGGTTTTCTACACGGACGAAGTCGAGACTCACGCCCTATCCGGTGTGCACCTGGACATTCATAAAGGAGAGTATGTGGCCATGTCGGGCCCTTCGGGCTGCGGCAAATCCACGTTGCTCTCCATTATCGGTCTGCTGGACACACCGACAAATGGCCGGTATCTCCTCAATAGCAAGCCAGTCGAAAACCTTAATTTCGGAGATCGCTCACGCATTCGCAACCAGGAGATTGGATTCATTTTCCAAAGCTTCAACTTGATCGGCGATTTGACGGTGTACGAAAACGTCGAGCTGCCCTTGACCTATCGTCAAAAAATGCCCGTTGCTGACCGCAAGAAACGAGTCATGGAGGCACTGGAGCGCGTGGGCATGGCGCACCGGGTACGCCACTATCCATCGCAACTCTCCGGAGGTCAGCAGCAGCGCGTCGCGGTGGCGCGCGCGCTGGGGGGAAAGCCCTCCATCCTGTTGGCCGATGAACCTACTGGAAACTTGGATTCGCGCAACGGTGAAGCGGTCATGGAGCTTCTACAAAACCTGCACCGCGAAGGCGCGACCATCTGCATGGTGACGCACGATCCGCGTTTCGCCAAGCACGCCGAACGCGAAGTGCACTTGTTCGACGGCAAGGTGGTCGCCGAAGAAGAACTGAAAAAGCTAATGGCGGATGTGCACGCATGAATGGACTCTTACAAGACATCGCACTACGGCACGAGTGAGGGAATTATGAACGGACTGCTCCAAGACATTCGCTATGCATTGCGGCAGTTCGGGAAAGCGCCCGGTTTTACGGCGGTGGCTGTGCTCACGCTGGCGCTTGGTATTGGGGCAAATACGGCGATTTTTAGCATTCTCAACGCAGTGTTGCTGCGGTCGTTGCCAGTCGAAAAACCGAACAATCTCGTGCAAATCAAACAAGGCACCGAAGGGGATCTCACCAACCCCATCTGGGAGCAAATCCGCGACCACCAGCAGGCATTTTCAGGAATGCTGGCCTTTGCTCTTGAACGCTTCGATCTCGCCGATGGGGGTGAGAGCCATTTCGCAGAAGGCCTGTGGGTCAGCGGCGATTTCTTCCGCGTTCTGGGTGTAACTGCAGCACGAGGGCGGGTGTTTGGCATTCAGGACGATCAACATGGCGGAGGTCCGTCCGGGCCCGTAGTGGTCATCAGCGACAAATTCTGGAAACAGAAATTTTCCAGCGACTTGAACGTCATCGGAAAAACCATACGGCTGAACCGGCACACGTTTGAAATTGTTGGGGTGACGCCGCCCTGGTTCACGGGTTTAGACGCAGACAAAAGTTTCGATGTGGCGATTCCCATCGGATGTGACCCCATCCTGCGTGGTGAGCGCAGCGCATTGAACAACGGGAGCTTTTGGTGGCTAAGAATCCTGGGGAGAACCGCTTCCGGTGAGACAATCCAGCAGGCGGAACAACGGATCAAGGCGATTACGCCAGAAGTCCGTCGCGCGACAGTCCCTTCGGAATGGCCGGCAGGAGCTAAGGAAGACTACCTAGCCAGTTCCTTTTCTTTGTACCCGGTTGCGACCGGGTTTTCCGCTACGGGAGATCAGTACCGTACTGCGCTGCTTACTTTGATGGCTGCCGCTGGATTGGTCCTGCTGATTGCCTGCGCGAACATGGCCAATCTGTTGTTGGTGCGTGCCACAACACGTCAACGGGAATTTTCGGTTCGCATGGCGATCGGCGCCAGCCGTTTGCGGGTGATTCGCCAGCTGATGACAGAAAGCTTCCTCCTGTGTGTGCTCGGCGGCGGGTTCGGAATTCTGCTCGCATCCTGGGTTGGTGGCTTGCTGGTTCGCATGATTTCCACGACGGGCAATCCTTTAGAGATCGATCTCTCTCCCGATGTTCATGTCCTCGCATTCACAATGGTGGTGGCTGCGCTTACCGTTCTCTTGTTTGGCTTGGCCCCGGCCTTACGCGGAACGCGCCTGGAATTGAATCAGGCGCTTAAAGACCAAACTCCCGGCGCAATCCGGGCCGCAACCCGTATCACTCTGGGTAAAGGACTGGTTGCCGGTCAAGTGGCGCTCTCCCTCGTGCTGTTAGTGGGCGCTGGTCTTTTCTTGACGACATTGCGCAACCTGCTGCACGTCAACAAGGGCTTCGACCAACACAGTGTTCTGTTGATCACTGCGGATGCGCAGCAGGCCGCCATAACAGAAGCGCAACGGGTGCGTACTTATCAGGACATCCTGGATCGGCTGAATGCGCTACCGGGTGTTGTCACCGCCGCGAGCTCGATGATTACGCCGTTGAGCGGCCGGGGGTGGGCCGAGTTTGCCTATCCCGAAAACTACACTCCAAAAACCCGCGATGAAAATCTGATGTTTTTTAATCGTGTCTCGCCCGGCTATTTCAGGACGATGCACACGCCGCTGCTGGTAGGGCGCGATTTCAACGAACATGACAATTTGAAATCTTTGAAGACCATGATTATTGATGAATCGGCGGCGCGGCATTTCTTCGGCGCACTCAACCCCCTGGGAAAAACAATTGCTTTAGATCGATTTGGCGCTCCGGGCAAAAGAGACAATTACCAAGTCATCGGAGTCGTGCAGGATGCGAAATACGGACAGATCAATGAAGAATTGCGAAGAACAGCCTATTTAGCCTCCGGACAAGATGCTGAACCGCAGCCCGACGTTCGCTACGAAGTACGCTCCGATGGCCCAGTCGAAAACCTCATTCCCTCCATCCGCTCGGCGATTGGCGCTGTGAATCACAATATCTCGCTGGAGTTTCTCAACTTTGAAACTCAGGTGGATGAATCCTTGTTACAGCAGCGTATGGTGGCTTTGCTCTCCTCTATTTTCGGAGGGTTGGCGCTCCTGCTTGCCGTCATCGGACTTTACGGGACTACAGCCTATGGCGTGGCACGGCGCACAGCCGAGATCGGCATCCGAATCGCATTGGGTGCGCCACCACAAGCCATGATTTGGCTCGTTTTGCGGGGTGTATTCGTCCTGCTGTTCGTCGGGATACCCATAGGTCTCGTCGTATCTCTGGCGGCGGGACGATTCGTGAGTAGCCTCCTTTATGGAGTTCAGTCCAACGATCCAGCACAACTGACAGTTGCCGCGCTGGCCCTTGCATTGGCTACGCTGCTGGCGGCTTACCTGCCAGCGCGACGAGCGGCCAAGGTCGATCCCATGGTGGCGTTGCGCTACGAGTAGGGAGAATTATGGAAACCCTGTTTCAGAACCTTCGTTACGGATTGCGTCAGCTTCGCAAGAGTCCCGGATTCACAGCGGTTGCGCTGATCACGCTCGCGCTCTGTCTTGGCTCAAACTTGACCATCTTCACGGTTGTCGATTCCATCCTGTTACGTCCGCTTCCGTTCCCAGAAGCCGACAGGCTGATGATCCTGTACAACACCTATCCCAAAGCGGGCAAGGACCGCGATGCTGCCTCGTTGACCAGCTACTACGAGCGCCGGGGCAATATTCCCGCGTTCTCCCAACTTGCGTCCATAAGCTACGCCACGGTGGTGGTGGGGGAAACCGGCTCGACAGAGCGTGAAGATATCGGGCGAGTTTCACCAGAGTTTTTTGCCACACTCGGCGTTCCCCTCGCCATGGGCCGGGCGTTCCTCGAGTCCGAGATGACCTATCAGAGCGACCACGAAGCGATTCTGACAGACGCTTACTGGCGGCAGCATTTCAATGCCGATCCTAACGTGCTCGGACGGGACATTCGCTCGGACGGTCTGCCGCGAAAGATTATCGGCGTGTTACCCCCTGGGTTCCGATTCCTGTCGTCGCGCGCACTTTTTTTTCTACCGCTTTCGTCGGAGGACGGAGAGCGCAACCTGAGTGCCCGGCATAGCAATACTGTGGTGCAGATCGCGCGTCTGAAAGCGGGCGCCACTCTCGCCGAAGCGCAAGCACAGATCGATGCTCACAACGCTGCCCATGCGGCGGAGTTCCCGCAGGCGAAGGAAGTAGCTGCATCAGGCTTCCGGACGATTGTTGCGCCACTTCATGCCGACCATGTGGCCAGCATCCGTCCCACACTTCTTCTTCTGCAGACTGGCGCCCTCTTCCTGCTGCTGATCGGTGGGGTCAACCTTGTCAATCTGCTTCTGATCCGCGCCAGTGGCCGAACCAAAGAACTTGCGGTCCGGCAGTCTATGGGTGCGAACCGGCGGCATGTGATGAGCCAGGTAGTGACGGAAACCGTGTTGCTCACACTGATCGGGGGGCTGTGCGGTCTTGCGGTTGGATCCGCCGGCGTCCGTTTATTGTCGGTTCTCGGCGCGGACCAACTGCCGCTGGGAGCGAATATCGCCCTGGACTGGCAGTTAGGGCTGATAGCGTTGTTGGGCTCCGTCCTCCTGGGAATTCTCATTGCTCTCCCGATTGCCTGGTTCAATCTTCGGAGCCACGTGGCCAGCGCACTGCAATCCGAGTCTCGCAGCGGCACGACTTCCCGTTCAGCTCAGCGCTTGCGCCACATTTTCATTGTTGCGCAAATTTCTCTGGCCTTTGTCCTGCTGTCGGGGGCTGGTCTTCTCGGACTCAGTTTGAAACGCGCAATGGCAGTATCTCCCGGCTTTCGCACCGACCACATACTGACTGGCGAGTTCAGCCTGCCCTGGAACAGCTACCATGACGGGCCATCCTTCGTGGGTTTTATGGATCGGTTGCTGGAGATTGCCAGTCAACAGCCTGGCATGTCCGCAGTTGGCGGAACTATTGGCGTGCCGTTAAGTGGGGAGCACAGTCGAGACGCTATCACCGCCGTCGGCTACAGCCCCTCACCTGGAGAATCCGTGGTTTTGCATCCGATATTTGGTGTCTTTGGAGACTATTTCACCGCCATGAGTATCCCGCTCCGTGCCGGGCGCTACCTCGACAATGCGGATAACCACAAGAAAGAGAGGATCTGTGTCGTCGATGAGGTATTCGCCCGTCGCTACTGGCCGCATGGCAACGCCATCGGACAGCGAGTATTTAGCATCCCCAGGGAACCAGACGATTCCAACGTATTCACCGTGGTGGGAGTCGTAGGTGCGGTGAAGCAGACGGACCTTACCGAGAACAACACCACCGGCGCCGTCTATCTCCCGTACATCCACACCTTCAACCGTAACTATTTCCTGGTTGCCCACACCAACCTTCCGCCGGAATTGTTCGCGGATACGCTGCGCAGAGTCGTCCGGCAAACCGACCCCGAGATTCCTCTCAACGATGTGCGGTCGATGGAAACCCGTATTGACGACAGCCTGCTGACGCGGCGTTCCCCGGCTCTGCTCACCAGCATCTTCGCCGGCGTGGCTTTATTGCTCGCCGCGATTGGCACCTATGGTGTGTTGAGCTATTCCGTGTCACAGCGTCACCGCGAAATCGGCGTGCGCATGGCACTTGGCGCGCTGCCGCAACAAGTGCTCGCACACTTCCTGGGAATCGCTACCAAGCTGCTCTTGCTGGGCCTCGTCCTGGGCCTGCTGGGGGCGTGGGCGGCTGGGCGCGCTATGGAGAGAGTGCTCTTCGGCGTCGGCCCGTTCCCGGCCGATGTGCTTGCGGCGACAGTCGGGGTAATGATGCTCGTCGTACTGCTCGCGTGCTTCATTCCCGCGCGACGCGCGGCCAAGGTCGATCCCATGGTCGCATTGCGGTACGAGTAGGAGACATGAATATGAACGGATTGCTTCAGGATATTCGCTATGCACTACGTGCTCTGCGCGCCAATCCTGGTTTTGCGATCACCGCCATCGTGTGTCTGGCGCTGGGCATTGGGGCCAACACAGCAATTTTCGGAGTCGTGAACGCGGTGTTGCTCCGGCCGCTTCCCTTTCATGAACCAGAACAGCTGGTACAGGTCTGGCACGTGCCTCCGGCTCAATTGTTTCAGGGAATGACGAAGTTCACTGTTTCTCCGGCCAACTATCTTGATTGGAGCAAACAAAACCATGTCTTCGAAAAAATGGCGATCTACGGCCAACGAAACTTGACCCTGACAGGCAGAGGAGAGGCGCAATCGGTTGTGGCGATTGCAGTATCTCCCGACTTCTTTTCCGTCTTGCATGCGAGGCTAGCCCTGGGGCGCAGTTTTATCCAAGGAGAAGAAGACCAGCCCGGGCGTGACTCCGTCGTCATTCTCAGTCACGCTTTTTGGCAAAACCATTTCGGTTCCGACTCCCGCGTGGTAGGGCAAAAGATAAAACTGGAGGGCCAAGACTATACCGTCGCTGGTGTTATGCCGGCGGGCTTCAATCTGCCGGCCGAGGCAGAATGCTGGGTACCACTAGCCTGGACGGATCAGGAGCGGGCTGTGCGCGGCATTCACGACTATTCCGTGATTGCCAGGCTGAATTCAAGGGTCGACCTGAAACAGGCGCAGGCGGAGATGAACACGATCTCTAGCCAACTCGAATTGCAATTCCCCGAAGACGACAAAGGCTGGGGAGCGATTGTTGTCCCGCTTCGCGAAGAGCTGGTTGGAGATGTTCGTCCCGCCCTTTTGGTACTGCTCGGCGCCGTTGCTTTTGTCCTGCTGATCGCCAGCGCCAACGTTGCCAATCTGGTTTTGGTGCGGACATCGATGCGTCGCAAAGAGATTGCCATTCGGACAGCGCTAGGAGCGAGCCGCTGGCGTGTCGTCCGCCAGGTGCTCAGCGAAACGGTGTTGCTCGCGCTCGCTGGCGCAGTTGCTGGCCTTCTCTTCGCTCATTTTGGAATCTCGCTGATCGTTGCTTTTTTGGGTGATCGTTTTCCCCGATCCACCGAGATTCGCCTGGACCTTTCCGTACTCGGCTTCACGTTGATGGTCTCGCTGCTTACTGGAATTTTGGCCGGCATTGTGCCAGCACTGCGGCTTACAAAAACCAACGTGAATGAAGCGATGAAACAAGGTCTCGGCAGAACTGACGCCGATTCCGGAGGCCATAGCACCCGTAGCGCACTGGTTGTGTCCGAAGTCGCCCTATCCTTGCTTCTGCTGATCGGAGCCGGGCTGATGCTCCGCAGTCTCTGGAACCTGCGCGGGGTTAACCCTGGACTGGATGCACACAACGTTTTGACGATGTCGGTCTCGGTGCGAGGCGCGAAGTACAGCTCGCTTCGGCAGTTGTCCGAATTTTATGACCGGCTCCTCGATCGTGTGCGGAGGCTGCCGGGCGTGGAATCGGCAGGTGCTATTGATGAGCTTCCCTTGACTGGTTCCGGTTCCAACCAGCCGATTGCGATCGAGGGTAGGCCAGTAGTTCCGATGTCGGAGCAACCTGAAGTTGCCGTCCGCTTCATCACTCCCGGCTATATCCACGCCCTCCGTATCCCCCTCCTGCAAGGCCGGGACATCACGGAAGCCGACACCCAGGAACGCCCGCCCGCGATATTGATTAATGAATCCCTGGCCAAGCGCTTTTGGCCCGGAGAGAATCCTGTCGGCAAACGTCTTACGTTGACTTTTTTTTCTGGGAAGTTGCGAGAGGTTGCAGGCGTGGTGGGCGACGTTAAACAACGAGGACTGAAGGTCACAGAGCCGATCGCAACTTTGTATGTGCCGCTCGCCCAAGTTCTTGCCCCCACAAACGAGCCGGTGCCCTCATTGACCATGTCGCTGGTAACGCGTACTCATTCGCAACCCACGAGTTTGACTCCCACCATTATCACTGCAATCCACGAACTCGATCCCGAACTGCCAGTGAAGAACGTCCTCACTATGGAGGACTTTATCGACGATTCTCTGACCGAGCCACGATTCAGCATGCTCCTGCTGGCTGCGTTCGCCGGTCTGGCGCTGCTACTCGCGGCAGTCGGGACGTACAGCGTGCTTTCTTACTCCGTAAGAGGGCGCATGCAGGAAATCAGCATACGGATGGCCCTGGGAGCCCAGCGTGTGGACATACTGCGGCTAATCCTCGGCCAAGGTGTTCGTTTTGCGCTGCTGGGTGCGGGTATTGGCTTGGCTGCAGCCTTCTTGTTGACGCGGTTACTGATCAGCCAGCTATTCGGTGTCAAAGCCACAGACCCTATCACGTTCGTGGGCGTAACGGCGTTGATCATATTTGTCGCCATGGCTGCATGCTACTTACCAGCCCGTCGCGCGACCAAGGTTGATCCCTTGGTGGCATTGCGCTACGAGTAGAGAGGAATTTATGAACGGACTAATTCAAGATCTGCGTTACGCGTTGCGGCAGTTACGCCAGAGTCCTGGTTTTGCCGTCATCGCGGTGTTGACCATCGCGCTCGGCATCGGCGCAACCACGGCCATGTTCACCGTAGTCAACGCCGTTTTGCTGCGCCCTCTACCCTTTCGGGATCCCCAGCGGTTGCTAGCGTTAGGCGAATACGACACCCGGAACGACAATTCTGGAGGTGTCATCGGCAGCGATTCCTATGCGAACGTTGCCGACGTGCGCATCCGCAATCATTCCTTTGAGGATATTGCTGCCTACGATTGGAGCGAAGGCGCTCTGACGGGTACGCGTGAGCCGTTGCATGTCAGCTTCGCCCACGTGAATGCGGGTCTGTTCCATTTGCTGGGTGTGCAACCGTTCTTGGGGCGCGATTTCCGGCCGGAAGAAGATCAGCCAGGCCACTACGTGGCTGCCGTCAGCTACGCATTCTGGCGTACGCGCCTGAACTCAGACGCGGGCATCATCGGCCGAAACCTTAATCTGAACGGGCGACCCTACACAGTTGTTGCCGTCATGCCTGCGGGTTTCCAGTTTCCTATCTCATCCGATGTGCGTGACCTATGGCTGACCTTTTCTCGTTCTGCTGAAGCAGATAGCCCGGACGATACCCCTGTAACTGGGCAGCGCGGCAATCATTCCTGCTCTGCCATTGCCCGGTTGAAGCAGGGCGTGACCATTCAACAAGCGAATGCGGACTTAAAATCCATCGCGGAGAGTTTGGCGCACGAATATTCCCGAACAAATGCATTCAGCGGCATCGCTGTAAAGCCAGAGTTGGAGTTCCTTGTTGGCGATACGCAAACTCCTTTGCTCATTCTGCTGGCTGCGGTGGGACTGGTCTTATTGATCGCGTGCGCGAACGTAGCCAACTTGCTCCTGGTACGGAGCAGTGGCCGCGCTCGTGAGATCGGTCTTCGCGCCGCCCTCGGCGCCAGACGTTCCCGGATTGTCCGGCAGTTGGTCACGGAATCTGCGGTTTTGTCGATTGGCGGCGCCGTGTTGGGTATCGTCTTTGCTTCAGGGATGCTACAGGCTGTGTTGAATTTCTACCCGGCAAACCTTCCCCGCGCGGACCAGATCAGCATGGATTACCGTGTGCTCCTTTTCAGTGCCGCACTCGCCATCATGACCGGAATTCTGTTCGGAGTTGCGCCGGCACTCCGGGTTTCCTCGCCCAACCTGGTGGAGACTATGCGCGACAGCGCCCGCACAACCAGCGGACGGGGAGCCAGCCGTCTTCGCGCTGCACTCGTCGTTGGCGAAATTGCGTTGGGCGTGATGCTGCTGGTGGGCGCAGGGCTGCTGTTACGAAGTCTGCATCGGCTCGCTCATGTAGACCTGGGTTTCAGTCCCGATCACCTGCTGACGGCGAGTTTCGACCTGTCGGAAACCCGCTACAACCCGGATCAACAAGACCGTTTTGTCCATGATCTTCTCCAGCGCCTAAAAAACCTGCCGGGTGTTACCGCCGCATCCGGGGCCATGCCGCTGCCCCTGGACACTTCATCTTGGGGGATTTCCTTTAATTTTCCCGATCATCCAGTTCCGGAAGAAAGCGAGCCGAGTGCGGGGGTTTATGTGGTCTCGCCCGGGCTTTTCGAAACCATGAAAATACCGCTGGTGCGTGGCCGTACTTTTGACGATCGCGATCAGCGCAACTCGGCCCCGGTCATCATCGTGACTCAGGCTTTCGCGCGAAAGTTTTTCCCTGGCGAAGATCCGATTGGCCACAGGATCAAGATGGGTGGAGGAGAAGGCACGGCACGGGAGCGTTACAAAACGCGCGAAATTATCGGCGTGGTCGGAGATATCAGAAGCAGCGACCTGGGCAAGGAGCCCTCCGCTGCTTATTACGTTCCCCTTCCCCAACTCATGTGGGGCCCGCCAACGCTGGTAGTGCGCACTGCGGAAGAACCCTCCGCCGTGACTGAAGAAATTCGCAAAGTCCTGAATTCGATGGATGGGGAAGTGCCGCTTTACGCCGTTCGCACCATGGAGGACTATCTTGCGCTAGATTTAGGCCGCGCACGTTTTCAAACCTTATTGCTGGGACTTTTTGCCACGCTGGCCCTTGTGCTCACGGCGGTTGGACTCTACGGCGTGATGGCACAAACCGTTGCACAGCGGACCCACGAAATTGGCATACGCATGGCAATGGGCGCCACGCGAGAGAGCGTGCTGGCAATGGTCCTGGGCCGCGGCACAGTATTGACTTTGGCGGGTACCGTGACTGGTATCGCCGGAGCCTTGTCTTTGGCCAGGCTGATTGAATCACTCCTGTACCAGATTCCGCCACGCGATCCGCTTACTTACGTCAGTGTGTGCGTGGTCCTCGCCTTCACTGCGATCGTGGCCAGCTATGTGCCAGCGTTACGCGCAACCAAGGTCGACCCCATGGTGGCGTTGCGCTACGAGTAAAGAGGAATCATGAACGTACTGCTCCAAGACCTTCGCTACGCTCTTCGCCAGCTTCGCAAGAGTCCGGGTTTCACTGCGGTGGCGGTGATTGCACTTGCTTTAGGAATTGCTAGCACGACCGCTATCTTCAGCGTCGTCGATGTAGTCTTGTTGCATCCGCTTCCGTATCCGGAATCGGATCGTATTGTCTCACTCGCAGAAACCGACAACACCGGCGAATCGCGCTTCGCTTCGTCACCGGCTAACTATCAGGATTGGGTCGCGCAGAATCACGTCTTCTCCGCAATGGCTGCCGGACGAGGATGGCAGTACAACCTAGCCGATGGAGACAGGCCCGAGCGCATCCGGGGCACGATGACTACCGCCAGCTTCTTTACCCTCTTTGCCACTCGCCCCCTGTTAGGGCGCAGCTTACTCGCCGAAGATGAACAATCGGGTCGCGACCATGTAGTTGTGCTCAGTCACAATCTTTGGAAACGCCGCTACGGCGCAGACCGTGCCTTGGTTGGCCAAAACATAACCTTGGACAGCCAGCCGTACACAGTTGTCGGAGTCATGCCTCCCAATTTTACTCCCGACGAGTATGGCGAGCTCTGGGTGCCGTCACCGTGGGGAGTTCCAACGCATCCGCTTTCTCCCAACGACGACCCGCGGCAGATGCGCGATCGCAACTACCTCGACGTTTGGGCTCGCCTCAAGCCAGGAATGACGCTGCAACAGGCGAACACCGAAATGAATACGATTGCCGGGCGGCTTGAAAAACAGTATCCCAGCGCAAATGACGGCGTCGGGGTTGGCCTCATGCGCATGCAGGATTCCGTGGTGGGCGATATTCGGCCGATATTGTTGGTGCTGTTGGCGGCGGTGGTTTTTGTTCTTCTGATTGGATGCGCCAATGTAGCCAACCTTTTGCTCGCACGCGCCACTGCGCGCGCTAGAGAAGTCTCCATACGTGCGGCCATGGGGGCTAGCCGTGTGCGCCTGGTTCGTCAATTGCTTACGGAAAGCATTCTGCTGGCGCTTTGCGGTGGAGCGTTGGGAGTTTTACTTGCGGCGTGGGCCGTTCCCGGCCTGATAGCCCTGAGCCCCGCTGATATCAGCAATTTCAAGGAAATCGGCCTGAACAAAGAGGTACTCGGTTTCAGCGTAGCGCTTTCCGTTCTGAGCGGAATTCTGTTTGGATTAGCGCCAGCGTGGCAAACCTCAGGCGCGAACCTAAACGAGTCCCTAAGGGAGGGGGAACGGGGAAGCAGCGGAGGCCGCGGACGCATTCGTTCCGCGCTGGTGATCGCCGAAGTCGGCCTCTCTCTTGTCCTGCTAATCGGCGCCGGATTGTTAGTCAAGAGCTTCGCCCAGCTCATGCACGTCGATCCCGGTTTTGCTCCCGAGCATTTGCTGGTATTCAGCGTTGGTCTGCCTTCGTCCGCCAGCCCTGTCCAACAAGATGCTTTTTACAAGCAGGTAGTCGACCGTTTGCAGGTGCTGCCCGGAGTACAGTCTGCCGGTGCCGTGAGCCGGCTGCCTTTGTCGGGAGGAAATAGTTCCCGCAGTTTCACGATTCCTGGCAGCGATCGCAAAGATTATCTCGCGGATATCCGGGTCAGCACACCCAGCTATTTTCATGCCATGGGCATCCCCCTGTTACAGGGGAGGAATTTCACTGGACACGATGATGAGACCACGGCGCATGTGGCTGTGGTGAATCAAAGCTTCGTTCAGAAATTTCTTTCCGGCCAAGATCCCATTGGCCAATTCATCGCGGAATTTGGCCCGATGAGCGACAAGCTCCAGATCGTCGGAGTGGTTGGCAATGTTAGACATACGGCACTTGAATCTTCTCCGCGTCCGGAAATCTACCTTGCGTTCGGGCAAGCGCATTGGCCTTCGGCATTTATGGCGGTTCGAACTTTTCTCTCTGATCCCACCGCGTTGACATCGGCCGCACAGAACGCTGTCTGGAGCGTGGATAAGAATGTGCCGCTGGACCGTGTCCAAACCATGGTGCAGGTGATCGCCAACTCCGCGTTGCGGCGAAAGTTCACCATGTTATTGCTCACTATTTTTGCCGGCCTAGCTATGCTACTGGCTGCGATTGGCCTCTATGGCGTAATGGCGTACTCAGTGTCGCAACGCACCCGCGAGATTGGAATTCGTATGGCCTTGGGAGCGCAGCGGGACGATGTGCTGAAGCTGGTAGTGAAGCAGGGAATGAGTCTTGCCGGTATCGGCGTCTTGCTCGGGATTGCGGTCTCTTTGGGACTAACGCGATTGATTGCAGGTTTGCTTTTTGGAGTAAGCGCGACCGATCCTCTGACATTCGTTTTGGTAGCCCTTTGTCTAGCGGGTGTTGCACTGCTGGCGAACTATGTTCCCGCGCGACGAGCTGCCAAGGTCGATCCCATGGTGGCGCTGCGCTACGAGTGAGGAGGAACATGGAAATCGTTCTTCAGGATATCCGCTACGGCTTGCGCATGCTGCGTCAGTCGCCAGGCTTCACTGCGGTTGCGGTTATCACGCTGGCTTTAGGCATCGGCGCCAATACGGCGATGTTCAGCGTGATCAATTCCGTGCTGTTCCATTCGTTGCCTTTCCGGGATTCCAGCCGTGTGATGGTTTTATGGAAGACAATGTCCAACGGCACTCCGAATGCTTTCTCTACCCCGGCTTTCCTGGAGATGCGTCAGCAGGGCGGTTTTCTCGAACATATGGGCGCCTTTTCGGCGGTGGGAAAGAATCTCGGCGGAAAAAATCTTCCGGAGCGGATCGCCGGAGGGAAAGCCAACTCCGACTTGTTGCCGGTTCTGGGAGTGCAACCGATTCTGGGCCGGACGTTTTCCGCGGACGAAGATCGCCCGGGAGCTGGGGCGGTTGCGATCCTAAGTCATGCACTATGGTCCACGCGTTTTGCTTCGCGACGCGACGTATTGGGCGAAGCCGTAAACCTCGATGGCGTTCCCTACACAGTCGTCGGTGTCATGCCGCCCGGATTTCATGTCCTATCCGACAAAGAGCTGTTCTGGATTCCGCTGCAACTGGAATCGGTCAACGCACAAGCTTCAGCGCGAAATGTGCATTGGCTTTTTGCTTTTACACGGCTTGCCCAGGGCAGTAGCCAGGAACAAGTACAAACGGGATTGGATTCGATCGCTGCACGATTGAAAGCACAGGATCCGGCGGGGGAGGGCGGTTTCGGAGCGACCTTGCAGCCCGTCAGTGATTTTATAAATGGAACAATCAAACCAGTATTGCTGCTACTGATGGGGGCGGTCGCTTTTGTTTTGTTAATTGCTTGCTCGAACGTAGCCAACCTGTTGCTGGCGCGCGGAACGACGCGGCAGCGCGAGATCTCCATTCGCACGGCGCTAGGTGCGAGCCGCCTGCGGATGATCCGGCAGTTACTGACCGAGAGCGTGCTTCTGGCGATGATGGGCGGCGTGTTTGGGTTAGGACTGGCGTGGATTGCGGTCAGGGCGCTGCGGCTGGCTCATCCCTCGAGTATTCCCTCAGCGGATACCATCGCCATCGATCCTACCGTGCTTGCTTATACCGCCATTCTCTGCGGCGTAGTCGGAATTCTTTTTGGAATTGCCCCGGCGTGGGAAGGATCGAAGGCGAGCTTAAGTGAAACGCTGAAAGAAGGAGCCCGAGGCAGCAGTGGAGGCCTCGGCAAACATCGTGCTGTGCTGGTGGTTCTGGAAACCGCGTTGGCGTCGATGCTGTTCATTGGAGCCGGCCTGTCGCTCAGAAGTTTATGGCGCGCGGAGACAGTGAACCCAGGGTTCAATCCGGAAGGAGTGTTGACCTTTCGCGTCGCGGCACCTGCGCAATTCTCGGGCGATCGCATTCCGCTCTTCTACCAGCAGGTATCGGACCGGCTGCGAGCGCTGCCTGGGGTTCAATCGGCGGTACTGGCGAGAAACCTTCCCATGAGCGGGACGGATCCGTCGATGCCAATCGAGATCGAAGGCACGCCGCCTCCGCCGTCAGAGATTCCTATCGTCGCCCGTCTTCGCGCTATCGGTCCGGGCTACTTCACTGGCCTGCAGACATCCCTATTGAGCGGACGGGAGTTTACGGAGCACGACACTGCGGCGTCGCTCCATGTCGCGGTCGTGAGCGAGAGTCTGGCCAAGTTGTATTGGCCCAATGAGAATCCTCTCGGCAAACGTGTAAAGCCCGCGATGCCAGGAGGGGACTGGTTCCTCGTAGTTGGTGTGGCAGCGGATGTTCATCACTGGGCCGCGGATGTCGACATTGAGCCGACTGCCTATTACCCATACAACCAAATGCCGCCGGCATTTCTGCCGCTGCTCGAGGGCAGCATGAGTTTCGCCGTGCGCAGCCAAACTTCTGCAGGTCTGCTGAGTTCGATTCGGTCCGCAGTGGGAGATGTAGACAAGACGGTGCCGCTTTACGACGTTAAAGGCATGGAGGAAATGGTCGAGGAGTCGGGCTCGTTGCGGCGCTTGGACATGTGGTTGATTGGGGCGTTTGCGGGATTGGCGCTGGCTCTGGCTGGTGTGGGGATCTACGGCGTCATGGCATACTCGGTTTCGCAGCGTACACGGGAGATTGGCATCCGCATAGCACTGGGAGCACAAGGGCGAAGCGTTCTGTTCTTGATCCTGAAACAAGGTGCGAAGCTGGCTCTGGTCGGCGTGGTTGTGGGCTTGATTGGCGCTTTCGCATTGGCGCACCTGATGGCCAGCCTGGTGTTCGGAGTGAGTCCAAGAGATTTAGCTACATTTTCAGTTGTGCCCTGGCTGGTTCTGGTATTGATTCTCGTCGCTTGCTATATCCCGGCGCGTCGAGCAACGAAGGTCGATCCCATGGCCGCGCTGCGCTACGAGTGAAGATTTGGAGAAGTGATAAAACTATGATTCAACTAAAAAACCTGGAACGAAGCTATAAAACTCCCGCGGGCCAGACGTGGGTCCTGCGCCGCGTCCACCTCGACATTCGTGAAGGCGAATTCATCACGATCATGGGGCCATCCGGAGCGGGGAAGTCTTCCTTACTAAATGTCCTTGCTCTACTCGACGATGCCTGGCAAGGCGAGTACTGGTTCCGTGAAGAGGCAGTCCACCAGATGAAACGCAAGGCGCGCAGCGAGTTGGCCAAGCGCAACATCGGGATGGTATTTCAAAGTTATCACCTGCTCGATGAACTGACCGTGCGGGAAAACATTGATCTTCCGCTCTCCTATAAAGATGTTCCGCATCGCCAGCGGCAGAGCCTGGTAGCCGATACCCTCGATCGTTTTCAGATTGTCGCCAAAAAAGATTTGTTCCCCAGTCAGCTTTCGGGTGGCCAGCAACAGCTAGTGGGAATTGCGCGAGCCGTGATTCACAAGCCTGCGCTCTTACTTGCCGACGAGCCTACGGGAAACCTGCACTCCTCGCAGGCGAATGAAATTATGGAACTCTTTCGCGAACTCAACCAGCAGGGGACAACGATCGTTCAAGTAACCCACTCGGAAACGAACGCGGCCTATGGTTCCCGCACAATTCAGCTGCGGGACGGCTGGATGGTGAACGACACTGCAAATCCGGAGTTTCAACCCTATGAGGCGGTCAAGCAATGAGGAAGCCTCGACAAGCGCCAGGACTGAAGAAACAGTTTTTAGGATGGTTCCTCGCTGCCCTTACTGCTATGGCATCGGCGCAGACAACTGCCTCTGCCTCTTTCAACATGCCAAAGTCACACAACCCGCTGAGTGCATATTTACCGGAGGAAGTACCCGCACCACAACTTACGAATTCTCCTCTGCTGGGGCAGCTCGTTCGCGATGGCAAGCTCTACTTATCGCTGAAAGACGCAATCCGCCTGGCCTTGGAGAACAATCTCGACTTGGCAATTGCCCGGTACAACCTGCCCATTGCCAACATGGATATTCTGCGGACCAAAGCTGGAGGGACCTTTCGCGGCGTAAATACCGGCGTGGTGCAGGGAACCCCTGGGGGCGGTGTGGGTGGTTTTGGTGCGGGCGCTCCTGGAGCGGGAGCTGGTGGTACGTCCAGTGGCGCAGGCGGCGCCGGAGCAGGTGCCTCGGGTTTGGTGCAATCGACGCTAGGGGCCGGAACGGCTGTTTCTTCTTACGATCCGTCCATCAACATCAATGGGGGAAGCGAGCATCAGACGCAGGCACTGACCAATACCCAACTGAACGGCGTACCCACTCTGCATACCAACGTGGGACTCGTGAATTTCAACTACGACCAAGCTTTCCCCACCGGAACCTCGCTTTCCTTTGAGTTCGACAATAACCGCGTAACCACGAATAGTGTGAATACCCAATTATCACCGTCTTTGAACTCTTTCTATCGCTTCACCTTTCGGCAGGAACTGCTTGCCGGCTTCGGTTTCGGACCCAATTTGCGCTATCTCCGCATCGCCAAGAACAACAAAAAGATTTCCGATATGGCGTTTCGTGATCAAGTTATTGCCACGGTCACGCAGATTGAGAACATCTATTGGGATCTGGTGAGTGCCTACGAGCAGTCCAAGGTGAATGAACAGTCCCTGGCCTTTGCTAACCAAAGCTTGGACAATGCCAGGAAGCAATTGCAACTGGAAAGCATCCCAGCGATGGATGTGATGCGCGCGGAGGCCGAGGTCTCCCGTCGCGACCAGGATTTGACCGTCGCTCGAACCAACCTGCAATTGCAAGAGTCCTTGATCAAAAATGCACTTACGCGAAGCCTGGATGATGCCGTTCTGGAAGAAATGCCGGTAGTGCCGACGGACCGTCTTCAGACTCTGGACACCGAAACCAGTCCGCCGATCCTGGAATTGATCGCTCAAGCCGTGCAAGCCCGCCCCGAGCTGCTCGAATCTGACGTGGATCTGCAGAATCGTCAGATCAGCCGCAAAGCCGCGCGCAATGCTCTGCTGCCATCCCTCTCAGCGATAGGGTTCTACGGAGGGACTGGGCTGGCGGGGGAGTTGAATCCGGTATTCAAAGGAAGCAATTCCTCCTTACTGCCCACGGATTTGGGAGGAGCCATTGGGAATGCGTTCAACAATTCTTCGCCGGACTACTACGTCGGACTGAACTTGAACATCCCCTTCCGCAACCGAGTCGCGAAAGCTGACCAATACCGCTCCGAACTCGAATATCGTCAGGCGGAGCTGCGTATGGAACAGCTCAAAAAGCAGATCCGGATTGAAGTCCGCAACGCGCAGTATGCCCTGGAACAATCCCGCGCCCGCTTGGAGGCTGCCCGTAAAGCTCGTGACCTGTCGGCGCGTACCTTCGAAATCACGCAGAAAGAGCAGACCCTGGGAGCGGGATCGAGCTTGCAAACCATGACCGCCCAGCGCGATTTAGCCCTGGCGGAGCTGGACTTGGTTACCGCCATGACGATCTACCAAAAAGCAAAAGTCGAATTGAGCCGTGCGACGGGGAAGACTTTGGAACATAATGGGATTCAGATCGCGGAGGCCATTAACGGTATAGTTAATAGCTCCTCGCCCTAGTTCCACATGCCCACGACGGCTAAACCGGGAGACGTTGGAATCACGAAACCTGCCGTGAAGAATAGCGGCCCGCCTCCGCGCGTCCTGGCCGCTGACGACCAGCAACACATCCTTGAAGCCATCGAACTGCTGCTGAAGCCGCAAGGCTACAGCGTTGACGTAGTGCGCTCCCCTGCGCTTGCGCGAGAAGCGTTGGCCAGCTCCACATACGATGCCGTGCTGATTGACCTGAATTACGCGCGCGACACCACCTCCGGCCAGGAAGGTCTGGACCTTCTTTCCGAAATGGTTGCGCTGGACAGCATGCTTCCTGTAATCGTGATGACGGCCTGGGCCAACGTGGAGCTGGCAGTTGAGGCCATGCGCCGTGGCGCCCGCGATTTCATTCAGAAGCCCTGGGAAAACGAACGCCTGCTCTCCATTCTGCGCACGCAAGTGGAACTCCATCGCGCTCTGCAGCAGGCGGAGCGGTTAACTGCTGAAAACCGCCTGCTCAGCGCTCAGGGACGGCCCGAGCTCATTGCCAGCGCTCCGTCCATGACACCCGTGCTCGAAACCCTCACGCGCATAGCTCCATCGGACGCCAATGTCTTAATTACGGGGGAGCACGGCACCGGCAAAGAAGTCATTGCTCAAACGATCCATGCCCTTTCCCTGCGGGCCTTGCGTCCTCTGATTGCGGTGAATACTGGTGGTTTAGCCGAGGGAGTTTTTGAAAGCGAATTGTTTGGCCACGTGAAGGGCGCCTTCACCGACGCGCGCGCCGACCGCATCGGCCGCTTCGAATTGGCCGAAGGCGGAACGATTTTTCTCGATGAGATTGGCAATGTCCCCATGCGCCAGCAGTCGAAACTTCTGCGCGTGATCGAGTCGGGAGAACTCGAACGCGTCGGATCGTCTCGCAGCAAGCACATCGATGTCCGCGTCATCTCCGCAACAAACATCGATCTTCAAGCCGCATGTCACGCCGGTCAATTTCGCGAAGACCTTCTGTTCCGGCTGAATACCGTCGAAATCCACTTGCCAGCATTGCGTGAGCGCAGAGAAGACATCCCCGCTCTGGCAGTCCATTTTCTCTCAAACTATGCTTCGCGCTATCGCCGCCAGATTCAAGGCTTGGATCCTGCTGCACTGCAGGCGCTCCTGCAATACTCGTGGCCGGGCAATGTCCGCGAACTGGAGCACACGCTGGAGCGCGCTGTCTTGATGTGCCGCACGGGTCAGATTCAGCCCGCCGACCTCGGCTTGGGCGTAGCGCGCCCGCTGGCGCAGAATCTGGAAGAATTGAGTCTGGAATCGGTGGAAACAATTCTGATTCGCAAGGCGCTGCAGCGCTTTCAGGGCAACGTAAGCCAGGCGGCCGAGGCATTGGGCTTGAGCCGCGGCGCCTTGTACCGGCGGATGGAAAAGTATGGGCTCTAGCCCCAGCGCGAGCGATTCCTCCAAACGTAACTTACGAAAATCACAGCGAGCTCCTTTTGAGCGCCGCGTTACACGTTTTTCAATGTTACTTGTCGCGCCCGGCTTTCTAGTCAGCGGCATTCTCATTTGGCTGCAACCCTGGGGGTTGGAGTCGAAGTTGACATTGTTCGGCGCCGAGTTGCTTGTGTGTTTGCTGATTGGTGTTGCCCTGCACGACCACGTCATTCGTCCGTTGCAAACCCTTGCCAATGTTGTCGGCGCTCTGCGCGAGGAAGACTACTCGTTTCGTGCTCGATTGGCGGTTCGTAATGATGCGCTTGGCGAGCTCTCGCTGGAAGTCAATGCGCTCGCCGATTTGCTCGCCCAGCACCGTACCGGAGTCGTCGAGGCAACAGCCCTGCTGCAACGCGTCGTAGAAGAGGTGGATATTCCCATTTTCGCGTTTGATCCGGTAGAAAAGTTGCGCCTCGTGAACGCGGCTGGGGAAAAGCTTTTGCAACAGTCTTCCACGCAAGTGCTTGGCAGGACAGCTTCTGAGCTGGGATTGCAGAATTCTCTGTCTTCTGAAAATCAGACTCTCGTTCAACTACAGTTCAATAACGATGCGCGCTGGCTGGTGCGGCGAAGCTCATTTCGCCAGCAAGGGGTACCGCATACCTTGGTTGTACTCTCGGACGTGAGCCGCGCTCTGCGCGAAGAGGAACGGCGCGCATGGCAGCGGCTGATCCGGGTGATGGGTCACGAATTGAACAACTCGCTAACTCCGATCAAATCGATCGCCGGCAGCCTCTACGCGAGACTCTCTGGCATGAATCTTGACGCCGAACAGTACCAGGACTTCGAGCGTGGCTTGGGTATCATCGAAGCTCGGGCCGCCTCACTCAACCGCTTTCTGCAAGCCTATCGTCAGCTGGCACAGATGCCACCTCCGGTTTTGAAGCCGTGTTCAATCTCCACGTTGGTGAAACATGTCTCCACTCTGGAAACTCGAGTCGGTGTCACTGTGATTCCAGGTCCCGACATCACGCTGAAGGCGGATCCCGACCAGCTCGAACAAATGCTAATTAACTTGCTGCGGAACGCGGCGGAGGCAGTGCTGGAGTCGTCCGTCGCTGTCCCGCATTCGAACGGATCGAATGATCTGAGCGCCCGCGAATCGGCGCCACAGATAGTCTTCACCTGGAAAGTGACAGAGAACGAGGTGATCCTGACCATCGAAGACAGCGGTCCTGGACTGATGAATCCGGGGAATGCGTTCGTTCCGTTCTACACCACGAAGCCAGCCGGCAGCGGCATCGGACTCGTGCTCTCGCGCCAAATTTCGGAAGCCCACAGCGGGTCCCTCGAACTGGCAAATCGCATGGGGCGACGAGGTTGCACGGTGAAAGTCACTCTGCCGCGGACTATGCCGAAACAAAAGCAACCTTCTCACGACGAGAATAGGGATTGATTTGTGCGGACACGATGCGGCCGGGAATGTCCGAAAATCCCGACTCGGGCTTCAGTAAACTACTGATAATAAATGAGATAAATGGTGGAGGCGGCGGGAGTCGAACCCGCCGCAACCTTCGTAGGCCCGCTGATTCCACAGTACTTAGGCCACATCATTCCACAATTCAGCTACGGGAAATGTAGAGTTTGCGGCGCTCTGCGGCGAGGTTGCGGCGGAACTTTTCGAAATCCTCGAAGGCACGAGGTAATTCTTAATTGGCGAAATGGGGATTTTTCGCCAACCACGGTCCAACGTCCGGATTTCCGACAATCCCCCCCTAAGGGCGACTGGAAAGCTCTTATGAAAAAGTCCCTGTCCAAGAAAAAACCAGCCGAAGGCTGGCCGGAATAGAAAGGTTTCTGGGGCTGTTGCGAAATCTCTTTTTCACAGCCCTTGCGTAAAAGGCATACTTCCGACGCCTGTTTACGTCGACTATGGCGTATGATTTGAAACTCTGGTACTCCAGACCGGCGGTACATGAGGGCTGAGTGGAACCCACAATTTCAGGTCTGATAGGGACTGCCGAACGCGGAGACCGGGCGGCCACGGAAGAGCTGTTCGGGACCTTGTATAGGGAACTGCACCGGGTAGCTAAGTGGGAGCTGGCGCGTAAGGGCGGACCCGCCAGCGTTAGTCCTACCACTCTTCTGCACGAGGCCTATCTCGCAATGTCCTCGCGAGGTGATCCTTCCTTTCCTGACCAGGCGCGTTTCATGGGATATGCTGCGCGCGTGATGCGTCGGCTGATTATTGACCACGCGCGCGAACGGCAAGCCCGGAAACGAGGAGGACTGTTCGAGATCACTTCGCTGGATGGACAAGATGCGGCGAACGCGGTCGACCCCCTTGAACTGACGGAGATAAGTCAGGCGCTTGACGAACTCGAGAGCGTGGAGCCGTCGTTGGCTGAGATCGTCGACCTGAAGTTTTTCTGCGGTCTCTCGTTCGGCGAAATCGCTGCGTTGCGGGTTGTGTCCGAGCGGACGGTGCAGCGAAACTGGGAAAGGGCGCGCATCTACCTGCACCGCAAACTGCGCGCGGATCTGGCGGTATGAGAATCTCATGTCCACACTGACTCCGGAGCAGTGGCTTACCCTCACTCCCTATCTGAACCAGGCGCTCGATATGAGAGATGAGGAGCGCGACGCGTGGCTTTCCTCGCTGCGTGTGGATAATCCTAGTTTAGCTTCGCAGTTGGAATCGCTCCTCGACGAGCACAGCAAGCTGGCGCAGGACGGTTTTCTTGAGCAAAGTCCCACCAGGTTGGATGAGGACCTAGGACTCGCAGGAAAGGTGATCGGCCCCTACACGTTGCTCTCACCCATCGGTCACGGGGGGATGGGAACGGTGTGGTTGGCGGAGCGCACGGACGGGCGCTTCGAACGTCGCGTGGCGGTCAAGTTCCTCAACATTGCGCTTCTAGGTCGTGGAGGCGGCGACCGCTTTAAACGGGAGGGCCGCATTCTGGGACAACTCGCTCATCCTCACATCGCCGAGTTGCTGGATGCGGGCGTGTCGGACAGCGGGTCACCCTATCTAGTACTTGAGTATGTCGACGGGGATTATATCGATCGCTATTGCGATGAGCGCAAGCTCGACGTCGAGGCGCGGATCCGGCTCTTTCTCGATGTCGTAGCTGCGGTTGCACACGCACACGCGAGTCTGATCGTGCATCGCGATCTGAAGCCGTCTAATGTTCTCGTGAGCAAAAATGGGGAAGTCAAGCTGCTCGATTTCGGCATCGCCAAATTGCTCGAGGGCGAGGGTCAGGATGGAGCTGCTACCGCGCTGACCGTGCAAGCCGGGCGGGCCATGACGCCAGAGTACGCTGCTCCGGAGCAAGTGACGGGAGGGCTGGTCACCACCTCTACCGACGTTTATTCCCTCGGCGGGCTTCTGTATCTGCTTCTTGCGGGACAACATCCCGCAGGGAAGGGGCCGCGTTCTCCCGCTGAACTGGTGAAGGCGATCGTGGACACCGAAGCGCGACGGCTCTCCGACATGGTGACGGCTACCGGCGGTGACGGGGAGATGGCAACCACCAATGCCAATCGGCGGACTACCACGCCCGACAAACTTCGCCGGTTGCTGCAGGGTGATCTCGATACGATTGTGGCGAAGGCTTTGAAAAAGAATCCGCGGGAACGCTATAGCTCGGCGCACAGCCTTGCGGACGATCTCACTCGCTACCTCAAACATGAGCCGATCAGCGCGCGTGCTGATACGGCTGCGTATCGGGCCAGGAAGTTCGTAAGAAGGAATCGAACGGTGGTGGTGCTGGCGACGCTGGCGGTACTCGCGACCGTGGTCGGTGCTGCCGGCACTTGGGTGCAAGCTAGAACGGCGCGCTCGCAAAGGGATTTTGCCTTCCGTCAGCTTGAAAATTCAGAGGCTGTGAACGACCTCAATTCGTTTCTTCTTTCGGATGCGGCGCCCTCCGGCCAGTCGTTTACCGTAAATGACCTCCTCGAGCGCGCTCATCAGATCGTTGAGCGACAGCATAGAAATGACGCCAGCAAGGTCCAGCTGCTCATTTCCATCGCCGAACAGTACGACACTCAGGATGAGGACGGGAAGGCCCGGCCGGTGATTGAGGAGGCGTACAAGATCTCCCGTCAGATCACCGACCGTTCCACACGCGCGCAGGCGTCGTGCGCACTGGGACACATCCTCTCGCGCACCGAAGGCACGAAAGGGGCCGAAGCTTTCATCCAGGAGGGCATTCGCGAAATCCCGAACGAACCGGTCTATGCCATCGATAGAGTCTCATGCCTTCTACATGGCAGCGCCGTCGCGCGAAACACGGGGGAAGTGCAACAAGGAATCGCGCGGGTGCAGGAAGCGCAGCAGGTTTTGAGTGAGGCACCGTTCGATCCTCAAATGCGCAAGTTGCGGGTGTTCATGGATCTGGCGGAAGCCTATCGCGAGGCAGGCCAGCTCCCAGCGGCCATTGACTCCTTCGAGCACGCGTCGGCGCAGCTGACGGAGCTAGGCCGCGACGATACCCAAACAGCAGGGACTTTGTACAACAACTGGGGTCTGGCGCTGATCCAAATGGGAAGGCCGCTGGAGGCGGAGTGGCTTCTGCGCCGGGCGATGGACATCAGCAGCGCGGATCAGTCCGGAAAGAGCGTTTCGCCGATGCTGCTCAGTAACTACGCTTCGAATCAGGACGACCTCGCTCATCTCGACCAGGCGTCCGCATTCGCTGAGCGCGCTTTGGCCGATGCTAGGAAGGTTGGCGACGAAGTGGTGGTGAATCAGGTCTTGCTGACGCGCGCGAGGATTTATCGTCATCAACATGACGCCGCTCGCGGACTGGCTGCTCTCGACGAAGTTGAGCCGCGCTTGCGCAAAGACCTTCCTCCTGGCCACTTTGCCTTCGGGTCGCTGCTCTCGGAACGGGCTCTGCTGGAGCTGGATCGAGGAGATGTGCCGACGGCCACGCGTCTCGTCAATCAGGCGGTGGATATTGTAGAGGCGTCCACGAAGGCGGGTAAGGCAGGACGCAATTTTCTGCCAACGCTATACCAACGTCGCGCGGCTGTGGAACTTCAGGCGGGCCGTCTGGATGCCGCGGCGGCAGATTCGTCCCTGGCGTTGGACCTTCTTCGCAAAGACATCCCGCCGCCTACCCTCTCTGCCAAATCCGGTCGGGGATATCTGCTGCTTGCTCGGATCCTCAAGGCGCAGAACAAAGACGACGAAGCCCGCACGGCCGCGCGAGCCGCCGTCGAACACCTTCAAGGCCCGCTCGGCCCCGACCACCCCGATACCCGCAGCGCCCGTCAGCTCGCGGGCCTCGACCCTTCCGGACAATAAACGCCTCCTAATCTTTATCTTTCCTGAATCTCTTGTCGTAGTTTGCCCGCGGCTTCCGTTTATCCCAGTAGAGCCCGCTGTGGGGGCCGCCACTACGCAATAGCCCAAAGGAGACCGCCATGGAAAATCAAGCAGGAAAGTCATTCGTCAAGATACTTGCCCTCGTCTTAGGGATGGTTTGCGTCCAATTCGCACCCGCACAAACGTTCAAGCGCGTAACCGTCAAAGGGGGAGCCCCACTAGTTCAAATCGCATCGGGAGGCGTGAGCGTGTGGGCGCGCGCCAGCAACGGAAAATCCTACATCTTTAAGGTCAACCAATTTGTCCTGGCGAACAATATCTCCCTCACCCAACTCGCTGTCGGAGGAGGCAATGCGTTCCATGCGGATGAGGTTTGGGGATTGGATTCGTCCGGCAATATCTACAGGGCCAGCAAGAGTGGCGCTTCTTACGTGTTCAACCCAATGCCGGGTGTTCTCGATTTCATCGCGGTGGGTCCTGGCTACCAGGATAGCTGCCATCCCTACGAAGTATGGGGACTCAACTCGGCCGCCCTGATCTACCGATTTAACTATTGTGCCGGGAATTGGGATTTTGTGCCCGGAACACTTGCCACACTCTCGGTGGGAAACGGAGGGGTTTGGGGAATTAACGGCAGCGGCGACGCCTATCGGTTCAACTTTACGAGTCTCGTATTCGAAGAATGGTTTCACCTTGCGGCACCGAGTGCCCAGATTACGGTGGGCACCAATGCCGTTTTTGTGAATGTCCCTGGTACTCAACCACTTGAGTTTACTGACGCCAGTAGAGCGTTTTTGAACGGATCGCTGATTCAGATCCAAGCGGGCGGAGACGGAGTCTGGGGCATTGGTGCCTCGCAACAGATCTTCCGTGCACAGCCGTTCACGAATGGTTTTGCCCAGATTCCTGGCGCGCTCGTTTCCATTAGCGTGGGCAGCGGCGGCGGCGTCTGGGGACTCGACAGTTCCGGGAAACCCTACGCGTACTCCACGCAATAGTCGGTGCGTCCCAGTTCTCGATTTCCTAGGGCTGGGGCTGTGGTGTTCGACAGTCAATTCGGCACAAAGTACGAAATCTCATCTTTCAGGAGGTACGTCATGAAGCTTTCTACGTATTCACCGCTCTTCGGAGCTGTGTGACTGGGTGTGCCTGGACTATGGGCTACCTGGAAGACAAGCCATTGTTTGTAATCGGCTTGCTGAAAAACAGGAGATCGATTGCTCAGCGATGCGGAACAGCCTCTCTCGGAAAACAATCCTGAATGTGCTCGGAACTCTACGGTCAATGTTGCAGAGAGCACGCGCGTGGAACTATCAGGTGAAAACGTTTGAGTATGCGGATGTGACGTTGCCCCCTGACGAGGTTCACGATCAGGTGTGGTCATATACAACTGACGAATCGCTCTTGCTGATCGAGAATGCACCATCGTTGAAGTGGAAAGGATGCGCAACCGCACAGCTTCAGGCGGGTGCGTCAATTGTGACGGTGAAAGAAAATCTCGGTCACGCCAAGATCGAGACAACACTTCGATACACCCACACGATTAGTGGTGATCAAAGAGATGCCGTGAACCGTTTGGCAGCCCTGTTCGAACGCCGAAGGGCTGAAACCGCAGAGTTTTGCGGTGTTTTGCGGCGAAATGTAGCGGCAACTGCTTGATTTGTAAAGTGTGAAATGGTGGAGGCGGCGGGAGTCGAACCCGCGTCCGAAAATGCTACTAGCCAAGAGACTACATGCTTAGTCGGATTCAAGCTTCCGGCCTTCACCGGAAACGTTCGCGGCCCTGGCTCAGAATCGACAAGAAACCAGTTCCGCTAGCCTGAGGATCTCGCCCACCCGGCCCAGACGTAGCCCGGCAGGCCAGCCCGCTGTGTGACGTTCTCTCGCAGCCCACGGGCGAAGTTGCGGAGAACGGCTACTTAATTAATTAAGCAGCGTATGCCAGTTCTTGATTGGCAATTATCATTTTGCACTCGATTGCGGGTGTGTGCACCCCGGCATGCCTCTTGACCGCAAGCATCCCCGTCGAAGCCGGGACGCCCCCACACGGTCGCAAGAACTATCTCTATTGTCGGCGGATTCTGCGCTCCAGTCAACGTGACCAAACTCGACAGTCCGCAGACCGCGTAGGGAGCGGCGCCGAGGCTTGCCAAGCGGAGCTCGGCTCCAAAACGTGTGTCCCACTTCAGGAAACTTCCGGGGCTATGACTTTCGTACCATGACCATCGTGCGCCAGTAACCTCAATATTCCTTGCCTCCCCGCCACCAGTCCTGCGATTCTTCAAAACGAAACGGATGCAACATCGCTCCGGAGGAATTCAGTGATTACACGCACAAAGCTCATGGCAGCGCTCGCCAGCGCACTCTCACTGCTCGGCCTTCTCGGTTGTGGAGAAACCAACCACCTGCAGTCCATCACCCTCTCGTCCAACGGAACCTCCGTTTCGGGGGGATTCATCAATTTGCAGGGTGAGGGCGGAACGCTCCAGCTCAAGGCCACTGGGAACTACAGCAGCACGAAAACGCATGATCTCACCAACGTGGTGACGTACACGGTGACGCCGGTCGGTACGGATGACCTCGGTGTCCCTCTGCCGAACCCTCCACAGACAGTACAGTTCAGTCCGACGGGCCTGGTCACAGCCGTGGAGCCCTTCGTTTGTTCCTGGGAGGACTTGTCGAGTGACCCAACTGCGCCAAGCTGGTTCCTGGCTGGATCGTACAAAATCACTGTCACTTTCCAAGGAATTACTTCACAACCCTTATATGTTGCCATTGCTTCGTCAGCCGGCACTGATCCAAACGGCGCTTGCGGGCCTTCGTAGTCGCGCACAATATCCGCCGCGATCTCGAAAGATTCGCGGCATGACAGGGACGGAGATTCCTCCGTCCCTGTTTATTTTTGCTGGCTGAAAGTCTCCATCTCATCGGATCCCCACACTCTCCACGCGCGTATTACTATGGACAGTCGCCACGGAGAACCACACTTGCCTGCACCTCCAATTGATGTTGGTCTCATCGGTTTCGGTTTTGCTGGACGCACTTTCCACGCTCCCATCATTCACGCGGTCGAGGGTCTACGACTCGCCGCGATCTTGCAGCGAACAGGGAACGAGGCCGCACAGGCCTATCCCGGTGTCACGGTCGTGCGCACTCCGCAGGAGCTTCTTGCGCTGCCTTCGATCTCGCTTGTGGTCATCGCCACGCCGAACGATTCCCATTTTCCTCTGGGTAAGGAATGCCTGCTGGCAGGCCGCGATGTTGTGATGGACAAGCCCTTCGCTCCCACGTATGCCGAAGCCGCCGAACTGGCCCGTCTCGCCGAGGAGCAGGGGCGCGTGCTCTCCGTCTATCAGAACCGCCGCTGGGATGGCGATTTCAAGACCCTGCAAGAATTGATTGCCTCCAACGAACTCGGTCGGGTGGTGAGTTATGAATCGCATTTCGATCGCTTCCGCCCCCAACTTCGTCCTGGAGCGTGGCGGGAGCAGCCCGGCCCAGGAGCCGGTGTGCTCTTTGATCTCGGCCCGCACCTCATCGATCAAGCGCTCGTACTGTTTGGATCCCCCGCTGCCGTCAGTGCTGATGTGCGCCTGGAGCGCGACAGTGCGTTGGTCGACGATGCATTCGACATCACGCTGCACTATCCAGCCATGCGCGCCCATCTCCGCGCTACCGTGCTGGCGGCGCATCCTGGACCGCATTTTGTGGTGCATGGAACCCGAGGGTCGTATGTAAAGTACGGGCTCGATCCACAGGAGGACGCGTTGAAGCGGGGACTGATCCCCGGCCAGCCAATCCCTGAAGGCAAACCCGGCGCCAATACATGGGGGCAAGAGCCTCAGGAAGCTTGGGGGAAACTCACGATCGGCATCGCAGGTTCTCCCAACGACCGCGGAGTTCCCGCTCAGGCCGGCGAAGAGCGCAAAATCCCCACCGAATGCGGAGACTACCGCGGCTATTACGAAAACGTACGCGATGCAATTTTAGGGAAGGCCGCACTCGCGGTGACCCCGCAAGCCGCGCTGCGCGTGATGCGCGTTCTCGACTTGGCGCAACAGAGCAGTCGTGAACACCGCGTCATTGATTACGCTTAGGAATTGATTACGATTAGGAAAAGATTGTCATCCTGAGCGAAGCGAAGGACCCCTGCACTCTAGAAAATACCTCACGAATCCGGCTGAATCCGAGGGTATTTAAAGCATCGCCTCCAAGTTCTTATAGGCAATGGCCGCGTTTTCCAGCGGCACACCTCCAGAATCCTGCTCCATAAACATGTGCCGCACGCCATTCGACTGCGCGGCCGCCAGGATGCTCTTCCAGTCGATGGTGCCCGTTCCCGCTGGCGTGAAATGTTCCGCCGCCTTACCCATTTTCTGTGAAGGTGGGAACCCGGGCTTCCTATCCTTCAAGTGCAACATCTCAATGCGATTGCCCAGCGTCTTGAACATCTCGAGCGGATCGCGACCGGCTTGCGTGATCCAGTAGCAATCCATTTCCCAGCACACCAAGTTGGGATCCGTGCGCGACATGAGCGTGTCGAAGCCGATGGTACTGCCACCGGCGCTATTACCCTTGGACGCCTTAGACAAGTCGAGGAATTCATAGTTATGATTATGGAACCCAAGGCGCATGCCTCTCTTCTTCGCCTGTTCTCCCCACACGTTCAACTGGTCCGCTGCTTTCTTAAAGCCGTCGAGCGATCCCCACATTTGCTTCGGCAGCATTGGACAAATCATGTACTCGAGGCCGAGGGCGGCGGCATAGTCCAGCTTTCCCTCGAGCCCGTCGTAATTGAAGTGGCCACTGGGAATCCGCAGCCCGTGGTCGTTGATCATGCGCTTCAGTTCGGCCGCCGGGTGCGTATAGACATTCCAGTAAGTTTCGACTTCTTCATAGCCGATCTTGCGAAGGGCAGCAAGAACGCCCGGCAGATCTTTTTCCGCCTGATCGCGGACGGTATACAGTTGCACCCCGAGGGGGCGTTTTTTCGTCTCCGCCCCAATTGCTTGTGTCCAACTCGTCGCCGCAGCGGTACCCAGCACCGCCATCGAAGAAGCTAGAAATTCCCGTCGATTCATTCGAAATGTCCTCGTCTTCTAAGATCTCGTATAAATGCTTGAAAGTTGTGCTCTTCAGAAAATCGATGGGAGAAAAGCGGCGGCGGGTAAGAATGCCCGCCCTACACGATCTTCTTTTGAGGAAACGTACTCAATAGGGCGTCCCCAAAACGTCCTAGGGTAGCACTTCGTAACTCACAAAAGCGAACTTCTTCGAATCCGGAGACCACGAATTTACATTGATCGTGCCTTGACCGCCGAAAAACTGCGTCAGTATCTGAATCGAGTCGGTCCAATCCGCGGGTGCCGCCCCTGCTTTGACGGTTACCGCTGCTTGCGTCGCCTCCATCAAGCGAAGATGCACGCTGGTCCTTGTATCGTGCCCCGGTGTTCCCGGAGGAAACGAAAGCATGGCGATCCACTTGCCATCGGGAGAAGGATGCGGGAACCAGTCTTCCTGGGCGTCATTGGTGATGCGCTCAGCCTGAGCATCGTCCGGCCCAGCCCCGCTGGCGGGGAAACGCCAAATGTCCCAGCCTCCGGAACGGTTGGAATTGACGTAAATCCATTTTCCATCTGCGGAATAATCAGGCCCATCATCGAAGCCGGGGCTCGTCGTGAGGCGTTCCTCATTTCCGCCACTCACAGGAATCCGGTAAATATCGAAGTTTCCCTCGCGCTCACCGACAAACGCCAGCCAGCGCCCGTCCGGCGACCAGCCGTGAAAATAGCTCGGCATACCTGGAGTAATGAGGCGAGGTTTCGCCCCGCCAGAATCGGCCACAAACACCTGCGATCCTTTCGCTCCTCCGTGCCGCGCTGAAAATGCCAGGAGTTTGCCATCCGGCGAGAGACCGTGGTCGTTGTTCGCTTCATACCCTGGCTCAAGACCGACTTTCTCGGGTGACGCTTTTCCGTCCGGTGAAAGACGGTAAAGCACTCCCCCGGAGTTCGCCATCAGATACTTGCCATCCGGAGACCAGTTCGGGGCTTCCCAAAGTTTGTCGGCGGTATACACCACGTGAACGCTCTTTGCGTCCAGATCGTATACCGATATATTGCTGCGGACCTTGGTGGGGTTCAGATCCGGCTCGCTCGCTGGAAGTTCCTGCAAAGCTACGTTGGAGAATACGGCGGTTTCAAGAATATTGGCATCATGCGAACACACGCCGAGACCGATGTACAGCTCACCCTTGAAATCGATAGTCACTGGACCCGAGGCCGTCAGGTTTTCCCCAGGCTTGCCCGCGTACATCATCAACTGAGCTCCGTGCCGTACTAAACGAATACGGACTGGAGCCTTGATTGGAGACCGAACCTCCGAGGTTTCCGCGCCAGGAGCGGGCCGGTATTGCAACGCGGTGAGCCCGTCGCCGTGCAGCGCGACATCGGCGTATACCGAGTTTGCATCGAGACTCTGACGCACGACCAGAGCGGCTTTCCGGTGTTCCACAGCCCCCGCTCCAATGAAGCGCACGTCCGCCGTGAGGCTGAAATCCGCAGCAGTCTTTTTCCAAATGAAATGGAACGCGTCCACAGCGCCCCACATATTCGTTCCGCCTCCGGTAACCCGATACTCGCTGGTGGCAGCATCGTAAGTAGCGGAGCCTTTCTTCGGTGTTTCGCCAACATCCGAGTGCGTTGCAAACAATCCCATTGCATCTGGCTGCTGGGCACGGGCGACGGACGCGATGCCCGAAGCCAGGATGACAACTGCGAGCGCTGGAACGACTCGCTGGAAACAACGGTGCAAAGGTTTCATAGGGGTACGGGACAGGCGACAAACACGCGCGGATCAGTGTACTCTGCGCCGAGCAAGGAATCCAGTTGAGGATGCAGCCAATGGGGCCTGACGTGCCGTGACCATATGGCTTATCGCTCGGGAAGCGGCCTGTAGGGCGGGGCATTCTTGCCCGTCTTTTATTTTTTCCAGACGTCCAAGAGTGGAAATGCGAGTTGGCCGATCGTACTAGCCTTCTTCTGCATCTTCCAGTGCTCTCCGCTCATCTCATCAAACGGTAAAATGTTTCCTGTGAATGCCATCCTTCGATGTCGGAAGTCCTGTCCGGAGCATCGCCTGTGAAGGCGCAGTGTCTGCCATTCACCCAGATCCCGCACACCACGCGGCTTTTTGCCGATTTCCTCTACGATTTCCCCAAAGTTTCCAGCTTTTACCCGCGCCCGCCCCACTCCAGAGATTGGTTGACTGAGCAATCCCAGACAATTTCCTACGACCCCAATCGTCGCCAACAGATCGCCGCTGTTTTGTCCCGCCAGAACCAAGGCTGGGGAGCTTCAGAGAAGACACTCGCCAACATCGCTAAATTCGAAAATGGAGCCTTTGTTGCCGTCACCGGGCAGCAGGTCGGCCTCTTCGGCGGGCCGCTATTTACAATTTTCAAGGTTCTCAGCGCGGTCAAGCTGGCGGAAGAGGGCACTGCCCAGGGCATTCCGTGTGTCCCGATTCTTTGGCTGGCAACCGGAGATCACGATCTAGCCGAGGTTAACCATGCCTTCTTCTCCGGTGCAAACGGGGAAGTCGAGCGCATCGCCACACCCACACAAGGCGCCGCGGGCGCTCCCGTCGGAGGAATTCGTTTTGGCGAAGAGATACTTCCTGTTGTGGAACATACCGCTACGCTTCTTGGCGAAGGTGAGGCCACAGAATGGTTGCGGGCCGCGTACCGTCCGGGAGAAACGTTTGGCAGCGCCTTCGCCAGATTTTATGCGCAGGTCTTCGGTGCTCTCGGAGTCATCCTGCTCGATCCCGATGACTCCGGTCTGCACACCATGGCCAGTCCCATTTATTCCAACGCCATCGAACACTCCGCCGAACTCAACGACGCGCTGCTGCAACGTGGGCAGCAACTTATTCGCGCCGGGTACCACGAGCAAGTGAAAGTCACGCCATCCTCAACGGCCGTTTTTGCGATTCACAAAGGAGCGCGAACTGCCATTCATCGCGCCCGCGCCAATGGCAATGGCAGCGACTTCGAAATTGGCGGCGAAAAGCTTTCTCGTGAAGCGCTGCTGCAACGCATCGCCGCAAGTCCCGGGGACTTCAGCCCGAATGCTCTGCTGCGTCCAGTGTTGCAGGATTCACTCCTGCCCACGCTCGCCTATGCCGGAGGCCCCGCCGAGGTTGCCTATTTCGCGCAGTCGGCCGTTTTGTACGAAAAGTTTTTAGGCCGCGTGACGCCAATCCTGCCGCGCTTTTCCGCGACCATCGTCGAAGCAAAACAGTCCAGCCTGCTGGATCGCTATGGTTTATCGCTCACCGATCTCTACGCCGGGCCGGAGGCGGTGATCCGCCGGATCGCGGCCCGCACGCTTCCACCAGAGGTCCAGGCTGAATTCGACACCGCGCAACAAGTCTTCGACAACTCGCTCACACGTATCCGGTCGTCGCTGGAACGTCTCGATCCCACGCTCACCGATGCCTCGGACCGTGCCGGGCGCAAGATTCGCTACCAGCTCGCGCGACTTCGTCAGCGTGCTGCCAGCGCAGAGGTGCGCCGTACGGAAATTCTTTCGCGCCACGCCGCCCGGCTCAGCAATTCGCTATTTCCCAACAAAACTCCGCAAGAGCGCCAGTTCGCCGCCGCGCAGTTCTTAGGCCGCCTCGGTGCCGACCTGCCTTCTCGCCTTTTCGAAAACGTTCGTCCCGAGTGCGTCGATCACCAAATTTTGTTTTGCGAATAGCACGAAGCACTCATCGGTAATGTCTACCGGATTTGCGCCCGTGTAGGGCGGGCGCTCCTGCCCGCCGCTCTTGCAAAAAACTATGCCCCACCCTCAGTCCAAAGAGGGCAAGGCATAGTCTGATCGACTGTTTCGATCAACCTTTACGGTGTGCAGTCCACAGCCGGCGGAGCCGCCTGCGTCACCGGCGTGTTCAGCGACGGAGAAGTTTTGAAGTCAAACAAGTCTTCCAGGTCGTTGGCGCCTTGATCCCGGAGCGTCAAATGCAGAGCTGGCTGCCCCGCGGGCTTCAGGAAGCGCTTTTCGATGAACGCCAGCAGCGACGTGTGGTCGCCAATGGTGTGCGACACATAGTGCTGCTTGGAGAACGGTGAGACTGCGATGAACGGGACACGCACTCCGAGCTGATTGAAGTTGGCGCATTGCTTCGGATACGGGCCTGTGGGATCCAGTGTGAGTAGTGGGCAAAGCAGCTCTGCATCTTTCACGCTGGTGTCGGTCGTGCTGAAGGGATTCGCCGAACATTCCGCGCCTCCTCCAGGCTGCAAGCTCGCGGGCGGATTCGACAAATCCTCGCATTGTCCCGGATTGATTCCGTCCGGCGTCAGCGCGCCACTCTGGTGTGCATTCGGAGGCGATACGTGATCGTACGAACCGCCATGCTCGTCATACGTAATGAAGATGACGGAATCCTTCCAGAACGGTCCGTTGCGAACCGCATTGACAACTCTGGAAACAAAAGCCTGTCCCCGTTGAATGTCGGTGGGCGGGTGCTCGTCATTTTCGGAGGCCGCCCCAAACAATCCAAAATTCGGATCGACGAACGAGACTTGAGGCAGACCACCCAACGCTCCCGCCGATTGGGCGAGGAAAACGGGAAGCGGGAAAAAGTGAGGATCCACTCCGCTCGCGCTGAACGGGCGGAAGACGGCTCCTTGCGGAGCATCCTGAAAATAATCTCCCCAGGTCACGCCATTCTGGTCGAACAAGTCCAGAATCGTGCCGGTCACAGGCTTATATCCTCCGGGAGGCGAAAATGTGTCATTGGTCGTGAGATGGCCAAACGACGTGGCCGCCAGCAGATACGACCGGTTGGGAAACGTCGGACCGGGAACCGAGGCGAAGTAGCGGTCGCCAATCGCGAAGTTCTCCGCCAGACCGTAATAGAATGGAATCTCGTTCTCGTTATAGAAATTCATGGTCTGATCCGGGGCGGGGTCAATCTGCTCGGTCAGGTCATTCACCCGCACAAATCCGTCATTCCGGCCCTTCAACGTGTGATTTGGATTCAAGAAATTGAGCTCAAGATGTGTGCCAACCCAGGAATGATCGAGATCCGGCGCAACACACCGTTGCGTGTCGTGGAAAGCGAAAACCTTGCTGCCATCCTCGTCCGGGTTCGAGTTGGTGCAGTTAAGATTGCCGGTTGCGTCGACAGTGCAGGCCAACCCGTCCACGCATGTGGTGTCTCCCTTGGCGCAGGCGCCATTACCGCTGTGGTAGGGGCTGCCGGGCGCGTAGGGCAATGCTCCAAAATAGTTGTCAAAAGAATGGTTTTCCTGCATGACCACAATAACGTGGTTCACCTTCTCGATGCCGCCCGCCGCTAGCGCTGGCTTTACTCCCATCATGCCGAGCATGACGATTGCAGACACGGCCATCCGTGGCATTACGAATCTCATACACTACCCCCTCTTGATGTAGGTCTGCTGCAAATGGAAACGGCGTTTTCCACTCCTAGCAGGACGCTCATTGGGGATTTAATAAGAGGCAGGTCAACAAAATGTCACCGCTCGATGAACATTCCATGAAAAAGCGATAAACAGCAGGAGGAAAGTGGGTGGGGCACGCACCGGTTTCGCGAGCTTAGTCTGGCTTGGCGTCTGGGACACGATTTGCCATCGCCGCGACCTTGCTTCCTCGCAGCCGTCCCCAGTACTCTTGAGTTTCAGCTTGTCCAGCCCAGAATCGGCGCCCGAAAGCATGGCCTCACGAACCGCGGAAGAAATAACTCAGGCGCACGCACCCGCCTCCGAGCGCACGTTGTTTCGCGTGCTCGCCGCCGTTACACTCTGCCATCTTATTAACGACACGGTGCAATCGCTTCTGTCGTCGATCTACCCGATACTGAAAACGTCTTTTCACCTGGATTTCAGCCATATTGGTCTCATCGCCATGACGTACCAGGTCCTTGCGTCGCTGCTGCAACCGTGCATCGGCTATTTCACCGATCGTCGGCCGCAGCCTTATTCGTTGCCGATTGGCATGGCTTTTACGTTATTCGGTCTCGTCCTGCTTGCAGTCGCACCCAACTTCAGCATGCTCCTGATTTCCGCATCCCTTATTGGCGTGGGTGCAGCGGTCTTTCACCCAGAGGCTTCTCGCGTAGCACGCATGGCTTCCGGAGGACGGCACGGGTTTGCCCAGTCCTTTTTTCAAGTTGGCGGCAATACAGGGTCGGCAATCGGCCCTCTGCTGGCCGCGTTTATCGTTCTTCCGGTGGGTCAGCGCGGTGTTGCTTGGTTTTGCATCGCCACATTGGTGGGGATCGCCGTACTCAGCTACGTGAGCCGCTGGTATGCCCAGCAAGAGAGAATCCGGCCTATGGCCGCCAGCAAGGGGGAGCCCCATCCCGCGTTGTCTCGCAAGAGAGTAGTTGTCTCGATTGCTATTCTGCTGGCGCTGATTTTCTCCAAGTATTTCTATCTCGCCAGTCTTACCAACTACTACACGTTCTATCTCATCAGCCGGTTTCATGTCTCCGTGCGCAGTTCACAAGTTCACCTCTTCGTGTTCCTGGGCGCGGTGGCGGCGGGCACGCTGATTGGCGGCCCCATTGGAGATCGCATCGGGCGCAAATACGTTATCTGGGGGTCAATCCTCGGCGTTTTGCCTTTCACCCTGCTCATGCCCCATGCCAACCTTTTCTGGACCGGCGTCCTCAGCGTGATCATCGGCTTCGTTTTAGCGTCGGCGTTCTCCGCCATCCTCGTCTACGCGCAGGAGCTTGTACCTGGGAACGTTGGCATGGTTGCCGGACTGTTCTTTGGTTTTGCCTTTGGGATGGGTGGCATCGGAGCGGCGGTCCTGGGGCGGCTCGCCGATGTTATGGACATCGTCTTTGTATATCGCATTTGCGCCTACCTGCCCGCCATCGGTCTATTGACCGTGCTATTACCCGATATCGAGAGTGCCAGGTTGCGAAGATCGGGCGGTTAATGGCGGTCGCCTTGCTTTCTCGCCGCCTTTCCCCGTACCCTTGCAGGTTCAACTGCTGAATGAGGCCTTGGACAAACTTGGCGTTCTGGTTGGAAGCGGGCAGCGCCGTTGCCTCGCGTTTCTCCGCCTTTCCTCATCTGCGGGAATCCGCCCTTTTTCTTCTCCTCACCGCCTGGCAATTGACTACCAAACGCGGCGAGTTCTACAACATCCTTTGGATGCTGGTTTTCGGCTTCGCCACGCTCAACATCCTGGCCCTGGTCACCCGCAGCCTCGATCCCTCTGGCCGCCGCCGCCGCATGGCAGTTGGAGAAATCATGGCTGTCATGGTCGTCCTTACCTGCCTCGGCCTCCTGGCTATGGAAATGCTCACTCTCTTCCATGTTTTCCCCCTAAAGCTCGAGCCGCGCTAGACCCGCGTGGAAAGGGAGCTTGCTGGAAAACCCCTCTCGATTGTCATTTGAAGGGCTTCCAGCTCTGAGGGATCTGCTATTTTCCGGAGGTTTCGCGGCCGGTAAATTGGAGTATCATTCCCCTAGTGCCGACCCAGTCCAACGCCTTCGACGTCACCTGTCCATGCTGCAACGCCGTTCTCAAGGTCGACCCCGGCGCTCAGGCGGTAATCGCCCATACGCCTCCCGCCACGCCGAAGACATTTGCCGATTTTGAGGATGCAGCCCGTGCCATGCGGGAGCAGAATAGCCGCAAGGAATCCGTTTTCCGCCAGGCCGTCGAAAATCAAAAGAATAGTGCCGACCTGCTGGAAAAAAAATTTCAGGAAGCTGTCAAGCGTGCCAAAGAATCCCCCGACACCGGCAAGCCCATCCGCGACTTCGACCTCGACTAGCACGGCATGACCCGCCCTTTGCTGCTCGGTCACCGTGGCGCCCGCTCTAGCATGGGTATCCCGGAAAACACGCTGGCTTCTTTCGATCTTTGCGTCCAGCAAGGTTGCGACGGTTTTGAGTTCGATGTCCGCCGCACCGCCGACAACGGAGCCGTCGTTTGCCACGATGAGACTTTCCACGGGCTCCATCTGGCAACTGCCTCCACCCGGGACCTGGCCCACGCGCAGGCCGAGGGATTCCTTCCCTCCCTCGAACAAGTTCTACACCGCTTCGCTCAGAGTTGTTTTCTCGATATAGAACTTAAAGATGCTGGCTTCGAATCGCAAGTTCTTGACCTGCTGGCCCGCCATCCGCCCACTCGCGGCTATGTCGTGACCTCTTTCCACCCCGCGGTCCTAGCCCGCCTCCGCGAACTGGATGCCGCCGTCCAGCTAGGCTTCCTCTTCGACCGCAGCTCGTGTGGCGGCGGAGCTTGCTCCGCCAAGGCTCCATGGCGCAACCTGCCCGTCCAATGGGTTCTGCCGGAATGGCCATTGCTCGACGATGCTCTTACCTCCAATCTCATGGCAGCAGGCAAGCGTGTCGGTGCCTGGACCGTCAACAACCCCGCCGACATGCTTGATCTCGCCGCCCGCGGCGCGGAAATGCTCATCTCGGACGACACCGCTCGCTTGGTGAATACCTTCCCCGTAATTTAAATTGGTGAACGCATGCCCCCCACTACAGGAGAACGTTTCGAGCGCGCCGTCGGGATCATGGCGCGCCTCCGCGGCCCCGGTGGCTGCCCTTGGGATCGTGAGCAGAATTTCGACTCCATCAAGCCCTACACGCTCGAGGAAACTTACGAAGTTCTCGAAGCCATCGACAACCGTGACTGGAACGAACTCCCGGGCGAGCTCGGTGACCTGCTTCTGCAAGTCCTCTTCTATGCACAAATGGCAAAAGAAGAGGGCACATTTTCCATCGATCAGGTGCTCGACCGCCTCTCGGAAAAGCTGGTGCACAGGCATCCGCACGTCTTCGGCGATGTGAAGGCTGAGACTTCAACCGAAGTGCTGCGCAACTGGGAAGCGATCAAAGCACAAGAAAAAGCTGACGCGAAAAGAGATGCCGAGGCCGATGCAAATGTGCCTGATGATGCACATCCCGAGTCGGCTCTTGCTGGCGTCTCTGCTGGTCTCCCGGCCTTACTCGAAGCCGGTAAGCTCAGCTCTCGCGCTGCCAACACAGGTTTCGACTGGCCCAACATCGAAGGACTCTTCGACAAACTTCGCGAGGAAACCGAAGAGCTCCGCGAACACCTGCGCAACTATCCTGCGCCCGGACCGCAGCCGAAGCGGAAGGGAATCGCTGGCTCGGGCCGCACTGAGATTCCTGAAACCTTGCGCACGCGTCTCGAAGAAGAAGTCGGCGACCTCTTTTTTGTCCTCGTCAATATCGCCCGTTTCCTCTCACTTGATTCCGAGCTCGCGCTCAAGAAAACCAACCGCAAATTCCGCCGCCGCTTCCAACAAGTCGAGCACAAATTACGCGAGTCCGGCCGTTCCGCACAGCAGACCTCGCTCGAAGAACTCGAATCTCTTTGGCGATCGGTGAAGCACGAAGAACGGATGGGGACAAGGTGACCGACCCGGAAAAGACCGGCCAAGGCGCCGACCCCGTCTTAGTCCGCAAATGCCAGGGCACCGACGAGTTTCGTCTCTGCGTCGCGTTGCAGCAGCAAGTCTGGAACTTTACCGACGCCGAACTTGTCCCCCTGCGCATGTTCGTCGTCGCCGACAAGGTCGGCGGTCAAGTTATTGGAGCCTTCGATGGTCCCGAACTCATAGGCTTTGCGCTCTCTGTTCCCGGCCACCGCAACGGGAATTCCTACTTGCATTCCCACATGGCGGCAGTGCACGAACGGTATCGCAACTCCGGCGTCGGCCGCAAACTCAAGCTCTTCCAGCGCGAAGAGGCGCTCTCCCGTAACATCGACCTGATGGAATGGACATTTGATCCTTTGGAAATCAAAAATGCTTTCTTCAACGTGCGCCGCCTCGGGGCCCTGATGCGCCACTACAATATCAATCAGTACGGTGTCACCACGTCCTCGCTGCACGGAGGCTTGCCAACCGACCGCCTCCTCGCCGAGTGGTGGTTGCGCTCCAACAGAGTGGAGCGGCTGCTGCAAGAGGGAACTGAGCCGCAGTTTGACATCACCATGAAAATCTCCGTTCCCGCCGAAATCTATACTTGGAAAGCCTCATCCGAGACTCGCGATAAAGCTGCCGAAGTCCAGGAGCGCAACCGGGAAGAGTTCCTGAGGGCCTTCCGTGACGGTCTGGCTGTTCTAGGGTGTGAACGAGATGAGAAAGGAAACGGTACATTCCTGCTCGGTCACTGGGACGAAAATTGGCCGCATGCAGCCAAGTAAAGTCCAGCTTGATCAGTTAAGATCAACAGCGCCGCGATTTCAAAGCACCACCACTCGAGCCCATGAAGATCGAAGCCGTTACACTGCGGGAACTGCACATGCCGCTGGTCCATTTCTTTGAGACCAGCTTCGGACGCTCCTATGAACGCCGTACAACGCTCGTCACCGTTCACTGCCAAGGCAATGACGGCTGGGGCGAGTGTGTCGCCGACGGGCCTCCTTATTATTCCGAGGAATGCATCGATACCGCTTGGCCCATCCTGCGTCAATATCTCATTCCAGCGCTCCTCGGCCAAAACCTCAGCGCCGCCCATGAGTGTGTGCCGCTTTTTGCCAGAGTCCGCGGGAATCGTATGGCCAAGGCTGCTTTGGAAAACGCTCTGTGGGAAGCGGAAGCGAAAGAGAAATCTGTTCCACTCTGGAAACTCTTTGGCGGTACTCGCAAGGAAATTCCGACGGGTGTCTCTATAGGTATTCAAGACTCTGCCGATCAGCTCCTCGAAAAAATTACCACCGAACTCGCCGCTGGCTACCAGCGCATCAAAGTCAAAGTCAAGCACGGATGGGATCTGAAGGTACTCGAACAGATCCGGATCCATTGGCCCGGCATTCTTCTCAGTTGCGACGCCAATTCCGCCTATCGCGCTGACGAGGTTGACCACCTGCGCCAATTCGACCAATTTAAGCTCCTCATGATCGAACAGCCGCTCTGGAACGACGACATCTATCACCACGCCCGTCTGCAGAAGCAGCTGCAAACCAAACTCTGCCTCGATGAATCCATCCGCCACGTCCGCGATGCTGAAATGGCGCTCGAGCTCGACGCCTGTCGCATCATTAACATCAAGACCGGGCGAGTCGGCGGCATGACGGAAGCCATCCGCATCCATGACGTCGCCAAAGACCACAATGTGCCCGTCTGGTGCGGCGGCATGCTGGAATCCGGCATTGGCCGCGTCCACAATATCCACTTGTCATCGCTGGAGAACTTCCAGCTCCCCGGAGATGTTTCGGCCTCCAAACGTTACTGGAAAGAGGACATTGTTGACCCGGAAGTGACCGTCTCTCCGCAGGGCACGATCCGCGTTCCCGACGCCCCCGGAACCGGCTTCCGCATTAAGGAAGATCTGATTGAACACCTCACGGTTCGCAAGGAGACGCTGAGAGCCAAGTAGCCTCACGTAGGGAACGGCTGCCCTCGGCTGTCCAAATACCGAGAATCTAATGAAAGAAAAAAACTACTGGCTGGAGACGCTCTCGATTCCTGCGGGTGAAACTCGCCCTTTGCCTGAGAGCGTGGATGTCGTGGTCGTTGGCAGCGGCGTGACTGGGCTTTCCGCCGCCCGTGTATTAGCCAAACGCGGCACGAGTGTGACCGTCCTCGAGGCGGAGACCTTTGGCTGGGGCGCAAGTTCGCGCAACGGCGGGATGGTGCTGACCGGCATGAAGTTGCCGGTGCCCACTCTCATCTCCCGCTACGGGCGTGAAAGAGTCCAGCGCATGTATGCGGCATCGCTGGCTTCCATTGCATGTGTAGAGCAAATTGTCCGCGAGGAGCAGATTGCTTGCGATTTTTCCCGGTGCGGCCATCTGGAAGTTGCCTGCAAACAAGCCCATTTCGATGGCTATGCCAAATCGGCAGCCACGATCGCGAGGGAATTCAATCATAAATTACATATCGTTCCCAAGTCCGAATTGCGCAGCGAGATTGGCTCCGGCATTTACTATGGCGGCCTAGTCGATGAAGTCAGTGCGAGTCTGAATCCCGCACGCTACGTCGTTGGATTGGCCACAGCGGCCCAACGGGCGGGTGCTGCTCTGTTCGACCACACTCGCGTCGAGGATGTTCAGCGCGAAAGCAGCAACGGCATCCAGAAGTTCCGCGTGAACACTTCGCGAGGCAGCCTTCTGGCGCGAGAAGTTCTGTTAGCGAGCGGCGCCTATACCACCCAAGCCACTCCGAGTTTACGCAAGAAGATCATTCCAATCGGTTCCTACATTATTGCCACCGAAGTGCTCAGTGCCGATCTAGCACAGGAGTTGAGCCCGAAGAACCGCATGATCTACGACTCCAAACATTTCCTTTACTACTACCGCCTGACTCCTGACCGGCGTATGTTGTTCGGCGGGCGCGCCGCGTTTTTCCCGGAAACCGAGAATACCGTGCGCCAGAGTGCGGAAATTCTCCGCCGCGGCATGGTAGACGTCTATCCGCAGCTTCGCGACATTAATGTGGAATTCGTTTGGGGCGGCACGCTTGATTTCGCTTTTGACGTCATGCCGCACACTGGACAAATCGATGGCATGCACTACTCCGTCGGATACGCGGGCCACGGTGTGGCAATCGGGACCTACCTGGGCACTAAGATCGCCGAGCGTATGTGTGGCGACGCCAACGATATTCCTTTCGAAGGTATTTCATTCCCCGGCCCACCGCCGGGTTTGCGCAGCGGATACACCTGGGCGCTCCCGCTAGCCGGGGCCTATTACAAGTTCTTGGACTGGATCAGCTGAGCTTGCCGCTCGCGCTCCGGCCGCATCTTGCGCACAAAGAGATAGGCCGCCGGTCCTAGAAGAATCGCCACCGGCCCCCAGTGCAGGGCAAAGCGATCGCTTCCCAGCATGGCGACAGCACTCATCGCCAGAGGCGCACCCACCACGTAGAGTAATCCAGCGCGTCCCCACGGAATGCGGAAGGGCCGAGGTAAATCCGGCAAGCGTTGCCGCAGCCGCCATGCCGAAAGCACGGTCAGAACGGTAGTCGCGATCCGCAGCCACATATAAACGGTAATCAGTTGCGTCAAAGTATGGAAGGCCAGCAACCCGTACACAGCGGAGGACATAAGAATCGCGATCCACGGCGTCCCGTAGCGCGGATGTTTCCCCGTGAGAGCAGGCGGCAAATAGCCGTCTTCCGCCATCGCGAACGGCATCCGAGTACTGGTCAGCACGGTCGCATTCAAAATCGAAACATTCGTCACCATTGCCGCCAACGTCATCCACAGCCCGAGCCAGCGCCCCCCAATCAATTCCGCAGCATCGGAGAAATACCGCGTGTGCCAGTCGTGCCAGTTGCCGAGTGCCGCCAAAGACAACATCGTCGGCAGAAAATACGTAGCAATCGATAAGGGCACAACCAAAGCCAACGTAAGCGGATAACTCCGCTGCGGATTTTCGACTTCCTCCGCCACGGTGGAAAGTTGCTCGTATCCAGAATAGAGCCACAGGCCCAGCGCCAGCCCCACGCCAAACACCTGGAACAACGGCACGTGTGGCGGAATCAGCGGAGAGAACGGATTATGGTGCCACTGGCGCGCCGCCATCACGCACATCACGGCGACCGGAAGGAGAATGAAAATCTCCAGCACCGTTGCCACCACCCCCACCATCTGAATGCCGCGCACATTGACGTATGCGATCACCGCGACCAGCGCCATGGAAACCAGATAGTGTTTCCAGCCCACCAATTGCGGGAAATAGAAACTCAGGTAGTCACTGAAAAGCACGGCATACGCGCTCCCCAGCACAAACGAGGCTGTCCAGTTCCACCAGCCGGCGAGGAATCCCCAAAAGTCCCCGTAGCCCGCGCGCACCCAGCGATAAAATCCTCCCTCGACGGGAATTGCGGTCGTCAATTCCGCAGCTACCAAAGAAACCGGGATGCACCAGAAAAACGGCAGGATCAAGTGGTAAAGCAGTGTGAGGCCAGGACCGCTAGTGGTGACTTGATCCTCCAACCCAAACGGTCCCGCCGTCGTGTACGAATACATCACGAACACAAAGGCGAACAGCCCGGCCTTGCGAGCCCGAGACCGCGTCTTGTGTGTGGTTTTGTCTGCTTTACGGGGTTCGTACGAAGTGGCCATCAGAATTGGGTGCTTCCTTTCTAGTGGAAACCAGGCTCCGTAGCAAGAATCAGGAGCAGGGAATCGAATGCCCGTTTTTGTCCGATTTTTGTCCAGCGCATGTCTTTTGTGTTTCCGATGTCAGGAAAGACTAGCGATAGGTAGGGGAGCTGAGCGAACGCCTGATTTGCCGTGAATACACATTTCGTACACAAACCCTCGCCGACCCGTTGGAAACTTCCGCAAAATGGCGTATAAAAAGGGGTTGCGCGGTTTTCTTCGTGGGCATTTTTCACACCGGTCGCAGCACATTTTGACTTTTCACGAGGCGGAAAGAGGTACGTATGTCCACCGGGACAACCACCCCAGGGAAGGGATTGGAAGGCATTGTTGCCACCGATTCCAGCATTTGTTACATCGATGGCGAACTCGGCGTACTTGCCTATCGCGGCATCGACATTCGCGAACTTGGTCAACACTCCACCTTTGAAGAGACCTGTTTCTTGCTTTGGAACGGACATCTTCCCAAGCAAGCCGAACTCGATGACCTGAGCAAGAAGCTCGGCCAGGAACGCAAGATTGACCCGGCCATGGTCAGTTTGCTGCGTCAGTTTCCTAAAGACGCCGCCCCCATGGATGTTCTCCGCACAGCGGTTTCCGCCCTCGGTTTCTACGACGCCGACGTCAAGAATGGCGACCACGACGCCAACGTTCGCAAGTCCATTCGCCTGACTTCGCAGATTGCCATGATCGTTGCCCTCTACGACCGCATTCGCAAGGGCAAGAATCTGGTCGAGGCCGATTCCACCAGTTCTCATGCCGCAAATTTCCTGCTTATGCTCAATGGCGAAAAACCGAGCGCCGTGGCCGCCAAGGCTCTCGATGTCGCTCTCGTCCTCCACGCCGATCACGAACTCAACGCCTCGACCTTTGCCGCCCGCGTCACCGCCGCCACTTTGTCGGACATGCACTCGGCCATCACTTCAGCCATCGGGGCCCTCAAAGGACCTCTTCACGGAGGCGCTAACGAGGCCGTCTTCAAGATGCTTAAAGAAATCGATGCCAAGGGCGAAGACCCGATCGCGCATGTCAAGAACATGCTTGCCGCGAAAAAGAAAATCTCTGGGTTCGGCCACCGCGTCTACCACACCGAAGATCCGCGCGCAACGTTCCTCCGCCGCATGTCCGAAGATCTCGGTAAGTCCAACGGAAATCCCAAATGGTTCGACATGTCGCGTAAGGTGGAACTCTACATCAACGCCGAAAAGAAGCTGAACGCCAACGTCGACTTCTATTCCGCTTCCACATATCACACGCTCGGCATCGACGTTGATCTGTTCACGCCCATCTTCGCCGTCTCCCGCATCTCCGGTTGGGCCGCACATGTCATCGAGCAACTCGACGACAACCGCCTAATTCGCCCCCGCGCCGAGTACATCGGTCCAAAGCATCCCGCACCGTACATTCCAATAAGCCAGCGCTGAAAATTAAAGCTGGCGCCAGTACACACATGTATGGGCAGGCGCCTCGCCTCCCCAGCGGAGCAACGCTCTCTACCTCTCTCGACTACAATGCCACCTTCGGAGGACACATGTCGAAATCGCGCAGGGAGTTTCTAGCCCAGACATCTATGGGCTTGTTAGGAGTGGCCGCCGCCGCACGTGGCATGGCGCAGATGCCTGATCAAACGCCAAACGACCTGCCGCCTGGAGCGCCATCCACGTTCGGCACAGCTCCAGCCGTCGGACCGGAGGTATCCCCCACAACCTTCGCCGAAGCGGAAAAACTTGTCCAAATCGAGTTCACCTCAAGCGAGCGCGCCGTCGCTGCCAACACCTGGCGCACTACGATGGCGTCTCTCTACGAGCGCCGAACAGGACCGCGCAAAGTGGCAATCGAGCCGACCGTGGCGCCCGCCACACGTTGGGACCCGTCCCTCCCTGGCCTGAAGGCAGGCCCGGAGCGCAACCAATTCCTCCGCAGCAAAACCGCTCCCGGCCCGCTCCCGACTAACGACGCTGACATAGCCTTCGCCCCACTCACGCGGCTCTCGCGCTGGATTGAGCAGCGCAAGCTAACCTCCGAGCGCCTCACTCTTATTTATCTGGAACGGATCGAACGCTTCGATCCCAAGCTGCGCTGCATCATTACACTCACCCGCGACCTAGCCCTCAAGCAAGCCAAAAAGGCTGATGAAGAGATTGCCGCAGGTCACTATCGCGGTCCACTCCATGGCATTCCCTTTGGCGTCAAAGACCTTCTCGATACCGCCAACATCCCCACTACCTACGGTGCCGAGCCTTTCCGCAACCGCATCCCCGAGAAGGATTCAACGGTTGTGCAGCGCCTCCACGACGCAGGCGCGGTGCTCATCGCCAAGCTGAGCTTGGGAGCGCTAGCCCTCAACGATATTTGGTTCGGCGGCCAAACCATGAACCCGTGGCTGCTTGAAGAGGGAGCGTCAGGCTCCAGCGCAGGCCCCGGCGCCGCCACCGCAGCAGGATTAGTAGCTTTCTCCATCGGCAGCGAGACGGGAGGCAGCATCGTAAGCCCCAGCATGCGCTGCGGCCTGACCGGACTTCGCCCCACCTACGGTCGCGTGCCACGCACCGGTGCCATGACGCTCTGTTGGTCGCTCGACAAGCTCGGCCCTATGACCCGCAGCGTCGAGGACGCCATGCTGGTGCTGCATTCCATTTCCGGGCCAGACCCCAGCGACCTGGCTAGCGTCCCCAGCAAGCTAGATTTCGACGCCGCCGCGCCCGTGCAGGGCCTACGCGTCGGCTACTTTCCCGCGTGGATGAAACAAAATCCCGCCACCGACGTCGATCGCGCCGCCCTGGAGGCGGTGAAAAAAGTAGGCATGATTCCGATCGAGGTCGCCATTCCCGATTGGCCCTATGATTCGCTTAACCTGATCCTCTTCGCCGAAGGCGCAGCCGCGTTCGAGGAGTTGACGCTCAATCACGGCGTCGATCAACTCAAGGCTCAGGTACGAGATGCCTGGCCCAACATCTTCCGCCAGTCACGCTTCCTCTCCGCGGTGGATTTCGTCCAAGCCGACCGCCTCCGCCGTAAAGTCGCCGGGGAGATGGCTCGCGTCTTCTCCCAGGTCGACCTGCTCCTGGTACCGTCGCTACGCGACGAAATGCTGACCATCACCAACTTTACCGGTCATCCCTCGCTAACTCTCCGAGCAGGCTTCGTCGAGGTATCGAAAGCCCGCAGCGACTGGGCCCCAGACCCCAACAACCCGCTGCCAACCTTCAATCCACCCCGTCGCGTCCCACACGGCGTCACTTTGATCGGGAGACTCTTCGACGAAGGCGCACTAGGCCGCGCTGGCCTGGCGCTGGAACGCACCTTCGGAGTGGCCGGCGAACGTCCGGCAGGATTTTGATCGGCAGGGAAGCCTTCGCATTGCAGATCGAAACAAAAAATCGGGGCACATACTTCGTGCCCCGTCCCAGGACTACCTCCCGGCTGAAAATTACAAACTACCGGTTCGGCGTCGCGGAAGCCGTGGTCTCGGTGACCATAAGCAGGCGCGTGCCGCTATCCAAATGCACGTTCTTGCCGGCTGAGGTAATCACGGAACCTTGTGTCCCGTTGGCCGCCGCAGCGTTCAGGGTGAGTCCGTTTATGTTGAACACACCGCGGCTGTTCGACGTGAGCTGACCAGCGGCACTCAGGCCGCCCACCGCTCCACGCGACGCGCTAGCAACATCGGTTGTTGAACTGACGGTAGAATGCAACGCCGCATCTCCCGCTCCTGCGGCGGTGTTCGTAACAGAACCCACGGCACCACCTGCCGCGGAAGTAAGACCGCCAGCTGTGCCGCGCCCCCCAGTCATACCCGAGCCAGCAGCGCTGCCCATCGTATCCATGTCGGCGTCCGTTGCGGAAGCTGCGGTTTGCGCTCCTGCCATCGCCTGAATGGCAACATTGAGCGGTACTTCTTCACCGTTCTTCTGAATGGCGCGATCAAACATGATGGCAAGCGCCGATTCGGAATCCCCCTTGGCGCGAGCTGTAGCCTGTGTGACATGGCCGATGAGCTTCGAGCCCTTGGGAAGAACCGTCTTGCCGTCTGCTTTCACGTTTTCTGTCGTGTGCGCGGCAACGGCATCACCCGCCTTGCACTTCTTCGAATCAATCGAAGCGTTGAGTGTGGCATTGAAGGCCGTACCCGACGCCAGCCCAGCGTTCGCTTGGCCGAGCTGCCCTGACGAGGTCTGCCCGGACGCCGACGCTCCATCCGAGGCTTGCGCCTGCGTCTTGTCGGCTTGAACGTTCACCTGAGCAGCAGCTTGGCCATTGGCTTGGGTAGTCTGTGCCACGGCTTGTGCGCCCACGCTGAGAACGAAGGCTGCTCCTACGAGGAAAAACTTGGTTGCAGGGTTCATATCGAAACTCTCCTCTCATCATCTCCAACCACTTCCAGACAATAAGGGCACTCCGGCCCCATTTTGATATAGCAATGAGGGCTCAAAAATCGTAAACAATTGATTAAAAAAGAGATGCTGGTAGTTTAATCCTCTGAGACGCAGTCTTCTGTAGCTCCTAAAAGGGAGGCGGGGCGCAGGAATTACAGAGTGGCGGTCCGGCCCGGGGAATGGCGTAGCCCCGCACAAGAGCCTGCTAGAATGACAATTCTCCCAGGAACGCAACGCTTAACCACACCATCCCATGAAAATTGCCAATGTGAAACAAGCTGTGCGTACGATCTGCTGCCTCGTCCCACTGATGACCTGTGCAATCTCGCTTCATGCCCAGGCCAAAGCGCGAGTTGATGCACACCCACTCCCGCGTCTCGTACAACAGGACGGGCGCCATGCTCTATTCGTTGACGGCGTACCGTATCTCCTACTGGGCGCGCAGATCAATAACTCCAGCGCATGGCCTGCCATGCTCCCGAAAGTTTGGCCGGCTCTGGAGTATCTGCATGTCAACACCGTCGAGATGCCGGTCTATTGGGAGCAGTTCGAGCCCGAGCCGGGCCATTTCGACTACACGGTTGTCGACACTTTGCTGGCTCAGACTCGCGCGCATCGTCTTCATCTTGTGTTGCTTTGGTTCGGCACCTGGAAGAATGGCAGTTCCCACTACATGCCTGCGTGGATGAAGCATTCCCCAGAACTCCATACCCACGTCATGGGCGCGAATGGACGTCCGGTCGATTCGCCATCCCCGTATGCCCCAGCAGCGCTGCAGGCGGATATCCACGCATTCACAGAGCTGATGCGTCATCTCAAAACTGCCGACCCCCAGCACACGGTGCTCATGGTCCAAGTGGAGAATGAGCCCGGCACATGGGGCAGCGTTCGCGACTACTCGCCAGCGGCGCAGAAGGCGTTTGAAGCGCCGGTTCCCGCTGAGTTACTAGCTGCACTGCACAAGCAGCGGGTTTCTCCCTCCGCCAATTGGCAGCAGGTATTCGGGGACGACGCGGAAGAGTTTTTCCACGCCTGGTCGGTCGCCCGTTACATTGAGCAGATCGCGGCCGCAGGGAAAGCCGTTTACCCCCTGCCGCTCTATGTCAACGCCGCACTGAGAAATCCATTCCATCCGCACCATCCCCCCGACTATGAAGTCGGCGGCGCCACCGACAATGTTATTCCCATCTGGAAAGCGACAGCTCCATCCATTGATCTGCTCGCGCCTGACATTTATTTGGATGACAATGCTGAGTACTTGAAAGTATTGGAGCTCTATAACCGCCCGGACAATGCTCTGTTCGTGCCCGAAACCGCGAACTACGCGTCCAATTCCCGGTATTTCTTCGCCGCCCTGGGCCAAAAGGCAATTGGCTTCTCTCCGTTCGGGATGGACTACACCGGTTATGCCAACGCTCCCGACGGGGCCCCACGGATCAGTGAGGAAGCGCTCACTCCTTTTGCGCTGAACTACAAGCTGATCGGTCCAATGGATCGTGAGATCGCTCGCCTCAATTTTGAGGGCAAACTCCAGGCAGTGGCGGAAGAAAAAGGAAAAACTTCGCAAACGCTGACGTTCGGTAAGTGGAACGCTATCGTGTCCTATGGGCTTCCCCAGTTCGGCCCTTCCGGCAATCCGCCTGGCAACCCCGAACCCATAGGACGCATTCTCGTGGCTCAACTGGGAGACAACGAATTCCTGGTCGCCGGATTTTTTTGCCGCGTCGATTTCTCGGTAAGTGATGCCGCTTCCCGCAAGCAGCGGGAGTTCCTGCGCGTGGACGAAGGAACTTACGAAAACGGGAAATTCAAGTCCATTCGCATCTGGAACGGCGATCAAACGGATTGGGGACTCAACTTTACCTCCGTGCCCCAGGTGCTGCGCGTCTCATTGAGCATTTACTAGACAGGACGTCGATGGCTGGCGGGAACGATCTGTCGCACTCGTGCCAAAATAACCTATGTCCGCGCATCCTCTTCCGCCATTTCTCTACGGTACAGCCTGGAAGGAAGATCGTACCCCGGCACTTACTGAGCTCGCCCTTCGCATGGGCTTTCGAGGCATCGACACCGCCAACCAGCGCCGCCATTATTACGAAGCGGGAGTCGGCCAGGGATTGGCTGCCGCCTACAAGGCAGGCATAGTTGCCCGCGAAGATCTTTTTCTGCAAACGAAATTCACTTATCAACCCGGCCAGGATCACCGCCTACCCTACGATCCCGCAGCCAGTCTTTCCGTTCAGGTTGCGCAGTCTATGGCCAGTTCGCTCGAACATCTCGGCACCGATTATGCCGATAGCTACGTGCTGCATGGACCCTCGTCGAATTTAGGATGGACCGATGAGGACGCCGGAGTCTGGCAGGCCATGACGAAGGAGCGCGATGCCGGTCGAACACGTCTCCTTGGTGTGAGCAATGTCTCTCTGCGGCACCTGGAGCAGATGGCCGCCACCCACAGCGAGCCTCCAGCCTTCGTGCAAAACCGCTGCTACGCCCTCCTAGGCTGGGACCGCGAAGTCCGTGTCTTCTGCCGCAAGCGCAACATCATTTATCAGGGATTCTCGCTGCTCACCGCGAATCAGGAGATACTCCACCATCCGTTAGTCACAAGCCTTGCCGTACGAGCGAACGGCACGGTGGCTCAGGTCGTGTTCAGCTTCGCCCGCGCCGTAGGAATGCTTCCGCTGATTGGCACAACCAACGCTGAGCACATGCAGCAGGACTTAGCCAGTCTCAACATGGAGCTTTCGCCCGACGTGGTGCGTGCCATCGAATCTCTAGCGGGCTAATTAGTGCGCCGTTTGCCCCGTCCACCTGCCATTGGGAGCATGGGCTGACAAGCCGTACAATAGCCTTGTGGCCCATATCCGCCACAAGCCATGCGCCGGGTCTATTTCGACAATAACGCGACCACGCCCCTGCTGCCGGAAGTCCGCGCGGCCATGGAGCCCTATTTCTCCGAGCATTTCGGCAATGCCTCGTCCATTCATCACCACGGACAGGAGACTCGCTCCGCCGTCGAGCACGCCCGCGAGTCGATCGCGAAGTTGCTAGCCTGTCGCGCCTCGGAAATCGTCTTTACCAGCGGCGGCACCGAGGCCGACAACTTGGGGATTTTCGGAGCCGTCGCCCCCTGCGATCACATCATCACCTCGACCATCGAGCATCATGCGGTTCTTTTCTCCGCCCACCGTCTCGAAGAGATGGGTTGTTCCGTGACCTACGTCCCTGTGAATGCCGATGGGCTCATCGATCCCGACGATGTCCGCCGCGCCCTGCGTCCCAACACCAAGCTCATTTCCATCATGATGGCGAACAATGAAACCGGTGTCGTGCAACCGGTCGAAGTCATCGGCAAGATTGCCGCCGAAGCGGGTGTTTACTTCCACACCGATGCCGTGCAGGCTGCCGCCAAGATCACGCTCGAGGTAAACCGCATCGGCTGCCATCTGCTTTCGATTTCCGGACACAAATTTCACGCCCCGCAGGGTGTCGGCGCTCTTTATGTAAGGAAAGGAACCCGCCTCCAACCGCTGTTCTACGGGGGCCGGCACGAGCGCCAGCGCCGCGCCGGAACGGAAAACGTCGCCGGGATTGTTGGACTCGGCAAGGCTGCTGATATAGCGCTTACCGCATTTGCGAATGGAGATGTCCAGAAGATGGCCAGCCTGCGCGACCGCCTGGAGTCGGCCGTCCTCGCCGCAACTGAGTCCTCAGGAATCACCGGCGGCGCTGCTCCGCGCGTCCCCAATACGACCAATATTTATTTCGATCATATCGAAGGCGAAGCGCTCATTATCGCGCTCGATCTCAAAGGCCTCGCCGTTTCCACGGGTGCCGCCTGTTCCTCCGGAGCCACCGAGCCATCCCACGTGCTCACGGCCATGAACCTGTCACCAGACCGTGCCCGCGCCAGCATCCGTTTCAGCTTGGGAAAACAAAACACGCAAGAAGAAGTCGACTTCGCTATCAGTATCATCCCAGACACAGTAGCCCGTCTCCGTGACCTGTCGCCTATCTGGAGAAAACGGGCTCTAGCCGTTAGCTCCTAGGGAACTCTGATTTTCGTCAACAATTTTCTTAACACTGTCATCCTGAGCGGAACGAGGGCCTTCCTCGCGAAGGCCCTGTGGAGTCGAAGGACCCGAACAATGCTTAGTAGCGAAATAGCGCCCACAGGATTTCTCACAACGCTGCGCGGGAGGAGAACTTAGGAAGTGTGAAGTAAGGTTATGGGTGTGGGGCCCTTCGGCAAGCTCAGGGGTAGGCTCTTCGCTTTTCGCTCAGGTGACAAGAGTCAAGAACTAAGCAGGACACCAAATGCCAGAAATGAGAAACTAGAAACTACATGTCCACACCCACTATCGCTGTCGCCATGTCCGGAGGAGTCGACTCCTCTGCCGTCGCGGCCATGCTGCGCGCCGAGGGCTACGATATCGTCGGCCTCACGATGCAGCTCTGGAACCAGCGCCGCCTTGCCGGACACGCGGGCATGCCTGAGTCTGTCCAGGGCCGCTGCTGCTCTATCGACGATGTCTACGATGCCCGCCGCGTCGCCGAAACCATCGGCATCCCTTACTATGTCGTCAATCACGAGGCCCGCTTCGAGCGCGACGTAGTTCGTCCCTTTGTCAGCGAGTACCTCGCCGGACGCACGCCGATTCCGTGCAGTCTCTGCAATAATTTCTTGAAGTTCGACGAGTTTCTAACCATGGCCCGCCAGATCGGAGTCGAGCAGATCGCCACTGGCCACTACGCCCGTGTTGCGTATTCGGAAACCACCGGCCGCTGGCAACTCCATCGCCCCATCGACCGCGCGAAGGACCAGACTTACTTCCTCTTCGGCCTCACCCAGGAGCAGCTAAGCCGCACTCTATTTCCGCTAGGCGGCATGACCAAGGCCGAGGTCAGGGAAGTTGCTCGCCGCCACGGTCTCGCCTCCGCAGAAAAGCCCGAGTCTCAGGAAATCTGCTTCGTCCCCGGCGGAGACTACAAGCGCTTCATTGAAGCTTATCTGGAAGAGCAGGGCGAAGCGTTGCCGGATACTTCGGGAGAACTGGTGTCGACGACTGGAGAGACGATCGGCGAGCACACCGGCATTCACAACTTTACGGTTGGCCAGCGCAAGGGCCTCGGGGTAGCCACAGGCTCGCCGCTCTATGTTATTCAGATCAAGCCGGCGTCGGATGCCGCTTCCAATCAAGTCGTCCTCGGTCCGGACGAGCTGCTTTATTCGAAGACGCTGCGGGCGCGCGACCTGAACTGGATCTCCGTCGATTCGCTCGCGGAGCCGCTCCGCGTCAGCGTCAAAATTCGCCACCGCCACGAGCCGGCTATGGCCCTGATCGAGAACACCGCCCCCGGCGAAGTCACGGCGACATTCGACCAGCCGCAACGTGCCATCACCCCAGGCCAGGCGGCTGTGTTTTATGACGGGGAAGTGGTAGTCGGCGGTGGCTGGATCGTCTAGATCCGTTATGATCCATTCCCGGCTTTATTCTTCATGTCCATTACTAGCTGATAGACGGAGTCAACGTCATCAATGTCGGCAAAAACCGGTACGTCACCTACGCTAAAGCGGCTCATGCTGCGTGTTTTCTGTCCGCGGCCTGCGATTACCGGAAATTGTTGCCCGAACCAAATTGTTCCAGTACGAGAACCTTCACGTGCGATCGTTGGAATAGCGTCCACGTAAATTGAACTGGTTTTGCGGCTCCATCCTTCTTGCAGGACCAAAATACGCCGATTTGTAATGCCGTAGTACGTGCGTCGCTTCAGCCACGCATCGTAGAGAAATCGGCCCCAGATCATGTATTGGCCGACGACGACGAACGGAATGCCCCAAATCACAAAGAAAGCCGGATACGATCCGCCGCGACTCCCCAACCCCGAGAATCCAAGCACACTTGCCTCCCAAAAAATTGAGAATCCGCCCCAAAGGAGGCTGAATGGCACCATGATCCAATCGTCACTATGAAAAATTACATTGAAACTGGGCCGCCCCGCCCAGAGAATCGACTCGCCGGATGCTAGTTCGGATTGGAGCTTGAGTGTTGCCTCGGGATTGATCATTCGAAATGCTAACTCACCAACCCCACCATCATCGGCTTCGTCGTAGGTGCGGCAGAGCCTTCTTTCGGCTCGATAGTGATAGCAAATCCCTTAGCGGAGACGCCCGCACTAAGCGGAGGATTCACGACAACCCCGCTGCCCTTCGCATCGGGACGAAACACTCCGGCGGGCAGCGGGTTTCCGTTGCTCGGCAGCACCCACAGCTCATACGCCTTGTCGTCGGGTAACGCTGGAAGGTTGTTGGCCACAAACAACAGCTTGCCGCTGGACTCCACGTAAATTGCCTTGCCCTGTGGCTGTGGATGGCCGTTCGGAACTTCCAGCGTCACCGGCTTTGCTTCCGGTCCGGAGAAAGCGGCAAACTCATTGCGCACGCGTTGCAGCTCGGCATCCTGCGCGGCGGTCTTGTTCTGCAACCCAGCGATCTCTCGCTGCAATTCTTCATTTCTTCCCCGGGCGTCATTCACAAGCGTCGCACCGGCAACCAGCAGCACTGCCGCTGCCATCCACCCGAGCCACCCCAACCAGGCTCGCGCACTTGCGGCTCCCGCACTCCGAGTTGGCACCACCGCCGGACGCTCCGCCGCAATCGCTGACATGAGCCGCTCCCGCGACCGTTGCGGAGGATGTGGCCCCGTTGTCGAGAGAGCGAGCAGCGCCATATCGCCGCGCAGATTCTCCAGCTCGCGGCGGCAGGAGGCGCACGTTTCCATGTGCTGCTCGACAGCGGCCTTCTCTGCGCCATCGAGGGCGTCCAGCGCGTAGAGCGCCAGATCATCGGCGAATTGTTCGTGTGCAGTCATTGTCTTGTTTAGAACACACTCACGGGCATACCGCCGCCCGCAAACTCAACAACCCCGCGCGGATTCTCGTCTTAATCGTTCCCAGCGGCTCTCCCGTCTTCTCAGCAATTTCGGTATGCGTCAACCCCTCAAAAAACGCCATCTCCACCGCCGACCTTTGCACTGGCGGCATGGTTCCCAAAACTTCACGAACTTTGGCGAGTGCACGTCCGCGATCCGCAGCATCCGCAAAACTCGGCTCCACGGATAAAACAATATCTTCTACATCCGTCTCCGGCCGCCTTTTACGCAACGCGTCAATCGAACGGTTCCGCGCAATTACCGAGAGCCACGCTCCCATGCTGCCGCGAGCCGAATCGAACGCCGACGGCTTCCGCCACAGCTGCAGAAAAATTTCCTGCAAAACGTCCTCCGCCGCTCCCGTGTCTCCCAAAACACGCAACGCCACCGAATACACCAGCGAAGAGTAGCGGTCGTACAGAGATGCCATCGCACTTTCGTCGCGGGCACGCACCCCCGCTACGAGGCTCAGATCACTCGCCTCGCCTCGGTCGTTTTGCGCATTGTCTGGTAACGCGCTCGCCACTCCCGGTTAACTCTTCCTGCAAGTAGTACGGTCTTGCCGCCCGGATGGATTGCCCCTGAACTCTACCAACCCCAGTCCGCTCTTAGGATTAGCCACACTTTAGTGCCACTGACGAGGTGACTTCCAGGGGCTGCTGAACACGATGGCCGCAGACCCGAACCCGCCATGAACCCGAAACCATAGCAGCAACCCGGGTTCGATACAAGATGCGATACAAGAGTGCGAAACAAAATGATGATGAAGAGACCGATCCCATTTTCTGCGGTGAGAAGGGAACGAATCGCTATTGGTCGGCGTACTTCCAATGGTGCCTGTTCAAATATGGACATCGCTTTTTTGATTTCGAACAGATACTGAATCTGAATTTGTAGGCACCGCAATACATCTAGTTGCAAATGAAGGCCTTACGCCAAGGCACACGTGGCTGACGAAATGCATCTACCACTGCGGAGAAAACCATGCCAGCCTGGCTTCAAAACTTGACTTGCGCGTTTCGGAAACTTGGCAAATCGCCTGGCTTCACGGCGGCAGCGGTGATTTCCATCGCGCTCGGCATCGCGGCTAACGCCACCATCTTTTCCATGGTCAGCCGGTTCGTCCTGAGTCCTGCGCCCGTGGGTGACCCCAACACGTTGATGACGCTCTATGCCACGGACCACAGCGCATGCTGTAATCACTTCTCCGAACCCCTCTTCACGGACCTGCGTGAGCAGGCAGAATCATTTTCCGGAGTCGCCGGATATCACGATCTTGTGCCTGCCTCGATTGGCGGCAGTGGCGAACCAGAGCGTGTGTGGGGCCAAGCGGCCACCTCCAACTACTTCGACGTCGCTCAGCTTCGCATGACTGTCGGTCGAGGCTTTACCGCTGACGAGAAGAACCTTCCCGTAGTTGTGCTCGGCCATCGCCTCTGGCAGCGTCGCTTTAACGCGGATCCGAACATTGCGGGAAAGGCCATCACTCTCTCTGGACGATCCTTCACTGTAGTGGGCGTCGCGCCACCCTCATTTCGCGGACTCGACCTCATCCTCGATTCCGAATTCTGGGTTCCGCTTGGCAGCATTGACCGGTTGATGCCCAACCCTCCCGACCACAATTCGCGCGCCTATAACTGGCTGAACGTCATCGGACGCTTGAAGCCCAGCGTCACGCCCACGCAGGTCGCGGCGGAACTCGATTTACTTGCCCAGCGTTTTGCCAAGGCCTATCCAGAAACCGAGAAGGATCACGGCTTCAGTTTCGCGCCAGCGGGCTCGCTGCCGCCACGATACAAATCCTCCGTGACGCTCTTCCTCGCTGCACTCACGGTGGTGGTGTTGCTGGTTCTCTGCATTGCATGCGCTAACGTCGCAAACCTCCTTCTCGCTCAGGGTGCTGCCCGTCAGAGAGAGATGGCCGTGCGGATCGCCTTGGGTGCCGCACGGGGACGTTTGCTGCGCCAGATGCTGCTGGAAAGCATTTTGCTGGCTCTTGGTGGCGGACTCTTCGGCCTCGTCCTCTCCCAGTGGGCCACACGGGCCCTCTCCGCATTTCACTTGCCAGCCCCAATTCCTCTCGATCTCAGCATCACCGTCGACTGGAGAGTGCTGCTCTACACGTTCCTCCTCAGCGTCGCTGCCGGGCTGCTGTTCGGGCTGATCCCGGCATGGGCTGCCTCCCGCCCCATGCTCATCACTGCACTAAAAGGGGAGGACGCCCTTGCCCGGCCCGGACGACGCTGGAGTTTGCGCAACATCCTCGTCGTCTCCCAGATCACACTGTCTCTGGTCCTGCTCTGCGCGACCGGACTCTTCTTGCGCAGCCTAGAGGGTGCTGCTGGTATCGACATCGGCTTCCGTTCGCACAACATCTTCATGATGGCCGTCGACCCTCAGGTCCACGGCTATTCGCCCGAACGCACTACACAATTCCTAAACCAGTGGCGCGAGCGTGTAGCGGCGCTGCCGGGCGTTGTTTCGGTCGCGGTCACGGATTCCGTACCGCTCTCCGGCGGAAACCGCAGCGACGCTTTCTTCGCTGAGGGAAGATCCCAATCGACCGATCCCGCCAATACCGAACTCTACATGGCGACGCCCGGCTACTTTGAAACCATGGGAATTCCTCGCATCGCGGGCCGCGACTTTGGCGGAGAAGCTGCCGATGAAACCGCTAACGCCCCCAAAGTCGCCGTTGTTAACCAGGCGTTCGCGCAAAAATTGTTCGCTGGGGAAAACGCCATCGGTCAGCGTGTCACCGGCGCAGGCGTGACCTATCAGATTATCGGTGTCGTCGGGAACATTAAGTCACGCACTCTCGGCGAAGACATCAGACCCGTCCTCTTCCGCTCTCTCGCTCAGAGCGTAGCCGGCGACCCTTCGATCATGGGGTATTCGCTGCTGGTCCGTTCCGCTGGCGGCTCCGCAACGTTAGCGCACGACGTTAGTGACGCGGTTCGATCGCTGGACCCCACCATGGCCATCTTCAACATCGCGACCATGGAGGAACACCTCCGCGACGCACTCTTTTTGCCACGTCTAGCAGCGACGCTGTTCGGCGTTTTCGGATTCATCGGTCTGATGTTGGCGGCCGTCGGGTTGTATGGCGTCATGAGTTACTCGGTCAGTCGGCGCACACGCGAGATCGGTATTCGCCTGGCGCTGGGCGCGCAGATTGGCGCAGTTCAGCGTCTTGTCGTCCGCCAAGGCATGCTCCTAGCGTTCATCGCGATGGCGCTTGGTCTGCCCATGGCATTCGCCGCGGCGAAATTCTCCACCAACTTCCTGTATGGAGTGCAAGCACACGATCTTTTGACCTTCACCGCTGCGCCGCTGTTCCTCGCCGCCATCGCACTTCTAGCGTGCTGGCTCCCAGCACGGCGCGCGGCCAATGTAGAGCCCCAAACGGCTCTGCGCTACGAGTAAGGAAGCGGCATTTCGCCTTGAATCCTATTTACCTCTCAAAAAATGTTACGTCTCAAAATTGTTATTCTGAGCGTAGCGAAGAATCCCCGTACTCTCTCACTTGCTTGACTCTTGCAAGATTTCTCACTGTGCCCTGATCAGGGAAAATCCGTCATAATAGTGACACGCGGGGCAGCCACTGCTTTCTCGCCAGACGGTCCGAACAATAAGGATGTTGGTTCTTTAAAATGACAAACTTCACTCAGCTCAGCACACGAGACATCACCGGCCAGCAACTCCAGGAAAGCTACGACGCTTTCAAAGCGAAAGGCCTCAAGCTCGATCTAACGCGAGGCAAGCCGTCTCCAGCCCAGCTCGATCTGAGCGTTGCCATGCTGTCGCTCCCTGGCACGGCGGATTATGTTGCCGAGGGCGCGACCGATTGCCGCAACTACGGTGGACCTCAAGGCCTTGCCGAAGCACGCAGATTATTCTCCGGTATGTTAGGAGCCCCGGCGGAACAGGTGGTCATTGCCAACAACTCTAGCCTTGCCCTAATGCACGACACCGTGGTCTATGCATTCCTCAAAGGAACATGTGACAGCGTCGTGCCCTGGTCTAAGCAGGGAGAGATTGCGTTCTTGTGTCCTGTCCCAGGCTATGACCGGCACTTCACCATCTGCAACGACTACGGAATTCGTATGATTCCGGTCGCACTCAACGAAGATGGCCCGGACATGGGTGAGGTCGAGCGATTGGTTGCGCAGAACTCCTCTATCAAGGGCATGTGGTGTGTTCCAAAATACAGTAATCCCACTGGTACAGTCTATTCGGATGCCGTGGTCGAGCGCCTTGCTGCGATGAAGACCGCGGCCCCAGATTTCCGGCTCTTCTGGGATAACGCCTACGGCGTGCATCACCTGACCAGCGAACGCATTGAGATCGCCAATGTCCTCGAACTATGCGTGTGCCACGGACATCCGAATCGTCCGTTTGTATTCGCGTCCACCTCCAAGGTCACGCTGGCCGGAGCTGGACTGTCTATGTTTGCTGCTTCAAGAGACAACGTAAAGTGGCTGCTCGCGAGACTCGCGCCGCGGACCATTGGTCCGGACAAGATCAACCAGCTGCGTCATGTTCGTTTTCTAAAGAACGAGGCAGGAATTCTGCAGCTGATGGACAAGCACAGAGCCCTGATTGCGCCCAAATTCCGGAAGGTGCTCGACATCTTCAGCGAAAAGCTTGCCCATATCCCCCACGTATCCTGGACCGAGCCTAAAGGCGGCTACTTCATTTGCCTCGAAGTTCCCAAAGGCTGCGCCCAGCGCGTCGTTGCACTCGCCAAAGAAGCAGGTGTTCAGCTTACGCCGGCGGGTGCCACGCATCCCCACGGCAAAGATCCCGACGACCGCACGATTCGGATTGCTCCCACGTTTCCGGAATTGCCCGAAGTTGCTCAAGCCGCGGAGGGCGTGGCGTTGTGCGTTCTGCTCGCCGCCGAGGAAAGGCTTCCTCACATTGCAGTTGAATCGGCCGATAAGCGTTAACACAAATTTCATTTGATTCTCCCAGTCCTCTTCGCTACCGTGTTCCGGTAAGGTTCCAGGGGGTGAACAATGGTACCTTCCGATCTCCTTTTCCGCCGTCAAACGCACTTCACGTTTTGGCGCCCTCACCCCGGCGGTAACGCGCCCGTCTTGGTCATCGGTACTTTTACGGCAGGCAATCCCAACACCCTCGTCAATCGCCAGGATATTCCACTCGCGAGCTCGGCCACACCTGGCCTATGGGCGATTTCCGCTGCCGCGAGTGGACTCCTGGACGGCGTCTACCACTATTGGTTTCAGATAGAGAATACAAATCCGAACGATCCCGCTGCTGCTATTTTGTGTACGGATCCGTTCGCGACCACAGTAGATTGGCGATTGCTTTCGCCTTCTCTCCCTGCCGGCTTCAACAACGATACTGATCGCCAGCCAGCTTCCGTAATCCGCCTGCAGAATGGACGGCTTTCCGCTGTCGATCCAGACGGAGAATCCGCATCCTTCCCCAACGACCCCGCCCCCGACACTCTTCCTGCGAACAATCAGCTCGTCATCTACGAGCTCCCTTCTGCCTGGACACGCGCCCAAGGCTCAGGCATGAGCGAGCGTGGCGTGGGGACGTTTCAAGATGTTCGCGCGCTGGTGGACGAAGCGGTAGGGGGCGTCAACTTTGAAGGCCTTGGGGTCGTGGAGCCAGGGCGCTCTTATCTGACGGAGCTCGGCGTGAATGCGCTCGAACTTCTGCCTCCGGCAGACAGCTTCTTCAAGCGCAGCTGGGGATATGACACTTCGCACTTTCTTGCCCCGGATTGGGAACTAGGCTTCCCCGGCGGTCAAGAAGCTTCCACATCCAATGCGGATCTGGCCGCTTTAGTGCAGTCCTGCCATCGTCACGGTATACGTTTCTTTGTCGATGTTGTGATGGCTTTTGGCCGCAATGAGGCGTACCAATGGATTGATTTTGATGATTTCTATATCGCCGACCCTTCCCAGAGTCCCACTGATCCTGACGCGCTGACTTCTCGCCGTGGCGATGGCAGTCAGACTCTTCGTGATGGTTTCGGCAGCACCGTCTTTCGCTACACCCGCCCGACTTCGCAGTCTTTTTACGATCCCATTTCCGGCAATACAACCAGCGACGCGCCGGCTCGCGCTCTGATGTACACCTACGTCACGCGCTGGATGCGCGATTTTCGCGTGGATGGCATCCGCATGGATAGCGTGGAGAATGTTGCGAACTGGGACTTCGTAGGCGGATACAAAGATCGTGCCCGCAGTCTCTGGAACGAGCGCTGGCAGGCCGCAGGCCTCGGCACGGCCGGTGCGGACGAGCGCTTCCTCGTCGTAGGAGAGGAGTTGTCGCGTCCACTCGCTCTTCTCACGCAGGGACGTCTCGACGCTCTCTGGAATGACGGATTTCGCGCGCGCATTCGTGCCGCGATTCTCGGCCAGAATAACGACGGAGAGAATTTCGAATTTACCGTCCGCAACGCCATCGACTGTCGCAATCTCGGTTTTACCGACCTCGCGCAAGCCGTGAATTACGTGACCTCTCATGATGTCGAAGGGTTTCGCAAAGAACGCCTCTTCACTATGCTGCAAAAGTCGGGACTCAACGGCTTAGATCTGCAGAAACGTGTTCAGCTCGCTTTTGTGTGTTTGCTAACGGCCAATGGCATACCGATGTTTCTCGCTGGAGAAGAGTTTGCCGATCAGAATGATCTGTTCGATTCGAGCGGAAATGTAACCGACCCTGGCGGCAAGGAAGTTGATCCCGTGGACTTCTCCCGTTTGCAAGACCCCATCCGTCACGCGATCTTTGAATACGTATCTCGCGTGGTGCACTTCCGCACAAGTCATCCCGCGCTCGGAGTGAACGACACGGATTTCATTCACGTGGATTTCAACGATAACAAGCGTGTGATCGTTTGGAGACGCGGAACGCAAGGACAGGACCCCGTGATCGTCGTAGCCAACTTCTCTGACTTTGCAACTCCCAACGGTCTCACCGATCCAAATGCGGAATATGTCGTTCCCAATTGGCCGCTCACTCCGCCCGGTCGGCATTGGCGCGAAGTAACCCAGCAACGCAACGTCCAGCCCGAACAGGTCGGTCGTGAACCCATCTTCTCCTGGGAAGCCAAGGTCTACACCCTGGCCTAGCAGGCTGAACGCCGCCACCACTTACTGCGGTTTCAGCGCCAACTGCCGTTCCGCCGGACTCATCTGTTTCCAGATGGCCTCGAGCTGCGCCGAGACCTGCGGGCTATCCGGCGCGGACCGCAAAGCCAGCGCATACCATCGATACGCGGTCGGCAAGTCGCGTGGCACGCAGCGCCCGGCATAGTAAATCAAACCCAGGTCCGCCCGCGCTTTCGCGTCTCCTTTTCCAGCGGCGCGGCGCAGGGAAGGAAGCTGCTTTTCACAGTCGGAGGAAGCCGCAGCCACTGAACTGACTACTGGTCCGGAATCCTCTGCTTCTGCTGCTTGCTGCCGCCCAGGGGATGGTTTTTTTGCCGACGCACGGGTAGGTGCGATTTTCGGAACGGCCTTCGGCGTAAGCTTTGGAGCTGGCGCCTCGGCGGCAACGGAGGGCTGACTAATTTCGCCTGCCACCGGAGCGCTTGTGGATTCTCCCGTCGCAGCCGCCGCTTTTTCCGACGGTTTTGCCGCTTCGGATTGCGGCTGAGGCTCCGCCTGCTCGGGCTGCTTGGGCTCGATCTTTCCGGGTTCCATCTTCCCGGGCTCCATCACTGGACTCGCGGACGGTTGCGCGTCTGCTGGCTTACTGTGTGTCGCCGCTTTTACAGGAGGTTCATCCGTCAACGGCGTTGAAGCCATGTCCCCTGCCACCGAATCCGTTGGTGCAGGCGTCGGTTTACTCCCACCGCGCAGCGCAAAAAATGCTGCAACGGCGGCCAGCAACAACGCGCCGATGACAAACGGCGCCCGACTGGTTCGAGCAGGCACATGATCGTCTTGCAACAGGTAACTCAGGTCGCGATTCGGATTATCGTCCACCGCAGGAACCCGCCGTGCTTCGGGCTGTCGTACGTCAACTCTGATCGGTCCGGAACTATGAGGTATCTGTGGCGGAGGCGTTTGTGGCGGAGCGGCGGTTCCCGTCCGAGCGGAATCAGAATCCTTTGTCGTCAACGACGGAACCACCTCTTGATCGAATGCTCGACGATCCGGGGCTCGGCCTGCCAATCCGACCCCACTCCCGGGTATCGGTGCGCCGCTGACGCCCTCGATTGGCTTCGCCGATTTCTTCACCAGATCGGGCAACGCCTTGCTGCACATCCCGCAAAAGCGATGGCTCGCAGGATTGGAGTGATTGCAGTAGATGCAAGGGATAAGCGGTTGGGATGTTTCCTGGTCCATGCTTGATTCTGCCCTAACGCCAGAAAAAATGATCGCAATCTAGTCTACCAGCGCCACACTCCGCGCGGCCCCTTCACCACAAATAACAACCCAGCCTTGTCTGGTGTACAATTGCCCGTTTTCAAAAGTCTAGGCCCAAAAAAATCAAAACTAAAAATCCGCCGTAAGAAAGGGAAGACTCCAATGAAAAAATATCCCGTTCTGTGTGCGTTAATCCTGTGGTGTGCCTCGTCGTATGCACAAACCGGACCGCAAGTCGTATCCGAAGTCAACGTTGCCACGCCCAAACCGGGCATGCAGTCCCAGTTTGAGGAAGGCCGCAAACGCCACTCCGCTTTCCATGCCGCGCAAAAGGACACGTGGTCCATTTACGTCTGGGAAGTTCGGACTGGCGATCGCTCCGGCGCTTACATCATGGCCTCCCCGGGCCACAACTGGAAAGAGCTCGACGCCCGCGAAGCCTTTAACAAACTCGATCTCCCCGACGTGGAAAAGAATCTCAATCCCTACGCCACCGCTGGAGGAACTTCCTACTACGTTTTGCGCGAAGACCTCAGCCTGACCAAACCCACGTTTCCGCCCGCCAAGATGCGGACTTCCTCCTATTATTCGGTAATCCCCGAGCACCTCAACGACTTTACCGATGCCATCAAGAAAATCAACGATGCTATCCGTAAAACCAATTACCCGGCCAAGCCTTCCCGCTGGTATCAACTGGTGAATGGGGGCGAGGTACCCACGTTTGTGTTGATCTCGGATCGGGCCACGTGGGGTGACATGGAACCCCTCGATAAGAAACTCGAGGACGTCCTGAAAGAGGCTTACGGTGATAGTGGACCGCAAGCACTGGATCAACTCCGCAAGAGCTGCCACAAAATCGTCAGCGAACTGTCAGTCTATCGCGCAGACCTGAGCTACGTACCTAAATAGGGCAATAACTATTGGACTCGCCGGGTGCCCCCGTCCTTGTCGCGTCTTCTGCGACAGGGCGGGGAGTTCCTGCACAGAAATTTAGTAGGACCTCTCGCATTTCGCCTTCCCGCAAAAGCAGATATGATTATCCTCGCTAACCAAATCACCGAATAAAGAAGAAACAATCAACAACCATGACCTTGAACGCCCGCGCCGTCCAAATCCGTTTGGCAACGTTTTCACTTGTCCTCCTCGTCGCAACGCAATTCTCTTCGGCCCAGTCTTCACCAAAACCTCCGGCCCATCCCTGGATGAATCCCGCCCTCTCCCCCGATGACCGCGCGGACCTCGTCCTCAAGCAGATGACGCTCGACGAGAAAATCTCCCTCCTCCACGGCACTGGCATGAAGGGCCTTGGTCCCATGAGCCCGCTCTCCGTTCGTTCGAACGGGGGCGCAGGCTACGTTGTTGGCGTTCCGCGCCTGGGCATTCCCGACATCCAAATGTCGGATGCCGCTTATGGCGTGCGCGCCAGCGGTGAGAATGGCCGCTATTCCACCGCACTACCCGCGAACCTTGCGGGTGCCGCGAGTTGGGACCCTGAGGCCGCCTATGCCTACGGCGCGCTCATCGGCCGCGAACTGCGCGCCCAGGGCTACAACATGTCCCTTGGCGGCGGTGTGAACCTGGCCCGCGAGCTTCGCAACGGCCGCAATTTCGAATACATGGGGGAAGATCCCATCCTGGCCGGAACTATGGTGGGCCAGTTGATGAAGGGGGAGCAGGCGCAACACGTTATCGGCGACATCAAGCACTACGCCCTCAATGATCAGGAAAGCGGCCGCAACGCTGTTAACGTTCACATTGACAAGCGTTCCATGCGTGAAACCGATCTCCTCGCCTTCGAGATCGCCCTCCGCGATTCGGACGCCGCTGCCGTCATGTGTTCTTACAACCGCGTCAATGGCGATTATGCCTGCGAAAATAAATATCTTCTCACCGACGTCCTGAAAAAAGACTGGCATTTCCCCGGTTTCGTTCTCTCCGACTGGCAGGGGGCCCATTCCGTGGTCAAAGCTTCCGCCGCCGGGCTCGATCACGAGGAACCCGGTGAGATTTTCTATGGCGCTGCCTTCAAGCAGGCGGTCGAGTCCGGCAAGGTTGCGCAAGCCGAGCTCGATGACCATGTGCACCGTATTCTGCGCTCCATGTTTGCTTCCGGCGTTGTCGACGATCCGCCGCAGAAAAGCGTCGTCGACGTCATGGGAGGCCTCGAAACCACCCAGAGAATCGCCGAGCAGAGCATCGTGCTGCTCAAGAACGAGTCCGCGCTGCTTCCGCTCGATGCCTCCAAGCTTCACTCCATCGCCGTCATCGGCGCTCATTCCGATGTTGGAATGATCTCCGGAGGAGGTTCTGCCCAAGTCGATCCTCCGGGCGGCAACGCCATCCTGCCGCCCGGGCAGGGCCGCACCACCTGGCAGGCGCATATCTGGTTTCCGACGTCGCCGCTCAAGTCCATCCGAGCCAAGGCTCCGTCCGCCAATGTCCAATATGACCCCGGCACAGATCCTGCCTCTGCCGCCGCATTGGCCAAATCCGCCGATGTCGCTATCGTCTTCGCCTATATATGGGAAAGCGAGGGTATGGACCTCGACACCCTCGCACTGCCCGAACATCAGGACGACCTCATTGCCCAAGTCGCCGCCGCCAATCCGCACACTATTGTTGTTCTGGAAACAGGTAGCGCCGCCACCATGCCGTGGGCCGGCCAAGTGGCTGGCATTTTCGAAGCTTGGTACGCCGGCAGCCGTGGCGCCGAAGCCCTAGCGAATCTGATGTTCGGAGATGTCAATCCCAGCGCCAAACTCCCCATCACTTTCCCCAAGAGTGACGCAGACCTGCCCCATGCCACCATCGTCCATCCTCCCGCACGTTCCACCACAAAAGACGGCGATCAGGACGCGTGGAAAACTATCGCCGCTGGCTTACCCGCATTCGAAACCACTTACGACGAAGGACTCAAGGTTGGCTACAAGTGGTACGACGCCGAACAGAAGCAGCCGCTCTTCCCATTCGGCTGTGGCCTCTCCTATACCACCTACGCTTATTCGAATCTCAAGGCAGTATCCACAATAACGTCTGGGGGGACGAACATAGTACGCGGTGTTATGGCGGTCTTCACCGTAACCAACACAGGCCCCCGTTCTGGCTCGGAAATCGCGGAAGTTTACGCCGCTCTCCCAGCCAGTGCCGGAGAACCACCCAAGCGTCTGGTTGGCTGGAGCAAGGTCAAACTTGCAGCCGGAGAGAGTAAAGAAGTGACGGTAAGAATCGATCCGCTCTATCTCTCAATCTTCGACGAAGCGAAAAATGCCTGGCAGCTTGTCCCCGGCGACTACACGTTCTTTGTCGGAGCCTCTTCTCGCAATCTACCGCTCCAAGGATCGGTAAATCTGAAGTAGGAAGGGGACACGTAGGGGCAGGCCCGCATGCCTAGCGGAGCAAGACTCCGCAACGCTTTTGTTCGTGCAAGTGGAATCTCACTTGACCAGGAACACTCAACTCACAGCTACAGGTCGCTGTAGCCCCATAGCCTCTGCAGTCACGTCCGTATACTTAAGACCGGCGCCCGTATTAAATAACACAACCTTATGTTCCGGGTTGAGAAAACCGCTAGCCAATAAATAATCGTACGCTGCTGTAGCCGCCGCGCCTTCCGGCGAAAGAAAAATCCCTTCATTCCGCGCCCAGTCTTTGAGTGATCCAAGAATCACTTCATCCGAAAGCGCCAGCGCCACGCCATCCGATTCCCGCAAAATCTCCAACATAATCGAGTCTCCATAGGGTTTGGGAACCCGCAGTCCAGCCGCAAAAGTTGCCGCATTCTGCCACATCTGGCTCACCGCGGCGCCTTCCCCAAACGCGCGAGCCACAGGCGCGCACCCCGCCGCCTGGACAGCAATCATCCGAGGACGCGTGCCAGGCTTCACCCACCCAAGTTCCTCCAATTCTGCAAACGCCTTCCACATGCCGATCAGACCCACGCCCCCACCCGTCGGATAGAAAACCGCATCCGGATACTCCCACCCGAGTTGCTCCACCAGTTCGTACCCCATTGTCTTCTTGCCTTCCACGCGGAACGGCTCTTTCAAAGTGGATATATCGAACCACCCTTCCTGCTGCTTCCGTTCCGCCACAATGCGTGCACAATCCGAAATCAAACCGTCGACCAAGGTGACATGCGCACCATATGCCATCGCTTCCACATAATTGGCAAAAGGCACGTCGCGCGGCATAAAAATATGAGCTGCAATCCCAGCCGCCGCGGTATAGGCAGCCAGCGCACCCGCAGCATTGCCCGCAGATGGCACCGCCAATGTTTTCAGCCCATAGTGGCGCGCCATGGTCACGGCCAAAGCTAGCCCACGCGCCTTGAATGTTCCGGTCGGATTCGCGCCTTCCTCTTTGAGAAAAACATTGGCATACCGCCGGCTGCGCAACATCGGCGTCCACCCTTCGCCGAGCGTGACCGGATCCACCGCAGGCAACACGGACCTATAGCGCCACATGCCAGCCCAAGGCAGCTTCGCAGCCTCGCGACTGATTGCATCGCGCGCGTCAATCCCATGCAACGGTTGCAGGTCATAGCGCACATATAGAGCCCCGGCACATTGAGGACACAACGTTTGTGGTGTCGCAGCGGAGACAACAGCATGGCATCGGGAACATTCCAGGTGAGCGATGGGCGGCATGGCCGAAAGCTATCAAACTGGGCCACGAACCACAAGCAACACTCAGCCCTACGCCGGGCCTGTGCAGGGCGGGCATTTCTGCCACCAAGCTGGGAACAGCTTCCTCCCAAGCTTGTCATTCCGAACGATGTGAGGAAACTGCTCTTGCCTTTTACGAAGAGGGGTAGGCACAAATACCGCACGCTACCCCTGAGCCAGGTACCGCATCCAAGGCGGATGTATGCGAAACCCTCGCAGACTACTATCTAAGGAGAACACGATGAAAAAACTGATGGCAATTTGTTTCGCCATGTCCCTGTTGACACTCGGAGTGGCTTCGGCTCAGGACACTATGAAGGATGACACCATGAAGATGGATGCGTCCAAAAAAGCTACGAAGGTAACAGGCAAAGTGAGCGATGACGGTAAAACATTTGTGAGCGATAGCGATAGCAAGACCTGGACCATCGACAATCCTGATGCTGTGAAAGGCCATGAAGGCCACCACGTTACCCTGACGGCACATGTCGACGCCGACAAAGGCGAAGTTCATGTGATGTCGCTGAAGATGGCGAAGTGATTCCTTAGAAGTGGGCCTCAAGAATAGGGTGGGGGATTCAGTCGACTTCTCCACCCTTTCCAAAGTCACAGAACAGCACAAAATTACCGGATTTTCTGAGTCCAGTTCACCAGATTCTGGAGCAGGCTGCGGATAACATCCTTCGTCGCCTCATCCGTCAGATTTCCCGCTGCATCGAACTTCTTGCTGGCATTCCCGATCATAACTTCCGGCTGGTTCATAGCGAACATATTCAGGTAGACAAATACTTGGCGCAGATGATATTGCGCCCGCGCGGTACCCGTTGCCCCCGCGGATGCGCCCATAATCGCAACCGGTTTTCCAGACCAGGCGCTGTCTCCGTAAGGCCGGGATGCCCAGTCAATCGCGTTCTTCAACACTGCTGGAATGGAGTAGTTGTACTCCGGGGTTACCATCAGAATGGTGTCCGCCTCGCGTATCCGCTTCTTGAACTCCACAACCTTGGCTGGTGGACTCTGATCCTCATCCTGATTGAAGAGGGGAATGCCATCAAGCTCAAAAATGTCGAGTGTCGCGCCTTCCGGCACGAGTTGCGCTGCGGCGTGCAGCGCCCCGCGATTGTACGATCCGCGACGAAGACTACCGGCAATGCCAAGAATGCGAATAGGTGGACTCATAATTTTTTCCTATTCCGGAACTATTTTCCATTTCTGTGCCTAATGTGACGGCAGCTAAAGTGTATACCTGTCTCGATCGCCATGATGTTGGGAACGATTCGTGGGAGGTAGCCGTTTGTGGATGCCACGCTTCCGAGGCTTTCCACGTTGGCATCGGAGCAAGATTTAAGATCTAGGGAGCCGCCGGTCCTCAAAACTAAGCCGCATTCGGGTTGGCGCGAATGTCGCCCATCTCCGTCAGGCGCCCTTCCAGGGTAACGATAATGTCCTGAGCTCCTGTCTGCCGTAAGACTTCTTTCGTCCGTTCCACTGAGCCCGAAGTTTCCGCGTGGACGGAAAGCAGAATCTCGCCGTGCTTGACCCGGCCCTCATAGCGTTTGGCCTCCGCCTCGGAGAAACCCATGCCCACCAGGGCTCCGGCAATTTCGCCAATCACTCCACCCACCCCAGCTCCGGTCAGGGCAGCCAATATCGGTCCGGCGGCCATAAAAGGACCGACGCCAGGAATAGCCAGAACGACAATGCCAGCCAGCCATCCCAAAGCTCCGCCTACTACGACACCGCTGCCTCCGCCAATGGCAGCGCCGGCCTGTGTGTGATTGCTCTTTTCCTGCGCCACTTCCTTGGAATCGAGATTCTCCGGGTAAAGCAGGGAAATATCTGCGGCGCGAACACCAGCGGTGCGCAAGGCAGCGACACTCTGCTCCGCAATGGCGCGAGTCGGATAAATGCCAACAACAACGAGGTTTGAGACGGACATAATTTTTCTCCGCCCTTCAGATGATCCCCACCCCCAAGGGTGTTGCATCCAACGTTACTGTTTTCCGCTCAGAGTTCTGTTCGTCCCAGCCCTTGCCGTCTTCGTACTTGCTGAAGGCCCGAGAGCCGCTGTAAGACTGCATTCGTTTTTTCGTCCGAGTCTTCTGCACAACAATGGCGCACTTTTCTGTCTTGACGATGTCATGGAGATCCAGAACAAGCTTGCGCCGCTAGTTTGACTTATTAACCTTAACTTAACTTGACTCTACCATCCCTACCGTTAATGATAATTGAGAGTGTGACGGTCTTCGGGGACGCCGTCACGATAGGTGAAAAGTCCAGATGAAACTACTTCAACAACTTGCATGTTTCTGCCTGTTGGTCCTGCCGGTATCTGCGCAACAATACACAACCACGACCCTCGGCACCCTCGGCGGCAACTCCTCAGTAGCGTTCGCTCTCAATTCTCACGGACAAGCCGCCGGTGAATCGCGAGCGCTCAATGGCGAGACTCACGGTTTTTTGTGGACAAAGAGTGGCGGCATGCAAGATCTAGGCACTCTCGGTGGTGACTACTCCTCGGCCCAAGGCATCAACGACGCTGGGCAAATTGTTGGAATTTCGCACCTCACCGGCAGCAACGTCCTTCATCCCTTTCGTTGGACCATGACCGGAGGCATGCAAGACCTCGGTGCCTTCCTGGCAGGTGACAGTTATGCCTCGCTCATCAACAGCTCCGGACAGGTCGCCGGGGGCTCCTGCTCGCCCGATCGTTCCATTTGCCGCGCCTTCTTTTGGAGCGCTGGCACCGGAATCGTCGACCTCGGAACGCTCGGCGGCGTAAACAGCACCGCGTGGGGTCTGAACAATCTCGGTCAGGTCGTCGGCACGGCCGATCTTCCGAACGGTTCCCACCATGCCTTTGTCTGGACATCGGCCATGGGCATGCAGGATCTGGGTACTCTCGACACTGACCCTGATTCAGTAGCCTTTGCCATCAACAACAGCGGCCAAGTCGCCGGTTACTCTTCTGGCGTAACGTGGCGTGCCTTTCGCTGGACCACCGGCGGGGGCATGTTGTCTCTCGGCGATCTCGGTGGCAACTTTAGCTGGGCCAGGTGGATCGATGACAATGGTCGCGTAGCGGGGTCATCCGCGTTGCCCGGAGGAACGAACATCACACACACATTTCTCTGGACCGCAAGCAGCGGCATACAGGATCTCGGTGCTCCCGGCAATCAGCCAACCAGCACCCGTCCTGTATTCATGTACAAGAGCGGTCAGATCATGAGCTACGTGACGCTCACGAAGCTTTTCCTTTGGACACCCCCGTCAGGCAAGAAAGCAATCGCCGGACTCGAATTTTTCGGATTCAACCAGGCCGGACAACTCGCCGGCGACAAGAATCATATTGCGACCTTGTTGACGCCCGTGATCCAAGTTAGCCTGAAGTCAGCCAAGAATCCGTCGCGTGCGGGAGTGGCTGTCAAATTCACGGCGACGCTCAAGTCCATTCTTGTGGGCGCTCCTCCTGACGGCGAACAGGTGCAGTTCAAAGATGGAAGCACTCTGCTCGGCAGCGGCGTTCTTGCCGGAGGTGTGGCGACGTTCACGACTTCGAGTCTGCCTGTCGGCACGCACTCAATTACGGCTATGTATGCCGGAGATGAGATCTATGGCAGCAGCGTCTCCACCGTTGTCTCCCAGGTCGTGAATCCCTGACGTAAATCCTGAAGAAGCAGACAGGGGCTGCACTCAGGCGCGGCCCTTTGCTTGAGCCAGGAGCCAGAAGCTTCCTATCTTTACACCCCCTCCCGCAAAATGTTACGATTGAAGACGTTAACGAAGGAAAATCGAACAGAAGCAGGAGTGCACCAGTTTCGTGTTAGCCACCGAACAAAAGCAAAGCGTCATCGGCGAGTACCGCACGCATGAAAGCGACACCGGCAGTCCGGAAGTGCAAATCGCGTTGCTCAGCACGCGCATTGGCCAACTGACGGACCACTTCAAACTGCACAAGAAAGATCACGGCTCGCGCCGCGGACTTCTCATGATGGTCAGCAGACGGCGTCGTCTTCTCGACTACCTCAAAACCCACGATGCCGAGCGTTACACCATCGTCATTCAGAAGCTCGGTATCCGTAAGTAAATAGGTTTTGATCGTGTAGGGCGGGCATTCCTGCCCGCTAGGTCTTGATAGTTAAGTCGTGCAGCCAATGCCGTTGTGTCCATGCCATTGCAAACCAGGCCGTCGCCAACTACGGTTCCGTGCGATCACGGACTTTAACCCGCCGCCGCTCTTCCAGGCTCGCCACGAATACGCGACCCTCTCAGCCGCAGCGCTGCTCTCCTCAAGGAAGGAATCCAAATGAAGCAAGAAGTGAGTTGTGAACTCCACGGCGGCAAACGCCTCAGTTTTGAAACCGGGAAATTAGCCAAACAAGCCCACGGATCCGTCGTCATCCGCAGCGGCGATAATATGGTCCTCGCCTCGGCCTGCGCCAACGCCGAACCCCGCGTGGGCGTCTCGTTTTTCCCGCTCACCGTCGACTACCGCGAATACACCTACGCCGGCGGGCGCATTCCCGGAGGCTTCATCAAGCGCGAAGGCCGCATGAGTGAACGCGAAACCCTCACCTGCCGCCAGATCGACCGTCCCATCCGTCCGCTGTTTCCGGAAACCTTCCATTGTGAAACTCAGGTCATCTCGCTCGTCCTCTCCGCCGATACCGAAAATGATCCCGACGTTCTTGCCATCAACGCTGCCTCCGCCGCCCTCACGCTTTCTGATATTCCGTTCGATGGCCCGGTAGGCGCGGTGCGCGTCGGACTTGTTGATGGCCAATTGGTCATCAACCCAACCTACCAGGAAACCCAGGAAGGCCTTCTGAGTTTGATGGTTGTCGCTTCCGCCGATGCCATCGTCATGATTGAAGCGGGCGCGAAAGAAGTTAAAGAAGATACCATTCTCGACGCCATCCAGTTCGCCCACGAGGCAATCAAAAAGACTTACGCCGCGATCAGCGACCTGGCTCCGCGTGCCGGCAAAAAGAAACGCGAAGTTGCCCCGGCCGAATTCGACCAAGCCTATTTCGACACGCTGAAGGGAAATATCGGCGCACGTCTCGCCGATGCCCTCAATACCCAGAAGCATCCGAAAGCGGAGAGCTATAAACTCGTGGACGAGCTCAAGAAAGAGCTCAAAGCCGCCATCACCGAAGATGACAAAGCCGGCCAGGAAAAGCTCAGCAAATATTACGAAGTCCTCCTCGAAAGAATTTTCCGCGAAGATGTGACGGTAGCGCGCCGCCGGCCCGACAACCGCAGGTTCGACCAGGTCCGCGAAATCTGGATCGAAGCCGGTGTCCTCCCCAGAGCCCACGGCTCCGCTATCTTCACCCGAGGCGAAACGCAAGCCCTCGTCACCGCCACCCTGGGCACAGCCGACGACCAGCAACGTCTCGAAAGCTTCCAAGGAGAAAGCAAAAAACGCTTTTTGCTCCACTATAACTTCCCGCCGTTTTCTGTTGGGGAGGTTGGGTTCATGCGCGGGGCTGGGCGGCGTGAGATTGGGCACGGAGCGTTGGCAGAGCGGGCGGTCGCTGCCGTGCTTCCCGACATTGAAAAGTGGCCTTACACAATGCGCGTGGTCTCCGACATTCTTGAATCGAACGGGTCGTCCTCGATGGCCTCGATTTGCGGCGCTTCGGTTTCGCTGATGGATGCGGGCGTTCCACTCAAGGCTCCCGTCGCGGGTGTTGCCATGGGATTGGTGAAGGAGGGCGACGCGTATTCCATCCTCACCGATATTGCTGGAGCGGAAGATCACTACGGCGATATGGACTTCAAGGTGGCGGGCACGAAAGATGGCATCACCGCTTTGCAAATGGATATCAAGGTCAAGGG
>CAZUCC010000002.1:0-193671 GCA_964619065.1 uncultured Acidobacteriaceae bacterium | reverse complement strand
GAAGGGCGACACGGTCATGCTCTCGTCGCGCATCATTCCAGGCAACGAGAAGGCCATCTATCGCATGGTCGATCACCTGTTCCGCCGCGAGGCGTATGTGATTTACGACGACGGGTCGTCGCCGCCGGTGCATGTCAGCGGCCACGCCAGCCAGGAAGAATTGAAGCTGATCATCAACCTGGTGAAACCGAAGTATTTCATTCCCGTCCACGGCGAATACCGGCAACTAAAACTGCACGCGGAAATGGCCCCTTCCATGAAGAACTCCGTCGGTAACGTCATCCTGATCGAGAGTGGCGACGTGCTGGAATTCGACGAGCATGGCGCACGCAAGGCAGGCAGGGTCAACGTTGGACGTGTCTGCATCGACTCCGGTTCGCGCACCGACGTGGTCGAAGACCTGGTGATCAAAGACCGCCGCCACCTGAGTGAGGACGGCATCGTGCTGCCCATCATCGCGATCAATAAGCTTACGGGCCGCGTTGAGTCGACGCCCGAGATCGTGACACGAGGTTTCGCGCCGGATCAAGATGGGTTTGTCGCCGAGGCCCGCGAAATCGTTATGCAGACACTGGAGCTTTCGAGCTCCGAGGAAAAGACGGACTACGGCGTGATCAAGGAAAAAGTTCGTGCTGACTTGAAACGCTATATCTCGAAGCAGACGCAGCGCCGCCCGTTGATCATGCCAGTCATTCTGGAGATCTAGAAAACATTGCAGAAGTATGAAGTCGGATTGCAGGAGTAAAAATCACAATCTTGTGACATTGATCTGCCGGAAGAATCAGGGTTTACTTCGGCAATCTAAAATCTGCACTCTGAAATCGCTTTGACATGGTTACCCTCGAAGACATCCGCGCCGCGCAGTCCCGCATCGCGGGAGTTGCCGTGCGGACACCGTTGCTGAACGTTCCTCTTATTGAACAAAAAAGAAGCCCCCATCCGGAACTCTGGCACCTTTTTGCCAAGCCGGAGAATCTGCAGCCTATCGGCGCTTTCAAACTCCGCGGAGCTTACAACAGAATTGCGACTCTAACAGAAGCGGAGCGCCGACGCGGGGTCATCTCCTATTCCAGCGGCAATCATGCTCAGGGCGTGGCCTATGCCGCTCGCGCTCTGGGCGCGAAGGCCGTCATTGTGATGCCCAGCAACGCCCCCGTTATCAAACGCGAGGGCACGGCCGCGCTGGGCGCGGAAATCGTTACTGTTGGGTCAGGCAGCGAAGAACGCAAAATCCGGGCTGAAGAGCTGGCTGCGCAGCACGGCTACGCCATCGTCCCACCCTTCAATGATGAGTTCATCATTGCCGGTCAAGGAACCATGGGGCTGGAAATTCTGGAAGACCTGCCCGATGTCGAAACGGTACTCGTCCCCGTTGGGGGCGGTGGTATGTTGAGCGGGATTGCGACCGCTCTCAAGCTGGCTTCGCACCATCCCGTGAAAGTTATCGGGGTGGAACCTGAGTTCGCCGCCGACGCCCAAGCGAGCCTGCGTGCCGGGCACATCGTCAACTGGTCCGCGGAGCAAGTCACTCGCACCCTCGCCGATGGCCTGCGCACGCAGTGCCTGGGTGATATCACCTTTGCCCACATCCAGCGTTTTGTAGATGACATTGTCACCGTGAGCGAAGAGGAAATTCGCGAAGCGGTGCGGCGGCTCTCCGTCAATCCCAAACTTGCTGCCGAACCGAGCGGCGCGGTGGCCGTGGCGGCATTCCTCTACCACCGCCAGGAGTTGCCGCAGACCACCCGGAACGTTGCGATCCTTAGTGGCGGTAATATCGATCCCGCTCTGCTGAAGGAAATCCAGAAAGAACGCCCGATGCACCACAGCAGTCCGCAGTAGGACGCGCCGGATCCCACACCTTGCTTCCCGCGCATTCTTCAGCCAGAATCGAAGCATGCATCGCGTCCTGTCTGCCCTGATTTTCCTTGCTGCGTTCGCATCCACCGCAACGTTTGCTTTCGCCGCCACCTACGAGCGCGGCGCGCTAATCCGTGAGGCCGTTCTCTATGTTTCGTCGGACGTTAAGTCCGCCAAACTCGGAGAGATCGAGCGTGGGCAGGAAGTTGTTGTTCTCGAGTCCAGCCGCGAATGGGTTCATGTCACCGCCGAACTCGGTCCCGAAAAAACCGTCACTGGATGGATTCTCGGCAAGGGCGTCATCCGGGCCTCCACCCCCAACGGCGACAAAATTCTCTACGGCGAAGCTATTGACTCGGAAGACCAAGCCAGCAAACGTCACGGGCGCAAGGGCGCCGGCGAGGACGCAGCCCGCCTTTACTACCGTACGGCGGAATACTTTCCGAACTCGCCGGTCGCCGCCGAAGCCCTCTACCGCGCCGCCGATGACAAGTGGCAAATCGAGAAAGAAGACGTTATGTCGCGCCCGTCCGCTCGCGAACAAGACCCCGACTTGCGCGGCCAAATGGACGACCATTGGATGAAGGAAGTCATCAAGAAATATCCCACCACCAAGTGGGCCGACCTCGCTGCGTTCCATCTGTTGGACAACAAACTCTGCGGCGACTGGCAGGGCACCTCCAAATGCCCCAATAAAGAATCGGAGATTTACGAGAAATATGCCGCCGACCGGCCGCAGTCTCCCGCCGCGCCCGAGGCCCTTCATAACGCTGCTTGGCGGCGCGCATCGCTCGTCGAAATTTACAAAACAGAGGCCGAACCAAAAAAATCAGCCGAAGCTAAAGCCGCGGCTATCGAACTCTGCCAGCGCATTCTCGAAAAATATCCGCAAAGTGAATACGCCAGCCGGGCGCAGCGCCTGATCTACGATTTGGAGCAAGACATTCCTGTCTATGGCACCGCGGTAGAGTAAGCTTACTGCCGGGTTGATCATCCCTTACCGCGAGGCTTCCGCACATGTTGAAAACGTTCTATCTAGTTACGCTCCGGGTTGCCCTCATCGCCGCGCTCGGCTCCTCCACTTTTGCCCAGTCCCCTCAGGCCAACTTTGACGGCAAGACCTGGTGGGACTACGTCAAGGTTTTAGCGGACGACAAGTTGGAGGGCCGTGAAACCGGCAGCCCTGGACTCCACCGCGCGGAAGAATATATCGTGGACCAGCTCAAGTACTCCGGCCTGAAGCCCGCAGGCAGCAACGGTTACTACCAGCCGGTAAAGTTCATCGTGCGGGAAATCAGCGAGAAAGATTCCAGTCTGGCTCTTGTCCGCGACGGTCAGCCCGTGCCGCTCACGCTCGGAGAAGAAGCCTTCTTCAATACGCGCATCAAACTGGCTCCGGAAACGGAAGCGCAACTTGTGTTCGTGGGTTATGGACTGAACATTCCGGAAAAGAACTACAACGATCTGGAGGGGTTGGATCTCAAGGGAAAAGTCGTAGTAATTATTCTCGGCTCTCCCGCGTCCATTCCTGGCGCTCTGGCCTCGCACTATCAAACCGCTGCGGAGCGCTGGAAAACGCTGAAAGCCGCAGGCGCGGTTGGGATCTTAGCCCTTCCGAATCCCGCATTCATGGACATCCCTTGGTCGCGCATGGCTTTGAACCGCGCACATCCCAGCATGGATCTTGCTGGAGAGGAGTTCAACGAAACCGAGGGGGAGAAGCTGTCCGCAACCTTCAATCCAGCACACGCAGAAATGCTGTTTGCCGGCACGGGACATACGTTCGAGGAGATCGCTGCGATGGCCAAAGATCGCAAGCCATTGCCGCGATTTCCACTCCCACTTTCGATCCGCTCCCGCGCCCACCTCGAACAGCATGAGATCGTTTCGGACAATGTCGTAGCCAAACTGGAAGGCTCTGACCCCGCGCTGAAAAGTGAGTATGTCGTGCTCTCCGCGCATATTGATCATCTCGGCATTGGCCAACCCATCGACGGGGACCGTATTTACAACGGAGCTATGGACAACGGTTCGGGAAGCGCACTGTTGCTGGATCTGGCGCGGGCTTTCAAAAAATCGCCCGTCCCGCTCAAGCGCTCGATTCTGTTCGTGTGGGTAACAGCGGAAGAGAAGGGTCTACTCGGCTCCAAGTATTTTGCGACTCATCCCACGGTAGCCGCCAGTTCTCTCGCCGCGGACATCAACACCGATATGTTCCTTCCCATCGTGCCGTTGAAAATCCTCACCGTGTACGGACTAAACGAGTCCTCACTGGGGGACGATGTGCGCCAAACGGCGGAGTCTCTCGGTGTGCGCATACAAGATGATCCAGAGCCGGTGCGGAATCTTTTCATCCGTAGCGATCAGTACAATTTCATCCGGCACGGGGTTCCGTCTCTCGCCATGAAAGTGGGTGCAGATCCCGGAAGTCCCGAACAGGCAATCTTCAAAGAATGGCTGACCAAGCGCTATCATGCCCCTTCGGACGACGCCAACCAACCCGTCGACTTTGCCGCCGCAGCCAAGTTCGAAGAAATTATTCGCTCGCTGACTATCACAATCGCCAACCACCCCCAACGCGCAGAGTGGAAGCCTGACAGCTTCTTCCAGCGTTACGCGCAGGGAAACTGACTCGAAACCCTCTGCACATGACTGCATCTGCAATACTGGAACACCGCACACTGGAGGCTGCTTGAACGACTATTTGCTCGCACTCATACTTGGTGTTGTTGAAGGACTCACGGAATTCTTGCCGGTCAGTTCTACCGCGCACCTGCGCATTGCTGAGGCGTTGCTGCACATCAGCCTCTCCGACGGCTACTGGAAGATGTTCTCCATTGTCATTCAGCTCGGCGCTATTCTCTGCCTGCCGGTTTATTTTGGGGGACGGCTGTGGAAACTGCTTTCGACCTTTCCCCGTGGCTCGCGACGGGACCGCACTATCTTCACGCATCCCCTTGGGCTGGTAGCTCTAGCGTTTCTGGTGACTGCAATTCCCTCTTTTGCGCTCACCAAAGTGATTGGCAAGAACCTGGAAAATCTCTACGTCATCGGAGCCGCACTCCTCATCGGCGGCATCGTGATGTGGATCGTGGACGCCCGGAATGCTCCCTGGGAAAAAGCAGGCCCTGGCACACCTGGCAGTCCCATCCACACCTGGAGAATGGATGACATGGGCTCAGCGCAGGCTCTCTGGATTGGCGCGTGCCAGATTCTTTCGGCGGTCTTCCCCGGTACCTCGCGCTCCATGTCCACCATTGCGGCTGGCCAGCTCTGGGGCATGTCACGGGCTGCAGCCTTAGAGTTTTCTTTTTTTCTTTCCATCCCTACGATGGCCGCCGCTACCGGATACACCCTGCTGAAGTCCGTCATGGGCAAGGGTGAGAACGCGATCGGCGTTGCTCAAATTACCCAGCACGAGTGGGTTGTGCTCAGCATTGGGTTCGTCGTTTCTTTTATCGTTGCTTATGCATCGGTCGCCTGGTTCATGGCCTGGGTGCGACGCCGCGGCTTCGTTCCGTTCGCTGCTTATCGCATTCTGCTAGGGATCGCGGTACTCGCTGCCCTTTACTCTGGAAAGCTGGCGGTTTGAGGAATTCCGAATTATTGTCATTCCGAGCGTAGCGAGGAATCCTGCTCTCGCGAGAGTCTGGCGGCAAGAGTGATGCTTCGCTGCGCTTCAACATGACAAGTTGAAATCTTGAGTCGCCTTCTAGGAACCCGAGTCGCCATCCCCTCCCGTCAGGTCGGTTGTCGAGCCTCCCATTTCTTGGCATAATCAATAGGCTCTGGTGTAGTTCTGCCTTAACGGTATAAGTGTCTTTGCCGGGAAGCGAAATACGCCCCATGACAGTATTCTCGAAAGTATTTACCCCGACCAATCGCCGGCGGCTCAATGAGCTGATCGGATTCGTGTTGTGCGTCTTCGCTGGCCTCCTTTTCCTCGCACTTGTGTCTTATTCGCCACAGGATGCCTCCTGGAACAGTTCTTCTACAAACGCAGGACACGTCGCTAGAAACTGGATCGGCATGGTTGGCGCTTACGCTGCAGACTTGTGCTTCCAGGCATTCGGGCTGGCAGCATTCCTGCTTCCGGTGTTTCCGGCGGTTCTCGGCATGCGCTGGTTTCGTTCGCGGAGAGTTGCAACCCCCCTTGCCAAGGTTTTAGGGGCGGCATCGCTCTTGTTGTTCGTTCCGGCTTTGCTCGGACTCATGCCGGGACACCTGCGCTGGCTGCACGTCATTCCCCTGGAAGGCTTGCTGGGACGTATTCTCGGCGATTTCCTCGTCCACTACTTGAACCTTGTGGGAGCCTACATCGTCTGTGCGACCCTGGTGGCTGTTGCCCTATATCTGACCACCGCTTTCTCTCTCTCTTCGCTGCATTTGTGGCTGCCGACTCGCTTCGCTTTTGTAAAAGCGATGTGGCAGAGATGGGAAGATTGGCAGCTCGCCCGCGCGAGGCGAAAAGATCAGGAAGAATTGGATAAGCGCCGAGCCCAGAAACCGGTCGTCACCACCAAACTCGTCCCGGCGACGCAATCGGATCCGGAAGACTTAGCCATCGCGCCGCGCGTTGCCGCCGCCCGTGCAATGGACGCCACGCCTTCTTCCGCTCGGCGCACCGGCATCGAGCGCATGTTGGAGGAGCAGCAGAGCCCCGCAGAAATGATGCAGGACGGCGTCACACCTCTCGATCCCGAGGTCACCAGCCGCGCCGACACGGGAGCGAAACCGAAGACGACCCTGCCCCGCATCACCGGAGGCTACAAACTGCCGCCCAGCAGTCTCCTTACTCGTCCCGACGAGCAGCAGGCCGTGAACGAAGAGGCGCTCAAAGTTCTGGCAGTCACACTCACCGAGAAATGCGCCGAATTCGACGTGCACGGCCAAGTGACGCAAATCAATCCCGGCCCAGTCGTGACCACGTTCGAGTTCAAACCCGACGCCGGCATCAAGTACAGCCGCATCACGGGCCTGGGCGACGATCTCTGCCTGGCGCTGCGCGCGGAAAGCATTCTCATCGAGCGCATGCCGGGAAAATCCACGGTCGGCATTCAGGTTCCGAATCACGAGCGAGAAATCATCTGGCTGCGCGAGGGCATCGAATCCTCCGAGTTCATCGGCGGAAAATCGAGGATCACACTCGACCTGGGCAAGGATATCAACGGGCGCATTGTCGTGGCCGACCTCGCTTCCATGCCCCATCTACTGATCGCGGGCTCGACCGGCGCGGGTAAGAGCGTGGCTGTCAATGCCATGATCATGTCGATCCTCTACAAGTCAACGCCCGAACAGGTTCGCATGATTCTGGTCGACCCCAAGCGCCTTGAACTGGGCGTTTACGAGGGAATCCCCCACCTCTACACGCCGATTATCACGGAGCCTAAACTCGCCGCCAACGCCCTGCGCAACGCCGTGCGGGAAATGGAACGCCGCCTCAAGCTGCTGGCAGCCAAGGGGGTGCGCAACATTGACCAGTACAACCGCCTATTTGATCACCAGGAAACGCCCAGCCTCTTCGAAGATCCCGAAGAAGAGAAGCCGATTCCCTACCTCGTCATCATCATCGACGAGCTCGCCGACTTGATGATGCTGGACTCCAGCAACGTTGAAGAGTCCATTACACGCCTGGCGCAGATGGCGCGTGCAGTAGGCATCCATCTGGTGTTGGCCACGCAGAGGCCTTCGGTGGATGTCATCACTGGACTCATTAAGGCGAACTTTCCTGCTCGGATTTCCTTCCGCGTCGCCACTAAGGTAGACTCGCGCACCATTCTGGACGCCAATGGAGCGGAGTCGCTGCTTGGACGTGGCGACATGCTCTACCTGCCTTCCGGATCGGCGCGTGTGCACCGCCTGCATGCTCCGTTCGTTGCCGAGAAAGAGATCTCCGCCGTGGTCGAATTCTGGCGGCAACAAGGCACAGCGGAATACCAGGAACACTTCCTGCAAGCCCCCAAAGATGAGCGCGGAGTTGCGGAATCCGATGGTGGGGACACCGAGGACGAGGATGCTGAGAGCGACCCCATGTACGAAGATGCCGTCCGCCTAGTCATCGAGTTCGGTAAAGCTTCCACGTCGCTCTTGCAACGCCGTCTGCGCATCGGCTACGGCCGCGCTGCGCACCTCATCGACCTGATGGAAAACGATGGCATCGTGGGCGCTGCGGACGGTCCCAAGCCTCGCGAAGTCCTGAAGCGTCCTGACTGGATTACGGAAGTGGAACAGTCACTACGGTAGGCTGATCTCAGGCTACGAACAATCACAACAATTTGGCGCGGTGTTTAGTGTGCCTTGACGAAGCTCACTGTCGCCGGGATCGTCAGTGGGGCACCCGCAGGAAATGGGGAACCGCTCAACAGCGTTAACTCACCCGTCGTGGCATCGATGTGCATGCCAGTGATGAAGGGTCCGGCTGGCGCATACAAGTATTGTCCCGAGGGATCAATAAACATCTGGTCGGTAATTGCGAAAAATGAGAAAGGCGAACCCGCTATTGCGGCCAGCGCGCCACTGTTGGGGTTGATGGCAAAACCGAATATATCCCCCGAGTCGTCGGACACGTACAAGAATTTGCCTGCTGTATCCACGGCAACACTGAATAGAGACGAGCTGCCCCCGATTCCCACCGTGAAGGGTGAGCCCGGAACCGCTTTGAGAGCGCCCGTTGTGATGTCGATACTCCACGCCTCGACGGTATTCGTCGCTGGAATCCCGGCATAAAGAAACTTTCCGGATGGATGCGATACCATATTCAAGGGAAACGCGTTTGTGCCCGTGGAGAACGGAGACCCGGGCACTGGTGCGAGCGCCCCAGTGCTGGAGTTGATCGAAAACCCAGAGATCGTGGCCTGGGGACTGCCAATGTCACTCGTGTAAAGAAATTTGCCAGGTGGAGCTACGACGACTCCGAATGGACCGTTGCTATCCGCAAAGGGAGAACCCGCAACCAGAGTCAACGCGCCCGACATGCCGCTTACGGTAAATGCGTCGATGCCGAAAATGCCCACGACATAGAGGAATTTCCCCGAGGAATCAACAGCCAATCCGTCGGGCACGCCGAGTCCGCCGGCTGGAAAAGGCGAACCATTGACGAGTGTTAGGGCACTCGTGGTGGGGCTAATGGAAAAAACGTCAATCCCACTACCTTGTGTATCGCAGACAAACAGAAACTTACCTGCAGGATCCGCCGCTATCGTCGTTGTTATGCCTAGCGTTGTATCTGGCCCGGGTGTCACTGTCGGGGTACTCAGCCCTCCCGTTGAAGAGTCCACCTTGAGGCTCAGTATCTGATTGAAGCCGGTGGCATAAAGAACTTCGGGACGCGAGGCCGGCGGTGGACTCGAAGAACTACCACCGCACCCAGTAAAAGCATCGGTTACGACCAATGCCCACAAGAGAACTTGCGCCGCACCCGCGGAAAATAGAAATTTTTTGCTCACCATCACTGAAATCCTTGACTAGCCCTATTGGCGATAAACAACTTCGCGGTGTCGAATTGGAAAGTCTCTGCCAACGAACGCGCCCACGAGCGCACCCCCCGTGCCTACCAGAAGACCAGCGCTAAGTCGCGCCCTCGCGCTTGCATTGCTGGGAGCAGCTGCGCCAAGCGCCGCACCGATGCTTCCGCCAATGGCCGCTCCAACGGCGGCGTTGGAGGCATCGCTGTGTTCCAGACGGATTTCCCGCACTAATTTACGCCGGTACACGGCCTCGGGTGGGATGAAAATCCTGCTTGTGCCGTAGAGGATTCGTTCGCAAACCAGCACGTCATCGGTCGCGCTCTGAAAGATGCACCGGTCATGCACGAAGAAACGTCCGTACTTCACAGAGATTGGGGTGCCCGGCGCAAGCTGCTTCACCGCTCGCCAATCTCCCTTCTGTGCCTGTGCATTCGACGCAAGCACGAAGAGGGCTAGCAGGAGGTTAATGATTCGTAGCTGTCGCATAATAACCGCATGCTAGCGACAACATTGCAGCGGTTGTTATGGAGCTGTGACACTTTCGAGACTGTCCCACTCACGGGACGAGTGGGTGGCGGATAAATTCCTGGTAGCGCTGGAGTTCCGTAATCGAAGATTCCGAAAGCAGGGAGAAAGAGATTACGCGGCAGCGTTTTGGCACTTCCGTAGCAGTCACAGCATCGGTGATAACCGCCGCGGTCTGCTCTAGACCCCGCTGCCAGCGCGGCTTTCGAGCATCCCGAAACACCAGGTCATCGGGATGAAAGCCAGCCGCGATCAGCACGATGCGCGCCAGTTTCAGAAAGTCTGTCCATCGGGATGCGATTCCCACAAGGGCATTCGAAGGCGCTGGCAACCATCCCGCAAGAGAGGTCGGTACGGAACGAAATTGCAGAGTCAGCAACTCGGCTCCAGCCGGCAACAGCGGCCGTACTATTTTCAACTTGTTGGGAAGTACAGCCGGAATGGCGCTTTCCAGTACCTCCGAAAGACGGCACTCTAGCAAACCACAGCCCTGGACCGGAAACGTCAGCGTCTGTTGCATTTCCAGCACCACAATTCGTCTCAACTCTTCGTCTGGTTCGATCAAGAGAAAATGGTCCGGCGGCTGCAAATCCAGCCATTTCCGCAGACGTGCACGCACACCCGTCAGGGGAACACCCAATTCACGCGCCGAACGGAATAGGTTCGCAATAATTTGATCGAGTGCGAGCGCTGGCGAGTGTACTACTTCCGGTTTGGTATTTCGCACATACACGCCGCTTCCATGGCGGAACTCCACCCAACGCTCCCGTTCCAGTTGGCGGTAACCTGCACTCACCGTGTTGGGATGGAGATGAAACCGCCGCGCCAATTCTCTTGTGCTGGGCAGGCGCTGCCCGGGCAGCAAGTCGTCGCTCAGAATGCCCAGAACGACCTGAGTCGCAAGCTGCTCGCGGATGCTGACCTCGCTGCCATGTGCCAACCAGAGTCGCATGCCGCACTATCTTATAGCTCGGCTGTGCTCTCGGTCCATGCAGTAGCCGTCAGGACTGAGCAGTCCCGGCGTCCAGCGTTCGCCTCAAACCTTCTTTGTAAGACGCCCGCTCCGCGTAGCCGAGTTCTTGTCGAATTCGCGAGGTGTCATATGCGATGTCGTGACGAAAATCATAGCCCTCGGCCTGAGTTGTGGGGAGCGCGGATGGAGGCAGGTTTTGCAGACGCTCGGCGATAGTTGGCGTATACGCTTCTCCTACGTTGTAGATACGACCTGCGGCGGCAGGATGAAGAGCCACTAGCACAATGGCTGCAGCAACATTCTCGACATATCCGTGCGTCCATCGCCAGCTCGGCTTGTCACGGTATCCATGGACGGTCGCAAAGTTCGCGTTGCCTCCCGGGCCGTAGACCTTAGGCAATCGAAGAATAGTTCCAGGCAACTGGGCATGTCCGAGCACCTCGCGTTCGACAAGAATCTTTTCGTAGTAGTAGCTCAACTCTTCGGACGACTTCGCCTGCGCCCGGTAGGGATACAGAACTTTCCGCAAGGGAGAATCTTCGGTTAACAACCCCGCTTCCACCGGGCCAGGCTCCAGACCCGTAAAGCGGCCATACGCTTGGTAAACATCGCCACTACTTACGGCCACCATGCGTTGAACACGACCCGTAAATGCCTGCATAGCGGCTCGCGCATCGAGTTCTCCCATCGCGATCATGTGAATGACGATTTCGAACTCCCTGCGCAACAGATCCTGCGGAAAGTTTAAAACTGGCATGGCAGCCTGCTCACTCCGGTAGTGCTGTATTTCCGGCGGGAGGGCTGACTCGTCCTGACCCCGATGAAAGACTGTTACCTCATGGCCGCGATCCTGGAGTTCCCTTGCCACGAAGGGCCCGATGAGGCCCATTCCGCCAATCATGAGAACGCGCATGGGCCTAGGTTAAAGCATTGTTGCTTGCGTAAACCACCTTGCCCATCAATGTAAATCGGGGAGCAAATTCTGAGCGAGGAGTAACGTATGGGCTTGGAACGCGAGTGCAAACTGCATTTTTTCGGCGTTGTTCGCTCTAGCGCCGGTCTCAGCGGTATACGTCTTTGCGATGCCCCACTCGCAGCACAAGCACAGTGATACGCTTTTCTTGGATTTCGCAAACCAAACGATAATCCCCCACGCGATAGCGCCAAAGCCCTTGTTTATCTCCATGTAGGGGCTTGCCCAACAGGCGGGGGTTAGAGGCTGGCTCCACTTGCTCGCGAAGAAAACGTACGACTGCAGATTGCGAAGTGCGGTCGAGTTTCCTGATCTGTTTCTCGGCAGTGCGGGAGATCTCAACGATCCAAGCCAAGCCGCCGCTCCAGTTCCCTCAGCGTAATAGTGGGCTCGCGGCGCTCCAGCACAGCGATCCCCTTCAGGTAGTCTTCGCGATCTTCGAGAAATTGGCGGATCGCTTCACGGGCGTAATAGCTCTTGCTGCGCCCAGTTTCGCGGGCGAGCGATTCCAGCTTGGCTTCGAGTTCCGCGTCCAACCGTATTCCCAGCATGAATGGCCTCTGTTAAACATGTTTAACATACGGGAAAGACGTGCCTTTTGCAAGTTACCCTCTTACAAAGCTCATCCCTGTTTCAGTCCACGCAATGCCAGGAAACCTAATCCGACAACTGCCGCCAGCATGGCCACCCACAGCACAGCCTTGTGACGTTCTGACCACGGCCTGTCGTCGGGTCGGCCAGTGAAGGCAGTGTTGGCCTCCGCTGGACCCAACTGCGCCTGCGCTACAGGCTCGTCGTCCTTGAAGAATTTCGCATAATCGTAGGTGGGAGCGTCCAGCTTTTCGTCGCCGTAGTAGAGGCGCAACATCCCGCCCTGGGATGCAGAGGGCGGCGCGAAGAATACACGCCATTCCACGGCCTGCGGCTGAACCCGCTCAATCGCCAGCGGCGGGTCGTCGCCGTTCGCCACCGTCACCGTGAAGTGTGCCGCCGCATGCGACCTCGCCACCGGGACAGATAACTGTTCGCTGTTCACGACCGTTCCGCCTCGCTTCAGTTGCACGCGGCTAATGTCTCCCTCAGCCAACCCTAACGGGCCACCCGGCGCCGCATCGGAGGCTTCGGTCACCTCCACCGACCGCCGGAAGTTGACCTGACTCGCTGTCACTGTGAATGCAATCCGGTCCACGCGCACATTCAAAGGCACGTCACAGTCAATCACAGTCGTTGGCTTCTCTGGCGTTGATCGGTCTGAAGATTTTCCCTGCGCACTCGTGTGGACCTGCCTTGGAGCACTGCAGGAGCCCACGTCAGTCCAATACGATTTCTTTTCTTCCAAACTGTAGACCGAAGCTCCCTTAACCTGCTGCGGCCGAATCCCGGCCGTCAGCCGCACATGCAGATAACGGAAGCTAGCAGTCGGTACCCTCAGCGTCGTGCTGGAGCCCAGACTCTCTCGGGAGAAATCGTAGAGCGTGGAGACACCGAGATCGACGGGCGTCCCACCGGCCAAAACATCCTTGCCCTGGACGCGAGCGGTCACCAGGAAATCCTTCGCGTCAAGGCTTAGCCGAATGCGGTTGTACTGAACCACCGACGAAAGGTCAAGATCGAACTCGGTGTTGCCACCAACGACTCCGAGATTCAGAATCTTCGCCTCATGCTCAGCGCTTTGCACACCCGCCGACTGTATGGCGAGCGCGTATGGAACCTGTGTCTTGCCATCATAGATTCGAAGATCTGAGAGATCGAGCCGGGCATGCTGCAGAATTTCCTCGTCGACCACGAAGTAATTCGTCTGCGGCGACGAGGCCACAGAGATACTTCTCGTGCGCGCGAAATAGGAAAGGCTCTGGCCGCTCGCAGGCGCAGCGAGAGCAAATACGGCGAAGGTGAAGGCCAATAGCTGTGAGATCATGCTGGACTCGATGGAGACTGCATTTGCGCCGGCTTCGAGAGCTTGAGCCAGTCACGTTGGTAGACAAATGAAATGCCCATCAACAGTATCCCCAACGCCATGAAGCTCACAATACGGTACCCGCGGTCCAGTGATGAAACATCGTAGACAAACACTTTGCAGATCGTGGCGGCAATTAGCGCCATCGCCTGCCATCGAATGAACACCCTGCGTTTCAGAAAGCCGATCACCATCAACATCGCGCCATATCCCATCCAAAGCGCGGAGTAGGTGAAGTCGCGCGCGATGTCAATCTCTCGTGACACTCGCCAATCGTACCCAACTCCCTTGCTCGCGCGCGTCGTCTGCGCGCCATAGAAGTCGTGCACTTCCAAACCCAACGCCCAAAGTGCGAGCGCGTTCAGCGCGACGCTGCTCACCGCGGCCATTTGCTCTCCCGCCTCATCGCCACGCCGGCGGCCAAACCAGACAAGTAAGCCAAGGACTGCAACCGCGACAGCGTAAGTCGCCATTCGCTGGTTGAAGAGCACCTGCCCCGTTTCGAAATTGTCGATGGCTAGCAAGCGCACCACTCCCAAGATCAGCGCACCCACCGAGAAAACAGTCAACAAATCCGACTTCAAACGTCCCGCTACCCAAAGTAGAACTGCTGCTTCCACGAACCAGCCCATCGTAATCCAGTGTGCGTTGAGATAGATCGGAATCGCAGCCGTGATGAAACCAACCGCCAGCGCAAGATGCAATAAGTGTAATGTTTGCGCGGACGCTGGATCCCCGTAACGTTCACGCTGCGTCCGGCTGAGATAGATATAAAAGGCGGCAAGGGTCAAAGCAACCCAGGCACTGCGAGTTTTATCGATCTCCTCCAACATGATGTACATCTGCAGGAAGTAAACTCCGGCGTTGATCAACCCCAGCAATATAGGAAACGGCGGGGATCCTACCGCCCCCACGCGGGGATTTCGCGCCACGACGGGGCCGATCGCAAAAATGACAAAGAACAACGTCGCAAACGCAGCTGTGAGAATGAATTCATAGCGCTGGTAATACTCGGAATACCAAGCGACATACAGCAGCAGCGTGCCCGTAAAGCTCATCAACAGCAATCGACGCCAGGGACGGAAAACGACCAAAAACAGCGCGGCAACGTCGAGGAGTACTACATAGGCAAACAGCTCCAGCTCGCGGTTTTGTCCGGTCGAGAGAAGCAGAGGCGTAGCGAAGCCGCCGCTGAGAGCGAACGCTGCCAGGATTTCCGCGTCTTGCGACCATGCCATCACCGCCGTGGCCGCCGTCACCATGAACATCGCGAAGAAGGCCATGCCGGAGGGGATCAGCGCGTACACCTGAAACGCCGCCCACAGTGCCAGGTAGAGTGTGCCAATCCCTACTGCTTTCAAGGAATAGGAAAAAGCTCTGTATCCTCGACCACGAAACCGTTCACTCCATAGCACGATGCCGATGCCAGCCAACAAACCAATCGCCACGCGTCCAGCCGGACCAATCCAGTTATTGTCGAAGGCGTACTTCAAGAAATACGAAACACCGATCAACAGCGCCGTAATCCCAATACGGTTCAGCCAATGCGAACCAATCCGCGATTCGAGGTCAGGTTGCACGGCTCGCGGTGCAGGTTTTGCCAATGGCGAAGGAATGTGTGGTGGGATCGGCGGTGGCGCAGGCGGCGATTGACTCACAGCCGAACTGGAAGCAGGAAGCGGAGCGCTCAGCGGTTCCCACAAAGCTTGCGGCGAAGGTGCAGTTGGCGGTGCCGTTACGGGGGCATCACTCTGGCTTTTCCGCAGTGCCCCTGGTTCGCGCCCTTGCTCTAGCTCATAAACACGTGCGGTCAGCCCACGAATGGCATTCCGCAATTCCTCAAGCTCACGCAGCACCTCTGCAGCTTTATCCATAGGCGAGTGGACCGGTTCGGCAACTCTTGCTGGTCTAACAAGGCCAGATTCTTGAGACGGTCGAATCTTACTGCATTCTCTGCCAAACTGGATATGTTTTTACTGGCATGATGCTCAAGGAGCTGTCCATGAAATTTCACACTGAATATTTGACGTTCCACACGAAGGAGCACCGCGAGTATGTGCACATCACATCGCAAGTGGATGCCGCTGTCAAAAAGAGTGGTGTTGAAGAAGGCATGGTGCTCGTTTCCGCCATGCACATCACCGCTGGCGTCTACGTGAACGATCATGAGAGTGGACTGATCGACGACATCGACAAATGGCTGGAAAACCTGGCCCCCTTCCGCGAAGACTATCGGCACCACAATACCGGCGAGGACAATGGAGATTCACACCTGAAAGCGCTGCTTGTGCATCATCAGGTCATCGTACCCATCACCCAGGGACGGCTCGATCTGGGCACGTGGCAGCGTATCTTCTATGCCGAATTTGATGGTCAGCGGGACAAACGGGTCATTCTGAAAGTCATGGGAGAATAACGGAACGTGCACGACAGCAGCTTCTACGCAACCGGCGCCAAGACGTTGCGGCAGCGGGCGGGATTGCGTAATATCGCCTCACCATCGTCGTCGCCCCTGAATTGATCATTGCGAACAGTCACTACTCCACCGAGGAAACCACATGTCCGAAGAAATTCATGAAATGCACGAACACGCCGAACATGCTCGCCACGACCCCATCCTTGCACCTGCGACCCTGACCATGGCGATCCTCGCCGTTCTGGTTGCTATCGCCTCTCTCTTGGGACATCGCGCGAGCACGGAAGAGGTCCTGCTGCAGAATAAAACCACGGATCAGTGGGGCTTTTATCAGGCAAAAAATATTCGACTTCATATCGATGAGACATTCTCATCCATGATGGGAGTGGTGCAAACCAAAGACGCTGAAGCAGCCGATAAGCTCCGCGAGAAATATGCCGACGAGGCCGAGCGTTACCGCGACGAACTGAAGGAGATCAGTGTCGAAGCTAAGAAACTGGAGACGGAAATCAAGGTCGCGCACGAACGCACGGACCGTTTTGACCTCGGCGAGGTGTTCCTGGAAATTGCGCTGGTCGTAACTTCCATCACCCTGCTGACGCGTCGCTTAGCTTTCTGGTACCTGGGTTTGGTCTGCGCTGCCGCGGGCTTGGTTGCCGCCGCCAGTGGGTTCCTGGTTCACTAGCGGAACCAGCAAAAAAGGCGGCAGGGACTTGTTACCCTTGCCACCTCAGTCAGTTTCTGCCGAATGTTCTCATCTTGATACGAAAATTTGCTGGTAATTCGGCGCTTCGACTATCTTTTCGGATAGCCGACTCTATCTGTTTGTTTAGGGACGAACAATTACCCTGGGATCCAAAGTTTTGACACCGACCTTTACCGAATATTTGTAAGGGCCAGTGGCTCCAGAGCTAATTGCCCCAGAAAGTACGCTGGGACCGCTATAGCTGGACTGCGCAAAAGGCGAACCTGCAGCGAAAGTAATCAGGAACGGAATCCCCGCACTCATCCACTTGACTTGGTCTCCCGCGGTCGACCAGATTTCTATATCCGCGTGATCAACAGTCGGATTACCCTGTGCGTCCACCCCGACCATAACTAACTTCACGGAAGAGCCACCACCGCCACCGGAGCTCATTCGATTTATCTCCTTGGAAAAGATTCATCTCCTTGTAACGTTTCAGGGGCCGATTACTGACTTACCAGTTTTTGAAACAGCACATCCGACGCCAAAGGATGGAATGCAGGATCGTCCCGAACCACATATGCAGATACTCCTAATTTCCTCGCTTTTTCCAGAGCGGCAACGGCCGCCGAATACTGCCCGAACTGAACTTTGATCTTCGCCAGCTCCACTTGGAGCTCGGGGTCGTTCGGGGCCAAGGGAACCGCGCGCTGCAAGTAAGAGGAAGCTTGGCTCTTCTCTTGCAGCATGGCGTGGTACAAAGCGAGCCCGGACAATGTGCGAGCGTCCCGAGGGTTAATGCGAAGGCGTTCCGTAGCCAGATTGATAGCGCGGCGATACGTTTCCGCTGCGCGATCTCGCTCTCCAGGATCCCAGTAATAAGCTTCCGCCAAATTCCCCCATACGCTGTAAACCTCGGAGTCGTCTTCTCCCACTCGAACCGCCTCTTGATAACTTCGCGCTGCATCCGCGAAACTACCCTGATAAAAATACGCGGTGGCAAGATTGGAATAAGCATCCATGGTCGGACTGATATCGACAGACCGGCGTAACTGCGGAATCGCCTCTCCATACCGCCCTTGCAACAGGTACATAGTCCCCAAATTGTTGTAGCCCTGAAAGCTGTCTGGGGCGAGGGCGATCCACTCGGTATACATGCGCGCAGCGTCGTCGTAGCGCGCCTGGTGGAAATAGAAGCCGCCCAGCCATGCGTAGCCCGCCCAGTATTGTGGACGAAGACGGACTGCTTTCTGATAAGTTTGTTCGGCCTCGCTAAGGCGATTGAGCTTTTCGTACGCGGACGCCAAACCGCGAAAGGCATCATCATTTGTGGAATCCGCGGAAAGAGCCTGCTGGAATTGATCCACGGCGTTTTCATACTGGCCGGTACCGTTGTACACCACCCCCAGACAGATATGGCCATTCGCCAGGGTGCTGGCTTGTGCCACAGCCTGTTGGCATTTCACCAAAGCTTGCTCCACCGATTTTGGATTGCGCTCGCGCTCATACTGATGCCAGTACGCTTCCCCGAGACCGGCGGAAGCCAGCGCGTAGCGCTCGTCCAATTCCAAAGCCCGTCGAAAGGCATCGATGGCGCCGGCCAGATTCTCTGGTTTCTGGTAATCCTGTAGGAACCCGCGCCCGCGCAGGTAGTAATCGTAGGCTGCTGGCTGAACCGTGCCTCGAGTCCGCAAGATTGTTCTGTCATTGAGTCGCATTTCGATACCCAGCATGCTGACAATGCTCTCCACCAGCCGGTCTTCCAGAGACAAGGGGCCACTGACATCGTCGACTGTGACAGTATCGGCATGCAGCTGGCGGCGGGTGACTGTGTCCACCAAGCTGTAGCTGACGCGAATTCTATGGTCCGATTGCGCTAAGCTGCCTTCCAGCGCCAGATTGGCACCGAATGTCTTTCGAACTTGTTCTGCACCCTGAACGGATTCGGCCCGGATTTCGCGTGGGCTCACGATCTCCACGGGATAACTCGCGGTAAGCTGAGTCAGGCGCACGGCGAGAGTTTCAGTGACACCGTCGCTAAATGCGCGGCTGTTCGCATCTCCCGCAGCTGGCGCAAACGGTAAGACCGCGAGAAAAATCCGCTGTGGCGGCGGGGTTAACCCCAACCATCCTCGAACCTTGGGAGAATGGTAGGCGCCCAGCAACAGGCTGGCTCCTAGCACACCGCCGGCGACAGGAATTAAGATCCTCTTCCATAACGGAGAGGGCGCCCAGCTCGGGAGCACCAGTTCGGGGTGCGAGTTCGTTTGCTGAACGTAACGCAGGTCTTGCAGCAGTTCACGAGCGCTGGCATAGCGGCGTTCTGGCGCCTTGACCAGCATCTTGCTTATGATTTCCTGCAACTCCGCAGGCACATTGGAATTCAACGACCGGAGCGGAACCGGATTCTCCCGCCGAATCCGGTCGCACGTCGCCATGAAGCTGCTGGCCTGGAAGGGATGACGGGCCGTAACGACTTCGTAAAAAACGACACCCAGCGAGAAAATATCAGCGCGGCCGTCCGCCGCCTTTTCCATCAGAACTTCGGGCGCCATGTATGCCGGAGTGCCGGCAAATGTACCAGCGCGGTCAATAGTCGCGCTCTGGTCGGCGCTGGGCAGGTTCTTCGCCAGGCCAAAGTCGAGGATCTTAACTTCGCCGGTGGGCGTCAGCATGATGTTCTCAGGCTTGATATCGCCGTGAACCACGCCCGCGCGGTGTGCCGCAATCAGGGCTTGCGCGCACTGCGCTCCAATTTCGAAGAACACCTCAAACGTGACGGGCCGGGCCATGCGCTGACGAAGAGTTTCCCCCTCGACAAACTCCATGACCAGAAAAATCTCCCCGTTCTCTTCAAGGACATCATAGATAGCCGCGACATGGGGGTCGCTCAAACGGCTCGCATTCTCCGCCTCTTCCTGAAATCGACGGCGGTAGAGGGAATCGTTGCGCAGCGAAGGAGCCAGGCGCTTGAGGGCGACCGTGCGTTTAAGGCGGATGTCCTGGGCGCGATAGACCTCACCCATGCCGCCTCGGCCGACTCTGTTCTCAATACGAAATCTATTGGCTACCAAGCCCTGGAGGGACTCGGCCATTGGCGTATCGTTGGTAACCCTAGAGGAAGACTCGGCCATAACCTAGCAAACCCGATTCGTGGCGCCTGGGGCCGAAGAGGCAAACTGGATGAATCGTGCTGTCCCCCAGCCCATGGCGGAAATCTTACCCCCTGCCCGGGTTTCCGGCAAATATTCCAGAAGCTTGCCCGAGACGGGAAGTGATAGATTTTAAAGAACTTCAAGGAAACAGGATTTTGTTCCCGCACACGCCTGGCTGGTAGTTCGCTGCGCTTCTCGAACTTCACAACGAAACCGGGAAACCGACCGGTCGTTTTTTGGGCCTCACACGGCTGCTGTACTCGTTGTTCTCAAAACAAGACAGTCACCCGGAAGGTCCCCCAAGAGTATTTTGCACCATAAGGAGTTACGAGGTGTATACTTTAGCAATTCAGAACACGTTGTTTTGTCACTGGAACTCCTCCTGTACAGGGCCCTCAATAGACACGTAGAGAATCGAAATGAGGATGCCATGGCCACTTCGCACACGGATTCACCCGTATCAGGGGCCCCACGCGACAACCAGCATCAGCAAGATCGATCCCGGTTGTTACCCGATCTCAGCCAGTTCCTTCTTACACACTCGGACATTCGAGAAGCTTTCCCGGGAATTTGCCGCAGCCTGCACCGAGTTCTGCCACACCGTTACGCGGGACTTGCGTTGTACGAACCGGAATCCGGACAGCTTCGCTTGTACACCCAGCACACTCCTCCAGGCGGCTCCGCGTTGCCTGCAGGTTTCATACTTCCGTTAGACGGAACACCGGCAGGTGAGGCCTACCGGTTGCGCCGTCCGATTTTGGTCGATGATTTGCGGTCGCCGCAATTCATTTGCGAAACAACGCAGGAGCTTCTCAAGTACGGATTGAGATCGGGCTGCTGGGTTCCGTTGCAGACGGCCAGCAACGTGTTCGGCGCTCTGTGGATTAGCACCTCACAGCCGGGAGCCTATCGCGTCGACGATGCTCACCTGCTGAACGAAGCTGCGGGCCAGATTTCTCTGGCGCTGGCCAACCAGATCGCTATGCAGCAACTGCAGCTGTTACGGCGCCAACTGGACGGTCAGATGCGCGAAGGAAATTTCCACGAAATTGCGGCCACGAGTGCGCTGGGTGTGGTGCAGTGGGAACGGGGCGGCCGTTTCTCGAACGCCAACGATGCCTTCCTGCGTATGGTGGGACGGACCCGTGAGGAAATGCAGCGGGGGCTAACCTGTGCGGATATCACGCCTGTGGAATATCACGGCCTGTGCGAGCATGCCGAACAGGAGCTTCAAGAGCACGGTTTCTGCACACCCTTTGAGAAGGAGTACCAACTCCCCGACGGCACCCGTGTGCCCGTGCTCGTAAGCGCTGGCTTACTCGGCAAGCGGCAGCCGCCGTGGGTGGCCTTTATCGTGGATTTGCGAAAGCGGCGTCAAATCAGCTCAGGACCAGCAGCGGCGTTGAGCGTACAGCGTCAACCTCCTCCGCAGGAAGCAGAAGATCTTGTCGCAAATAGTCCAGCCATGCGAAGGATCTTGCGGGAAATCGAGCAGGTAGCCCCGACCGACACTACCATTCTCTTGCTGGGAGAAACCGGCACGGGAAAGGAAATCATCGCCCATACCATTTGCCAGATGAGCCAGCGGCGTCATCGCCCATTCATCAAGGTGAACTGCGCCGCGATTCCGGCGGGGCTTCTCGAGAGTGAGCTCTTCGGGCACGAACGGGGGGCATTCACAGGCGCACAAAATCGAAAGATTGGACGACTCGAACTGGCCCACCAGGGAACGTTGTTCCTGGATGAAGTCGGCGACATTCCTGTCGAATTGCAACCCAAGCTATTGCGTGTGCTGCAAGAACGCGAATTCGAGCGTTTGGGCAGCACGCAAACCATCAAAATCGACGTTCGTCTCATCACCGCCACCAATCGTGACCTGGCTGGGATGGCGGCCGCAAACCAGTTCCGCCGGGATTTGTTTTACCGGCTGAGCGTCTTCCCGGTACGCGTTCCGGCACTACGCGAGCGGCCAGAGAGCATCTCCGTGCTGGTGGAGTATTTTGTTGAAAAATTTGCTCGGCGCCTCAATCGCCCAGCCCTTGTTATCCCACCCAGCACTCTGGCAGCTTTGGAGCGCTGGCATTGGCCCGGCAACATCCGGGAGTTGGAAAACCTGATTGAGCGTGGCGTGATCCTGTCGCCCGGACCGGAGCTGCGCATCAACCTGGAGGAGCTTTGTACACCGGCCCAAGCGGTGCTGCCTGGAGGACAAACTTTGCGGGACGTAGACCGGGAGCACATCAGCCGCGTTCTCCACGACACGAACGGCGTGGTCGGTGGCAAACACGGAGCGGCGTCACGCTTGGGATTAAAGCGCACCACCCTCCAGTACAAAATGAAGAAGCTGGAGATTCCCCGCCGCTAGCACGCCCAGAGTTCGGCGGAATCGATTGCTGGCCGCCATGACAGTTCCCCCCTGCCATGGCGACCGGCAGATTTCTCCGGGCGCTAACCCCCTCAGTGTCAATCATCTAGGCCAATTCCTTGAAGCGAATGCACAACTGGACTTGCGTTTGCACTAGAACATGTGCAAGCAGCGCTGGTCCCGGGAAAGAAGACAGCGTTGGACCATCGCGGAACGTTTCCACGAGAGACCGTTCTGGAAGATAGCAAATGCTCGCGAAATGCGCCAATCCGTCTTGTTCCATCCCGTTTAAACGGCTACGAGAAGGCAGACTCATCCGAGTCGACAAAAGGGCTGCGTTCGCGCGCCATCCGGGGGAAGGGCGCAAGAGTCCCGGTTCAGTCCGCTTAACCGAGTACTACTGGCTGTGCGGTCCGTGCAGTGTCGCCTTCAACCTCGCGTTCGACAGCAACTCGGGAATGGTTTTGATCCCCCTGGCGGACGCAGAGAATCGTTCTCGTTTGGGCGATCTTCCCCCCCACGTTCAAGGACACCGGAGAACCGCATCGGTGGCTTGACCGGAACGTACCCGGGCCAGCCCTTCGGGTACGTTCCGGACTGCAGGCATGCGTTCGCTGGAGGTGTTTTTGAACCGCAAATTGAGTCACTACTGCGCAGTTTGCAACCAAACCGTAGAGGATGACGCGTTCGCGTATCTCCTTACGACGAATCCCGCCCAGAACCGACTTACGATCCTTCGCTGGGACCGGAGCCTATGCCAGAGCGAACGAGCCCGCGCCGCTTGCGAGCCGGAACATGTGTTGGAGATCGTCGCCTACTGGATGGCTTGCGGAACGCTCGACCTCACCTTTGCACAGGCTGCCCCTTTCCCAATTCCACCAGGGCAAGATCGCGCACCTGCCGCCCGATCCATTCGCGCGCACACTCAACCCAAATCGATTGGCGAACTCACAGTGAACCGCGAGACTCTGCACCAAGTGCTCGAGAACAACCCGCAGGCTCTCGCCTCCATCCTGGATTCCTTGTTGGAAGGCCTCCAGCGCGACAGAAACATCGGCCCGGAGGCGGATGCCATCTCGCGCACTCCCCTAGCTCTAACACTGTCAAGTCCTCCAATCCCCTCGTTTGCTGCCAACCTCCACATTCCAAAGATAAAATAACCCTCTCTGAGTTGGCGGAATTCCACCCTCCGATCTGATATCCTGAATTTATAGGAAGAATTCGAGGCGCTAGTCCATTTCCGGGCTGGCGCTTCTTGTTTTTAGAGAGGAATCGAGAAGAGGAATGCCGAAAGCCAAACCGGCTCGCCGTCTGGAAACCAAGCGGCATGGAGAACTGGCGGAAATCGCTTTCCTGCAGAAAGCCACCAATCGTGGCCTTAGGGTTTCGAAACCCTACGGTGACAGCGACCGCTACGACTTCATTATCGACAACGGCACGCACCGCTTGCGCATCCAGGTCAAATCCACCAACCATTTAATTGCCAAGAACAGGTACCGTGTAAATACCGGACGCTGCCTCAAGCCCAGAACCATTCCCTACCACAAATCAGAAATCGACTTTATTGCCTGCTATATCTCCGTCGAAGACACCTGGTACATCCTTCCCCTGAAAGCTCTGGAGGGCCGCGTCAACGTTTCTCTCTCCTCCTCCGAAGACCCGAAGAACGGCCGTTACAGCGAATATTGCGAAGCCTGGCATCTGCTCAAACAGTAGCGGCGCAACGGCAAAATAAGGGCCGTAAGGGGCGGGCATTAGCTTGGCGACGACTTACTTTGTCACGCCCTGGCAGTTTTTGTGCGAGATTTCTGGACACGGCCTAGCTGGTGGCGCGCCGCCAGTCTTTCCAATCGTTAGATACTGCCTTGACCATCTGCCGTGTCGCCTTCAGCAACCAACCGGCTCCGCGCTTTTGCAGGTCGGCCTCAATGTGCCTCTGCACACCAGCACTTCCTAAATGGATATTCGCTGTTTCCCATCCCATACGGTAGAGCAGGCGCCTCTCATCCCGCTTCACGGGTAGATCGGTGAGTTCGATGCGCGAGCAATCCGGTGAAAGACGGCGCACGATCCAGCCGCCTTCCACGCGCACCAATGGATCCGCACAACGCACGGCATGATCGAGGACCTTCTGATAGAGCACGCCAAGGCCGCTGGCCGCATGTCCGGCCCACACTGCTGCTGAAGGCGCCAGCGGCTTCGCTTCCAGCGCAATGCGTCCGCCGCGCCATTCCCCCAGCGCAACATAGCGCAGCCGCCCCAGGCTGCCAACCCCAGCGATACGATGAGCAAAGTCCACCTTGATTCCAGGCTCCGGCAGCAGTGGTTCAATCGCTCGCCGCACTTGTGCTGGTGTATGTTTCAGCTTCTTAAGCTTATCCAGCTTCCGCCAGAACACCGCTGGCGTCCGCATTTCTCCTTGCGCTATATGCCAAAGGCGTTTGTTTCTTTCGCCGAGCACAAGCGGTTCCCCACCCTTTCGCAACCCGTCGGCATAGCCTTTCAAAACCGCGTCCGAAGCGGCGCGATGGTGAATCGCCAAGGTCTTTTCTTCGCTCGCCAGAACAGCGCTTGTAGCGAGACGCACCAAGTCATTTGTGTAGGCGATCCGAATGGATTCATCGAAGTCGTTGATGCCCCAGACCAGCCGTCCCGCAGTGTCGCGCCAAGTGCCGAAATTTTCTACGTGAAGATCGCCAACGGCCAGCACCCGAGGCGCACCAGCCAACTCGTGGCACACTGCCGGCCAGGTCTGCGCCCAGCGGTAAAAGGTCGCTCGCAGGAACGGAAACAGACTCTTTCGCATGAGGCGATGCTTCCGCTGCAGTTCAGCAGGGATCAACGGCGTGTGCCGCCTCAGCCACCGTTCATACTCCCGAGTTGCCTGGACAATGTTCATGAGTAACGTCGACGAGCGGTGTTTCCAAGCAATCTCCCGACCAATCGCAACAACTTTTCCGCCAGACCTGTTCCAGACAGGCTATAATACGAATTGAGCCCTCATGAGCACACCTAGCCGCCGTAGTGAAATACGCCGCCGCCGCACACGAACCGAGAAGATTAAGCAGCTCCGCAAGCGCTATGCCGGCGCGAAGAACGACGCGGAGCGGACCAAACTCGCGGACAAGTTGAAGAAAGTCTCCATCGGCCTAACCTTGGAGCATTTTGTAAAACCCATCGAAGCGCGAAAAGCCCTCTAGCTTAGCCGTCCTTCACGCCCCCAAGTCAGACTTCCCCAACAGAGGCACCGGTCCGTCCTGTACACTTCCTCCTCACCCGCCTCTTACGACGCAGCTTTCGATTCAATGAATCGAAAGTCTTGCCAATCGAAACAAAACAATGTAAAACATAATAATTACGTATACGAGCTCTCTATGGCCAAAGGCGAAAAACTGCTCAATGAAGAGCGCAGGCGCAGCATTCTCGAACTTTTAAACCGAGAATCTCGAGTCCTGGTGACGGACCTCTCCGCAAGGTTCGAGACATCGCAAATCACGATTCGTAAGGATTTGGAAGTTCTCCACGCACAAGGCCTGCTGCACCGCACGCATGGAGGCGCGCTCACGGTGCAAACCGGTGCGCTCATCGATCCTTCTCTGCAAGAGAAGGAAAAACTGCACCATGCGGAAAAGCTGCGTATTGCCAATGCCGCGGTTCGCATGATTGAGGAAGGCCAGTCCGTGATCCTCGACTCGGGCACAACCACCACCACGATCGCGCGCTGCCTGCGCGGACATCGCAAGCTGACCATCATCACAAACGCGGTCAACATCGCCGCCGAACTCGCGAATGCGGACATTGAAGTTTTGCTGACTGGCGGGAGTGTGCGGCGGAATTCTTTCTCGCTGGTCGGCCCACTCGCCGAAGAGAGCCTGCGCCAGCTCACCGCGGATATTTGCTTCCTTGGGGTCGATGGCTTCGATGTGAAGCTGGGCCTCAGTACGCCCAACCTGCTCGAAGCCAAAGTGAATCGAGTGATGGTGGAAAGAGCTCGCCGGGTTGTGGCCGTCTGCGATTCCAGCAAATTTGGACATCGTAGTCTTTCTCATATTGTCCCCACGAAGGCTATCCATCACATCATCACGGACAAACGCATTGCAAAATCCGATCTACAAATTCTGAAGGATACGGGCATTGCTGTAACACTCGTTTAAGGATACTGAGATAAGCACTCAATTTAAGATGACGACGCTCGATCGCTCGACCATAACTCTCGACGAGATTCTTTCGCAGCCGCAATGCTGGACGGAATGCTTGCGCGCGCTGGAGCGGATGGAAGCCATCCGCCAGATTTGCGCGGAAGTGCCGCCCGATGGCGAATGGCTTTTTGTCGGGTGCGGAACCAGCTACTACATAGCCTTGTCCGCGGCCGCCTCGTTTGCTGCCATCACTGGAATGCCGGCGCACGCCGTACCCGCATCCGAAATCATGTTCTTTCCGGATACAGTTCTCAGCAAACGCCGCACCACAATTCCGGTGCTGATCTCCCGCTCAGGAAAAACCACGGAGGTGGTGAGGGCGGCGCAATATCTCGAGCGCGAGTGTGGCATCCGCACGGTTGCCGTCACCTGCTCTGGCGACCAAGCGCTCGCTCAGACATCTACATTTGCCATCGTGCTGGACCCGGCTGCCGAAAAGAGCACGGTAATGACGCGCTCTTTCAGCTCAATGCTCTTGGGCCTGCAATTCCTGGCTGCGTCAGTTGCTAAAGATGCAACCTTGCTGGAAGAATTGCGCCAGCTCCCGGCTCAGTCCGCCGCTATGTTTCAGGAGTTGCCCGAGCGCGTGCGCGACTTCGTCAGCCGCCACGATCTGGAAAACTATTCTTTTGTCGGCCAGGGGCCTTTCTTTGGCATCGCCAACGAAGCCATGCTCAAGGTCATGGAATCCTCTTGCAGCTATGGGCAAGTCTTTTACAGCCTTGAATTCCGGCATGGTCCCAAGTCCATTGTCAGCCCGCGTTCTCTGCTTGGCTTTTTTATTTCCGATCGTGCTTACGCGGCGGAAGTCGATCTGCTGGAAGAAATGAAGGCTCTGGGCGCAACCACTATGGCGGTGACCAGCAAGCCTAGCTCGCGGATTCAAGCGGCCGCCGATCTTTTCGTTGAAGTTCCCGCGGGCCGTCTGGAATGTTCACGCTTAGCTGCTTGCGCGCTCGCTGGGCAGCTACTCGGCCTCTACACTGGATTGAAGAAGGGGCTGGACCCCGATTCCCCACGCAATCTTTCCCAAGTCGTGATTCTTAACGACACGATATAAGGACAATCTCGTGCCCCGTTTCGATATCACGATTGCCGGCGAACTCAACCTCGACATTATTTTGTATGGTTTGCCAGCGGACATGCGACTCGAGCGTGAGCTTCTCGCCAACGGGTGCTGCGTCACGCTCGGCAGCTCGTCGGCTATCACCGTCCACAATTTGTCGGTTCTTGGAAGCCAGGTGGGCTTGGTAACGCGCGTGGGCAGGGATGATTTCGGTTCGATTGCGCTGCGCCGCCTTAGCGCCGCCGGAGTCGATCTCAGCCGCGTCACCGAGTCGCACACAACCGACACGGGTGTGACCATGGTCCTGCCGCACAGCCAAGGCCGCCATATTCTCACGTATCCGGGGTGCATGGCGGAAATGAAGCTGGAACATCTCGACTTCGACTATCTAACTTCCGCGCGGCACTTCCACCTGTCTTCATTCTTCTTGCACCGGGGCATGATTCGGCAGATTCCGGAACTTTTCCGTCGTATCAAGAGGGCTGGGCTGACAATCTCGCTCGACACGAACGACGACCCGGACGATCGCTGGGATGATACGCTCCCTGAAGCGCTGCAATACGTGGACATCCTACTGCCCAATGAGCGGGAAGCCTGCAAGATTGCGCACACTCTCGATTTCGAAGACGCGATTCGCCGCCTCTCGGCTTCGATCCCTTTGCTGGTGGTGAAAATGGGTTCGAAGGGGGCGATGGCAGTTCGTCACGGCGAGCGCTTTCATTGCCCGCCACTCCCCGTAGACGTAGTCGACCCTATTGGTGCGGGTGACACGTTCAACGCAGGCTTTCTGCATCAGTACATGCGCGACGCAGATCTGAACACGTGCCTGGGCTATGGAAATTTGGCGGCGGCGTTTTCCACGACTCGTCCCGGCGGCACCGAAGCCTTCCGCGACCCGGCCCTCTGGGCTGAATTCTGCGAACTGCACAGCGCTCGTACGGGGGAACCCAAAATCTAGGCTTTGGGTTCCTTATTCCTTGCTGGTTTCCACCAGCAAGCTTCCAGTAAATTCCGTATCCAGAACCGGCTGAGCCGCGTCGATTTCACCCAAATCCTTGTCGTTCGCATAGTCATGGACACGGTACTTGCCCGGCACAAGGCCGCGCAACTCAATCTTCCCTTTCCAAGGCGTGGTTGCCGACAGAGAGTAGAATGCATAGTACATCTTGCCGTCCTTCTCAATCGCGTAGGCCTCGGGCGCATCGTATCCGTAGACGTACAGGTCCTTGAACTCTCCCCGCGAGAGCATTTTCTGGTTGTAGAGTGCCGTCCACTTCTTCCAGTGCTCTTCTTTGTCAGGAGTGAGCGCAACGCGCTGGAACTTGGGGCTGGATTCTCCCCACGTAAACTTTGTGCCTAGAACACCACCAGTGCCGAGCGTCGAAGCAAAGTCACGGCCAATCTCAATGTACTGGCCAGGCTTGGGCTGCTTCATTTCCGAAAGCTCGACATGATCGCCGTAAACCGCCGCATTCGGCCCGAGCAACGCCTTGTACCACTTGATGCGGCGGCGCACTTGCACCGCGCCCACGGGGTCAGCCGTCACGGCTTGATCCATGGAGCCTAACCAGGCCAAGTTCGGCGTCGTGCCGCACGGACAAATCTGCGTTACACTCTCCGGTTTCATCGCACGCGTCGTCTGATAGATGACCCTGTAAACGTCCGCCATCGCGTTCATCGAATCCTGTGGCGACTTGTGATGATGCTTGGGGTTGTAGCAGGCGGGAACCGTATAGATGTTATCCAGCTTGTGGCCGTCGAACCCCCATTCGCCAATAAATTTTTTCGTCAGCTTTTTGTAATATTCCTGGACTTCTGGTAAAGCCGGGCACAGAACGGCAAGACCTCGAAACACGCGCGCCGGCTTGCCATCCTTGCCCAGAACAAGCCAGTCCGGATGTTCCTTCACAACTTTGGAGACGATGTATTGGTGCGACTCCCATCTGCCGTGGCCATCTTCGGCCACCAGCGGATACCACCAGAGTTGCGCGTAGATTCCCTGTTTGTGAAAATCGTCTGCCATCTTTTTGATTGAATCCCCGGGAAAAGTCTCTGGCCGCGGATCCCAATCGCCGTACGTCGTGAACCAGCGATCGTCCAATGTAGCCCATTGGATTCCCATTTCTTTCAATTTCGGAATTGTGTTCAGCATCTGTGCCGGAGTTACGTTGAACTCATATCCCCAGCCGCACCAGGCGATCCCGTAATCCTGGTCGTTGGGCTTAGCCAGCGTCCATCCTTCTTTCTGCAGTGCGAGCGAGTAAGCGCGCAGGGGCTCGTAGAAATCGCCGTGATACACAGCGACAAAACTTCGCGGTGTGGCAAACAAATCGCCAGGCTTCAGCGTTGTTTTTGAGTCCAATGTGAGGCTTGTCTGGATGCGCTTATCAGCAGCCACTTGCACCGGTAGCGACAAAACCAGCGGTAACGTTTCGACATGGCCGATAGCTTCGCCGACGGATGCAGTCCAGAAGGCATTCACGGGAATGCCTCCCCCCGCGCCCTGTTTCACTACCGAACCCATGACGTTGGGACGCGAAAAATGCGCGGGTATTTGCAGGACTTCGTCCTGCCCCCAATCGTAGCTGGCGCCCATGAACGACCACAGCTGGTGCGGCGCGACCTTCGCATTCGCCAAAGCTGCGTTGATGCGGTGCTCCTGCACGCTCACGCGGTCCAGCGCAATATCTTCTTGACCAGCGTTCCTGTAGGACGCGGTCGTTAGCGCCATGCTCGGAAAATCGTCGTAGACTTCGACGGAAAGCGTTTCGTCCAAGCCCAAGCTGGCGCTGTGTCCGGTGACGTCGATCCGCTTACCAAGAGTACCCAGCTTACCGGTAACATTCGTGACCGCGGCCTTACTCAGGTCGAAAGTGAAATCGCGCACGGGCTTCCCAGACACCACCACACCGCCGCCCGCTGCATCTGTCGTTGGATCGTCCAGCGTGAGACGTTGGCCATCGCGGAGGAGATACGCCTGCATATAGCCCCGTGGCGTGAGATCGAACTCCGCAACCGAAGTCTTAACAACCAGCGGGCCGGTGGCGTTGGACTGTACTTCGACAGCTGATACAGGCGCCGCTTTCGTCGCGGTAGAAGCTGGAGCGGTCGTTTGCGACTTCTCGCATCCTGTAAGGACAACCAGCAGAATAACCAGGCCATATGTTTGTACAATCATCTCCAGGAACCAAGATTTCTCAGTTCGGAATGTTGCTCTCATGACACTCTCCTTCGGTTCCGGATCAACTACTTGCTCGCCAAACTCACACCCTTGAATTGACTGAAAATCTTTTCCGCGTTGAGGTGGTAGATTTTTTCCAGCACGGTATCGGGAAGGCTGAGACCGGAAATGGTCCAGCGCCCCTGTGACGGTGATCCCCAATAATCAAACGCTTCGTCGTCCGTCTCCAGCCAGCGAAAGTTATTTTGGTACATGTCGGCATCGGGTGTGTTGTCACTGCCAAACATCACGCGATCCTGGTAGTCGAGAAACAACTTCCGTGCGCGGCGCGGCTGCCGGCCCAGCTCCGCTTCCCGCGCACCAAACTCGATCACGGTATTCGGAAGACGGTCCATCATCCCGGCGACGTTATCCAGATTCTCCGGCCAGTTCCCCGCGTGCAGCACGATGAACGTCGTCTTCGGATGCTTGGCGAACATGCGATTACGCGCCGTGATCAGTTCCTCAAAGCTGGGAAATTGCGGGCCATAAAAACTCCAGTCTGGATGTTCGTTCAATTCCTCATAGCGCTCATTCTCTCCGTCAATCGGGTGGAAGAAAGCCTCGGGGTCGGCGATGTGGATGGCTACCGGAATCCCCAGCCGTCCACATTCCTCCCAAACCGGGTCGAGCCTCGCGTCGTCGACTGCGATCAGCTTTCCAGTCTTATCTTTGACACCCAAGCCAAGCTCTTTCAGAATCTTGTAACCACGCGCTCCGCGCCGCACCGCATCGTCCAGTTGCTTCACCATCAGCGTGCTGAAGTTTGGGTCGTCAATCTTGCTCCAATCCGGCTGAGTAAACACGACGAAGCGGCCCGGGTAAGGCTTCACCATCTCGTCCATAACCTTTTGCAACTGGTCGCCCCACCCGCCGGTCAAAATCACCATCGTCTTGATGTTGAGCCGGTCCATTCTCTCGACGAGCTCCTGAGGAGGAACGCGATCCCCAATGCCCCTGGCGTCATTCACGTGCTGGTGCATGTCGATCACGGGAAACTTCGCCCGGAGCACAGGGGTTTCCTTCACATGCAGCATGGACTTGGGATGAAAATCTTTCAGCAACAGCGTCTTCTTTTGCTCGGCGTCGGAAGCGGACTGATAGCCGATCTGCGCCGAAAGGCTGGGAAACAGCAGCACGACTAGTGCGGTCAATGCGATCGCCAACTCAGTCAATGTCCTCTTCATCCGGACTCCTTCCGCTCTGGAATGTTGCGTAAGTAGCATATTGGGGATGATATAGTACGAAATAAAATGTAGCAATTCGAAGCTATCATAAATAATCTACGGCTGGGACCTGGCCGAGCTTGCTCCCGCGTGGGCGGGCGGTTCCACGCACGCCACGTATAATCGCACAGAGACCGACGCGTGACTTCGCCCCTTCCAGTGCAATCCCCACCTTCCCGCTCTACCATGGCCTTTTGGATCCACGCTCAGTTCACCCTGATCGGCATCACGACTGTCTTGCTGGGTCCTTTGCTCCCTACCCTGGCCATGCACTGGGGAATACACGATCTCCAGTCCGGTTACTTTTTCACGGCTCAGTACGTTGGATCGACGCTAGGCAGCCTGATCTCCACGCGTGCATTGCCGCGCTGGGGTTTTACTCGCGTCTGTACAGCCGCCATGCTGACTTTGTGTTCCGGTCTCGAAATATTTGTCCTGGGTTCCTGGCGCGTGGGGCTGGTTGGAGTCTTTCTCTGCGGTTTGGGCATGGCACTCGCCATTGCCGGCTCGAACCTGGCAGTGGCGAAGAACAATCCGGGGCGCGCGGCCTCCGCTTTGAGCCTGCTGAATTTTGCCTGGGGAATTGGCGCCGTTGCCTGCCCCTTTCTCATCGCAGCAGGACTTCGCTATTTGCCTCTGACCAGTCTCGTCCCCGCCCTCGGCGTGCTGCCGCTATTGTTCGCAGTCCGGTTCGCGAGGTTTGTCTCTTCGGATGAGATGCCGGCACCTGCAACCTCCGGAACAATCTCTCCATCGGCACCATGGCAGCTGTCGTCTTTTGCGCTCATCACGACTCTCGCCTTCCTTTATGTGGGGACGGAGAACGCCCTTGGCGGATGGATCGCCTCCTATGCAAGAGGCTTCGCCACAGTGTCTGCCGGAAGCGCCGCCATGGCTCCTTCAGCCTTCTGGGGAGCGCTCCTCCTGGGTCGCGGACTGGCGCCCAGTATCCTCCGTTCTCACAGTGAGCGCGCCATCTACCGCCTTGGCTTGCTGACTGCTGTGATCGGAACGCTCCTCGTACTGACCACCCACCTCGTTCCGTTCTTGCTGATTGGAGCCGCTATCGCTGGATTCGGCCTGGCTGCGCTGTTCCCCATCACCGTCGCTGTGTTATCGCGCGAGCTCGGCGAGAATAGCAATCGGCTGGGTGGATTTTTCTTCGCTATTGGAAATATGGGAGGCGCCACCATTCCCATGCTGGTCGGCGCAGTTTCAGCACAGGCTCACAGTCTACGTGCTGGGATTGCATTGACGCTGGCGAGCATGGCTCTTATGCTCGTCCTCAGCTTGACGTTCTCTCAACAATTAGCATTCTCCGCGCAGGAAGCACGATAAGATTCCATGGAACAACCTAACTTTGTTTCCATGACCACACACTCTGCCGGCGGTAAACTCGCGGCAACCAGTCTGATTCTCCTGTTCAGTCTCATATCCCCCGCTCTAGCTGTGAATCGGCCTCACGCCAAGCCGGCCTACGCACTGCCGCCTCATGCGGCGAAGACCCTCCACGTCGGCAGCCTGGACTTGAAGCGTTGTGCCAGCGCTCCAGCGTATTGCGGCGACCTGGTAAGGCCTTTGGATAGCGCCGGTGAGGTATCGGGAACTATTAGCATTCACTTCGAGTTCTATCCGCACCGCAATGCCCATCAGCCTTCGCTGGGCACCCTGGTCGCGTCGGAAGGGGGACCCGGTTTTGCTACGACAGAGAGCCGTGACAGTTATCTCAGTCTGTACGACCCACTCCTCAACCATCGCGACCTTCTGCTCATGGACAATCGTGGAACCGGCCAGTCCCATGCCATCGATTGCCCGCCGCTCCAGCGCGAAGCCTATCCGCTGCTGCCCGCTATCGAAAGCTGCGGCGCGCAACTGGGGCCTGCGGCGTACCTCTTTGGCAGTGGTCTTGCAGCCGATGATCTCGCTGCAATTCTCGACGCACTCGCCATCGGTAGAATCGATCTCTATGGCGACTCCTATGGAACATTCTCCACCGAAGCGTTCGCTGGGCGTCATCCTGAGCGCCTCCGCTCGCTCGTCCTTGACGGCGCGTTTCCGGTAGTTGGCATTTCCGCGTGGTATCCCGAAACGGCTCCGGCATTTCGCCATGCGTTCAATGCCGTGTGCGAACGCTCGGCAACGTGCCGCAATCTCCCGGGAGATTCGCTTTCGCGCATTGAGCGGTTGCTTGAAGCTCTGCGCAAGTCCCCGCTTCATGGGACTGCACCAGACGGCGACGGCCAGCAGCGCGAAGTCACGGCGGATGGCACAACCCTCGCCTACCTCATGGCAACAGCGGCCTATGGTCCGCTCATTTTTCGTGAGCTCGACGCGGCCGCCCGCGCCTACCTCGCACCTTCGAGCAGCCAGCCCGACAGCACACCGTTACTGCGCTTGATCGCAGAGGACTGGGTCTCTTCCGCCTCTGGAGGGCCTGATGTGCACACCCAGTCTTACAGTGCCGGGCTGTTCACGGCCGTCAGTTGCACCGACTATCCGCAGCTCTACGCTATGACCGCCGCACCGGACGCTCGCACCCAGCAGCTTGAAAAAGCGATTCTCGCCGAACAACAGCAGCACCCGGACGTGTACGCTCCCTTCACTATCGCCGAGTTCCGCGCCGCGCCGCTGGACACCAGTACTTTGGATCTATGCTTGCCCTGGCCCGTTCTTTCTCCGAAACACACTCCGGGTCAGCCGGTACCACCGGACGCGGAGTTTACCAAAGCCCCCGTGCTTGTACTCTCGGGAGAGCTCGATTCCGTAACCGCGCCGAAGCAGGGCACGCTCGCCGCCGCCCTCTTCCCCAACGCGAAACAGTTTCTCATCTCCAACAGCTTTCACGTGACCGCCCTGGGCGACGCCGACAATTGCGCCTTGCCTATCGTCCGCCGCTTTGTGGAAACGCTTGATCCCGGAGACACAAGTTGCACCCAGAAGATTCCCGAAGTACGCACGCTGCCAAAGTTCGCCACAGCCGTCTCTCAACTCGATCCTGCAACTGCAGCGCCCGGGAATCGCGGCTCCCGAGAGGATTTGCAGGTCGCCGCTGCTGCTGCCTTTACCGCCGGCGATGCTGTAGCGCGCTATTTCGTGAATACCAGCGGATCCGGTGTCGGCCTGCGCGGCGGGACGTTCCGCAAGGAATCCCTTGGCCACCGGGATGAAGTGGAGCGCTTTCATCTCAACAGGCTGCGCTGGACCTCCGATCTCGCCGCTTCCGGAACCGTGGACTGGAATTTCATCTCCGGAGAGATCGTCGCGCACGTCTCCGTCGAAGATTCGAACGGGGTCAAGGGCCGTTTGAACTTGACCTGGTTCGACCGGCAGCCGCAGGCCACGGCTACAATCTCCGGAAAGATCGGCGGCCACAAGATCGCCGCGACCATGCCTGCACCGTAGGGAAGTTCTAGAATAAGTCTCGGGCTGTCGCCAGATGCCCGGCGAGGGCGGCGGCCTGCGCGATTTGCCGGTGTATGTCACTTTCTGCAACTTGATGCATCCAAGTTGTGGAGGGTCACGTTTCCGTATGAACAACTTTCTTGCCGCAAGTCTCGCTCTAGGCCTTCTGACGGGAACAAGCCTCGCCGCTTCTCCCAAAGGCAGCCCCGTAGTGGTGGAGCTTTTTACTTCGGAAGGCTGCTCCAGCTGTCCGCCCGCGGACGCTTTACTGACCAAATTGCGCCAAGCCGGGGTGGAGGCAGGAGTTGAGGTGCTGATTCTGGGCGAACATGTGGACTACTGGAATCACCTTGGCTGGACCGACCGCTTCTCTTCGGCGGCATTTACGGAGCGCCAGAGCGAATACGCACGCCATTTTGATTTGCAATCCGTCTACACGCCACAAATGGTGATCGATGGGCACGCCGAGTTCTCGGGAAATGACGCGAACGGTGTGGCACGTCAACTCACCCTCGCTGCGCGCTCCACAAAACCTGCTCAGATCCAGCTGAGCTGGAGCGCGGGAGGCATGCTGCAAGTGGACATCGAGGGAACCGGAGATGCCGATGGCAAGGTTCTGCTCGCCATCACGGAAGACGGGCTTTCCACTCAGGTGGGCCACGGAGAAAACGGTGGCCGTCTATTGCAGCACAATGGCGTGGTGCGGGAACTGCGCGAGATCGGATCGGTTCACCACGGAAAATTCTCGTCGGCGGTGAAGGCTGTTCCCCGCGCGGACTGGAAATCCGAAAATCTCCGCGCGGTGGTATTCGTGCAGAAGTCCGGCGGTCACGGCGACGTCACTGGCGCTGCTTCGCTGGCGTATGCGACGGCAAAATAACGGGTCCTGGACCCAGCGGAACTCCTCAGGGCAGAGCTGTCTTCCCTCGAATTCCGCTCCCTTCGATTACGTTGTAAATAAAATCGGCAGGAACATCACGAAGCGTCTCAACATTGCCATTGGGCCAACGGATTTCGACTTCGTTCATTTTTTCTTCCGCACCCAGTCCAAAATGCAACCGGAGATCGTTCTGCGAAAGATAGCTTCCACCACTCCGCACCTCGGCCAACTGCGTAACTTTCCCCGTCCGAACCGTTATCCGCGCGCCGATGGCAAGCTTATTGCTCTTGGTGCCGGTCAGCTTGAAGAGCACGCGGTGGTTTCCGTTCTTGCAATGGTTGATCAATAAGGATGGCGGCTCGCCGACGTTCAACAGCAGAATATCAATGCACCCATCATTGTTCACGTCTGCAAAAGCGGCCCCGCGACGCGCGGCTAACGGAATATCGCGAAGTCCCGCCTCGGCGGAGACCTCCTCGAACGTTCCATCCCGCTTGTTCCGGTGCAGCAACATGGGCTGACGGAATGCTCCCGTGGTGGTACCCGAATCCACTTGCGGATAGACGTGCCCATTGGCCACGAACAAGTCAAGCCAGCCGTCGTTGTCCATGTCGAAGAACCCTGTGCCCCAACCAACCAAAGGGACACTTGGCGGAGCGATTTGTGCGCTCCAGCCTACATCGGAGAATCCTTGCGCCCCCAGATTGCGGTAGAGAGCGTTCGCTTGATCGGCAAAATTCGTAACGATAATCCCCATGCGGCCATCGCGGTTGTAGTCGCCGAAATCCACGCCCATGGAACCTTGCTCCTGCCCTTCGGCGCTGAGAGCTGCACCAGACGGGAGCCCAACTTCCTCGAAAGTACCGTCATGCTTGTTGCGATAGAGATAATTCGGCCCGGCATCGTTGGCGACGTAAAGATCAGGCCATCCGTCGTTATCGTAGTCACCCCAAACAGCGCCGAGACCGTAGTACCGGCCTGGGTCGGCCACTCCAGCTTTCTTCGACACCTCTTCAAACGTCCCGTCGCCCCGGTTATGGAACATCAAGTCGCTCTCTCCTGGCATGCCCCAAGGACCGCATTGCACCAAGACCCCCTTATAGCGGCAAAATTTCTCATCGCTCCCCGGCTCGGGCAACTTATCCATGTCCACATGAACGTAGCGCGACACAAAGAGTTCCAGGCGTCCATCGTGGTCGTAATCCACCCACGCAGATCCTGTGCTGAAACCTCCGCCTCCGATGCCTGCCTTCTCAGTCACATCTTCAAATTTGCACCCACCCAGATTGTGGTAGAGAACATTCCCTCCATATCCCGTCACATAAATATCCGGCAATCCGTCGTTGTCGTAATCCGTCACGGAGACGCCCATGCCCCAACCCTTATGGGTCAAGCCTGCTGTTTTTGTGATGTCCGTAAACTTTAGATCTGCGTCCTGGTGGTAGAGCGTAACCATCGGGTCGCCACCATTTTGGCGATAGCGGTCGACGCTCGAACCGTTCACCGTAATGATGTCGGGCTTTCCGTCGTTATCGCAATCGATGAAGCCAACGCCACCGCTCATGGATTCCACAATGTACTTCTTCTGCACCGAGGAAATGTGCGATGTAGTCAGCCCGGCGGAGCGGGCTACGTCCTCAAAGCGAGGGATGGGAGGCTTCCTGCCGGAAACAGCAGTGGGCAAGCTAGTTTGAGCACTCGCAATGGAAATCAAAAAGAAGCTGAGAATCCGCGTGAAATTGCGCATAGAAGTCTTAGCTCCGACCCATCTTCATCGCGTTAGATCGCCAATGTGAAGCGTTAGCCCATCCGTTGTATGGGCGAGAAAGACGTCGGCGCAATTGTTCACAACCCAGTCGGCTCCGGCGCCGCGAAGTTCCGATTCCGGCACAGTTGTCCGAAATGCAATCACTCTCGCACCAGCAGCTTTACCCGCACGAATGCCTGCCGGAACATCTTCAAATACCACGCAGTCGGTGGCGGCAAACCCCAGCACAGACGCCGCTTTCAGGAATGGTTCCGGATGGGGTTTCCCCTGCGTGACGTCACTGGAGGTCACGAGCCGCTCGGGAATCGGCAGCCCCGCAGCCCGTAGCCGGACCTGCGCCAGCGGCCTGGTGGAAGAAGTCACAATCGTCCAGCGTTCCGGTGGAAGACTGTTGAGCAATTCCCGGGAGCCCGGAAGAAGTATTACTCCGTCCAGATCCTCCATTTCGCGGCGCTCGACTTCACGGTTCTCCGCCGCGTGATCCGCATTCGGCAAGTATTCTCGTACCGTAGTCAGGCTGGGGCGGCCATGGGCACGTGCAACGACTTCATCGGGGTCGAACCCTTGTTCCGTAGCCCATCGCCGCCATACACGAGCGACCGCAGGCGTCGAATCAATCAACACACCATCCATATCGAAGAGAAGGGCACTGCAACGGATCTCCGTCATGCTCACTCTTCATCCATCGTTGTACATAAAGCCGCATATGTCTTGACGCGCGAACTACTCTTGGCGGCCAGCTTTTTCATTTCTACTTTCCCACATAGCTGACACGCCAAATTGAATTCGAGCCGTCATCGGTCACCAGGAGTGAACCGTCTGGAGCAACCGTCACGCCGACGGGCCGACCCCAGACGTGTCCCTCGTCCACCACAAAGCCTGTCATAAAATCTTCGTACTCGCCGCTAGCGTGTCCGGTTTGGTGCAGAGGAATCCGAATTAATTCGTATCCGACACGGATAGAGCGATTCCACGAGCCATGCTCGGAAGCAAAAATATCGCCCTGGTATTCGTTCGGGAATTGCTTACCATCATAAAAAGTCATTTGCAGCGACGCGTTGTGTGGCGGCAGAGCTACATCCGGAGTAATGACCTTGTCTTTTAGCTCCGGGTGCTTGCCCTTATGTCGCGGATCCTGGTGACCTCCCATATACCACCAGGGCCATCCGTAAAACCCACCCTCCTGCACGTGCGTGATGTAGTCGGGGACCAGATTGTCTCCGAGCGTATCCCGCTCGTTCACCGAACACCACAGCTCTCCGGTAGTCGGACTCACAGCAATACCCACGGGATTGCGGATACCGTAAGCGTAAACCCGCATACCGGAACCATCTGGGTTGAAGGCAAGGATGTCGGCACGGTTCTTCTCATCCGGTGTCGTGTCCGGATCATTCACATTGGAGTCTGAGCCGACGGAAACAAACATCGTCTTGCCATCCGGCGAAAACTGAACGTCTCTCGTGTGGTGGCCTCCGCAGCAGGGCAAATCTGCAATGTGCTGGGCCGGACCGCGGGCCTTCAAATCTCCGTTCTGATACGGAAAACGCACCACAGAACCCACATTGCCCACATACACCCACTGCGGATTGGGGCCAGATGGGTAGAAGGCAATGCCAAATGGCCTTTCCAGCCCACGGGCAAAAACCTGCATCTGCTGCGGCTTGCCATCACCTGTAATACCTCGGAAAATCTTGATCTCGCCGGGATCGCTTTCTGCGACAAAAAAGTCCCCATTCGGGGCGGTGCGGATCAAGCGCGGATTCTCGAGGCCATTCGCGTATTGCTCGACTTTGAATCCCGGCAGAACCTGCGGCCATGCGTTTTGGGGCCGCGGCACAATGCGTGAACCATTGGCCGAAGATTTCGTCGTATAGGGCTCAGGCAGATCCTGTACGGTAATTTTGCGTACGTTCCCGGGCTTTTCATCCCGATAGTCGATAAAGGGTCCACGCGGACCATTAGCTGGGGTGGCATCTTGCGAATGCATGGAGCTGAAAAGGGCGGCGCTACCCGCCAGCATGCCAGCCAGAATCAAGGACGTCAAAGCAACCCTCATCCAATCACCTCGTGCAGGAATACGTTTTATGCTCTACGGATCAACCGGGAAACTCGGAGAACTTCTTGCTTGGAAACTGGCGCAAGCTTACTTTTCGGCAGCCTTTATGGCAGCGGTTTTCATTATGATTCCTTTGCTGCAGGCCCAGGAAGCCGGTCTTCAGCATGCCCCGCGCTCTGCTGGGCTATGAGAAATCCGTACACCGGACAATACCAAGCCGTCGTAGCGGGAGGAAAAGTCTATAGTAGCAAATGCTCCAATTGCCATGGCGACAACAGCGCTGGCCGGTAGTGACCTATATAAGGGCGAACACTGACTCCGAATCTTTCGAGCATGAGGTCAAGTAGGTTCCCTGTGAAAGGTTGCAGGGAAAGTCAGGATTAAACCGTCGCCTCAGTTGAGGCTTTTTGGAGGCGAATGGTGGCGTTGACGATCAGGGGCTTTGCCCAGAAACCAACACTCAGGATAAATCCGAACGTGACATACAAAAATGCCATTCCATTTCGCAGCCCTGCGTAATCTCCGATTCTGCCGATGATGACCGGGACTATGGCACCCCCGATGATTGCGGTACTTAAGATTCCCGAGAAAGACCCGTGATATTCCGCGACGGAATTGAGCGCAAGAGAAACGACGATCGGCCACATGACCGAAGCAAACAGGCCAATGGCGGGAAGCGCAATGACCGATACCTTGGCTGGCCCGAACAAGGCTGCTGTTAGACAAGCGATGGCTCCAATACCAGCACCAATCAGTACGTTCCGGCTATCGAAGATCTTCAGCAGCAACATCCCAACCAGACAACCAGCTGTGAGTAAGCCCCAAAACCAGGACACGGCTGTAGCGCCCGTCGTATGAGGATTGCAACCGTGATATTGACGCAGAAAATTCGAAATCCAGTCGGCTGTCCCCTGTTCGCAGCCAACGTAGGCGAACATCGCCAAGAAGTACAGCCAAACAACCTTTTTACGCGCTAAAACCGTATACATCTTCCAAGACCCCGCACGCTCCTCATCCGTGTGCTGGACGCTAGGAAATTTGGAGAGAAGCAGCACCACGACCATCAGCATGGTGAAAACAGCAAAGATCCAATACATCGATGCCCAGGGCAGATCGGCGGGTGTGAGTTTTCCAAGAACGCTCAGCACCGCATGGGGAGTGGGGGAAGGATTCTTGAGATGGAGTACGAGATACGAATAGATTTGCGGACTGAGAAAGGATGCCGCACCGAAAACGACCTGCGCTAAAGCTGAATTGAAAGCGTAATGCTCTTCACCGCCGGAGACGCGCAACAGCGGATTCACGGCCACCTGCAGAACCGCCATGCCCGCGCCGATCGCAAACAAGGAAACCACGGCCACCCGGTAGGTTGGCACCAGAGCGAAGCTGAGTGATCCCACTGTTGCCACGAGAAATGCCAGAATCATGACCGGTTTTTCGGTGAAGCGCTCCACCAGAAAGCCGGCGGGAATCGACATAACTCCGTAAGCAATAAAGAAGGCAAACGCCAGAAATCCCGCTGCGGTCAGACTTACATGAAAACTGCTGATAATATCCGGAACAATTGGACCAAAAATGTTGGTCACGAGCGATATTACAAAAAACGTGAGGAAGACAAGGACAACCATGTAACGGTTTCTTGCCATTATTGCCCCCTAACTTACTTGCCCGTACCGATAGTGCCAGACCCTCGCAGCTCCGATGAGATTGGTATCTTCCCCTAGTGAAGCCAGGGCCAGCTCAGTTTTTTCATAGGGGACGAACCGGCAGCCCAGGCGAATCGTTTCACGGATGCCTTCGAGAAAAAGACTGGAGCTTTTCATTACGCTGCCGCTCAACACAATCGCGTCGGGAGTCAAAAGATTCACCAGATTCGCGATGCCAAGACCCAAGTAATAGGCTTCCCTTTTCACGGCGTCGCGCGCCAACTCATCCCCTTGCGTCGCGAGGTCGCAGATTCGTTTGGCGGTAAGGCCTTGGCGATGCGGATAGTCCGCCGGCGCTTTGCTTTCCAGCCAAGTGACCATAGCTGGACCCGTAGCGAGCGATTCCCAACATCCCCGGAAGCCGCAAGAACAAGGCGGCCCGGACGCATCGATCACATGATGACCAATTTCCGGATGAGCTCCATCCACCCCACGATAGAGTTTTCCATCCACGATGATCCCGCCACCAATGCCGGTTCCGACCGTGACATACACGAATCGCGACTTTGTCTTTCCGGCGCCCCACCCTGCTTCCGCCAGCGCCGCCGCGTCGGCGTCATTTTCCAATGCCACTCGCATTTTGAAAATGCGCGCCAGATCTACCACCGGATTCTTCCTTCGCCATTGGGGAAGGAAGTCAATATCGCCAAACTCGCCACTGAATGGATCGACTGGGCCCGTGGATCCGATTCCTATGCCAGAGATCTCAACGCTAGCATTGCGAGCCGTGTCTCGCAGCATGCCAGCAATGAGTTCCAGCCCGTGTGAGTAGCCAAAATCGACACCGGTTGGAGATTCCATCTTGGACAAAACTTTCCCAGCTTCATCCACCATTCCAACCGCGATCTTTGTTCCACCAATGTCAACCGCCCCAATCATGCGTTCTCCCCCGAATACCCACTCACAGCTTCTCAGAAGACCGGTTTCAGTCCAAATTCTACGGGGGCGGCAGATGCGCCCCTGCGGCGGCACCAAGCTTTAGAAATCTACGGCGAGGAGAATTGCTCATAATTCGTGGTTTCCCCGTTCGAATTTTCCCGTTCCTACTTCTTCAGTTTTTTGACTGCAACCCCCTTGAAAAACACGACATCGTTGTCACTGTGATTCTGCAGGCCGAAGTAGCCTTCCAAGGGACGCCGTCCCCGCTGCGGTTCGAAGTCGAACTTTTTCTCGGGCACTGGGTCTCCTTCGGTGTAATCCGTGACCTTTGCGCCGTTCAGAACAACCATGGTGTGAGGACCGTCTAAAGTGATTTCCATGGTGTTCCACTCCGGGCCTGGCTTTCCGGGCTTGGCCAATGGCTTTGTCAGGGAATACAGCGTGCCGGTAATGTGATGGTCGTCCTCATTTGACGTTTCCGGATGGTTGTCAATCTGCACTTCATATCCGTAATGCACGGGCATCCACTCTTCGCGTGGTTCTACGGGAATGCGGATAAACACACCCGAATTGTCGTTGTTATCGCGCATCTTGTAGACGACGCGAATCACACAGTTCCCCATCTTCCCTCCGGTCCAATAGAGCAACCCCATGCCACCATGAGTGCGAATCAGGCCATTTTCTACAGTGTCCTCTCCTGGACCGACATGCTTCCATCCAGTCAGGTCTTTCCCGTTGAAGAGCTGCCGCCACGCTCCTGATGCAGCCTGCCCAGGCGTGGGAGTTAAAGCAATCAGCAGCAAGAAGCAAAATCCAAGTCTTTTCATGAAAATATCCTCCAGAAACCTAGTTCTTGTCTTTCGGTACTTCTCCTTGCTTGTGGAATAAACCCCATTCGTCTTCGACGATATAAGAACAGAGGCGAAAAGAATCACAGTCCACTCCGGAGAGCCGCGCCAGAAATTCCGCCGCGAGCTGAGCTGGGATGATGTCGATCAGGAATTGCCACTCGGGTGGCACTTCAGGAAGACGGAAGACCAAGTCGCCTGCGTCTTCGAGAATGTCGTGGCCAATCAACATGACGGATGCTCCCAGTCGTCTCAGATCCCGCGCCACCGCGAGGTCTTGGCCCCGCATATGTCGCCCATCGATCCACATACCGAACCGCGAACCCCCAAACACCATCTCCTGTGGACCATGGCGAAAGCTGCCTGTGCCCATCGCCGTCGCCGGAGATTTGACGCCTTCTTCCCACAGGAGTCTAGCCTCATAGCCGCTGCCCAAACTCGAACCGCGCGCGAGAAAGTAGCAAATCGTATCAGGCAAAAGCCAGCTTGTGTTCGCAATCTTATCCTGCCATCCTGCCATAGCCCGATCAGTCCCAGCGACGGCGCGCGTGAGTGAACTGACGAGCGCGTCATCAAAAGAAGAAACCGTGGCACTCGCCAGCGCGCCAGCGGCAAGGGCCAACGTGGAGTACGTGTTGACTGAGATTCCATGGTCGAACTTCGTCGCAACCACAATCGGGATCTGCGCTTCACGGGCGAGCGGCCCATCCTCCGAATTCGTCACACCTATGACGATCGCACCGCACTCGCGAGCCTTCGCCAGCAGACGAACGATCTCTATACTGCGGCCGGTGCGCGAAATGACAATGATGACGGCTCCGGACGGAAGCGTAGAAAACAGTAACAATTCGGCCGCATCCTGCATGTAGACCGGACAACCACCCTTTGAAAATAGGGGCGCGGCCGTCAACGCGGCATGCCAGCTGCTGCCAATTCCAGTCAGATAGATAGAGCGGGCATTCCGAACTACCGCTGCCGCCTCCAGCAGGGGGCGCTGGCCTGGTCCCCGAAGATAGTCCAGAGTCCGCTGGAGTTCGAGAGGTTGGCGGAGGATATCTTGCAGGAAGTGCGTCATAGGCTGAGTGCGGTAAAAGAAAGCGGTTTCAGAAACCGGTTTCATGGAAGCCATTCTTTAGCCCAGCCTGCCCGCTTGTCAAGCCTTTTCCCATGTGTGCCGGCCGCATCACAAACCATGTCCTCCTTGTGGCCTTTGCTGGTAAAGCATGATAGTTTCAAGCGGTGGATGCTAATCGGTTTCGGAAAGCCCTTTCCCAGCATGCGCGAGCCGCGTGTCCTCCCAAGGCATCCCCAGGTTCGATTCACGCATGACCGATTCCCGCCCTTTTCAAACTGAGGAAGTCCTCCTCCACGCAAAGGAGAAACGATGAGCCACACCATGCGGGAGGTGGCTAAGCGAGCTGGTGTTTCTCCGGCTACTGTTTCGCGCGTCCTCAACAAAACCCAATACATTTCACCCGAGACCGAGCGGCGCGTCCTCGAGGTGGTTGGTCAGCTCAACTATTTCAAGAACGTTCATGCGCAACGGTTGGCGACGGGTCAAAGCGATTTGTTCGGGCTTGTAATTTCCGAAATCGCAAATCCGTATTTTCCAGAAATCATTCGCGGCTTCCAGACTGCGGCCTGGGACCGGGGATTCGACGTCCTGCTCCGGAACACCGAGTACCATCGAGCCCGCACGGAATCGATCATGCGAAAGCTGATTGAAAGCGATGTTCGCGGGGTCGCGATTATGACTTCATCCGTCGACCGGAAAGTGACTTCCGAACTCACTTCCGCAGGAATTGGACTTGTTTTTTGTAATCTCGGTCCCGCTGAGACGCTAATCAGCAATATCGCCATTGACTACCAGAGTGGAATTTCCCAGGCCATTGAACACGTGGTCTCGCTCGGTCATCGACGGGCCGCTGTCATCGCCGGGCCTGGTGACAATCACACTGCAATCACCATTAAGCACGCGCTGGTCGACGGATTGAACGAACGAAAGCTGAGTCCCCTTCCCGTCATCGACTGCAACTATCGCGTGGACGCTGGAGCTTCGGCCGTGCGTGAAGTTCTTTCTCAGCCGGAGATCCCCACAGTCATTTTCTGCGGGAGCGACATTATTGCCATGGGAGCCATGAATGCGCTCGAAGAGGCCGGGGTCCGGGTTCCCGAGGACGTCTCCGTGGTAGGTATCGATGATATCTCCTTTGCTTTCCTCGCTCGCCCGCCGCTGACCACCATCAGCGTTCCCCGAGAACAACTGGGGACCATTGCATTTGAAGCGCTGGACAAACTGCTGAAGCTGAAGCGGCGAAAGGGCGCTGACTATTATCTTGGAACGAAGTTGGTCGTACGAAAGTCGACCGCTCCGGCACGAAAGTCCGGGCTACGCATCGCGACAAAGACCTCATCAACGCGGAGCCGCCAGCGTAAATAGAACTTTGGCAAGGACGAGGGCTTCCGTGGCAGTTCTGCGATACGATCAACTCTAAGAGCATGTTTCGTTCACTTACCAACCACGAAGGCGTCCGGGGCATCAGACAGCTTCGCTCAGTTGTCACGACAGTTGCGACCCTCTGGCCGTTGCTTTTGCCTGTGGTCGCTCCCGCGACTCCGAGTGCAAACTCTCCGAATCTTGCCGCGAATACTCAGGCGGAGACACTGATACGACAAGGTCAGTTGGATCGGGGCATTGCTTTACTCACACGATCTCTGGTTCACAATCCTCACAATGTGCAGACACACAATCTCCTTGGCATTGCGCTGACTGGCAAGGGAGAACTGCCGGCGGCAAATCAGGAGTATCAAAAAGCTCTTCAAGTTCAACCGAACTTTGTCCCCGCACTCAAGAATCTGGCAATCAATGAGCTGGCACTGAACGAGGCCACATACGCGCTTCGCCATTTTGAAGCAGCGCTGAAGTTGGCGCCGAATGATCCCGTGCTCCATGCCTATCTGGGCAAGATCGCCTATTCCCGGCGGGATTATCGTGGGGCAGCTGAACATTTGGCGAAGACGGGAGCGTTGGTCCAAGACCCAAGTGTCGCCTCCGAGTTGATCGAAAGCGATCTCCAGCTTGAAGAGACGCAGAAGGCACGAGAAGTTCTGGAACAGTTGGAGCCGAGCAAAATTGCTCCGCAATGGCAGTTTCGTCTGGGTCTTGTATTAGCGCAGCACGAACTGTTCCAGGAAGCTGTTCCTTTCTTCAGGAACGCAGGCGGCGGAGTTCCGGAATCTTACAATGCAGGATTTAATCTTGCGATCTGCTATGTAGAAACGAAACAGTTCCTTCTCGCCATTGAAGTCCTCCGTAAACTCATTGACCAGGTGCCCAATAGGACAGAGCTACATGCTCTGTTGGCGGAGGCATATGAGGGCAACCATCAAACGCAAGAAGCGATTGACACGCTGCGGGCGGCTACGCAGCTCGCGCCGGAGGACGAGAACAACTTTGTGAACCTCACCGCGCTCTGCACAAAGTACGAGGCCTACGATATAGGGATGCAGGTTCTCCAAACAGGACTGCACTACCATCCGCAATCGGACCGGTTGATTTTTCAGAGAGGTGTAATGTATGCGCTGACTGGACAATTCGAGTTAGCGGAAAAAGACTTTCAACTCGCTGGCCGCCTCGCACCTGAGAAAAATCTGAGTTATGCCGCGTTGAGCGTCAGCTACATGGAAGCCGGGGATCCTGTTAAAGCGATTGCGTCGTTGCGCCAGCGCGTGGCAGAAAAGCCTAGGGACCCGATGCTGCAATATCTCTTGGGCAAGGCCTTACTGAACTCCGGAGCCATGCCCGGCGTTCCGGAATTTGCAGAAGCAAAGGCGGCGCTGGAAAAATCCTTGGAACTCGACGTAAAATCTTGCGATACACAGGTCGAGTTGGCAAAGGTCTACCTCAAAGAGAACCGGGTGGATGACGCGCTGCGACATTTGGAACAAGCGCGGACAATCAATTCGAAGAATACCGCTGTCTATCTGCAGCTGGTGATCGCCTACCGGCGCAAAGGAAAACCGGAGTTGGCCAGCGCGATGCTGGCAAATCTGAATCAGTTGAATGAAGAAGAAGGCAAGAAGACGCCGGACCGGCATCGCCTGCGAATCGTAAAGGAAGAAACTCCGCCTGAGGAGGACAAACCATGAGGGGCCACTGGATGCAGACGGATCGGCGCAATTTTTGCTCACCTTGGACGGCTGAACTGCCGTCCTCACGCAATCGTTAGACGGATTCTGGCGGAGTCGTGACGATTTCGAAATCCACTTGCTGTGTTCCTAACCTGGGATGGCTTGCCTTTAGCCGGAGTTGCCCGGTTTGCTCCTTGGCCCTAATCCAGATGGCTCCAGTGCCACCCACAAGTACAAACGGATTGTCGCCAATCATTTCTCCTGGACCCTCTAGCTCCAGAATGATGGCATCGTTCGCAAAGGGACGGACATTCCCGAACTCATCCGTGACACGAAGGACGACACGAATCGTATCCGCACCATCGGCAACGAGCCGAGTATCATCGGCCACAAGTAAGAATTTCTGATCGACCCCATTTCCTGAATATTTCTTTTCTATTACTCGCTTACCTTGGATGTAGCCCTCCAAGCGCAAGTCACCCCAGCCGTTATCCAGGACTTCGCCAAAGTCTACCGCAAAGGGCGCATAACGAAGGTGAGGGTAAGTGATGCGGTCGGGATCAACTTCCATGACCAGCCTGTCACGAACATATATCTTAATATGGTCGCAATTTGAGCAGATCATCCCTTTCGAAAGTCCTCCAGCCTCGTCGCTGGGCGCCCAGTGGAATGCAAGCTCCAGGACAACTTCATCCGCAGGATCGCACTGCGACCTGTAGAAGCCGGAGGCGGGCTTGGGTTCACGGAAAATGTCGGTGACGCCGTGGTAACAGATGCGGTCGCCTGATCCGAAGTCTGCGTGCGTGGCGTAGTCGAAGGCGCACCAGGCGATGCCACCAGCGTATTGGGGATTCGATGCGAGCTGGTCATGGACGCGGGCGTGGCGCACTGTGTGCTCGATGAGCCGGTCGGCATTGTCGATGGTTTTAGTGTTATAGGTGTGACCCACAAATTCCGTATTCAGGTAGCGCGGATGATTGGGCGGCTTTAACGGGAAACCGAAGTCGTTCAGCGTGAACACATCTCGGAGAAATTCCGACCCCTGAAAGGCGCGAATGCCCCCAGTCTGACGAATCGGATCAAGGGTGTGAGCCATGGCATTGGTCCGCGTGTAAAAGTCATGGTCGTCGCTGGACTCGTTGATGCGCACGCCCCACAGGATGATCGAGGGATGGTTCCAGTCGCGACGGACCATGCGGCGGACGTTGTCGATGGCAATTTCTTTCCAGGACTGGTCGCCGATATGCTGCCAGCCCGGGATCTCTTCGAGGACGAGCAAGCCGAACTCGTCACAAGCATCCAGAAAATGGCGGGACTGAGGATAATGCGAAGTACGGACGATATTGCACTTGAGCTTCTTCCGCAAGATCTCAGCATCGCGGCGCTGAACGCGGCCCGGCATTGCCTGCCCTACAAACGGAAAGGTTTGATGACGGTCGAGTCCGCGGAGCTTGATAACCTTGCCGTTGAGTTCAAAACCGTGGTCCGTGAATTGGGCTTCACGAAAGCCGATGGTGCGGGAATCTTGATCGATGACCTGTGTTCCGCGCAGCAAGCGGACATGCACGGAGTAAAGATTTGGATGATCGAGGTCCCAGAGTTGAATTCCGGTTAAATTTTCGAGACGAAGTATCTGTGCAGCTGACTCAGGACCAAAGGACTGGCTGAGCGGAACTGGTTGCGTCACTTTCGCCAACACATTGGAGCCGTCTCGAAGCTCAACTTCCAAGGTAAGTCTTTCGCGCAACGGCTCCAAGTGCTGGAGGTAGCAGTCGACCTCAAGGCTGGGATGCGCCGAGAGCACGTCTTTCGGCTTGGCATAGATGTTCTCGATAAAGGTGGAGGAAACGGCCCGGAGGGAGACTTCACGGTATATACCCCCGAACGTAAGATAGTCAATCTGATCGCCGAAAGGTGGAATGTCCTGTCGCTCACGGGAATCAACTTCAATCGCGAGCACATTCTCGCCGTCAAAATCGATGCCCGGCGTAAGGTCGAAAGAAAAAGGAGTGTATCCACCCTTGTATTCGCCTAGTTTTCGGCCATTGATCCACACGGCGGAAGCGGTCATGACGCCTTCAAAATCAACGAAGATGTGCTTTCCTTTGCTGTCAGACGGAAGCTTGAAACGCCGGCGATAGATGGAAACAAATTGGTAGGTCTTTTCGTCAAAGCCGTGCCAGGGCAGACGAATATTGGTATGGGGAATCGCGACGCGCTCAAATCCTGAATCGTCAAAATCCCTGTCGAGCGCACCATCCATGCGAATGCGGCTGTAGCGCCAGTTTCGATTGATCGGAAAAATCAAACGGCCGCTGGAAGTGTGAGCCTCCGATCCGGCAGGAGTATCCGCAAACGCGTTCGGTGCAAGCGTGGCACCCGCAAGTACGGTACCTGTGGTTCTTAAGAAGTCTCGTCGGTCCATAGAATCGTATGACACGTAAAGCTAGGCGGAAGTCAGGCTCCTCTGCAGGTCTTCCAGCGACACACCTTTGGTTTCCGGCATCATGAACGACACATACAAGAGCTGGAACACCATCATGACGGAGAAAAACGCAAAGATGGGAGCACCTCCAAAACGGCCAGCCATGTAGGGAAATACATTCGTAATGATGGCGGCGAACATCCAATGCGTGAAGCAGCCCAAGGACTGTCCTGCTGCGCGCACCTCGTTGGGAAAGATTTCCCCAATGAATACCCAGATCACCGCTCCCTGCCCCACCGCGTGGGAAGCGATGAAGACAAATACAAAAATTGTCATGCCCGCGAACGAATTGCGGTAAAAAGCCAACGCCATAAGACTCAAGGAAACGATGTAGCCGAAGGAACCGATATACATCAGCACTCTGCGCCCAAAGCGGTCAATCAGAGTCAGTCCGAGCATCGTAAAGATCAGATTGACTAAGCCGATGCCTGCTGTGGAAAGCAACGCACTCGACTGGCTCAACCCGGTCATGGCGAAAACACGAGGCGCATAGTAAATGATGGCGTTGATCCCCGATAGTTGATTGAAGAACGCCAACAAAAACGCCAAAAGAATCGGCCAGCTGTAGTGCGCGGAAAAGAACGCCTTGCTGGGGCTTGCCAGAGCTCGATCGCGCGATGCGAGAATCGAAGCAAGAGTCGCGTCCGCTTCAGCCGGTTCGATTTCTTTGAGAACTGCAAGCGCGTCCGCAACGTTGCCGCGATGTAACGCCAACCAGCGAGGGCTCTCTGAAATCAGCAGCGTGAGCAGAGTGAAAATCAAAGACGGAATTGCGACAACGCCGAGCATCCAGCGCCAGGCATCAGGGCTATTTGAGCTTTGCAGAAGATAATTGGATACGTAAGCGATCAGGATTCCAAAAACAATGTTGAACTGAAACAAAGCCACCAGCAAGCCTCTTCGGGCTGCCGGGGCAATTTCGGAAATGTAGAGTGGTGAGACCACCGAAGATGCGCCAATGCAGAGCCCACCCATCAAGCGGAAAACCATGAACACATACACATTCTGTGACAGAGCGGAGCCCAGAGAAGAAACCAAAAATAAAGAGCCAATCCAAAACAGGCTCTTCTTCCGTCCGAGTTTGTCGGCGAAGACCCCTCCTGACATGGCTCCGATGACGGTTCCATACAGTGCAATGGATATCGCCAGGCCATGCATTTTATCGGTCAAATGCCAAAGATTTTGTATGGTCTGTTCCGCCCCGGAAATGACGGCTGTATCCAGACCAAACAGGAATCCGCTCAAAGCGACGGTCAACGACCAGCCCAGCAGCTTGTGTTTATTCATAGTGAAGCCGCGGGCGCAAATTGTATTTTCACTGTCTTAATCTCGTAGGGCTTGGTTGGAACGCTCACCGCGCCGTTTGATAGAGAGAGATTTCCTGCCGGCTTCTCCATTAGATTGGTCTCAGATGCTGTCTGCGCTCCCGGAGGAAGCTGGAGCTTGACGTCGCCATCTTTGCCAGCCCACTCATAGAAGCGAACGATCAGCGCATTGTCATCCTCTGCCCTTTTCACCGCAGTGACCACGACATTCTCCGATTGCACTTGCAGGAAGGAATGCTGAGGCGCGAGGGATCCCTGATGGTTCGCCGCCTGCATCGTAAACAAGCCGTAATTCAGTTCGTACCCGCGGCGAACCGTTTGCGCGTCGCGCCAAGAGCCGCCGTGGGGATACAGAGAATAGATGAACTCGTGATGGCCTTCATCAGCGTGCGGGTCAGGCCATTCCGGCGAACGCAGCAACGACAGCCGTAGCACATTCCCTTTTGCGTCGTATCCATACTTACTGTCGTTGAGCAGGCTGAAACCATGCTGCGCATTAGAAATATCCGCCCATTGCAGAGCGGGAACTTCGAACTGGCCCTGCTCGGCGGGCGTCGTGCGCTCGGTGGACCGCTCGATCGACCCGTACGGGATTTCATACGTAACTTTCGGACTGTGCGCGCTCAGCGGGAATGCGACCTTCAACAGAATGTGCTTTTCATGCCAGTCGGCTTGCATCTTCACATCGACGCGTGGCACCCCAGCGTACATCGTGACGTCCTGCACAAAGGTTGAATTCTGGAAGTGTTGCTTGATACGGATCACGGCGCGCAAGGGCCCGTTCTCCACCAGCTTCACTTCATCGGCTTTGTCAATTTCCCAATGCTGTTTCTCGAAATCGGCATCGATGTTCCAGGCATCCCAGTCTTTCGGTTTGTCGTAGAACGCTTGCAGCAGATTGCCGCAGACGGAATCCTTGGGGCCACCAGTATCCGTTTCAGACGCGGCGAGCGCTTCCGTCCGGCTGCGCTTGTCGTACAAGCTGGTCATACAGCCGGTTTGAGCATCTACTTTGAGTCTGACAAACTCGTTCTCGAGAGTGTCCGCCGTGGCCTTGACCGTCGAATGATTTGCAACTGCAGTGGTAGCGGATCGTACAAAGTAAGTGCTGTAACCCAGAGAGGGCGTGCTGGCCAGCAGCAGGAAGTGCGCGCGATGGGTCGCACGGTCCATCGACAGCAGCTGCGAGTCAGCGAGCTTGCCTGTCGAGTCGACAACCTGAATTTTCGTCGCCGCCGCTGGGAGTTGCACTTCCGTCTCGATCACTTCGGTACGCGGCCACGACAGTGAATTGAAAATCACGACAGGCACTCCCTGCCCGACCGTATTCACACGAGCGGCAATTTCACTCAGTGAGCCGTTGATGATCTCGCGACCTGTGCGGCGCACATCCTCAAGATTGCGCTGGGCATCCAGGTAATTTACCGCGATGCCCGAACCGGGCATGATGTCGTGGAAGTGGTCGAACAGCAGGCGTTTCCAGGAGCGCTCCATGTCCTCCTGTGGATAGGGGCGTCCGTAGAGGAAGGCCAGCGAGGAAAACTTTTCCGCGTTGAGCAGTGTCTCCTCGGTGCGGCGAATGCGCTGCTTGGTATCGGCCTGCGTCGTGAAAACTCCACGGTGGTATTGGAAGTAGAGTTCATCGTTCCAGACCGGCACCTTCATCGTGGGCAATTTCTTGTCGAGATCCGCAAAAAATGCTGTTGCCGTGCTGAATTGGAGCTTGGGGAAAACTACATTGGGGGCCATCAAACGGGCTGCGTTGTCCAGCATGGCGCGAGTCGGTCCGCCCCCGTGGTCGCCGACGCCGTAAAGGTGCATCATTTCCGGGGTGCCGCTCAGTTGCGGGCCGTATATCGCCGGCGCCCACACGGAAAGATCGTTCGCCAAGCCTTCAGCCTCGATGGGGCTGGCGTAGTCGTGCGGGAAATAAGTGAGGAGCTTACTTCCGTCGGGCGCCTCCCACCAGAACAGCTTGTAGGGGAAGGTTGTAAATTCGTGCGCCCAGAGCAGCTTCTGCGTCACGAAATAATCAATTCCAGACTTCTTGTAAATCTGAGGGAGCTGCCAGTTGTATCCGAACGAATCCGGGTTCCAGCCGATCTGGATGTCCTTGCCAAACTTTTTCTGGAAATATCGTTTCCCCACCAAAATCTGCCGCGTGAGTGACTCTCCCGCTGGCATGTTCAGGTCGGGCTCAACCCACATGCCGCCAATCACTTCCCAGCGCCCCTCTTTCACACGCTGTTCGATCTCCTTGAACAGGTCGGGATACTTCTCTTCCATCCATTCATAGGTGCGAGCCGAAGACATGGTGAATTTGAAGTCCGGATATTCGCTCGTCAAGTCGAGCGCGCTGCGAAATGTGTTGCGCACAACCTCGACGGTTTCCGTCCATGGCCACAGCCAAGCCATATCGATGTGCGAGTTACCAACGGCGCGAATGGTGAACTGTTGCAGCCAGGGCTTCAGGACTTCCAGTTTGGTTTGAGCCAGGCGCAGCGAGTTGTCAAAAGCTGCCTGGTCACCGTGGTCGAGCGCCGAAAAATCGATGGCTTTCACTGCGGCATCGAGTTGCTGCTCGCGCTCCGCCTTGCCCTCCGCGTAGGCTGCAATCAGCGGGCGTGCCGCCACAATCTCTTCCCGGATCAGGCTCGGTGAGGGACGGACGGACGGCGATTCAATCAGCAACCGGCTGCCGGAAATTTTCGTTGGTACTTCCGCTGCATTCAACCGTGCCACCACCAGGAATCTCTGCCCCGGCTGCGCATTTTGCGTCAGCACAATCGGCTGTTGCGACGAGTCGCTCCCGTGGTACACCAGTCCTCCATTGGAAAAGATCGTCATCGTCAATGGGCCATCGCTGTCGAAAGTCAGGTCGAGCCGCAGGCTGGCACCGGTCAGAGAATAACCATTGAGCTTTTCGGGAACTTCAATCCAGCGGCGGAAGACGCGAGATCCGGTGGACCATTTCTCGTCGGTTTTGACGGCTTCCCAGGTGGAATCATCCAGGGACGGGTCTTCGGGATGAGGAACGTCAGCGTGAAAGCGCCAGTCCGCCACGGGCAAAACGCTGAACGAATCCAGGCGGTCGAGAACGGGTTTGTATGGGTCGGGTGTTTCCGTGGTTTGGGGTGCTACGAGTGGAAAACCGAGAGTACCCAGGAAAAGGACAGAGAACAGGGTGAGCGTCAGGAGTCGCTTTATGCGTGCCATAGGAAAAGCGTTAATCTTTGGAATGCCAGCGGATTATTCTAAACATTTTTTGGATTGGATGTCTTGTGCTCGGTACCTGGGAATAGAAATTCTTGCAAAAAATGCTGTCCCACGCTCTGAGCAACCGGCGGGACAGTATTCGCAGGCGACCTTGGAATATAAACTTTGCCTCAAATCGCACTTCCGTTAATGTCGATCGGTTCGCCATTCGCCACAAAGTTCCCGTCACTCTTGTTGCTGTCGGGATCGCGAATCTTGGCGTTCAAGTATGACAGCCTAGAAGAACGCGAACATGAAAGTCCCATAGACATTGTCTTTATAGACTTGCATGTTCGTGAATCCGCTGTAGTGACAGTCGGTGGGGCCTGTGACCGACCAAGTAGCGTCTTGCGCCTGTGAAGCGGTCATATCATGTCCCCATTTGTTGACCCAAGTTAGATCCTGGGAAGCGGTGACCGTAAAGTGAGCCGACAGGAAGTCCATAAAACTGACGTTTGCTGATCTACTCACGCTCCAGCCCACCTTGTACGTGTCTGTGGCCGACTGCCCCTGCATCGCCGTCGTCTTGTAAGTAAACTTTCCGGATGTCGTGAGCGGCCCGAACCCACATTGGGGAGGAACAAACGGTATGGTCTCGCCGGATTCAACATCAAACCGGGTCGGATCAATCGAGGACGGAGGAGTCGTTCCTAGATTCCAGAACGGATCACTTTTCGCAATCGAGAGCAGGTCTGCGTTGGTAAGGCCCTGCCCGGAACCAGCCCAAGTTCGTTGAAGCCGCGCAAGTATGTCCGGATCGAGAATCTTAGTCGGGTCCTTCAGTTGCCCTACCGTAAGTGGTACCTTGTCGACGTCGTTGATTGGAATCCCGTTGGGACCAATATCGCGTGGATCAAACGCATGTTCCCAAACAGCGCTGCTCGCCCCGGTAACCATAAAGTCGGACTCTGGATTGAGCCACACCATGACAATGTCGGCGTCATGATCAATCCCGATGTTGGAGTTTAGAGGTCCAGGTATCTGCACAGATAACGAGTTCGACTTGTCTACGGAGATCGACGATGTATTGTCTACTTGCTCCCCCCAAGTCTGCGAACTACCCACAGTCGTGGTGACACCTCCTTTGAAAACACCGACCTTAAAACCAGTAGTTTTGCTGAACTCAACAGCAAGCGTAGTGCTCTTGTCGAACGAATTCTCCCACGAGTTGCTTGTGCCTAGCTCCGTGGTCGTGCCGTAGTTCGCGAAGCTCTGTGCGCCGGGAGGTGCATAGATGACAGAAAGGACTTGATACTTCGGGAAAATACTGCCTGGAACGCCAAATGTTGCGGTCGAATTGACCGTCATAGTCATGGTCTTAGTGGATCTGACATCTTTATAGGTGGCTTGAGCTGAACCCGTGTAAGTTCCGGGAGTCGCTCCGCTTGCATTAAACGATACGGGTACCTGCACGGTGCTGGAGTGAGCAACGTTCGAGGGAAAGTTAACATTGAAGGGCCCGCTGCTTTTCGTGGAGGTACGATTCCAATCCGTCGGCGTATTGTTTTGAATGGGAACATTCAGAGTTGTGGATTGGGTCACGATACCGAAGTTAGCAACACCCTGGGCATGCATGACAACTGGTAACGCCAGAAACAACCAAGTTAGCAACTTGCCGATTTTTTTGCAGCTCATCACTTCTGCTCCTTCTCGGGTACAGATTGTCTTCCGCCAATAATTCGTGCCAATTTTGGTTTGTCACGGTTATTTGTTTGTTATCTCGGCGGCTGACCCTATCCCGTACCCGGAATGGGTACGGGATCCGATTGGAGCGGTTGGACTTTAGAACAGGAACCTGGCGCCGAACTGCACCTGCCGCGGACTGTTGGCCTGGCCGGTCACCTTGCCAAAGTTTCCGTCAAGGGCGCTACCGTTGGGATCTGTGAACCTCGGCGTGTTCGTGAAGTTGAAGAACTCCGATCGCAATTGTAGTTTCATACTCTCGCGGATTTGGAAGTTCTTGATGAAGGAGAGATCGAGGTTGCGAATCCCATCCCCGCGAACGCGGTCATCAAAGCGTGGGGCATTGCCCGCGATTTGATCGCCCGGACTGGTATAAGCGGCAGCGTTCAAGTACGGCAGTCCTTTCAAAGCAGCATCGTGCATGCTGATGCCGGTTCGCGGGTTTCCGCTCACGTTCGGGCGCTGACTGCCATCGCCATCACCTATATTGCCCCCGGACAATCCAATACTGATGGGCAGTCCAGATTGCAGAGTAAGGTAGCCATTGGCTTGCCAGCCCCCGAGAAAACCATCGACGACTTTGTTCAGATGCGTGCCAAACATCCTTCCACGCCCGAAAGGCAGTTCGTAACTTCCACCGATCGCTAGACGGTTCCTCACATCCGCCGCGCCGATTCCATGCTCCGCCTTCAAATTACCTGGATCCTGGATGTTCGGGGCGTTCCCCAGCCAGCCGTTCGATGTATAGGACGAGTCATCCGTCTCCTTGGCGTATGTGTAGCTGCCAATAATATTCAGCCCATGTGAATAGCGTTTCTCATACTTCATCTGCAGGGAGTTGTAGGTGGCATTGGCGCTAAACCTGTTGAAACCCTCAAAGCCGCCAAATTGCGGATAGGGCCGCAAAAGATTGATGAGTTCGAACGTTGAACTTTGTGAGAACCCTGAATTGGGCTCGTTAAAGATTGCATTCGGACCGACAAACAGCGGATAGAACGGATTTTGCACCTGTTTCTTCAAATACGTGGTGACGCAACTCGTCGCGTCGCAGTCGGCAGACCCCAGGGGATCCGCGGCATGCTGCTGCGCCGAGATTTGCTCGCGCAACGCCGTTGGTATGAAGTTGCGGTTCTTGGTGCCGCCGAACGGTAAGTGCGTGCTGCGGTTAGCCGAGTAAGCAACTTCCAACACGGAGTTCCCCGGCAGCTCATGCTGCACCGAAACGCTCCACTGGTAGATGTCACTGTTACGGAACGTGTTGCTCTGGTTGGAGTCCGAGGTGTAACCCCAGGTGTTGAGGAGTCCATACTTGGTTCCCTGCGCCGCCACTGCACCCTGAGGAAATGGATCCTCCAGAGTCGCGTTCCGGGTGACTCCGCTGTCCAGCGTCGTAAACCAATTCAGGGTCTGGCGGTACGCTGCCCCCACATCTTGATAGGAGGTAGCAGGGTTAATGCCATAATAAAGACCGCCGCCCGCACGTAGTACGGTCTTGTTCCCGAGACGGTAGGCAATGCCGAGCCGCGGAGCGATGTTGTTGCGGTCCGGGCTAACGTTGCGGTGGCTCGAGGTCGCGAACTGCGCAATTCCCGTGATCTCCGTCGGTCCAAAACCCAGGCTTTGCAGGAAGGGATCACCGCTGCTCAAATCGATGTTCATCCCGGTGTCCCCATTAAAATCCGCGAACTGAATCCGATTGTGGCGATCTGTATAGGGCGTGCTCCATTCATAGCGCAGCCCCAAGTTCAGGGTAAGCTTCGGATTGACCTGCCAGTCATCGTTCACAAAAAATGACGTCTCTTTGGATTTCTGCGCCACTGCCGGATGAATAAAGAGGGATCCGCCATCCCCGAAATCCAGGAGCAACGAAGCGAGTGGATTCCCCTGCGACGCATCAGAAGCCCCGGGAACCTGGCCCGTTTCTGACTGGGCAAAACTGAAGGTTCCGCCTGGAAACGCTGGCTGGAAGAAGTTGCTTAGCAGCGTCCGTCCTTCCGCGCCAAACTTCAGACTATGCGGTCCCACAATCTTCGTGACCGCCGCATCCCACAGGAAGTTCGTCTGCGCCTCAATGGTCTTCGTCCACCCGCTCAATCCAATGCCTTGGTAGTCCCCGACATTGATACGCGGGAACGTGACCGAACCGTTCGCCGTGGTCAGGATCGAAGGAAAACCCAGTGTGGTGGGATCAATTTCATTGGGGGCATCGCGTTTTTGGTAGTGCCGGTCAACGCCCGCGCGCAGCGTTAACAGCATGTTACCGCTGAAGCCATGGTCAAACTGTGTAACGAAGTTGTTGTAGTCGTTCTTCTCGTCCGCCTGCGTCAAACCGCCGACGAATAGATTGGGGCCAACGTGGCGCAGATAACCCTTGCTGTACCGCGCGCTCAGGGTCGACTTGGGCGAGAGCAGATAATCCACCTTGGCGTTATATTGGTGAGCGGGTACAGGAGTCGTGTAGTTCGCGACGTAGTTATTCAACCCGGTCAGCGGATCCCCAGTCCGGTTGGGCTCCGGGAAGAGCGCCATGATCTTCGTCGCAACCGGACCAAACATCGTGCTCGGGATGAGGTTCCCAGGGAAGGGATCGCGCAGCCCCCCGGTCAGGCTGTATGGGTTATAAATCTGCTGCAGCGTGCCATCTGAGTTAAACGTCTGAGAGAAATCTCCGGTACGTTGCAGGTCCGTAGGCACGGATACAATCTGGGTTCCCGGCTGGTTGAACCGGGTGCGGTCGTAGTTGAAAAAGAAGAAGAGCTTCTGTTTCACAATCGGGCCACCCAGCGATCCGCCAAATTGGTCGCGCGAGTAGGAAGGCACCGGGGCTCCACCGGAGAAGTAGCCCTTGGCATCCGTCTCGGAACGGCGATCAAACAGGTAGCCGCTGCCGTGGAAATGGTCGCCACCGGATTTGCTCACGATGTTCACCACGGTTCCGCCATTGTTGCCGTATTCCGCGGAGAAGCTGTTGGTTTGCACTTTGAATTCCTGCACGATCTCAATCGAAGGCTGCAAGTGAGCCCAGAACATAGCCCCTTCGCCGGCTTCCGGAGTGCTGGTGAGGCCGCCATCGAGCCGAACCTCTGCCGAGGAGTTACGCTGCCCATTGGAAACGAAATTTTCCTTCGTTTGATCTGTATCGAACCCCTGCGATTCCGTGACTCCCGGGGTCAAATACGTCAGCTTGGAAATGTCGCGATCAAACAGCGGAACTTCTGTCACATACCGGCTCGTCACTTCTTGCCCCAGTTCAGCGTTCGACGAGTTCAGCAGCACACGGTCACCCGTGACCTCCACCGTGGCCGCTACTTCACCGACTTCCAATTTGAAGTCCAAATCGCTTTCCTGCCCCACGCGCAGCACGACATTCGATTGGTGGCTGGATTTGAAACCGGGCGCTTCGGCCTTGATGTCGTAGCTCGCTGGGGCCAGATTGTTAAGAATGTAACGGCCGGAAGCATCGGTCTCTGCCGTGACCGCAACCGCAGTCGCCTCGTTGGTGAGAGTTACGGTGGCGTGCTGGATCACAGCGCCCGAGGCATCCAGGATAGTGCCGCGCAGCTGTGCCTTAAAAGTTGCTTGTCCAAAAGCTGCGGGCGACCAGAGAAAAGCCGACAACAAGATTCCAACGAGACAACAGCGCCACGATTTCAACTGGACAGGCTCCATGATATTTCCCCTCCGAAGTGTTGGTAATGCTTGCTCGGCGATTGCACACGTGTGCAATTACAATGGGGCCCAGTATTGACCTTACGTTCCTGTGTTGTCAAGTCTTTTTCCATCGTTTATCCATTTTTTTTGCTGGCAAGCCATCTCTGTCTATCGGCAAGTTGCTAGATCGGCTTAAGCGCTGAAGATGTGGTTGAGCGGATGGCCTTCCCGAGTGCCGGAAGCTCTAGAATTTCCGCTGATTTCAAGCGCTAAGTCGCGGGCCGGCGAACGAATTTTCCTCGGAGTACAGAGTAAATTCTTGGTTTCGATTAAGGCTCTGCCACGTAAGACCATTGGAACGAATGTGGCTGTCATCGTCCTGCTTAGGCCACCCTGAATATCGAGAGCGCGGGTGGTAACGGCCTCGGTTCTAAGACTTACAAGTGATTGGTAACGTGTGCAATTAACAGATCGATGAAAAAATCAGCAACCATTCCACTTGAGATACCCCAGATATTCTGGATCACTCTGAATCAGGGAGTGCAGGACTTGATCCGCAGCCTCCCATTGACCCACGATCGGCAAGGCGAGCAGAGCCAAGCGGGCAAGGTCTGCGGACGCTTCGGTGGCCGCGCGCACCACCAGCCTCTCATACTCCTTGACGGAAAGAACCAGTCCGCGCACCGCGTGAGCGAGCGGTCCAACCGCCATGGGCGTTACCCCCCTCGAGCTGATCTGGCACGGAACCTCAACGATGTCATCGATGTCGAGATCCGGGATGGAATTCCCGTTGGGCACGTTCACCACAATCCGTGCGGGCTTGCTGCTGACGAGCGCACCCATGACATCCAAAGCCATGCGGTGATACCCGGTTTCCGCCTGGAAAGGGTCAGGGGCTTCCGCGGCCGCAACCGCCAGGGCCGATTCCGCTCGCGCTTCGAGGCGCAAATACGATGCGGAGCGCTGCATCAGGTAGGAAGTGTGGCGGTCGAGTGCCCGGCCCGCCTCGCCCCTGGCAACCGCTTGAGCGGTCGCTGCAAAGACCTCCCGGTCCAGCTTCTCGACTTCGGCGCCGCGGGTCGCGCCTGCTCCGCATTGGTTTTGATAGGCTCGCTGCTGGCTGTAGTAAAAAAACAAGTACTCGGTGGGAATTGCCTTCAGGCTGCGCAGCAATTCTGGCGCGAATAGATCCGCCGGGTACAGCCGCCGGAGTGCGGCATCGTTGTCCAGAATCTCCCCAATGCGCTCCTGGCCGCGCACTTCCACGCTATGGACCCACCCGAGGTGGTTCAGACCCGCGTAATGGCAGATGACTTGGTCGCGCGGTTCCTCGAGTTCCTCCGCAATTCGGTGGAAGACCTCGGTGGGCGTATCGCAGATGCCGATGACCCGCAGTCCTGTGTGGGACGCGAGAGCTTGCGTAATGAGCCCGGCGGGATTCGTGAAATTGATGAACCAGGCATCCGGAGCATGCTGCTCGACAACTTTGGCATATTGCAGACAAACCGGGATTGTACGCAGTGCCATCGCCATCCCGCCCGGGCCTGTCGTTTCCTGACCGGCAAATCCGTGCTTGCGGGCCACGTCTTCGTCGCGGGCACGCGCGGCTCCTCCACCCACGCGCAGGCTGCTGATGACATACTTCGCACCCGCCACGGCATCCTCCACACGTTCGGGAGTTGTGATCTTGAGGTTGCTCCCCAAACGCTGCGCCACTTCCCTTCCGAGAGCCGCAATCAGTTGGACACGGCCTCGATCAATGTCATACAGGGCGACCTCGCGGATGCCGAGCTGCCCCTGCGCTTCCGCAATGCCGTGAACCAGCAAGGGTGTGCGCGCGCTACCACCGCCGAGAACAACCACTTTCCCTGTCATATCGCCTCCTCAAAAACGCATCTCACACGGCATGCCTGAAGGCATGCTGATCTGAAATTTCACCTTGCACCACTCTCCGTTGCACGCAGGCTGCTAACTTGTCGGAGTGCGGTTTCCACTTCCTCGCGGCTCGGAAATCCCGCAATGCCGCCGTGGTGCCGGGTGGAGAGTGCTCCGCAGGCATTGCCCCAGGCCAGGCATTCCTTAAGTTCTCTCCGGGCCAGCCAGGCGTAAAGAAAGCCGGCGTCGAAACAGTCCCCTGCCCCGGTCGTTTCCACGGGATCAACCGGGAACGCCTGCTGGTGCAAAAACTCGCCGCCGAAAGAGCTGGCGGATCCGCCCGGTCCGAATTTCAGAACAACCCCGTGCAGCCCGTGGCCGTGAAACCACTGCAGCATCCGGTAAGGATCGGATTCCCCCGTCATGCGCTGCGCTTCGCGATCATTGGGGAAGAACCAATCGACTTCCGCCAAGGCGTTGAGGCTGGCAAGACTATCGAGCCAAACCTCATCCCAACCCACATCGACGGAGACCGTGCAACCCTGGGCATGCAGCCATCGCGCGAGCTCTTCGAGACGCGCCGGCTCGATCAGATGGGCAAAATGGATATGCCGAGCTTCCGCCATCCGCCGCCGCGAATCTGCATTGGTGAGCAACTCCGGGAGCAAGCGATTTGCCCCGGCGTAGGTGTAGAAGATTCGGTCGCGCGCCGTGGAGACGGCAACCGTGATCGCTGTCGGTTCACTGGGATGCGCAACCAGTGCTTGCGTATCGACTCCTTTGGACTCGAGTCGCGCGCGAAACCAGTCGACTTCCGCGGCGCCCACAACTCCCATCACTTTGGTGCGCATCCCCAGCACGGCCAGTCCACACGCAGTGTGTGAGGCGCCGCCACCAGTCTCGCGCCGCAAGCTCGAGGCCAGCGCTTCCTCCCCCAGTTCCGGCAGGCGAGGAAAACCTGTCATCACAAGATCGATGAACAGATCACCAAAGACCACGACATCGCAGGACTTCTTGGTCGCCGAGTTTGGTGACGGAGCGGAACTCATGCAGGCACACTCTCGATGGCAAAGGGCCATTCCTCTCGTTGCCTAGCCTGGAGCAAGAACCCGCCCGCCCCCAAGAGCAGAATGGCGAAAGCGAGCGCAATATACTGCCACCCGCTTCCGACCAGCATCCACGTCCAGCCAACCAGTGCGAGAAGACTCGGCAGGGGGTAGAGCCACATTCGGAAGGGACGAACGATGTCCTTGCGATAGCGCCGGATCATCGTCACGGCGACGACCTGGGCAATATATTGCGTGACGATCTGAATCACGATCAGGGAGCGTATGAGCGCGTCGAGAGTAAATAGACACGCCAGCGCAGTCGTGACTCCGAGAAAGAACAACGAAAAGCTGGGGAAATGCTTCGTCGGATGAACACGAGCAAATACCCGAAAAAACTGGCCGTCCACAGCCGCCGCGTAAGGCACGCGCGAGTAGCCCAGCATGGTCGCAAACACCGATGCCATGCCGGTCCACAAAATCAATGCGGTCATGAGGAAGGCCGCCCCGCCACCATAAGTCCGCCGGATGAACTCCGAGATGATGTACGGACTCGTCATGGCTTCCTTCCAGGGGACGACGCCGATGATCGTAATGCTCATCACGATGTAGAGAAGTCCGACCACAAAAATGGCGTAAATGATGGATTTGGGGATGGTACGGGCTGGATCTTTGACTTCGCCGCCGAACAGACAAACGTTCGAATATCCGCCGTAGTTGTACATGGCGATCAACGTGGCGCCGCCTAGCCCAATAAACCAATTGCGGGAAAAGTCAAAGGCGTTGGGAGGAAAGTCGAACACGCGCGCGGGTTGAAAGTGCAGCAGCCCGGCGACCACGACCCAGGCCAGAGTAGCCATGACCACTACCCACATGGCCACCGACAGCCACCCGACAGAACGAATCTCACGGTAGAGCAGAAACGTACACACCAGACACACCGCAATGGCCACCATGCGCTGAGGGCCGAGCGACATCGACGGCCAATAAAACTTCAAGTAGAGGGAGACTCCGACAGCTCCGCCGGCAATCGACAAGGGCGCGCTAAGAACCGTTTCCCAGATGTACACAAAAGCCATCAGCTTACCGAAGCCATTGGGGCCGTAGGCTTGTTTGAGGTAGTGATATGGGCCGCCAACCCCCGGCATAGCGGCGCCGAGCTCGGCCCAGACCAAACCGTCCGCCATGGAGATGATCCCGGCAACGAACCATCCCAGCAAGGCCTGAGGACCGGGCATTGCGGCCAGCAAAATCGGCAGCGTAATGAACGGCCCAATGCCAATCATCTGGAGCATGTTGGCGGTGGATGCCTGAAACAACCCGACGCCGCGATCGAGCGATGGTGGCCGCTCCAAATCCATGTGTTGTGACTCCGCGTTCTCCACGGTCGCACGCTGGTCGAGGTTCGATGCGCCACCTGACGACGAGTTCACGCTGGATGAGGGCAGCTTACCGATCCTCCGAAGCTGGGGCTATGCACGCAGGGTCGATGCTGAGAAACTGCCAGCTGCACCGCCCGTCCCAAGTGCCATGCTGAGTGATTTTCCCAATTGCACACGTGTGCCGCATTCTAGCGCGCCCCTGCCCGTTTGGCAAAGCAAAAAACGTTCCCCGTTTCTGGGGTCACGGAACTTAAAATATCTATATTAGTAGAGGATGCCGCGAGCGTTCCAAGGCGGAACAATGATTGACAGGCATGCAGGGCCAGGAGTATGTTAGGCGGGAACGATTGCACACGTGTGCGCCATGAGACGATATTCCTTCGCCAATCCGATTTCTATCAAAGATATAGCGAAGATGGCCGACGTCTCTCATTCCACGGTCTCGCGGGCGCTGCAAAATAGCCCCTTGATCAATCGTAAAACGGCCGAGAAGATTCGACGGATCGCCGAGGAGTCCGGTTACCGCGCGAGCGCAGTTGCCCGCAGCCTGGTGACGCGCCAGACTCGGACAGTGGGAACGGTTGTCACGACCATCGCTGATCCCTTTGCTGCCGGAGTTGTGAGCGGCATCGAAGACGCCGCCAACGATCGCGGTTTCTCGGTGATCCTTGCCAATTCCAATGCGGACCCGGAACGCGAAGTGCGCGTCGTGCGTGCCTTCGAAGAACGGCGTGTGGATGGAATCATCGTAACGGCTTCCCGGGCGGGCGCTGTCTACACCCCGATGATTGAGCAGATGCGCATTCCCATTGTGCTGCTCAACAACCAGCATCCCAGCGAGTTCGTGCATTCGGTGATGATTGCGAACACGAAGGCAAGCCGGGAGGCGACCGGCTATTTGATCGAGTTGGGGCACCGCCGTATTGCTTATCTCGGGGACCGGTATGGCGGCCAGTCCGACACCGAACGCTTTGCGGGATACCGCCGTGCATTGGAAGTGGCCGATGTACCGTTTCGTCCCGAACTGATGGTGCATGGAGACGGCAAACCTGAGGGCGGCATGCGAGCCATGGCGCAACTGCTCGCTCTTCCTCAGCAGCCCACCGCCATCTTTTGCTACAACGATATGACCGCGCTGGGCGCGCTGCGCCAAATTCGTACGAGTGGTCTCCGCGTACCAGAGGACATTTCGCTGATTGGCTTTGACGATCTTTACATCGCGCAATACACCGACCCACCACTTACTACGGTTCGCCAGCCCATGCGCCAGATGGGTCGTATGGCGATGGAAACTCTACTTCATTTGCTGGCGGGATCCGAGTCTGTCCATAGCGTCAAGGTGCCGGGTGAACTCATCATCCGTGAATCCACAGCGCCGCCGAAGAAAACGCCATGACCGATCTGCTGGTTCGCCCGGAGAAATTCACAGACCGGATTGAGAGTTTCGGCTTCGAACACCTCAGTTTCCAAGTGCGCAAGCTGACCAAGGGAGAGATCTATCCCAGTCAGACCGAAAACAACGAATTAGCGCTTGTGGTTTTGGGGGGACGCTGCTCGGTGGAATCCTCGCAAGGCAATTGGCAGCAAATTGGGGAGCGCGCGAACGTCTTCGATGGCATGCCGTATGCTCTGTATTTGCCGGTTTCGACCCGCTTTGCGGTGATGGCCGAGACAGACTGTGAACTGGCATTCTGCTACTGCCGCGCTGAAGAATCTTATCCCGCGCATCTGGTAAGGCCCGATGACGTGGAAATCGAGATCCGCGGTGGTGGCAACGCTACACGGCAAATCAATCACATCCTGCGGCCTGAGTTCTCCGCCCAAAAAATCATGGTGGTCGAGGTTTTCACTCCCAGCGGCAACTGGTCAAGCTATCCGCCGCATAAGCATGATGTTCATCAGCCTCCGGGAGAGGTGGATCTCGAAGAAATCTACTACTACAGGATCGATCGTCCGGAGGGCTATGCCATTCAAAAGGTCTACACCTCCAACCGCCACCTCGACGTGACTCTTAGTATCCACGATGGCGAACTTGTTCTTATTCCGGAAGGCTATCACCCGGTGGTGGCAGCGCATGGTTACAACATTTACTACCTGAACGTGCTGGCTGGGTCCGCCCGTTCCATGGCAGCTTCCGACGATCCCGATTATGCATGGGTCCGAAAAAGCTGGAAAGACAAGGATCCCCGGCTACCGCTGGTAGGGCGCGGTCTGAAGGTGTGATTTAGGAAACCCTGATCGAAAACCGTAGTGAGGGTCGGGGGTCTTTCGCTTCGCGAAAGATGACAAGAACTGCAGAAAAGGGATCGCAATGAGGACACCTGCGTGAGTTCGGAACGACTCAGCCCTTTGCACCTGATGGCAACAACCACTTCCACGAACTACTGGAATGACTCTTGTTCCGTGAGCGAGTTGACCTATGCGATATCCCACGGGGCGGTGGGAGCGACAACCAATCCGACCATTGTGCTGGCTGTCCTCAAGAAGGAGTTCTCTGTCTGGCGCGAGCATGTGCTCGGACTCATTGCTAATAACCCCACCTGGGGCGAAGTGCAAATTTCCTGGAAGCTGATCGAAGATCTGGCACTCACGGCGTCGCGGCTGTTGCTGCCTGTCTTTGAGAGGGAGAAGGGTAAGATGGGACGGCTGTCGATGCAGACTAATCCGACGTATTACCGCGACGCGGATGCGATGGCTGCACAGGCGGAATACTTCGGTGGACTGGCGCCGAATCTCCACGCTAAGATTCCGGCCACCAAAGCCGGGATTGCAGCCATCGAAGAAGTTACGTTCCAGGGCGTGAATATCAACGCGACTGTGTGCTTCACGGTCCCTCAGGCAATTGCCGTAGCGGAAGCAGTGGAGGCCGGTTTACATCGCCGGGAAAAAGCGGGGCTCGACACGGCTCGTATGGTGCCAGTTTGCACCATCATGATTGGGCGGCTCGATGACTGGATCAAAGTGGTCGCCAAAAAGAAAAATATTGTTATCACTCCCGGGCACATGGATTGGGCTGGAATCGCTGCGATCAAGAAGGCATATGGCATCTTCCAGCAACGGGGTTATCGCACCCGTCTCCTCGCGGCTGCCTATCGTCACCACATGCACTGGTCGGAACTTATCGGCGGGGACCTCACTCTCACGATTCCTTATGACTGGCAAGTGATGTTCAACGAGTCGGATGTTGAAGTGAAAGATCGTATGCAGAACCCGGTGGACCCGCAGATCGTGGCCGCGCTGCGCCGTAAGTTTCCAGAATTTTGCAGCGCGTACGACGAAGATGGGCTCACAGTGAGCGAATTTGATTCCTATGGTGCGAGCGCGCGTACACTGCGCAGCTTTATCGGTTCTTACTACGAGCTCTTGGCGTTTGTGCGCGAGTTCATGCTGCCGGACCCCGACAAGAATTAGGGGAACAGATGCGGAGCTTTTCGCTCCGCTGGGCAGGCGAGGCGCCTGCCCCTCCGTGAGCAAGGACTGCGAGTCAAGAAATTTGGAGGGATTCATGGGCGGCATAAGGCGGATGACGACAGCGCAAGCGATCATCGCCTTTTTGAAAAACCAGTATGTCTCGCGCGATCGCAAGGAAAATGCATTCTTTTCCGGTGTACTGGGAATCTTTGGGCACGGCAACATTGCGGGAATTGGGCAGGCCTTGCAACAGAATCCGGATTTTCGATATATCACGGTGCGCAACGAGCAGTCCGCGGTACATTTGGCAGCGGGACATGCCAAGATGAGCAACCGCCTCCGCACTTTCGCTTGCACGTCGTCGATTGGACCGGGGGCAACCAACATGATCACCGGAGCGGCGCTGGCGACCATCAACCGCTTACCCGTGCTCTTGTTGCCGGGAGATATCTTTGCGCGCAGAAATGTTGCGCCCGTCTTGCAGCAGCTGGAATCCCCGATGACGCAAGACATTGGAGTTAACAATTGCTTCATCCCGGTCTCACGTTACTGGGACCGCATCTACCGCCCGGAGCAAATCGTCACGGCTCTGCCGGAAGCCATGCGTGTGCTGACCTCCCCATCCGACACCGGCGCAGTGACGCTTGCGCTCCCGCAAGATGTGCAGGCGGAAGCTTACGATTTTCCGGAAGAACTCTTTCAAAAACGCGTCTGGTTGATTCGCCGTCCGCATTACGATCGGGTTTCTTTTGGGCGAACCGTGCAAGCCCTTCGTGGCAGCCAAAAGCCCTTGATCATCGCCGGGGGCGGCGTGTTATATAGCGAGGCGTCACAAGCACTGGGGTACTTTGCAGCACAGACGGGCATTCCGGTGGGCGAAACGCAAGCCGGAAAAGGGTCGCTGGCCTACGACCATCCCCAGTGTGTCGGGGCGGTGGGTGCAACCGGCACGTCTGCAGCGAATCGGCTGGCCCATGATGCTGATCTCGTGATCGGAATTGGCACCCGCTATTCCGATTTTACGACCGCCTCAATGACTGCGTTCCAGAATCCGCATGTGCGTTTTGTGAACATCAATGTTGCGGAGTTCGATGCCTATAAAGCTTCCGCGATACCGTTGGTTGCGGATGCCAAAATCGCTTTAGAAGAATTGGCAAAGGTGCTCGAGGACTACCATGTCTGCCCCGACTACGCAGCCCAAATCTCCAGCTTGAGAGAGGCGTGGGGGGGCGAAGTCGAACGTCTGTTCCACTTGAACAACGGCCCTCTGCCTGCGCAGAGTGAAGTGATCGGCGCGCTTTGGGAGGCCTCCGAACCGCGCGATGTTTTGCTTTCGGCGGCTGGAAGCCATCCCGGAGACCTGCATAAACTTTGGCGCACGCGCACACCCGACACGTCGCACATGGGATCGGGCTATTGCGGCAGGGGGCTTAGGATTTCCGGGGGGACCGGGGCCAAAATGGCCGATCCCACCCGTGGAGTGTATGTCTTTCTGGGCGATGGCACGTATCTGATGATGCCGGCCGAGATTGTCACTTCTGTGCAGGAGCGGATCAAGCTCATCATCGTGCTGGTAGACAACCACGGCTTTGCCAGCATCGGCAACTTAAGTCAATCGCTGGGGGGTAATGGATTTGGAACGCGCTTTCGCCTTCGTGGCGCGGAATCGAAACAGCTGGATGGGGATCCTCTGCCGGTGGATTACGTTGCCAACGCCCGCAGCCTGGGAGCACACGCCATCAAGGCCAACGATCTGGCAGAATTCCGAGAAGCTTTACGGCAAGCTAAGAAGTCGGACCGCACCACCGTGATCGTTGTGGAAACTGGTCGCGAGGCCGGCGTGCCTGGCTACGACTCGTGGTGGGACGTGGCGGTAGCCGAAGTATCCGACAGCAAGAGTGTGCAAAAGGCGAGGGAGAGTTACGAAGAAGCGCGCAAGAAAGAACGCTACCATCTGCTTGCGCGCGGAATGGTGAGAGAGTGAAAGCCTTCAACGCTCGTGGTTTTCCAGGACAACCGGATAAAGATATGACGACATTGCGCGTAGGCAATGCTCCCTGCTCCTGGGGCACATTGGAGTTTGAAGGAACCCACGAAGAACCGATCCAGTTCGGCCAGATGCTGGACGAGCTCGTTGCAACCGGTTACACGGGCACGGAATTGGGCGATTGGGGCTACATGCCCACAGAACCGGAAGTGCTGAAGGCCGAATTGGAGAAGCGCAACCTGGTAATGCTGGGCGCGTTCGTGCCGGTAGCGTTAAAGGATCGCACTGCCCATAAAGCCGGTGTGGACAATGCCCTCAAGACGGCACGGCTGCTGGCGGAGGTGGCGACTGAGCCACTGCCTTACCTTGTGTTGGCTGACAATAATGGAGCTGTGCCGGAACGAACCCGCAATGCCGGACGTATCACGGAAGCAATGGGACTGAGCCCCTCAGAATGGAGAGCTTTCGCCGAGGGAGCGAACAAGGTGGCGCGAGCTGTCCGAGAAGAGACTGGGTTGCGGACTGTCTTCCACCATCACTGTGCGGGCTATGTGGAAACACCGGATGAGATCGCTCGCTTCCTGGCTCTGACCGATCCGAAACTCGTTGGATTGGTATTCGACAGCGGACACTACACCTACGGGGCGGGCGAAGTCGACGTGCTGCAAGGATTGAAGCGCTTCCAGGAGCGCGTCTGGTACATCCACCTTAAAGACTGCCAGCCGGAAGTGGCGAGCCGCGCACGGGCTGAGCAGTGGGATTACTTCCAAGCGTTACGCCATGGTGTTTTCTGCGAGCTGGGTCAAGGTTCGGTAGACTTCAAAGCGCTGCTGCGCTGGCTGGAAAAGAATAATTACGACGGATATGTCCTGGTGGAGCAAGATGTCCTGCCTGGAATGGGCACACCCAAAGAGAGTGCGCGGCGCAATCGCGAATATTTGAGCCGTATCGAAAACAACTGTGCCTGACCGGTCTGTGACCAAGGAGAATCGAGTGGGTAAGAAGAAACTGAATATTGGAATCCTCGGCGCGGGAAGAATCGGCAGGGTCCACGCGGAGACGATCGCTTTCCGTTTGCCGGAAGCGACGCCGCTGATGATCGCGGATGTCGATCGCAAGGCCGTGGAAGAAGTAGCCGCGCGCTGCGGTATTTCCCATGTCGCCGAGCACAACGAAGAGGTCCTGGCTGACTCAAGGATTGACGCGGTACTGATCTGCTCTCCTACCGATACTCATGCCGATCTCATCATCCAGGCGGCCCAGGCGGGAAAACACATTTTCTGCGAGAAGCCGATCGATCACAATCTGGCTAACATTGATCGAGCTCTGGCCGCCGTTGAAAAGGCTGGGGTCAAGCTACAGATCGGATTCAACCGGCGTTTCGATGCCAATTTTGCCCGCGCACGCAAGGCTGTGGAAAGCGGCGAGATTGGAACACCGCATCTGCTGCACATCGTCAGCCGCGACCCGTCACCCCCGCCGATCTCCTATATCAAGATTTCCGGCGGCATCTTCCTGGACATGACGATTCATGATTTTGACATGGCGCGCTTCCTGATTGGGAACGAGGTGGAGGAGGTTTATACATCCGCCGGCGTGATGGTGGACCCCGAGATCGGCAAGGCTGGTGACCTGGACACCGCAGTGATCGTGTTGCGGTTCAAGAACGGTGTGATCGGAACCATCGATAATAGCCGCCAGGCGGTCTATGGCTATGATCAGCGAGTGGAAATTCTAGGCAGCAACGGGGCGATTTCCACCAATAATAATTATCCCAATCAAGCTGTCATCAGCACGCAAACCTCGGTATGGCGAGAACTGCCACTGCACTTTTTTATGGAGCGCTATACAGAGAGTTTCGTCAATGAACTGCGGGCCTTTGTGGAAGCCATCGTGAAAGATACTCCGATGCCGGTGACTGGCCTCGACGGACGCATTCCAGTGGTCATGGGCCTCGCGGCCCGCAAATCCTATGACGAGCATCGCCCGGTACGCTTAGCGGAAATCGAGCAGGACAGTGCGCTACCGGCCCTGCCGAACGGCTCGGCTCGCAGAACACAGTTGGAGGTTTAGCTTCCATGAGCACTGCCATCACACGACGACACTGGCTGGCCGGAACGGGATCTGCACTGGCAGTAAGCGCGCTGCGATTTCCCTCTTGGGCCATGACAGCTTTGGGAGACACAGACGCCGACCGCACTCGACGCATGCAGTGGTGGCACGAAGCCAAGTTTGGAATGTTTGTGCACTGGGGTCTGTACAGTGTTCTCGGGCGTCACGAATGGGTCATGGAAAACGAAGGCATCCCGATAGCGGAATACGAGCCGCTGGCGAAACGCTTTCAGCCCACACCCAACGCTGCCCGTGCCTGGGCACGCCTAGCTCGTGAGGCGGGCATGCGGTACATGGTCATGACGACCAAGCATCATGAAGGCTTCTGCCAGTTTGACACCAAACTCACTAACTACTGCGCGTCTAAGCAAGGCCCAGGCCGCGATCTGGTCAAAGAATATGTGGAAGCCGCGCGGGCTGAAGGATTGCGCGTCGGGTTCTACTATTCGCTGATGGATTGGCATCATCTGGACGGCGCGCGTTGCGCCACCGACGAAGCGGCACGCAAGCGTTTTGTGGCTTACATCCACGGTCAGATTCGTGAGCTGCTGACCAACTACGGGAAGGTGGACGTTCTCTGGTATGACATGGCGTGGCCCCTGGATGCGACAGGCTGGGAATCGGAACGGATGAACCAGATGGTTTTCGAGCTGCAGCCGGATATTCTGGTGAACAATCGAAACCTGCTCCTGGGAGATTTTGCGACTCCGGAACAGGAAACTACCGCGTCCAAGGATGGCCGCGCCTGGGAATCCTGCATGACACTGAATGGCAGCTGGGGGTATCAACGCGCCGACGATGATTGGAAGAGTCCGAAGAGCGTAGTGCGAAACCTGGTCTACTGCGCCGGACAGGGCGGCAACTACCTCCTCAATATTGGACCCCGCTCGGATGGAACGATTCCCGAGGAATCGGTACAAATTTTGCAGCAGGTCGGTCGCTGGATGCAGCGGAACGGCAACTCCGTATACGGGTCTGAGCTTTGCCGCGCGGACGTCTCGAGTTATGCGGACTTTACGCGCAAGGGGAACACGCTCTACATGCATATTTATTTCTGGCCGGGAACAACGGTTGCTCTGTCCGGATTGAAGACGAGTGTGAAATCTGCAAAGTTGTTCGCCTCCAACCGCCCAGTGGAGTTCCAACAAGACGAGTTCCGGGTACGGTTCACGGGGTTGCCCGCCGACGCTCCCGACCAGCCGGTAACCACTCTCGCCATCGAATGCGAAGGAGAACCGGTGCAGGACACCGAATTTGTACGCCGTACGCGACCCCGCTAGGAATCCGACGCGAGGATCTCCATGACCCGAAAGCCGCCAGCGTTTTTCGTCCGCAGTCTGGTTGCTGCAACGTTGGCATGCATCTTGTTGACAGGAAGTATATGCGCCCAAAACTTCACCGAGATCAAGCCTTCCCCACAGCAAGTTGAGTGGCAAGACCTGGAGTTTGGGATCCTTATCCACTTCAGTACGAACACGTTTCTGGATCGTGAGTGGGGAGATGGCACGGCAGACCCCAAGGTATTCAATCCCACAGAACTCGACGCCGAACAATGGGTGCGTACCGCGCAGGCTGCCGGAGCAAAATATGTAGTTCTGGTTGCAAAGCACCACGACGGCTTTTGCCTGTGGCCGACCGAGCAGACCGACTACAGCGTGAAGAGCAGCCCCTGGCTGGGCGGCAAAGGCGATCTGGTGCGGATGGTTTCCGACGCGGCGAAAAAGTACGGAATGAAATTCGGCGTCTATCTCTCGCCTTGGGACCGTCACGAGCCTCGGTACAAAAATTCCCCCGAGTATGACGATTACTACAGCGCGGAACTCGACGAACTCGCCCAGCACTACGGAAACTTTGTGGAATTCTGGCTCGATGGCGCCGGCAGTGGCGGCCATGTTTACAACTTTCCGGGCATAATCAATGAGCTTCGCATTTATCAGCCCAACGCTCTCGTTTTCGCCGACGTGGCATTGTTCGAATATGGAGATATCCGCTGGGCAGGAAATGAAGACGGGACAATCCCTTACGAGAACTGGAACGTGATCGACCGTCACGGATATTTACGTTGGCGTCCGGTGGAAGCGGACACTCCGCTGCACAAGAATGGCTGGTTCTGGCATCCAAATAACGAATCGACGCTTAAGACAACCGCTGAGCTGATTTCTACCTATGAGGAAACGATTGGGCGTGGCGGGCAGCTCATGCTCGGACTAGCTCCTGACAGTCGCGGGTTGCTGCCCGACGTGGACGTGAAACGGCTGGCAGAGTTTGGCGCCGCTGTGCGTCAGCGCTATGGCCAGAATTTGATGTCGAAACATATCCACACGCACGATGTTACTGAGGCTGCTCTGGATAGTGATCCCACAACATTCTGGTCGGCTCCCCTGGGCTCCCATCATGCCACGATCGAAGCGACGTTCGCGGCGCCAGTAATCTTCGACCGTGTGCTGACCATGGAATGGCTGAATGATGGGCAACACATCGAGCGCTATCGCATTGAAGCCTGGGATGGTAAGCAGTGGAAAATGCTCGTCGAGGGAAGCGCAATCGGGCACAAGCGAATTGACAACTTTGCGCCGGTGAGCGCGACTCGGGTTCGATTGAACATTCTTTCGTCATCCGCCGCGGCTGAGATCCGTGAGTTTCAGATATTTGCTGCCAACAATTCTGGGCCTCGGGACATTCAACACGCCTCGGGCAAGTGATCCGGTTCGCCGCCTTTATGTGTGGCCCTAAGTTGCTGTAAACGCTCGAGAAGTGCGCTCCGCACTGCCACAGTGATGAAGTAACAGCATGTGACCGACATTCGCTCACGATCGCCCCCACAGCGAAGTCAGGGACCCGACATCGCAGATTTTCCCTTTCCCCTAAAATATTTGTCTCGCTCATCCGTCTACAGAAGTAGATGGACGAGGCGCTGAGAAAACAGTGGATGATAGCGGAGCAAGACTTACGGATCTCTGAAGCGATCAATCGGGAGCAGACCCGTCTCCGCAACTTCATCCGAAAACGTGTGGCCAACCGGGACGACGCAGAAGACATTCTGCAAGAGGTTTTCTACGAGTTCGTGGAAGCCTACCGGATGATGAAACCGGTGGAGCAGGTTACCGCCTGGTTGTTTCAAGTGGCGCGCAACCGGATCACAGACCTGTTCCGCAAGAAAAAACCGGAAGCGTTGACCAACGACCCGGTGGCGGTCACAGAGGATGGCGAGCTGCTCCGCTTGGAAGATCTGCTCCCATCGCCGGATGCTGGACCGGAAGCAGACTATGCGCGAAGCGTGCTCCTGGAGGAACTGGACGCCGCTTTGGATGAGCTTCCCGAAGACCAGCGTGAAGTTTTCATCGCCCATGAATTGATGGGATACAGCTTCAAAGAGCTTGCCGCACAAACCGGTGTCAGCGTGAATACGCTGCTCTCGCGCAAGCACTACGCAGTCCTCCAACTGCGCCAGCGGCTTCAAGCCATCTACAACGAATTTACGAAGACATGAGGACAAGTGAGATGAAAATGCATTGGATTGTAAAAGGATTGAAATTCGCGCTGTTTGCCGTACTCTGCGTCACAGTGTTCGGTTTTGTGGTCATGCATCTGTGGAATTGGTTAATGCCAGCCCTTTTCGGTTGGCATCTGATCAGCTTCTGGCAGGCGGTGGGCCTTTTGGTCCTGAGCAAGATCCTCTTCAGCGGGTTCCGGGGCGGACCAGGCCGCCACATGTACTGGCGGCATCGCATGGCGGAGCGCTGGGAGGCGATGAGCCCCGAAGAACGCGAAAAATTCCGCCAGGGCATGCGAGGCCATTGTGGTCCCTTTGGGCACCCTGCTGCGGAGCCGAAGGCCTGATCCGCAGAAGAGCACCCGGAAAGGGTTTTCTGTCCCGGGCATATCTCCGGTTTACTTTTGCCTTTTATTCGCCTACTATGGGCTGATCCCGCTGCTGCGTATTCGCAGTCCAGTGGAACGAGGTGTTGGGAGGATTGAACCATGCTGACTGTAACAATCGAAAACCTCGATGCAATAGTGATCCTTCGATGTCGGGGCCGAATTGTCCGTGGCGAAGAGACCGCCATCTCATGCGCGGCCGTCCAACAACAAGAGCGAAATATCATCCTTGATCTGACAGAGGTCGAATCGATCGATGCGGCGGGAATTGGTCTCCTGGTTTCGCTGCAGGCCGCTGGTATGTATCTCACGCTTATGAACCCAGCGAAGCAGGTGCGCGAGATACTCAGAATCACCCAAGCGGATTCCATCTTCGAGATCTGCGAACTCCAATCCACAGAAGAGATCATGGACGGAGTTCCCTCCAACGCCTGATCGGGCTTGACTGATCCGCTTGAACTTTTCCCCACCGTCCGGTAAGCTTTCAGAGATATTGGGCGGGCTAGAAACGCATACAGCGGTATGCATTCAGTTTGTAAGTTTCTGAATCTGTGAACCTTCTGCCTCCGAACTGGCAGACTTCAGGACTCCCAAAACTCGTTTGTAAGTTATTGATTCTAGCGGAAGTGGTGGAATTGGCAGACACACCATCTTGAGGGGGTGGCGCCGCAAGGCGTGGGGGTTCAAATCCCCCCTTCCGCACCATTTTGGGTTGTTGGATTGTCATAATTGTTGGTGCCGCGCAAGCCGCACGGCAAATTCCGTCTGGAACGCGATATTCGGTTAGGAACGGTGCGTAGCGGAAGATTAAGAAATCAGAAACCTCAGAAAGCTAGGAATCGAGTTTTATGGGTGGTTTTCTCTATTATCCGATTGTTTTTGTGCACATCATTGTGTGCTTGTTTCTGATCATCGTCGTGCTGCTGCAGAGCGGTAAGGGCTCAGACATTGCCGCGGCCTTTAGCGGGCAGGGCAGCCAGACGGCATTCGGGCCGCGCGGCGCAGCCACGGCACTTTCACGCGCCACCACCTGGTCGGCCATCATTTTTATGGTGACTTCGCTTTCGCTTGGAGTCCTGGCATTGCGGCAGGGGCCGAAGTCCATATTTCAAAACGTAAAGGCTCCGGCGGAATCGCAGCCACAAAAACCGGCGACGCCAGCTCAGCCCACGCCGAACAAGTAGTTTCCTGGATCGGTGTATGAGAAACTCTCGAGGAGCCTCGGTACCGAGGCTCCTTTACTTTTGCAACTCCTATCCATGCCGATGATCCACGAAATCCTTCCCGTCGGGCCACTGCGGTGCAACTGCTCTGTTATTGGCGATGAGGCAACTCGCGAAGCAATGGTCATCGATCCGGGCGACGACATCTCCAAGATCGTCGCTATCCTGCAGAAGCACAACCTCAGCGTCAAGCAGATCGTGATTACACACGCCCACATTGATCATGTAGGTGGAGCGATGAAGCTGCGAGCGCTGACAGGCGCGCCTATTTTTCTCAACCAGGACGACTACGCTCTGCTGAAGATGCTGGATGTACAGGCGGCATGGCTCGGCATGGCTGCACCCGAAGCCGTGGAAATTGACCAAAGTCCTGCCCATGGCGATTCCCTACTGACAGGGTCACTCGTCTCGGCTGTACTCCACACGCCCGGCCATACGCAAGGCAGCATCTGCCTCTACTTCCCTGCCGAGAAAAAGCTGATTGCTGGAGACACTTTATTCGCGGGCAGCATCGGCCGCACCGATCTCCCCGGCGGCTCGTTTGAGAAGATCATTGGATCGCTGAAGGGGCATCTTCTGGCCTTGCCGGATGAGACTGTCGTCGTCCCAGGCCACGGGGCGCTGACGACGATTGGTGAGGAGCGCGAGTCGAATCCGTTTCTGCAGGAGTAGGAGAGGTCTTACGGATGGCTCGTTTGCTTGCGCCCAATATAGTTGGTGCAATCGCCAGTTAAGCTAGCTACTTCCGGTTAGCCCGTCAACCGCCCAACAATTTCTGAGCAGAGCTTCCGACACGCCGACTTCCGGGCACAATCTACTCACGTCTTGATTCATGACCTGGAAAAACATCCCTTGACGAATTGGAGTGATTAGTGACACAATGAAGTACATATCATGCTTGGCGAATTTGAATACGTGCTGATCACTGCAGCGGCGGGCCTGGGCGACGCTGCCTATGGTGCGGTCATTCGCGAAGAAATCGAGAAAGCTACACGCAGAAATTGCGCTATCGGGGCGCTCTACACGACGATCGAGCGGTTGGAGAAAAAGGGTCTTCTTAAGACGTGGATGGGGGAAGCCACTCCGCAACGGGGTGGGCGGGCAAAGCGCATGGTACGCGTAACGCCTAAGGGCCTGCAGGCCGCGCGCGAGTTTTTTGAGGCAATGATGCGCATTAGCCACAATGCTTCGTGGGTAGTCAGAGGGCCGGAGGGGGTTTCATGACTTCGCTGGTGGAGATGGCTGCTGGATTTCTTGGGCCGGAGGAGCGCGAAGTGGTGCTCGGCGATCTGGCGGAGTCGGGCGCGGATGTCTGGAGCGGATTGCTTTCGGTTCTGGGCTTTGTGGTACGGCAACAGTTGGAGCTTTGGCGAAGCTGGCGGCCTTGGGTTGCGAGCGGCGTGTCGCTGCCGGGGAGTCTGCTCTTGCTCGGCGTCTCCTTCGCGCTATCGGAGCACGCTCGTGACCTGCGGCGGAGCGGGTCTATCCACTGGACGATCGTGTGCGAGGCGCTGCTGATGCTGGCGTGGGCCTGGACGAGCGGCTTCATGGTTGGCTCGTTATCAAGGTGTACGCGATGGATCAGTATTGCGCTTTGCGCTATTCCGTGTCTGTCCTGCGTGTTGCGGTTTCACGACACATCGCTTTCCCGGTTTTGCGTGCTTCTGTTCCTGGCGCCGGGAGTTGTGGGTGCAATACAGGGGATACGGCGTGTGCGACTGCAGCTTAGAAACGCCGTTGTACTGGTGACCGCGATAACGGGGTTGATGCTGGTTTGGAGCGGCATGTCTGCCTGGAATTGGCCGTTGCTTTTGCCTTCATGGTTTCTCGTTGCCACGGGAGAGAGATCAGAAGGGTCGAGAAAAGGGATGGACACATCATGGGAACACGGGGACAAATCGCAGCAGGGCTTATAGGTCTTGCATTGGGTGTACATCTGGCTTCTGCCGCGGAAGCAATGAAGAGTCAGCTCGTTGCGCGAGAGATCCAGTCGAAGAGCTTTGCGGCCAGCAAAGTTGGTGTGAGTCCTGTGCGGAAGCTCGTGGTGTACCTTCCCGCGGGATATGACGAAGAGACGAACCGCTACCCCGTCGTCTATTTTTTTCCAAGCCCGTTCGAGGGCTATCGTAAGCTCTTTGATAGCGACGGTGCGGAAGGCCTGTTCGACCGCGCAATTGCCACAGGCAGGATAGGAAAATTCATCTTCGTTTCAGTGGACATGACGACTCCGCTGGGTAGCTCCTGGTTTGTGAACTCGCCCGTGACCGGCAATTGGGAAGACTTTGTCGTGCAGGAACTTGTGCCTTATGTCGATGCGAACTTCAGGACGATGCCGACGCGTGATTCTCGCGGGCTTGCGGGATCGCACATGGGGGCCTACGGCGCAATCCGTATCGGCATGGAGCATCCCGACGTCTTTGGTTCGCTATATGGCATGAATCCTGTAGGCACAGGATCGGGCGTTCAGATCATGGATTCGCGGCCTGACTGGGATCTGCTAGCCCATGCAAACTCATTTGCCGACTTGAAGAACGATGTATTCGCCACGATCTTTACTTCGATCTTTCAGGCATACCTGCCGAATCCGGAGAATCCGCCTCTTTACGTTGATCTGCCGGCGCATCGCGAGGGGCGGCAGTTGGTGATTGACTCGAAGCTGACGGAGAGATTGCGGAACAACTTCTTTCTAGAGTCAATGATTCCGAAATATGCAGAGAATGTTAAGACGCTGCGGGGCTTCAAGTTTGATTGGTCGCGCAATGATGCGATCTGGGATCATGTGTACTCCAACCAGGCGTTCACTCATAAGCTGAACGAGTTCGGCATTGTGCATGAGGCAGAGGAGTACAACGGCGCTTGGGGAGGTGACACCTACTGGAGCGCCGAGGGGCGCGTGATGTCGGACGTACTGCCGTTCTTTCAGCAACATCTCGTGTTCTGAAATCTGATTACTTTGGCTGAGGCACAGCGAATACGAGTCGAGCCAAACACCCGATTATTCCCGGATGGACGGCCAACCGGAAAACAGAACGTGGTAACCCTGCCGCGCAGGTTTTGCTGCCGCAATCAGCCCTGCAGGTGGGCGAGAACGCGCTGGACACCGTTGCGGAAATCTTCGCGTGAGGGCAGCAAGCTCAGCACGAGAAATCCGTCACCCGGAAAATCGTAGAAGTGTCCGGGGTGTACCAGCACGGATTGCCTCTCCAGCAGCTCAATGGCGAAATCTTCATCCGAGCGCGTAGCGGGAACGCGTAGCGGAACGTACCAGCCACCTTCGACCTCCAGCCGCTCGATCAAACCCTGCGTTGCGAGTTGCCGGTCGAGTTCTTTCAGATTGGCTCGCAGGCGAACTCGCAACTGCTGTTGGAAGGCGCTGCGCTGTGCAAGAAGTGTTGGCAGCGCCAGTTGCACGGGCGTATTCATCGATAGAAACGTGTCGGCAATGACCTCTAATCGTGCCATGGCCTGGGAGGCGAGCACTTCCGGGCCGCCGGTCACCAGCCACGCGATTTTCATTTGCGGAAGACCCGCTAACTTCGAAAGCCCACTCAGCGTGAACGTCAGAGCGCGGGTGTTATTCGCGAAACTCTCCCGAGGTGGACCCTCGAGCGTGAAGTCGAGGAAAACTTCATCCGCTACCACTGCCATGCGCCGCCGCGCACAGAGCCAGCTCAGCATCCGCATTTCCTTGGGTCGCACATAGGAGCCGGTCGGATTATTCGGATGGACGACAAGGATTGCGCGGGATCGCTCCGTCAGCTTTTTCTCCAAGCCGCGCAGATCCAGCTGCCAGCCGTGGTCATAGAGAAGTGAGTACGGAACCAGTTTCACATCTTGTAAATCGGCAAGAAACTGGAACAGAGGATAACTCGGTGCGGGCACGAGTACTTCATCGCCGGGGTCGCAGAGCAGGCGAAATACAAACGAGTAGGCCTCGCTGGTGCTCGTAGTCAGCAAAATGCGATCCGGCGAAACAGTACATGCTGGAGACTGGTAGTACTCCGCGACGGCCTGGCGCGCGCTTAGCAGGCCCTTGGCTTCGGGCTGGTAGCGTAAAGCCTCAGGATTGGCCAGCGCCTTGAGAATGACGTTGTCGTTGTAGGCGAGTCCTACGCGTGTCGGGTTCGAAGCTGTCAAATCCAGCGCGACCCTGCCTTCGGCTTGAAACCGCTCAACGGCTTCTGTAAACCGGTTCGGGGCGAGCTTCCATTCCGTTCGTTGTGAAAACATTTTGGCTAAAACGCTTCCCGATTTACCACGTAGGGCATCTTCGTGATATCGCCGCCGTAGTTCCCTTCCAGCACGTCGATCAATCCTTGCACACACCGTCCTGCCATGCCTTTCATGGGGTCGGTCGAGAGCCGCGTGATGCGCCCGGCACTGGCAAAATGCGGATAAAGCCGGCAGCGGTCCTCGATTGCGGGATCGCGCAGCGGAGAATCCGGAGCCAGCGGCTCTTTCTCATACACATCGAGCGCCGCTCCGGCAATCCACTTCTCGCGCAGCGCTTTCGCCAAAGCCTGCTCGTCCACGACAGGCCCTCGGGAAGTATTCACCAGGTACCCAGTTGGCTTCATCTTTCGCAGTGTGGTTTCGTTGAACAAGTGATACGTGGGCGTATCACTTTCGCCTGCTCGCACGAGCGGTACATGAATACTCACAAAATCCGCTTGCGCGAGCGCCTCGTCCAGACTGACGTATTTGATCCAGGTCTTTTCCTTCACCAGACCGCGTGCAACGCTCAGGTCCTTAACGTCTTGAATGCCCTTCACGAATTCGTGATCCTGGAAACAGGGGTCGTAGCACAGGATGTTCATGTCGAACCCAGCACACTTGCGAATCATGGAGAGGCCAATCCGCCCCGTTCCAATAATGGCGACCGTTTTGCCCGCGACCTCGTCTCCCAGAAAAGGCAGGTAGGGATGCCAGAAGCCCCACTGGTTTTCGCGCAGCAGGCGCTCCGAGTTCCAGAGCCGCCGCGCCACTGCGCCCATGAGAAAGAAGGCAAACTCGGCTGTCGCGTCGGTGAGCACGTCCGCCGTGTTTGTGAATGGAATCTTGTATTGGTTCGCGTCCGCCCGATTGATGTTGTCGAATCCCACGGCGATCTGCGAAACCACTTTCAATGTGCCCGCGCCCGCCGCGAAGACTTCGGCGTCGATGGAGTCTCGAAGCGTCGTCACCAGGCCATCGACTCCGGAACGGAGTTTTTCGAGGATCAGGCTTTTCGGTGGCGCTTCCGGCCCCGGATAGACCTCAACTTCATAGCCGCGCGAGCGCAGCAAGTTCAGCGATTCACCGATATCGCAGGTGGCAAAGACGCGAAAGTTCTTTTTCATGTGGGATTTATTCTTTGTCTAAATGTGACACTTCACTATAGATTCTTCGCGGCCCAGGCTTCAATTCGCTCCAATGCGAGCTTGAGGTTTTCGTAGGAGTTGGCAATGCTGAACCGCAGATAACCTTCGCCGGATGCGCCAAACGCAGTGCCGGAAAGCGCTGCCACACCGGCTTGTTCGAGCAATGCATTCGCCAGCTTCTTCGAAGTCCACCCGGTCTTCTGAATATTCGGGAATGCGTAGAAAGCCCCCTTGGGCACACAGCACGAGAAGCCTTTGATCTGGTTCAGTCCGCGGACAAACATGTCGCGCCGCCGCAGAAATTCCAGCCGCATCTTCTCGACCGAAGCTTGATCTCCGCACAACGCCTCGACACCCGCCACCTGGGTAAAGCTTGCCGTGCAGGAATTGGAATTTGTCATCAATTGCGAAACCTGGGCAGCCAGGTCGGTCCGCATCACGCCGTAGCCTAAGCGCCAGCCAGTCATAGCGTAGGTCTTGGAGAAGCCGTCCAGAACGATCGTCCGGTCTTTGAATCCCGGGACTGAGAGAATGGAATGGTGGTTGCCCTCGAAAATCAATCGCGAATAGATTTCATCCGACAAAATCATCACATTACGATCGCCGATAGCGGCGGCAATATCCTGAATGTCCTTCCCCGTCAGTACGCCACCTGTCGGATTCTGTGGAGAATTCAGAATGATCAGCCGCGTGCGGTCCGTGATCAGCGATGCGAGTTCATCCACGTCGAAGCGGAAGTCCATCTCTTCGCGTAGTCGGATCGGCACCGGCTTGGCGCCGGCAAAGTTGATCATCGATTCATAAATCGGAAACCCGGGATTCGGATAAATGACCTCGTCGCCCGCTTCGGCAAGGGCAAGAATCGCGAAGAACATTACCGGCTTGCCGCCGGGCACTACCACGACCTCTTCGGGGGTGACCGACACGCCGCGCGATCGGCTGATGTGGTCGGCAATGGCTTGACGAAGCTGCGGCAACCCGGGTGATGGACCGTAGTGCGTCCAGCCCTGTCGCAGAGCAACTATCGCCGAATCGACGATATTCGATGGCGTGTCAAAGTCTGGTTCGCCGATCTCGAGGTGGATCACGCTCTTACCTTGCGCTTCGAGAGCGCGCGCTTTTACCAGCACCTCGAAGGCAGTTTCGGTTCCCAGGCGCGACATGCGTCCAGCAAGCTTAAGAGGATGAGTCGTTTCGCTAACAGGAGTCATAATGTGCAGAACCGCATCATTATACCCCTGGTTGGAGGCGCTCTCCGGGATCAACTACGGGCGAAAGACTCAGAATCTGCTACACTGCGCGCGTGAAAATGCTTCCATTTCCTCTGTCAACCACAGATTGGAGCAGCGTCCCAACAACCGAGCACCCGGGAGAATCCGGCGTTGCGCTGTGGCGGACTCTGACTTTTGGTGATATTCGAGTGCGAATGGTGGAGTACTCCCCGGGATACCTTGCTGACCATTGGTGTTCGAAGGGTCACGTGCTGCTTTGCTTGGAGGGTGAACTCGAAACCGAACTTGCCGATGGACGGAGTTTCACGCTGCGTGCCGGAACGAGTTATCAGGTGGGTGACGGCGATCCGCCGCACCGTTCGGTAACCAAGACAGGGGCGAAACTGTTTATCGTGGATTAGGTTCTTAGGAAAAATAGCAGATTCCTCAGAGCTAAAGCCCTTCGGAATGACAAAATCGATTCTTCAATAACGCCTATTCCGGGATGGGAGATTCTTCGCTCTCGGTGCGCAGGATACGATCCACCGAGTACGGGGCACGGCGCATGGGCGAATGGTAGTGGCGGACCTGCATCTCCCCAAGCAATCCAATGGCAAGCAGGTTCATTCCCAAAACCAGAAGAACCGCGCCAAAAAGCATGAGCGGTCCATGGGCGGCCACGACATCAATATGGTGCATCAGCTTCTGCGCCATTAACCAGAGGGCGATTCCGCTGCCGGCAAAGATGCTGAGCATGCCGCCAGTGCCAAAAAAATGCAGCGGGCGGGATAGATAGCGGAGCAGAAAGCGGATTGTGATGAGGTCGAAGAAGACGCGAAACGTACGCGAAATCCCATAATGCGAAACGCCGCGCTCGCGGTTCACATTGCGGATGGGAACTTCGCAGATGGAAGCGCCATGCCAGGACGCCAGCGCGGGAATGAACCGGTGCAGTTCCCCATAGAGCGGAACCTGCTCCAGAATTTCCCGGCGGTAGGCTTTAAATGTGGTGCCGAAGTCGTGGATATCCACGCCGCTCAGCTTCGCCATGATCCAGTTAGCAACGCGCGAGGGAAAACGTCTGAGCCAGAAATTATCGATGCGCTGCTTTCGCCATCCACTGACAATGTCGTAACCCTCAGCAATCTTCTCAATAAATAAAGGTATATCCGCCGGATCGTGCTGCAGGTCGCCATCCATAGCGATAATGAATTCCCCGCGCACATGATCAAAGCCCGCCGCCAAGCCCGCCGTTTGTCCAAAATTGCGGCGCAGCTTCACCACCGTCACGCGGCTGTCGACTGAGGCAATCTCGCGAAGCAGGTCGAACGTGTGGTCGTCGCTGCCATCGTCCACCAGGACGATTTCGAACGTCTCCCCGTTGGCCTCCATTACCGCCTTCAGACGGTCATAGAGATCGGTGACATTCTCCTGCTCATTGTGCAGGGGAACAACAATGGAATATTTGAGCATGGGTCCCCGCTATTATACCTAATTTCTATGAATTTCAAGTCCCCAGTCCCAAACTGAAGTATCGACCCGTGCACTGAGAAAATACCGATTAGGACTTGCAAATTGGGATGCCCTCTCTGGTTCGAACGTTGTCCACGGCACCGCCAAGCGGAGATTTCTTACTGGCAAGCGCAAGCTAAGCAATGAGCCGGGATATCCGTTTCAGATTCCTGTCCCTCCCGACCGAAACGCTTGCTGCTATTCGAAAAAGAAGGGATACTGTTCCGTCCTACAAAAATCGGAGGCTTTATGTTGTGCATGGCTCGCCCTACATTAGCTAGCGGGATTTTCCTACTCTTCTCCTCCCTTGTTCTCTTTGCGGCGGATACCCCACCTGCCAATCCGAACTCCGATCCCACATATCAGCAATTGCGTAGCCTCGGTCTGGGTGGCGAGGCCGTGGCAGTCAACAACTTCACACTCAAGCGGGATGCCGCCACTTTTCACTTGCGCTCGGGCACAGTCTGTTTTGTTACACCGGTTCAGGGCAAAGTTACGGGGGCGGTATTTGTCGGCGATGGCAACATGATTCTTGATGCCCCCCTAGCCGTTGAGCGCAGCAGCCTCAAGTTGCTGACCAAGGAAGACGAATTCAGCGAGAACTTCAGTCAGGCCGTTTTCCGCTTCACCGACTCCACCTACGACGAGATCAAGAAAGCAGGCAGTGCTGCCGGTGGCAGTTGTGACGGCAGTCCACTCCACGACAGCCAGGAAGCCATGCGTCACGACCGCATGTTGAAGTGGAATTTGGATGGACGTATTCTGCAGGATGTTCTCGGCTCTGAGCCCGGTGGTTTCTTTCTGGCGTTCGTCCGTGGTAAGAAATACAACAGCAAAGAAATCTTCGCCATCGACCCTCACGGAGCACCTCCGCTGCTTCTGCCGGTGAACCCGGAAGAAGTGGAATTCCTCACCTACGACGAGGACAAGCTTGGCGTATGGGCAGCATTTCATCTGTCCGACGAATATAAGAAAGGGACCGCAACCGGTTCGCAGAAGAATGACGTTATTCATATCGAGCATCAACAGCTCGATACCGCCATCGAAAAAAATGCCAACCTGAACGGTAAGGCCACAACCACATTCGTCTCCAACGTCAACGGACTGCGCGTCGTGCCGTTCGATCTTTTCTCAAGCCTTCGCGTTGAGAGCGTTACGGGAGACAACGGGCAGCCGTTGTCTTTCATCCAGGAAGAGAAGAAGCAGGACGCTGACTTCTCCGTGATTCTCCCCAAAGTCTTATCAACTGGCGATAAATACAGCATCACCACCATGTACAGTGGCAAAGAAGCGGTCGTCAATGAAGGCGGCGGCAACTACTATCCTGTCGCTCGCCACAATTGGTATCCCAACAATGCCGACTCTTCTCTCGGGGAGTACACGATCTACGACATGGCCTTCCACATTCCCAAAGGCATGAAGATCGCTGCCACAGGCACCTTGGTCAGCGAAGGGAATGAAAGCGGGCAGAACAATTCCGTGTGGAAGAGCGAAGTGCCCCAGACCGTGGCTGGCTTCAATTTCGGCAGATTCAAAATGCAAGAGGCGAAGCTGACCGCACCAGAGTATCTGGTGCAATCGTATGCCAATGAAGAGCCTCCAGATTGGGTGAAGGGGCTGCTCCAGCAAGTCAACGAGGAACTTCCGACTGAGAACCCTCACATGAGAGCATCCGTAGCCATGGGCAATATGAGCACTACCGGCATGATCAAACACTCGCTCGCCGAGGCTCAGGTTGCCGTTCCTCTCTACTCCGACTACTTCGGTCCCATTCCTTACAAACGTCTGGCAATGACTCAACAAACGGCATGTAGTTACGGGCAGGCTTGGCCGGCTCTGGTTTGGTTACCGATCTGCTCTTTCTTCGATACGACAGTGCGGCACAATCTCGGCCTTGATTTTGGTGATCGCGGCTACTGGAAAATTGTTGCCCCTCACGAAGTCGCCCACCAGTGGTGGGGGCACATGGTCGGATTCGGTTCCTACCGTGACCAGTGGATGAGCGAAGGCTTCGCCGAAATGTCCGCCTCTCTCTTCATCCAGCTCATCGAAAAGAACCCGAAGAAGTTTGCCGAGTTTTGGAATGATGAACGAACGTTACTCACGGAGCGTAACAAAGAAGGCGTTCGCGCCATCGATGCGGGCCCTGTCACCATGGGGTACCGGCTCGGCAACAGTAAAGCCGGATTCAACATCACACGCGACCTCATCTACCCAAAGGGCGCTTACATTCTCCACATGGTCCGCATGATGATGTGGGACCGGCAAACCGGCGACCAAAACTTCAAAGCTACCATGCAAGATTTCGTCGCAACCTACGGCGGCAAGGCTGCTACAACCGAGGACTTCAAGGCTATGGTTGAGAAACACATGACGCAAGCGATGGATCTCGCGGGCAACCATCGCATGGACTGGTTTTTCAACGAATACGTTTATGGGACGGCGCTACCCAGCTATGAGCTGAACTCCTCCTTTGACAAGGACGCGAACGGTGACATTGTGTTCAACTTCAAAGTTACGCAATCAGGCGTGGACAACAATTTCCGCATGCTCGTCCCCATTTATTTGGAACTGGCGGATGGACGAACCGCCTACGTGGGCCACATGGGGCTTGTCGGCAACAGCTCCGCCGAACAGAAGGTACCTTTGCATGGACTGAAGGACTCTCCCAAGCGAGCGATGGTGAACTACAACCACGACGTGCTGGCTTCAAACTAAGAGTTTGTTTTAAAAATCAAAGCCCCATTGTCGGTGGGGCTTTGATCTGCATGCTTCGAGCCGGGTTGTTCTACTTCTAGACAAGCCCGGTTAGTGTACGACCTGCCTTACCGCTACGGAAGTGCTTGCGCTGAAGTTTGCATTCCCTCCATAGATCGCGGTAATGGAGTGAGTGCCAACGGCCAGCGTCGACTTGGTAATGGCCGCTTTGTGCGTGGTTGCGTTCAGAGCAGCAGTCCCCAAGGTGTTGCTTCCGTTCTTGAACGTCACTGTGCCGGTCACGCCCGCACCGGACGCAACGGTGGCCGTGAAGATCACAGCCTGCCCCTTCTTGGATGGATTCAAGGAGGAAACAAGTGTGGTACTGGTAGCCGCCTTTTTCACCGTCTGGGAAATCGTCGGCGAAGTGCTGCCACCGTAGGTCATGTTCCCGCTGTAGACGTGATCGTATGCGATCCTGCCGTCAATGCAGATATGACGAACTTCGCTTTTCCGGCAGCCAGAGCCACCGTCCCTAACGTGACGGAGCCGTTTCTGAACGTGACCGATCCCGTCGCTGCCGCCGGAGTCACCGAGGCTGTGAACGTAACCGACTGTCCGTAGGTCGAGGGATTCAGAGAAGAAGCAAGGGCGGTCGCTGATTTTCCCAGAACCGTGAAACTCCCGGACTTGCTGGCTTCCACGTTGCCGGCACGATCGGTGCTGTGGAAGCTCACCGTGTGATTGCCCACACCAGCCACAGAGAACGGACCCGTGTAAGACGTCACGGCTCCCCCATCCATCTGATAGACGGTGTTGGCGACACCGCTCAATTTATCGGTAGCGCTCAGTGTCACGACCACAGGGGACGATCCGCTGAAGCTTGCCCCGGTGACAGGCGCGGTCAGGTCGATGTTGACCGGATAGCGGTGCACCAGCTCTGCATTCCCTGCATTGTCCGAACTGAAGTCGTACACGTTGTGAGCGCCTTCCGTTAAGACGTTAAACGGGCCACTATAAAACGTGCACGAGGTAAGGTTGGTCCATGAGCAGGAATTGTCGTCGATCGAGTAGAAGGACGCGTAGACACCCGCTCCTGTGGATCCGGCGCCGGGATCGTTGCCACTTAGAAACACCAGAACAGCCGTGTTGTTCCAATTGGCGCTGTTCGCGCTGGGGAACGACGACGGAGTCGTTGTCGGCGGAACTATGTCGTAGCAAATCGAGCCGTAGGTCTGGACTTGCCCCCAGCCGGCGTTGTCCCACGAGCGTACAAATGCAGTGTGACAACCTTGTCCGGCCGAGGCTAAATCAAGCGAACCGGCTGTGGCGTTGGGAAACTGCGGTCCGCTGTAAAACGAATTTCCCTGGCCCGGGGTAGGTTGACTGTAGGAGTCGCCTGGATCAGCGTCCCAGGCCTGGCTGAATCCCGCAACACCAATATCAGGGCTGCCATTGTTGGAAGTGTCGTTGATGTTCCAGCTTACAGTCTGGTCCGTGTTGTACCAGAGTCCGGTCTTGGGTCCCGTAAAAGTGGCAACGGGCGCGCCAAAATCCCCCGCAATATACGTATTGATGTACCACGCGAGTTGCAGTGCGTTAAACGAGCCCCATCCCGTCGCTAAATCATAGCCACCGAAGGCGCACCAGGGACTCAACCCCTTCGCGAGCGTTATATCGTTGCTATTGCAGCCGGCGATGATGTCATAGAAGGGGTAGTGTGCGGCATAAGGAGAGTTCAGGCCCGCATCGTAAATGTAGGCATTGGCTAACCCAATCGGTGCGCAGGTGCTGTTGATGCAGCTATTCCCGATGACCGCGAAGTTCTCCCAATAAAGGTAGGCATTCTCCTGCGCGAAAAAGCCCGCCAATTCTGGAGCTACGATGCTCGTGCCCCCGACGCCACCCACGGCTCCGTTGTAGAAATAGTTCTGCCCTATGGCAGCATTCAGAGAAACGTCCGGTACACTGCGGCTGCCCGTGCCACAGGCAGGGTTGCCGCCTTGATACCAGGGAGCGGGAAAATGCACGCTGCAACCGCCACCTCCGCCGCCATTATTCGTGGGAGCAACGCAGCTGCCAGGCGCAGTTCCTCCCGTCCAGGCGACTTCGTTGTTGAAGGTGGAGTCGTTGAACAAGCTCAGAGTTGAGCCTCCAGCGGATACCAGATCCGGGTCGGAACCGGGATAGCTCACACTGATGGTAGAGCAATCCGCTGTTGCCCCGTGATCGTGTGAAATCCCGACCAGAGTCCAGCCCTGTCCGGTCATGGCATTGAAGATTCCGTGGTCCGTGTCCATCGTTCCGTTATCGTAACAAGAAACTTCCGCACAACCCCAGCTCACGCTCATTGTGCGTGCGTTCCCATCGGCCAGCATCTGGCTGAAAATACTAGTGAAGGTCGAGGGCTTCTTATCAGCACCTTGGTATATGAAAATCGATGAGGTGTTGGTGAATGCACCAAAGCTATTGGACATAGCCGTTGCCCATTCGAAATCCAGGGTTCCTTCTTGATCGCAGCAGGTCGGGTTTCCGCCAATTGGAATTGTGAAATAGTGGTACGCCAAATAGGGATACTGCGCCTGGAAACCGGCAAAGTCGTTGACATTCTGCGAACCTGCCGTCGCAATTGCAATGGATGTCACGGGAGGCGTTCCCCCGGAAATACCAAACGGATTACAGCAATGTCCTTGCGCGTAAAGTGCATTGAAGTTGTAGGCATTGGATCCGTACAAGTCCGTCGGATCATAGCGGTTGTTCGTGATGTTTGCGCCTTTGCGATTCTTCCCCGCCTCTATCGCCGCCAGCAGTTTTTTATGATCGCCATTCGCTCCACCCGAAGCTATTGTCCCTTTAAGCGGACCCGGAGAGTACACCGGCATGGTTGGCTCAATACCGTGACTGGCCGGCTGTAGCGTTTGAATGTCGTTCAATCCACCGATAGAATGCACCAGGCTGGCCGTGCTGCCGGCAATCTGCGGATTGCGGTCATTGGAGATATGGACCGCTCCGCCAACCATATAGTTATTGATCTTGAGGTTGAACGCTTTCTCAATAACGCTCACCGGGGCTTCCAGATCCACCACAAGGCGGTGGGAGAAACGGCCTGTGACGGTCATACCTTGGCTTTTCGCCCAGTCCACCACTGCCTGCTCATCCTGCGGAGAAGGACTAAAGCGGGCGTTCCACTCCGCTGCCGTTAGGAAATGGCGATAGTCCTTGGTGCCTTTCGTGTGCAGGTCATGAATGAACTGCTCTTCCTCTGCTGCGTGAGGCCGCTCGAGTCCAACAACAACTCGCAACATCTGAGTGGCATTCGCCGGTCCAACCAGGTTGGCCGTTCCGTTCGCCACGGCTGGTGGAGTCTGTGCCAGGCTCTGAGCCCCCAAGGGTTGCTGCAATCCCATGTTAATAATGCAAAGAGTGGCCATTGCTACGAACCAGCTCGCTTGCGACCCGACGAAGGGCCGCGCAAGTTTGAGAGATACCGCACTTCTTAATTTCATGTTCCTTCTCCTGAGAGATGTAAGTATTCGGGCTCCCTTGCTCGTATCTCGCCGGGGGTCGATCACTTCTCGGGGTGGCCTTCGTGGACCAATATCTGGGGACATGCGTCTGTCGTCAAAGGATCCGCTTCGGAACTAAACATGAACTCGTAACGTGCTGTTAATAAATGCTTTACGTTGATATCTGATCTGACTCGTGCTATTCTTCCCGGACAATTCAGCCCCCCTGGTTCTCATGCAATCTCCAACTTCGCAGCACCGGATCGCTCGGTTTGGAATATTCGAGGCGGATATCGACAGCCGCGTGCTTACGCGCAGTGGCCTTCGCGTCCGGCTGCAGGACCAGCCGTTTCAAGTGTTGGTGCTGCTCATCGAACGCCCCGGTGAGATCGTTTCCCGGGAGGACATTCGGCAAAAGCTTTGGTCTGCCGACACCTACGTCGAATTCGACGATGGCCTCAACACTGCTATCAAGAAGCTGCGCACTGCGCTGGGAGACGCGGCGGACAATCCGCGATTTATTGAGACCATTCCGCGGCGTGGATACAGGTTTGTGGCTCCGGTGACTTTCCCTGAGCCTCCAGCCGCAGCATTACCTGTTGAAGCCCTGCCTGCTGCCGCGAAATCGTTATTTCCTCGACGGGAACTCGCGTGGGCCGGTGCCGGGGCACTGGTACTGTTCCTTGTGTTCGGTGCGCTGAGCCTGCGGGAATCTCTTCGCACCAAGTCCTCGAAACTCACGCAAAAGGACACGGTTGTTCTAGCGGATTTCGTCAACACCACAGGCGAGCCGGTATTCACGGATGCGCTCAAGCAGGCACTTTCCGTGCAACTGGGACAATCGCCGTTCTTGAATGTCGAATCGGACGTAAAGGTGAGCGATACGCTTCGTCGCATGGGCCGTTCGCCTGACGATCCCGTAACACGCGAAACCGCAAGGGAAGTCTGTCTGCGCACGGGCAGCAAGGCAATCCTGACAGGATCGATTTCCGGGCTCGGCAGCCACTACGTGGTGGGATTGGAAGCGGTGGGCTGCGGTAGTGGTGATACTCTCGCCAAGGATCAAGCGGAAGCTGCCAATAAAGAGAACGTGCTCAAGGCCTTGATCCAAACGGCTTCGCATCTGCGAGGTCAGTTGGGAGAATCGCTCTCCTCGTTGCAAAAATTTGATTTTCCCGTGGATGCCACCACTACATCGCTGGAAGCTCTCAAGGCCTACAGCCTGGGCGCAAAAACGGTCATGCAGACAGGCGAACCTGAGGCCATTCCGTTCTTGCAACACGCCATTCAACTCGACCCCAACTTCGCGCTGGCCTATGAAGCGTTGGGCACGGTGTACGAGAATATGGGAGAGGAAGAACGGGCCAACGAGAACTATACGAAAGCTTACAGTTTGCGCGACCGGTTGAGCGAACGGGAAAGAGATCACATCACAGCGTCTTACCACTCCAGCGTCACCGGTGATTTGGGAAAAACTCGCGAGGCATGTGAACTGTGGACACAGAGCTATCCGCGAGACCCATCGGCCCGTAGCATGTTGGGCACGGTTTATGCGACGCTCGGGCAGCGGGAAAAGGCAAGTGCGCAATTTGAGGAAGCACTACGTTTGATTTCGGAGGCAGCCCTTAATTATGGCAATTTGTCTGTAGCCTATATGGCTCTCGGGCAAACGGAAGAAGCCAAGGCCGTTCTGGACAAAGCGCTGGCCCAGAAATTGGATGGCCTCATTCTCCGCGAGAACATATATTCCGTTGCATTTTTACGGGGTGATACTGCTGAAATGGCGCGCCAGGTGGCATGGTCGGAGGGAAAACCGGGAGCCGAAGATCAGATACTCTCACAACAGTCGGACACCGAAGCGTACTACGGCAGGTTGGGAAAAGCTCGGGAACTCTCGCGGCGCGCAGTGAGCTCGGCAGTTCGCAATGGCGAGCAAGAAACCGCAGCGATCTGGCAGATCAACGCGGCTCTACGCGAATCAGAACTGGGAAACCTATCCACCGCAAGGCAGGGCGTCCGCGCGGCTTTAGCTTTGGCTCCCACTCGGGATGTGAAAGTTTTGGCGGCGCTGCTCATGGCACGCACTGGAGATACCTCCGGGACAAAGAAGTTGATTCAGGAACTGGAAAGCAAAAACCCTGACAATACGATCTTGAAATTTTACTGGTTGCCAACCTTGCGGGCATCTCTTGAGGTCCAGGCAGGCAATTCGGAGGCGGCGGTTTCGCAGTTGCAGATCACGGCCCCCTACGAACTCGGCGAAGCCGCCTACGTATTCAACCTATTCCCAGCCTATGTGCGCGGCCAAGCATACTTACTGGCGCACAACGGAACGGCGGCCGCGGCTGAGTTCCAGAAACTCATTGACCACCCCGGCATTGTGCAGAATGACATCCTCGGGCCAATGTCGCGGTTGCAACTGGCACGAGCCAAAGCCATGGCCGGAGACCGGGACGGCGCAAGAAAGCAATATCAGGATTTTTTCTCCCTTTGGAAAGATGCCGACCAGGACATCCCTATCCTAGCCGTTGCGCAGGCCGAGTATAAAAAGATTTAGGATACGGCAAGGCAGCGAGCGGAGCTGCTTCGGATGCCATCTCGAGTTTATCGGAGATAGCCCGCCAGCTGATCACGGACACTCACCACGGGCGCCCCCACAAAGTCAGGCTTGGCTCCCGAACCGTTCTCCCAACGTACTCCCGGCGCATACACCGCCATCGCATCCCAAACGTATTGGTCCTTCACAAAATAGTCTTGGCCGGTGACGCCGTGGGCGAGCATCTGTGCCTGCAGCGCTTTCGAGAGAAGATGATTCTTATCATAATACTGTGCCGCACGTAGATCAGAGACGCGTTGCAGCACAGAATCCGCGGGCACAACGAGATCGCTGAAAACGATAGGTTCCCAGATGACGAACACCTTCACCTTGGCGCTCGGCACAGTTTGCAAGATTGCGTTGGTTGCAGAGGCCCCCTGCAGACACACCCCTCAAGTAGGAGACACCCAGAGCACGATGCGCACCTGGCCGTCCGCTGCATTGAAGGCCTGACGTAAGCCTTCCAGTTTCTGCGAATCGAGCTCGACAAACGCGGGCTGCCCCAGCGGTGCGTGCCCCTTGGAGCTGAAAACGCCATTGATTCCAAGAAAAAACAAGAGAGCTACCGCGCCCAGGATCAGAAGGTCTCGTCTCTTCATTCAGGTTCTCCCACTCCAGTCACACTAATTCATCGCGGACTCTTCTGCACGTCACTCTTCTGCACATCCCTCTTCTCGACATCAGTCCTCTCGACATCGGCCAGATTCAGTGGAACATGCTTCTGCCAGTATGTCAGGATGTCCGGATGCTCACGTAAACGCTGTTCAATGGCGTCAATCTCCTCAGGAGAAAAATAACGCCGCCTCTTCTCCGCAAGTTTGCCGGAAGCAATGTGCCCGTACACCCAATTCCGGTAGACCTTTAGCCCTTCCCCGTAGCCGCGGTGAATCGCTTCGAGGTCGGTTTTGCGCTCGAACCTCGCCGTATAGCCGCCCGACACAAGGCGCACAAGTCCAAAGCGGCGAATTCGATTTCCGTGGCTCAACACCGTAAGGTGTGAGAGTTCATGCGCCAGAATCGCACAAACTCCCGGTGCTGGGGCTTGTTCCGTGAACAAACGCGGATTCACTTGCACCGAATATCGCATCGGCAGCAGGAAAAAGAATCGTGCCACGCTGAAGCGCGTACGGAAATAATCATTCTCGCTGCGAAAGTCTTGGATCTGAAACTTGACGCGCGCAAGCTCAGGAAACGACGCTTCTCGAACCTGTCGCGCAAGATCGGAAGCGGCCGTGTCGCTTTGGAGATTTCCCTGTGACGATCCATTGGGTGGATCACAACTCTGTCTCGTCGTCTGGCCAAGGCACACGGACCCCGTATACATAGCGGCGATCGCGATAATAATGAGCACCCACAGCCTGCGTGTTGCCCTCATTCTGGATGCTCTCGCGACTGTCGTCGGTATTCTCGCAACAACCGCAGCAGTTCGAGCGGTGAGGTGGGACTCGCGCCACGCGCACGATTCTGTGCTCCAATCTCAAAAGCCAGACGCCACTGCGAAAACAGTACGCGATATGCCTGCCAGATACCGATCTTGGAGTCGTAAATATGGGTTGCTTCGGAGGTCACGCCGTTCAGCTCAATTACCTTCAGATTGCGCCCTTCCATTAGATCTTCCACGGAGGGCACACGCACATCGAAGCGTCCGAAATAGAAGCCCTCGAACGTCCGCGCGATGTGATCAATCACTTCCTCCAACGCTGGAGTAATCGCATAGCTTCCGTCCTGGAAAATCGCTCCCCGGCAGTGTGTGCCGAGCTCCACCAGTTGCACGTTCTCGCCCATCTCGGGTACCTGACCGGCGCGTTCCACATTTTTATGCAAGTAGAAGTTCGACATGCACACAGCACGGTCATCCGCCAGAATTAGCTCTTCCAGCGTACGCTTGCCGTCTCCCACCAGCACCGGCATTCGCTTCTCCGTGATCGAAAAAATCCGTCCCAACGGCTCGTTCGGAAAGCGATAGTAGAAGACCCCAAACTCTTTGCCCGGAATATATTCTTGCAGGATCACGGGATACCGCGCGCTTAGTAAGTAATGCGCCATCTCGTCCGACGACTGGACTACTGCTACTCCCGATCCACGCTGCCCTGCATCCGGTTTCAGAACAATGGGAAAGCTCAGGTGTAGAGTTCGCATCACTTCTTCCGCCCGTGCGACCCGGCCCATGGCTTCCCCTTCCCGGATCAACGCAAACTCAGGCAGCCACTCCCGAGCCCCACTCATGTGCCCGAGAATATCGTTCTTCGATTCTCCGATGAACCCGCTCGCGGGGATCGCAGGATTTGCCGCCGTGAAGAGCGCAGGGCTGCGGAACTTCACTCCCAAATAAAGGATGTATGCCACGACCGGCGGATAAAAAATATACGGCGGCCAGAATTCCCAGCGCGTCATCCGTTTCCAGCGCCGTGCCAGGCCACGCCTCCCACGATACGTCACCAGCGACGACGCCAGCCTCGCAATCACAAAGATGATGACGCCGCCCAGCAGCAATTTGATTGACAGCGGTTGTTGCCCGAACCATGTGCTATGCATGAATGGCAACCCGAGCCCCGCCGACAATCCCACTATCAGAGGCGTCCACAACGACGCAGCCAACAAAAAATATCCCAGGAACTTGCGAAATGGTGTGTGCAGTACGCCTGCTGCAAAATACGTTGGCAACCTTGTCCCTGGAGTAAATCGTGATGCAGCAATGACCGCAGCCCCATTGCGACCGAGCCAGTCCGATGCCCGCTGCAAAGACTCCCTCGAAATAAACCAGCGCAACGGAGCACGTTGCACCGCACGCCGCCCCGGCCACCGGCCTGCCAGAAACAGCAGAACATCGCCCACCACGATCCCCAGAAAGCAGGCGCACACGGCAAACAGAAAGCTCACTCGTCCCTCTGCAACGAGAACACCCGCGCTGATGCACGCGAGATCCTCGCTCACAAAGGTCGCCGCTGCCAGAGAGATCAAGAGCACAAACGCCGTGATGAACCCAGGCTTCGGCCAGTTGGTGGTATCCATTGGCAAGTTGGCGCGGGTTGCGCGTTCTGGCTGCGCTGTGGCACGCGTAACCGCCTGCCCAACTTCCACTCGACTCAAGAAATCGTTCAAGGGAATAATGAGTGGTTCGGGGTTCTGAAATACCATGAAGTGATTGGATTCCAAAACGTGCATCTCGCTCTGCGGGACAAGGCGGTGGCCCTCATATGCGGATTCAATCGGTACCAGCGGATCTTTGCGCCCGTGTAGAATCAGCATCGGGCCCGAATAAGACTGCAAGATTCCACGCAACGGACGCTGATCAGAATCGTAGAAATTGCGCGCGTACGCCACACCCATATCCGACCGATTCGTCTCGCCGAACCGCGGCAACCCGGTTCGCAACAACCACAGTCCCGCCAACTGCACACCGTGGATGGCATGATTCAGGTGATAGTCGCCCAGCAACTCCATTTCTTGCACGCCGAGCGCGGAAAGCATCGTGATGGAAGCAACGCGCTCTGGCGCCAACTGCGCCATATTTAACACGACCCCGCCACCCATGCTGAAGCCCACCAGGTGCGCGCGCTGCACGCCGAGCCGGTCCAGCAGTTGCCACACGTAGACCGCATGAGCGCGGAAAGAATAGTCCGGAAGATCGTGCGTAGATTGCCCGAACCCCGGAAGATCCGGCACAATCAATCGTCGCGGACCTTGCGCCTTTTCGACAAAAAGATCGAAAACCTCGCTGTCTCCTGGGCTGCCGTGAATCAGCACGACCGGAACCTGCGATGTGGATTCTTTCGCGGGAACATCACGAAAAGTGATTTGCACTTCTCCGGATGTTACTTGGCTGCCTGTGACCGCTCGTACTGTCACGGCTTGTTTCCCATCCGTCACCGGCTCGGGTGTCTTGGCGAATTGCCAGCGCTGATAATAGGAAGCGCCGAGCGCCAGCAAGTACGCACCGAGGAGTCCCCATCCAAGCGAGCGCCAAACTCTTTTCTTCCCCACGAACCGGCCTTCCTGAGCTAGAAATTTCCCGGCAGCGCTGCACGTTGGACTTCGGCAGCCATCGCAGGCTCCGTCATTTCACAAGGGCTGCTTGCAAAATACCGGCACGTAACCACCGATGGTGTGCAGTTGAGTTCCACATAGCTGACAGTCTTGGCCTCGGACCGGTGCACGCAAATACAAAATGCGGCTGCGTCACGGGCATGCGACGCATGCAGGCGCCGCAGCCATGGAACTGTCCCGGCGTCTGCCTCGGCCCAGGCTTTGCAGCAGGTCTCTCCCCTGAGCTTCTGCGCCTCTGCATCCGAGGCGCTTGAAGAATACCAATGACGTGACTCCCACGGCCAAGCCTTCTCTTCCACGTTCTGCAAGTTCCAGCGCCACTCCAGGATCGAGTGTTCTTCTGGAAACACGCTCACGAGCCGAAATGGCAACAGGCCCTGCACATTGAGACCGCGAACGGACTTACGTAACTGCTCGACGGAGCGGCTTCCGAGCAACGCCGGAATCACCACGCCCCGGCTTCGTACTGGCTCCGGGAGCGGTTCGGGCAACAGAATGTCATTCCAATTTAGTAACGCCAGCGTTGTGCCAGTTTCGTTCGCACCAATCCATGTTCCGCCCGCATGCTCGCGAGGATACAGGGCACGCATATTCCCAATCTGAATGCTCTGTGGAGGCTGTGCTGCAGGGCGCGTGACTCGTTCATCGCGATTCATCGCCAGATTGTACCCATCCGCGCGCGTGATAACGCTCAGCGTGCACATAACCATGCCTCTGGGCCTTGCGGCGGGAAGAACTGCGTTGAAAAAAATGTCATACGCCACAAGAACGAACCGGAACATCGCCAGCGCTGGCGCACTAGTCTCCAGGGGCGGCGGGCGCCGCCAAGTGCTTTAACGTCGAGGGCGCAATACCAAATTCATACGGCAGGTGAATCGCCGAAGCAGCGCACAACAACTTCACAATGGCGTAATGATGAACCGCATGGCCCACACAAAACATGATCTCGCGCGCCAAGTTCGAGTCCGCACTTTCGGGTCCATCTTCACCGTAGCCCACCGTATAAGTCACAGTGCAGTAGTTGTCGAGCGCATCGGAAGGCAGGGAGCGAAATTCGCCCAGCAATTTCTCCGTAGAGCGGCGCGCCGCAGTCCGGGAGTTTTCCAGCTCGGAATCGCGCTGCCGCTCGTCGTAGCGAATCGCTCCCCGGCGCATCCCGTCGCGCAGACACAGAAAATGGTCCAGTACATGGCGGTAATGCGCTCCCACGGAAGCCCCTGAGCGCTCATCAAGAGGCCGCTTGTAACCTACATCGTCCAGAGCATCCAGCAAGATACAGCCCTGCAGTAGTACATCTTCCACGGCGCGAAGCAAACTTGGTGTCGTCATCGTATGCCCTTGACCTTGGGGTTCGTTAAATAATCCTCCAGCAGCCATCAGACCGTCAAATGGGGTGGGAGACCCTCCAAAGTATGACTCTGTTCCGAGCCAAAGGTTACAGGACTACACCACAAAATACTTTGCCGCGGGATGATGCACCACAATGGCTGAGGTCGACTGTTCTGGATCGAGCAAGAACCCCGAGGTCAGCCGCACGCCTACATTTTCCTCTGGCTTCAGCAGCTGAAATAACTTCGTCTGATCCTCCAGATTCGGACACGCCGGATATCCAAACGAATACCGCGATCCGTGGTACTTCTGGTGAAATAAATCCGAAATTCGTTCCGCGTCCTCGCCCGCAATCCCTAGTTCTTCCCGCATCTTCTTATGCAGGAGCTCGGCTAGTGCTTCAGCCGTTTCCACGCCCAATCCGTGCAGATACAAGTACTTTGTGTACTCGCCTTCTTCGAACAGCTGTTGTGCGGCGAGCGAAACTTTTTCGCCCATCGTTACCAGCGACATGCCAATCACATCCATCTTGCCCGAATCCTTCCTCATGAAGAAATCGGAAATGCAAAGCCGCCGCCCTTCACGCTGCCGCGGAAAGGTAAAGCGCAAAACCTCACGAGGCGAGCCGGGATCAAATCCAGCAGGCTCATACACAATCACGTCATTGCCATCCGCCTGACAAGGGAAATATCCCCACACTGCCTTCGGTTCAAGCACTCCGCTAGCTAACGCTTCTTCCTGCATTTTTCCCAGAATCGGACGATACTTGTCCTTAACGATCCGGACGTAGTCTTCCTGCGACGCTGTCTTCAGCTGCCACTGATTTTTGAACAATGCCGTCTCATTGATATAAGGGAATACTTCCCGCAGGTCCCAGTCTTTCTTTACCCGGACTCCAAAAAACGGGGCGACGGGCACGCTCGGAGCATCCTGCACCACTGCGCTCCGCTGCGAAAACGCAGGCCCGTCTTCCGCCTCCAGTACCGCTGCTTTGGCAAAGGCCTTGGGAGTGCGGCCTTCCAGGAGACGCTTCTCCTTCGCACCGTTCGGAGAAATCAAGTCCTCCATGATATGCAGCCCATCGAACGCGTCGTTGGCGTAGAACACGGCGGAAGAATACTCCCGGCGCAGATCGTCTTCCACATATTTGCGTGTCAGCGCCGCCCCTCCACAAATCACCGGGATATTCAGCTTGCGCAATTGCAAATCTTGGATCACGTACTTCATTTCCAGCGTGGACTTCACAAGCAGCCCGCTCAAGCCGATGGCATCGGCATTGTGTTCCATCGCCGCGTGGAGAATCGTTTCGGCTGGCTGCTTAATTCCTAAGTTGATAACCTTAAAACCATTATTGCTCAGGATAATATCCACCAGGTTTTTGCCGATATCGTGAACATCGCCCTTCACCGTCGCCAGCACCAGCGTGCCCTTCTGCGATCCGGCTTTCTTCTCCATCTTCGGTTCCAGATACGCAACGGCATGCTTCATCACTCCCGCAGAATCCAGCACCGACGGCAGCTGCATCTTGCGCGCTCCGAATAGTTCACCCACTGTGCGCATGCCATCGAGCAGCACGTTATTGATGATGTCGAGCGGCGTGTAGCCCTTGAGTCCCTCTTCCAGCAAGTCCTCCAGGCTTTGCTTATGTGCACCTTCGCCCACGCTCTTCTCACCGTTGATAATGGCGTACTTCAGCTTGTCTTCAACAGCCAGCGTTTCCACGTGAGCCCGGCTGGTGGACTCCTTCCTGCCCTTGGTACCGGCAAAGTGCTGCATGTAGACCTGCAGCGGATCCCCCGCCGACCGATCCTGGTGAATCAATTTCTGCGCCAGCTCAACTTCTTCCCGTGGAATCTTGTACAGCGGATAGATTTTGCTGTAATTGACAATCGCCAGGTCGAGGCCGTTGTCGGTTGCCTCATGCATGAACACACTGTTCAGCACACGCCGCGGATACGCATCCAGGCCAAATGAAATATTGCTTACGCCTAGAATCGTACGAACGTCGGGAATCTCCTGCTTGATCCGCTTCACGGCTGCCAGTGTTTCCATTCCAGCGGTGCGGTAGTCTTCCTGACCCGTGGAAATGGGGAGCGTCAACGCATCAAAAATCAAATCCACCGGCCGAATACCGTATTTCTTCGTAGCCAACTCGAAAATCCGTTTGGCGATCGCAACCTTCCGGTCCGCCGTCAATGCCATGCCCTCTTCGTCGATGGTGAGAGCAATCACAGCTGCGCCATAGCGTTTGGCCATGGGCAGCACTTTGGAAGTGCGCTTTTCGCCGTCCTCGAGATTAATCGAGTTGATAATGGCCTTGCCAGGAATACGCTTCAGCGCTTCTTCAATGACGTCGGACTCCGTGCTATCCACCAGGATCGGCGCCGGCACGCGCGTGGCGATCTTTTCCAAAATCGAGCAGATATAGCCCTTCTCGTCTTCGCCGACGATGGCGCAGCACAAATCGAGCATGTGCGAACCATCGTTCGCCAGCTTTTTCGCCAGCGTGAGAATGTCGTCATATTTCTTCGCCCGGACTAGATTGCGGAAATGCTCCACCCGGGTGGTCGTGTTCAACTCTTCCGCCACGATCAGCGGCTTAGGTTCGAGATCGAGCGGTACGGACGTGTACGCGCTCGAGGCCGCGCCCGCAGCCTTCACATCCCGTTTCGCTGGTTCGAGACCGGAAACGGCTTCCACCACCGCCTTCAAATGTTGCGGAGTAGTGCCACAACATCCGCCCACAATGCGTACGCCATAGTCCGCCACGAAATGCCGGTGGTAGTCCGCCAATTCTTTCGGCGTAAGCTTGTAGACTGCCCGTCCACCTTCGTTTTGCGGCAAACCTGCATTCGGCAAAACGGAAACCTGCTTCGTCGAATTCAGACCTAAATAGCGGACTGCATCGTTCATCTCCACCGGACCGGTCGCGCAGTTCAGTCCGAGAATGTCGATGTCATACGGCTCGAGCGCAGCGTGCGCCGCTCCAATCTCCGTGCCCAGCAACATAGTTCCTGTGGCTTCCAGAGTAATCTGCATCTGCACCGGAAGCTGCTTTCCGGCCTTCTTCATGGCGTCGAAAACACCCGCCAAAGCTGCCTTAGCTTGCAGCAAATCCTGGCATGTTTCGATTAGCAGGATGTGAACACCGCCTTCCATCAACGCCAACGCCTGCTCTTCAAAAGCCGCTGCCATCTCATCGAACCCAATGTGTCCCAGCGAGGGCAGCTTGGTCGTCGGACCCATCGACCCCGCCACAAATCTCGGCTTCTCGGAAGTCGAAAACTCCCGGGCCACCTCCACCGCCAGCCGGGCCGCCTCGCGGTTAATCTCCGCCGTTCGCGCTTGCAGGTTGTACTCCGCTAGCACGGTACGCGTTGCCCCAAACGTATCCGTTTCCAGAACGTCGCACCCGACATTTAGAAACGACGAGTGAATATCCCGGATCATGTCCGGCCGGCTCAGCACAAGAATTTCGTTACAGCCTTCATTCCCCCAGAAATCGTCCACTGAGGGCTGGCGTACCTGCACACTCGTCCCCATAGCGCCGTCGTAGACGATGACGCGTTCCCGCAAAAGTTTTAGAAAGTCAGACATGAATCTTGAGCAATACGATGCAACTAGAAATCACCAGATACAACAAAGCCGGTCCAGATACAGGACCGGCTCGCGAAACAACGAATTCCGGTCCCTTAGCCAGACGTGCCGCGTTGCGTTTCCATCTCAGCTTTGTTGAAGACGGCGTTCTCGGCTAACTGTGCCGGTTGAATGGCCAGCAACTGCTCTTTGCGGTACACAAGTGTCCCAGCGTTGAACGTTGCCAACTCGAAACCATGTCCGTGCGTAATTGCGTCGGTCGGGCAGGCCTCCACACAATACCCACAAAAAATGCACCGGTTGTAATCGATGTTGTAGACGGCGGCGTAGCGTTCGGCGCCGCTTACACGCTTTTCGGCGGTGTTTTCGGCGGCCTCAATGTAGATGCAGTTTGAGGGGCAGGCAGCGGCGCAGAGGAAGCAAGCTACGCACTTTTCCAGGCCGTTTTCATCGCGCTGCAAAACGTGCATGCCACGGAAACGCTCCTGAAATTTGGCGCCCTTGAACACGCCTGGGCCATCGGGATAGTTCTCGACCACTGTGGGCGAGAGCATCTCCTTAAAGGTAATGCCCATTCCCTTAGCAACTTCGCTGATGTCTTTGATCACGGACATGACCCTACCAGTATACCGGAAGGGCGGAAAAAGCGGGCTTAGGAAGGGTTATCGACGGCTTCATGCTCCCAACCCTGCCCAGATGGGGGACAATACCCCCACTCCTGGGTAGTCTCGGCGGGTACACTTTCGCGAGTACTTCCGTATCTGAAACAAAACGCCATAACACGATATACCGTGCTAGCCTTAAATAACGTGGGGAAGCGTCCAATCACGACGGTGTTCTTCGATGTGGGCAACACGCTCACATACGTGGATTTGGAGGCCACATTGCGCCCACTGACGAAGCGGGGCCTCTATCCCAGCGAAGAACAGTTGCGCGCCGCTGAGATCGAAGCGCGGCACACCATGGATCGGTTGCGCGCCACTGGAGCACACCCGAGCCCTGACGCGGAGTACTGGAGAATCTTTCTGGAGCGCCTGCTGGGATCCTTGGGCACGCAGGACGAGGCAATCCAGGCTGAAGTGGCTTTTGAGTGGCGCAGCGCCCGCAATTGGACGCGGATTGCGGAAGGGACGATGGAAGCGCTCGACCGGCTTGCTTCGCTCTATCAACTCGGCGTGATCAGCAACGCTGACGGCACGATTGCGCGGCTGCTCAAGACGGTAGGACTGGCGGGGTATTTCCGGTCGATTATCGATTCGGGCGCCGTGGGCCACCAGAAACCGTCCGCGGAGATCTTTCTCCTCGCGTTGAAATCGCTGCGGGTGGAGCCGGAAGAGAGTGTGTACGTCGGCGATATTTATTCGGTGGATTATTTGGGGGCAACCAGCGTGGGGATGAAGGCTGTGCTGATTGATGGCTTGGGCGTGTATTCGCACCTGGATGTGCCAAAGGTGGCGCGGCTAGGGGAGTTAGAGGCGGTGTTGGAGAAACTGTGACCTCAGGGGCTGAAGCCCTTTCTATTAGATTAAGTGGTGTAGGGGTCCTTCGCTGCGCTCAGGATGACAGGGTTAAGAGAGAGGCCAAGAATCCCCGCCCTGTTCGCAAAGAACGCGAACCAGGACGGGGCACCCAGTTGTATCGGTTACCAGCCTCGGGTTTGCAGCATTTCTGCTTCCGGTAGACCTGCTACTGACAAGCCTTTCATCGCACCCGGAACGTTGGCGCTGACTTCCAACAATACTTTCGGATCGTTGAAGTGCGTGGCTGCTTTTACGATGGCTCCCGCGCGCAGGGCTGCTTCTTCCTTGCTGGCGAGTTCGCTGGAGCTGTTCATGAAAATGCCGGAGCCGACGAAGACAGCTTCCGCTCCGAGCTGCATGACCAGAGCGGCGTCAGCGGCGGTGGCGATGCCTCCAGCGGAGTAATTTGGGACGGGCAGCTTCCCTGCTTTCGCAACCATCTGCACAAGTTCATATGGCGCCTGCAACTCCTTGGCGCGGGAGTAAAGTTCGTCCTCGCGCATGGAGGTGAGCTGGCGGATGTCTTTCATGATCTGGCGCATGTGTTTCACAGCGTGAACAACATCTCCGGTGCCAGCCTCGCCTTTGGTGCGAATCATGGCCGCGCCCTCGTTGATGCGCCGCAGCACCTCGCCCAGATTGCGCGCCCCGCAGACGAACGGAACTTTGAAGGCGTGCTTGTCGACGTGGTGCTCTTCGTCGGCGGGGGTCAGCACTTCGGATTCATCGATATAGTCGACGCCGAGTTCTTCGAGGATGCGGGCTTCCATAAAGTGACCGATGCGGCACTTGGCCATGACAGGAATGGACACGGCGTTCATGATCCCGCGGATCATCGTCGGGTTCGCCATGCGAGCGACGCCACCCTCGGCGCGAATCTGCGCGGGGACGCGCTCGAGCGCCATGACGGCAACCGCTCCGGCGTCTTCGGCAATCTTGGCCTGTTCGACGGTGACCACATCCATAATGACGCCGCCCTTGAGCATTTCCGCAAGGCCGACCTTGAGGCGGGGGCTGGTCTGACCGGGATTGGAGTTTCCGTTGTTTTGTGACATGATTTGCACTCTTTCTGGAGCCTGAAAGCTGTCCGGCTTCGGCCGGGACCGTGAGAGGGTGTCCTATTGCGTCCCACCCTTTATTCTACAGCGTGGGGTGGCTTGGTGGTACCCCTTTGACCCAAGGCAAAAAGGCTTTCTGATTGGTGTCCTACGGGGCACAATGAGCGGCCAGTGTGCCGTCAACCAGCGCCGATCGAGAATTCCACGAAGACCGGCACAAATGGCATAGAAAGCGGTGTAGAAACGTGCCAGAAAACTCATCGCTAGTAGGGGCGGCGATGCTGTTTCCATGACGTTTCGGGTAGTATTATGCCTTCGCCCGGCGGAGTGAAGCTGCCGTGTCGAATACTCGGCCTTCGAAAATCGCTGGCCCAAGGTGGCGAATGGCTTCCAACACGCTCACGGAACCTCCTCAAATCGCTCCCCCAAAGGTCGACACGACGGGATTGCTGCGTTCGGATCGTATCGTCTCCGTGGACCTGATGCGCGGGATCGTAATGGTTATTATGGCGCTCGATCACACGCGTGATTACTTCACTTCCCTGACGTTCCCGCCGGAAGATTTAACGCACACCTACGGATGGCTTTTCTTCACGCGCTGGATCACGCACTTCTGTGCGCCGACGTTTTGTTTTCTGACGGGTACGGGAGCGTATCTCGCGCTCGGCCGCGGGAAAACGGTGGGGGAGATCTCGCGCTTTTTCTGGACGCGCGGGCTGTGGCTGGTGTTTCTGGAATTGACAGTCATTAGTTTTGCATGGACATTTGTTCCCGGCATGATTATTGGGGCCGGAGTGATCTGGTGCTTGGGCTGGTGCATGGTATTGATGTCGCTGCTTGTGCGATTCCCTGTGAAGTGGCTTGGCGCATTCGGTATCGCATTGATCCTGTTGCACAACCTTGCGGACCATGTCGACCCGACGCAGTTCGGAAGGCTTGCCTGGCTGTGGAACGTTTTGCATGTGCCCGGCCCGATAGCGATCCCAGGGACAAAATCCGGTTTGGTCATTCTCTACACACTGATTCCATGGGTGGGTGTGATGGCTGCAGGCTATGCATTTGGCGCGATTCTGCGCCGACCAGCAGCAGGGCGACAGCGGGCAATGTACATCATCGGCGCGGCTGCGACTGCTGGCTTTGTCTTGTTACGCGTCACCGGGGTATACGGCAATTTGGCGCCGGGACTCTCATTCGGATTCCAAATATCACCGGGGCCCTGGCAACACTTCCCCGACCTATCGCTGACGGTAATTTCTTTCTTCAATGTGGCAAAATATCCGCCATCGCTCCAATACCTGCTGATGACACTGGGCCCGATGCTCCTGTTGCTGGCATGGCTCGATCGCGCGACCGAGGGCGGACGGCTCAACGCGCTGGAACGTTGGACGCTGGTCTTCGGCCGTGTGCCCATGTTTTATTACGTTCTCCATCTTTTCCTAATCCACTTGATGGCTCTTGCGGCGGCAGTGCTCTTCCACCAGTCCACTTCTTGGCTGCTGCAGGGAGCCTTCTGGGCAGCTCCAAACCCGCCGGGTTACGGTCATGGACTGCCGTTCATTTATGCCATGTGGGCGCTGGTGATTGTGCTGTTGTATTTCCCCTGTGCCTGGTACGCGGAACTTAAGGCGCGCCGCAAGGACTGGTGGCTCAGTTATATCTAACGAACCTCAACAAGCGCCCTAGCGTGTTGCTCCCGCAACAGTGTGTCCGCACCGCCACGCTGAACGAAGATCATTTCACGCTAACTCCTGCCAAATCAATAGTTTTGCTCCTGGCTCTCTGCCTGCATTCTTCTTAGGTGCTGCCCAGCAGCAGGAGGTGGTTGCCATGAACCGTTTCAATGTCGTAACGAAGATTGCAGAATCCCCGAGCTCTGTCGTGTGGGGAAAGAACATCAGCGCGGGTGTGTTTGCCTCGTTGATGCTCGTTTGTTCGATAGCCGTTGGCTGCTCCAGTGACAAACCGAAGCCAGTCAGTTCAACGAGTCAGATCCCGATGACGCCGCCGCAGACAATGGCGTCCAACCCAGTTATATCCGCGCCTGAAGTAGCGAAGGCGGCTCCCAAGAAAGTCGTAAAGAAGCGGCCCGTGACCGTAACTTACAGCGACAAAACCTATGGCGTGTCGTTCGACTATCCGCGCAAGTATGCCATTGAAACCGGAAATGCTGCCACCGAGATCCTCGCGTCAAGCCCATTGCCGGTGAACTCTGTGCAATCCGGTGGAGTCGCTCTGGCAGCTGTCGAACTTCCTGAGACAGGATTCTCCAACACCGACTTCGCTTCCGCGTTTTTCGGCGTGAGCGTGAATAAAGACCTCACCGCCGAACAGTGTGGGGAATTCTCGGGAACCGAGAAGAAAGCTTCGGCTTCTAATGATACGTCGGCTCCGGCGGCGTTGGTCTCGAGCACATCTTCTTCGACCAAGTCCGAGCAGACAGCTTCGACTCCGACTGCGTCATCTACTTCGGCGTCAACGTCCGCTGTCGAACCGGAAGTCTCCAAGCGGATGCTGGGCGATGCAGAGCTGCATGCGACCGAGACCGTCTCCGGTGAAGGAGCACGTCAAAGCGACGTCAAGTATTTTCGCAGTTTCCAAAACGGAGCCTGTTACGAGTTCGCGCTGAACGTCACCACGATTGCCCGTGAAGGTGCGGGCATGAAGCACGTGGATCGCGATAAAGTCTTCGATCGCTTGGAGAAGATTCTGGCGACGGTGAAGATCGCTCCCACAGTTGCTGCCCCGGCACCCGAGACGACTGCCAGCATCCCCGCGACTCCTGCTGTGCCGGAAACCCCGGCCCAGTAGGCGATTGGCAAGAATGAAGCGGCACTTTGGAGCGCACGGGCGGGAACGCCCGTGCCTCCATTATTTGTTCTTAGAACTTGCGGCTGTGTTCTTTGGCCCAGCGCTCCACTACTACCTTCTTTTCGGTGTAAAACTCGACGGCATCGCGGCCTTGACCGTGCATGATGCCGAAGAAACTGTCCTTCCATCCGCTGAAGGGGAAATACGCCATGGGGGCAGCCACTCCGATGTTGATCCCGATGTTGCCTGCGGGAGCCTCATAGCGGAAGCGGCGTGCGGCAGAACCGCTGGAGGTAAAGAGCGATGCCTGATTGCCGAAGGGGCTGCGCGCCAAGAAATCCATGGCTTCGTCGAGATCTTTGGCGTGGACCATGCTGAGAACCGGGCCGAAGATTTCAGTGTGGGTAAGATCGCTGGTGACGGGAACCGCATCGAGAATGGTCGGCTTGATGAAGTTTCCTGTTTCATATTTGGCAATCCTTGGACTGCGGCCATCGACCAGAACTTTCGCCCCTTGTTTTTCTCCAAGGCCGATGAGCGATTCAATGCGCGTTTTGCTCTGCTGCGTAATCACTGGCCCCATTTGCACACCGTCTTCGAGGCCGTAGCCCACGCGGAGCGATGATGCCGAGTTAGCAATGGAATCGCGGAAGGTTTTCTGCGCTTCGCCTACTGTGACTGCAACCGACACAGCCAAGCAGCGCTGTCCCGCGCATCCGAAGGCACTGTCGGAGATGATTTGGGTGGCCATGTCCATATCAGCGTCGGGAAGGACAACGACGGAATTCTTAGCGCCACCCTGGCACTGGGCGCGCTTCCCTTTTTCTCCGGCACGAGCGTAGATGTAGCGGGCGACTGGCGTTGAACCCACAAAACTGATTGCCTTCACCGCTGGGTGATCGATGAGAGTATCGACGGCTTCTTTTCCGCCGTTAACTAAATTGATAACACCAGCTGGTAGTCCACACTTTTCGAGCAGTTCGAAAGCAAACTTCATGGTGAGCGGAACGCGTTCGGAAGGCTTGACGATGAGCGTGTTGCCGCAAGCGATGGCATACGGAAGAAACCAGAACGGAATCATGCCCGGAAAATTGAAGGGAGTAATCGCGGCAACGACACCGAGCGGCTGCCGGATCATGAATTCGTCGATGCCGCGAGCGACGTCTTCAAGGTTGTAGCCCTGCATCATCATGGGTATGCCGCAGGCAACTTCGACGTTTTCGATGGCGCGGCGGAGCTCACCCTTGGCCTCACCCAACGTCTTTCCATTTTCCCGGGTGATGACGCGCGCCAGCTCGTCCAAATGCTCTTCGAGGAGCATCTTGAGCTTGAACAGCGGCTGGATACGGTCTTCGGCGGGGGTGCGGCGCCACGCGGGGAAAGCGGCGTTGGCGGCTTCAATGACGGCGACAATTTCCGGAGCTTCTGGCAGCGGCACGCTGGCGAGAACCTCTCCACTGGCGGGATTGATGACATCGCGCCATTCTGTGGCCTGGGATTCAACCCAACGGCCGTTAACGTAGTTAGGAATTTTGGTTGCTGTTGCAGTCAGTGTAGTCATGATCGGGGCCTCGGCTTATGTAAGATGGCGTTGCGTACCATGTTTGGAACGGTATTTGGTATATTTTGCCCGAACAACGCCCGTGAATCCGGCAAACAGCGGCGGGCAAGAGTGTCCGCGCTACACAAGCAATCTGGCGGGCAGGAATGCCCGCCCTACACGGGCATCTAAGCTTTATGCCATCTGCGCTACCGGTTCTTTCTTTTCGGCGACGGCGGCAATCGCCGCTTCCATGACGTCCATCGCTTCTTTCATCTGGTCGTCGGTGATGACGATGGGCATTAGTAAACGGATGATGTTGCTATAGGAACCGGCAGTAATGGTGATGACGCCGTTCTCGTAGCAACGCTGTGAAATCTTTTTGGCTTCTTCCGGTGCCGGTTCGCGGGTTTGTTGAGAGCGCACAAGTTCCAGCGCCTGCATTGCGCCCATGCCCCGCACTTCGCCGATGAGTTCCCATTTAGATTGCCAAGCCGCGGCTCGCTTGCAAAACATTTCGCCGAGGTGGTCGGCGCGGGAGCAGAGATTGTCTTTTTCGATCAAATCTATGACGGCGAGCGCCGCTTCGCAAGCGGCGGGATTCCCGGCGAAGGTTCCCCCGAGTCCGCCGACACCTGGCGCGTCCATAATGTCACTGCGTCCGGTCACCGCTGCCAGCGGCAACCCGCCAGTAAGGGATTTGGCCATGGTGACCAAGTCGGGTTCGAGTCCCAGGCGCGTGCTGGCAAACATGGCTCCTGTACGCGCGAAACCAGTTTGTATTTCGTCGGCAATCACGAGGATTCCGTACTTACGGCAAATCTCGGTCAGCGCAGGATAAAAACCAGCGGGCGGCGTAACGAAACCGCCTTCTCCGAGAATCGGCTCGACAATTACAGCGGCCACGGATTCAGCTGCTACCACGCGCTTGAACGTATCTTCGAGGTGCCGTGCGCAGAAAACGTCGCACGAAGGATATGTTTTCGAATAGGAGCAGCGGTAGCAGTACGCGTAGGGCACACGATAGACGTCGCCTGGAAATGGCTCGAAGCCCGCTTTGTAGGGATGTGTCTTGCTGGTGAGCGACAACGCCATGTAGGTACGGCCGTGGAATGCGTCTTCGAACGCGATGATCGCAGGGCGTTTCGTGTAAGCGCGCGCGATCTTGATGGCGTTCTCAACAGCTTCCGCACCGGTGTTGACGAGCATGGTCTTCTTCGGGCCTGGACCGGGAACGATCGCATTGAGCCGTTCCGAAAGACGAACGTAACTCTCATAGGGCAGTACGTTGAAGCTCGTGTGCAGGAAGCGGTCCATTTGTGCGTGGATCGCCTTGAGCACGGCGGGCGGGCGATGCCCGGTGTTGAGGCATCCGATGCCACCCGCGAGATCAATCATGCGGTTGCCATCGACGTCTTCGATCACTGCACCCTCGGCGCGCTCGATGAAGACGGGAGTTACGTGAAACGTGCCCTGAGCAACGGCGGCGTTGCGGCGCTGCATGAGCGCTTTCGAGCGCGGCCCGGGAACGGACGTGCGGAGTTGAATCGTGGGCATCTCAGTACCATCCGATAGGAGCTTCGTTGAGGTTGATGTGGACTTGCTTCGTTTCCAGATACTCGTCGATGCCGTGAGGTCCAAGCTCGCGTCCGAACCCGGATTGCTTGTAACCTCCCCAAGGGGCTTCGACGTAAGTGGGCTGCATGTGGTTGACCCACACGACTCCGGCGCGGAGCGATTTGACGGTGCGCAAAGCCTTAAAGATATCGCGAGTCCAGACGGCAGCGGCCAGGCCATAGGGAGAGTCGTTGGCGATTTTGAGGGCATCTTTTTCGTCGTCGAACGGGATGACGGTAGCGACGGGCCCGAAGATTTCTTCACGAGAGATGCGGGCGCTGTTGTCAACGTCGTAGAAAATCGTAGGCTCGACGTAGTAGCCCTTAGCGAATTTTTCTACGCGGCCGCCGCCACTGGCTATCTTGGCTTCCTTCTTGCCGAGTTCCTGGTAGGAGCGGACGACGTCGTATTGGTTCTTGCTGACGAGGGCACCCATTTTGGTATCGCGTTCGAGCGGCGGACCCACTTTAATCGTCTTAGCTTTAGCAGCCATCGCTTCGACGAATTTTTTGTAGATGGACTTTTGCACGAGGACGCGGCTGCCCGCCGAACAAACTTCGCCTTGGTTGATGAAGACTCCAAACAGGGCACCATCGATGGCGTTTTCGAAATCGGCGTCAGCGAAGAAGATGTTGGGGGATTTGCCGCCGAGTTCAAGGGTCACGCGCTTAACCGTATCGGCGGCACCTTTGACGATGAGTTTGCCGACGGATGCCGAGCCGGTAAAGGCAATTTTGTTGACGTCCGGATGCGCGACGAGCGGCGCGCCGCAGGTTTCACCGAAGCCCGTGATGATGTTGACTACGCCCTTGGGCAGACCGATTTCGTCAAACCACTTTGCGACTTCGAGCATGGTGAGCGGCGTTTGCTCTGCCGGTTTTAGAACACAAGTGCAACCAGCTGCCAGGGCAGGGGCCAACTTCCAGGCAGCCATGACCAGTGGGTAATTCCAGGGAATGATTTGTCCCGCAACACCGACGGGCTCCTTGAACGTGAGGCTTAGGGCATTGTCGGGAACCGGATTCACGTGACCCGTAATTTTGGTGGCGAGGCCGCCGTAGTATTCGAAGCACGTGGCCGCATCGGCGATGTCGTACTCAGCTTCGACAATGGGCTTACCGCTATTGCGGCATTCAAGCTCAGCAAGCATGTCGGCGTTCTGGCGGATTTTCTCCGCGAGACGGAAAAGAAGGCGACCACGTTCCTGGTGAGTCGTCTGGCCCCACGGACCGCCGTCGAAGGCAGTTCTAGCAGCCGCTACTGCGCGGTTGACGTCGTCCGCTGTGGCATCGGGAACCTGAGCTATGACTTCTTCCGTGGAGGGGTCGTAGACGGGGAATGTCTTGCTGGATTTGCTGGCGACCCATTCGCCGTTGATCAACATTTGGTAGGTGCGAACTTCGGTTTGTACTCCACCTGGCATGGCAGGATCTCCTATCTACCTTGAGCCTCAGGGCGATCTCAGAAATTCTTAAGGCACCTGGACGGACGACTTGGCCGTCCCGGCAGCAATCGACTGAGGTGTTTTAAGCCGGGCATACACGTAAAAGAAAAATACAGCCAACGCGATAAAGCCCAGCGTGATTCCGAACATACTCACTTCATACTTCCACAAGGATGTGATCTGTTTTGCGGGGAAGAACGCGACGATGATGGCAAGCGTTGTTGTGACCAGCCCTGCAACACCGGCAAACATGAGTGTCCCCCGGCCATAGCGCCCCCCTCGCAGGGTGCCGCGCGCAGCAAACTTGATCAGCGCCGCGAAGACATACAAAAATGGAATCAACTGCAATACCACCGCGGCAGAAAGCATCTTCTGGAACGCTTCCTGCACGCCTCCCGAGAGCGTAAAATTCATGACAATCAGCACCAGGGACACGAGCGCTTGCACAATGAGAGCAACGTGAGGGGTTCCGTACTTAGGATGAACTTTCCCCATCGCTGAAGGCATGTAGGAATCGAGGCCGGCGACAAACGGAATGCGGGCCGATCCCCCCATCCATGCGGATCCAATGCCCGCAATCGAAAGGCTGAGCATCACAGCAAATGGCGCCACGATCCATACCATGCCGACTTTACCGGCCATTTGGCTCACGCCTTGGACAATCCCTTGCAGCACACTGATATCGTTTTTGCCAATGGCAACGAGCAATGTAAGAGTTGCTCCAATGTACAAGACACCGGAAATCACCCCGCCCCAAACCACGGCCCCCGGAAGTGTCTTTTGCGGGTCGCGGATCTCATCACCCATCACGGACGCGAGTTCCAGCCCCACCAAGCCGAAGCAAATCACGCCGAAGGAATTCAGGACGAATTTCGGATCGGGAGGAATCCTGAAATCCGCCGCCGAGACCGTGGTGCCGAACCGCGACCAGATCGTCACGCCCAGTCCAATTAGAACGGCTGCGGCTACGAACGTTCCGATGCCTCCCAAGTTGTTCAACCACTTGCCCACACCCAGACCGATGATGTTGAGTACCGTGAGGAACGCCAGCAGAGCAATGGATGCCACCATCGCAAAAGTCTTGTTTTCGGCCAGCCCAGCGTGCCCCGGGCCAAGCGAGAATACGGAGACACCAACGAAATAAAGCATGACTGTGGGCACATACAGCATGTTGTTGGTCCAATAGCACCAGCCAGAAAGGAAGCCGTGAAAGTCGCCGAAGACTTCCTTCGCCCAGAGGTAGACTCCGCCCTCACCGGGAAATCTGTGGGCCAGTTCGATCACGGCAATCCCCTGCGGCCAGAAAAACAAAACGAGGGAAACAATCCACAGCCACAGGGTGACGCCGCCGTTCGCCGCGATCGACGGAACAACATTTAAGTTGAACACCGCCACGACGAACAGCAGCACCAAATCCCACCGGCCTAGGACGCGTTTCAGGTGCGGGTGGCCGGCCTCTTGCTCGTGAGCAGACAATCAATACTCCTGAGATGCTTGCCTGCCCTAGTGTGCGGCGGCGAGCACCGGATTCTTCAAGCGCTCGTGTTGAGCTTCCGCGAGCGAATCGGCAATATCCGCGAAGGCCGCGAGATGCGCATCGATGTCGGTCTCGGTGTGCTGCACCGAAATCGTCCATTGCTCATCCCACCAGTAAGGCTGAGGCATCACGCCGCGGTTGACCATGCCGAACCAATAGTGGCGCCAGAGATCGACGTCAATCGGCTCCCAATCGCGGTAGTTGACGATCTCTTTGGGATAAAACATGAGCGCACCATTCGCTCCAGCTTCAGCGATGTAGGCCTGCAGACCGGACTTGGCTACGATCCTGCGATATCCGCTGACGAGCTTCGTACTCAACTTGCCCACGTGCGTGTAGTTCTCCCGCGTGAGCACATCGCGGAACGTGGCGAGTCCCGCCGCCATGGAAACCGGATTCGTGTTGTAGGTACCGCCATGGAAAACTTTGTGCTGCGAGATGAGATCCATGACTGACGTGCGCGCGCCGAAAGCTGCGAGCGGGAAGCCGCCACCAATGGATTTGGCGAGACAAATCATGTCTGGGGTGACCCCGAAATATTCGGACGCTCCGCCCCAGCAGAGTTTGGCGCCAGTTTTGACTTCGTCGAAAATAAGGAGTGCGCCATTCTTGTCGCAGATATCGCGTAAGCCTTCAAGGAAACCTTTCTGCGGCATGCAGAGGCCGACGTTCATCAGAATGGGTTCGAGGATGATCGCGGCAATCTGTCCGGGATTCTCCTTGAAGCGGCGTTCGACCGTTGCCAAGTCGTTGAATGTGGCAATAACAACATTGGCGAGTGACGCTTTGGGAACACCAAGGCCGCCGGTGACGGAGGTAGGGGCGTTGATGTCACCGTAGTCCGGCGCATGCGGCTTAACGCTGACGAGAGCCGCGTCGTGCAGGCCGTGGTAGGCCCCCTCGAACTTCACGATCTTGTCGCGTCCAGTGGCTGCGCGGGCCATACGGATTGCGTGCATGGTAGCTTCGGTGCCACTGTTGCCGAAACGACACATCTCGATGGGAAAGCGGGTGCAGACTTCCTCGGCAAGTTCCCATTCCATATCGTGCGGCATGCCGTACATGGTGCCGGTGCTGAGACGCTTCTCCACGGCCTTCATCACCGCTGGATGGCAGTGGCCAGCCATGAGCGCGCCGAAGGTGAGGTTGTGATCGACATATTCGTTGCCATCGAGGTCGCGAAATTTGCTGCCGCTCGCGTCTTTCACGAAGATGGGGTAGGGATCGTAGGCGCGATAGTTGCTGGCCACGCCCAGAGGTAGACGCTTGAGGTTACGTTTGTGAGCTTCCGCGGATTTCGGGGTGCGGCGCTCGAAGGTGGAAAGTTCTTTCTGCAGGTCGGGATACATCGAATTGCTCCAGAAATCGCAGGCCAGACAGGCCGTTAGAGTGATGCTGAGGTACTGCTTTCAGTATAGCTGGTGCGCGGTGCATTTTATGTTGCATTCCGGGCAGTGGTTGAGACTGCCCGGACAGTTGAAAGTTTAGAAGAAAAGCTTTAAGGCGACTTGCATTAGGCGCGGATCGGCGGCGCGCGTGATGAGGCCAAAATTCGACCCGTCGCTGAAAATTCCATCCGGATTCAGGAACTTCGTGTGGTTGAAGGCATTGAAGATATCCAACCGGAATTCGGTGCGGAAACGATCATTGATCGCCGTGTTTTTCTGCAGGGAAAAGTCTGTGTTATCCAGTCCAGGGCCGCAACATACCGTGCGCGGCGAAGTCCCCTGCACGCCCAGAGACGGCGCTGCGAATTGTGTTGGGTCGAAATAATACAGCCCATTCTTCTTCGGATCCTGTGTGTGGAATTTTCCATTTAAATCAGGAAAAGTCGGCGAGGAAAATCCCGAAGAGTTACCCGTCAGATTTTCGTCCCCATAGGAGAAGATGCGGATCGGGAACCCGGATTGCAATTGCGTGATTCCGGAAAGAGCCCAGCCGTTGAGCAGCTTGCCGGCAAACCCGGAGTACTTGCGAATCGGCAAATCCCAGTAATAGCTGATCACGAATCTGTGCCGTGCGTCGTACAAAGAAAGCGACCGCGTGCGCCGTGGATTCGTCGGGTCGAGAAAGTCCTCAAAGCTTGAGGCTTGGTCAATCGACTTGCTCCACGTGTAGGCAATCTGCGTCTGAAATCCCTTGGCAAAGCGCTTGTCCAGGCTTACCTGCAGCGAGTTGTAATTCGATGCGCCCCTCGTATCTTCGGCAAAGATATTCGAGAAGACCGGGACGCCATTGGACGGACAACCGACGCCGGTCGTCGGAACACAGTTGGGCGAGGAAAAGGGCCGCAGTCCAACGAGATTCAGGTCGGTTCCGCCAGGGCCCCCTGTCAGCACCGTTCCGTCGGGCATGTGGAACGGCTGTCCACTGGGTACGGTCACGAAGTATTGCGAATCCTCGCCAAAGACACCACAGGTACCGTCGCCGCTGTAGGTATTGATATCGAGGCAGGTCTGAGGATTGGCGCGGTTGATGTCGTAGCTGGCCAAGAGCCGGTGCGACTGCGAACCGACGTAGCCAATCTGCAGCTGCGTTCCGCGCGCGATTTCGCGCTGGATCGTGAGGTTGTATTGTGCAGCATATTGTGTACGCATGTGCGGCTGGAATTCACCGAAAAGCAAGATGGGCTCGAAAAGAGACCAGTCCTGCGCCGTTCCGGGCTTGGGATCCAAGACGCCGTTGGCACCATTCGGTAATACGCTGGCGTTTTGGAACACATAGGGCGTGTTGAAGAGAGTATTGAAGGTAGTCAAGCTGACGCCAAAAGGAGGCTCGGCGCTGAACTGCTCGAGTACGAGCTGCTCGATCGGATTGTAAAATAAGCCCCAGCCCCCACGAATACTGGTTTTGCCATCGCCCTTGGGATCCCAAGCAATTCCTAACCGCGGAGCGAACGCTTTGTAATAAGTCGAGGTAAGTCCATCCGGAACGCCCTTGTCTCCGGGAAAGAGCAGACCAGTCGGCTTGGCCGAGGAACAGTCGGTTGTACTGGTGTCCAGGCACGGATAAATCTGCGAGGACTGGCCTGGGCGAAAGGTTTGCACGCGTCTTCCGATGTCCTTTTGCGGGGTATTGAGTTCCCAACGTAGGCCATAGTTCAACGTGAGGTGGTTCGTGATTTTCCAGCTATCCTGTCCAAACAGATACACTGCGCTGGAACGCACATGTTCCTGCTGGGCTGCGCCTTGCTGGTACTGATCCGGTAAGCCGAGCAGATAGTTGGGCAGCAGGCTTTGCACCAGATTGGCGGGGTCGGCAGGATTACCCACAAGATAGCCGGGGTCGTTGCCAGCGCAGGTTTGTTTAGTTGGATCGATCGTAGGATCAAACAGACAAGTTCCGAAATATTGGAAATAGCCGCTGTTCTCGAAATACAGGAACTGATCGAACCGCATGCGGCGAACGTCGCCGCCAAACTTGAACGTGTGTTTGCCCTTCACCCAAGTCATGCTGTCGGAAAACTGGAATGAATTCCCAACCTGAGGAAGCTCGCCTTCAAAGTTGTTGCCAATGATAAAGCTTCCTGAGACCGAAATATCCGGAACGCCTTCGCGTCCGGCACCGAGTCCAGGGGTGATTCCATACTTCTGGTTGCTGGCAGCCAGGCCATTCGCCGTAAAGGCACCGGGAGCGTCCGGATTGCCGGTGAAGCAGAAAGTTGCAGCCGAACCGGAACACGAATCGGTAACTAAGTTTGTCTTTTGCGGATGATTCAGAGTGCGTTGCGCTTCCCGCATGTAGACAACCCGAGCTTCATTGACCAGCGTATTCGAAAGCGTCCAGGTGTGCGTAAGATTGATCTGCTGATCCCGTGTAGCATTGTTCCCACCAAAACCGGGGACATTCGCACCAGCTGCCTGGAAAAAGTTGTAGGGATCGAATCGCGTACCATCCTGGAAATAGTAATAAGCGGAGAGATTTTGTTTGTCGTTCAGGCGGTGGTCAATCTTAAGCGTGGCCTGGTTTGATCTGGTTTTGCCATTCAGAGTGGCCTGATAAGTACTGGGGTCAGCGTTCCCGTGGGGCACATAGAGCTGCAGCAGATTTGCAGCAACCGGATCCTGACAGTCGGGAAAAACAACACCCCCGGGAAAAATTGAACTCCATGCTTCTCCGGCCGCGACGGTGTGTCCAATCGCGGTTGCGCACTCCGTTCCCGTCGGTCCTCTGTTATTGAGAATATCTGCAAAAAACTGATCCTGAACCGAGCCCTGAAACGTGCCACCAGACAGCGAGAAATCTCCCATGCGTTCCGCATCTGTAGGCACGGTAACATTGCCACCAGAAATACCCTGACTAATCCGATTGCCCTCAAAAGAACCAAAGAAAAATGTCTGATTTTTGTGGATCGGTCCGCCAAATGTGGCGCCAAATTGGTTCTGGACATACTTCGCCTTGGCGGGGTCGAAGTACCCCTTGGAATTGAGAGCCTTGTTGCGCAAGAAGTCGTAGGCGTTGCCGTGAAAACTATTGCCGCCGGATTTCGTAACGACGTTGATTACGGAACCAGAGTTACGTCCAGATTCAGCATCGAATGCGTTGGTGAGAACGCGAAACTCTTCCACTGCGTCAGGACTCGGGTTAATTGTGGGCGTGTTGACGAACAAGTCATTGGCGTCGCCGCCATTCACGCTGAAGTTGTTGGCACGGCCGCGACCGCCATTCACGGAGACACTGCCCGCGTCTCCACTTCCCGCATAGAGATCAGCGCCAACCGTGGATTGCACGCCGGGCTGCAGGGATAAGAACTGGTAGGTATTGCGCGCGTTCAGGGGCAACTGGGCAATGGAGCGGTCATTGATGACGGAACCGAGTTGCGTGCTCGTCGTGTCTACGAGCGGCGCCTCTGTGGTGACTTCGACGACATCTTTGCGCTCGCCGATCTGTAATGTCATGTTCAGGGTCAGAACTTGATTGAGCTGTAGGAGAACATTGGACTGGGTACTCTTCTTAAATCCAGCGACCTCGAAGTCGAGGTGGTAGGTTCCGACGGAAGCTTCAGGAAAGGAGTAGTCGCCGTCAGCATCCGTGGTTGTCACGTGACTGACGCCGCTGGAGTCGTTGACCAGAGTAACCATCACTCCGGCTAGTGCGGCTCCACTGGCATCGGATACGTGCCCGAGGAAACGGCCGCCCGTACTTTGAGCGGTGAGGTTGGAGGTGGAAACGAACGCGAACAACAATGAAACGGCGAAATACGCGCAGGAGCGGCGCAGACGGGGGGAGCGCATCGAAATCCTCCGAGACGGAACCAACTCTATTCTTTCAGCAGCGAAACTTGCCCAAGCCGAGCTTGACGAAGCAACGGTTGCAGAAATCGCAAACCTTGCTATAATCCCGCAAGGTTAGAGAATGCGAAAGGGACTGTCAAGCGAAAAGTGTCCTCCGGTACCCCTCGTCTCATGTTGACAACAGTGCCTTCTCCTCATCACAAAGCGATTGGCGCGAAGAACTCTGCAAATTCATATTCCGTAAAACCATATTCTGATAGGGACTATCTGAAAATTGGCGACGTGGCGCGCCTTGTAGGTGTGTCCCCCTCGGCAATTCGCGCCTGGGAGAATCTGGGTTTGGCGCGGCCGCAGCGCACCGAAAGCAAATACCGGCTCTATACCCAGACGGATGTGAAACTGCTGAAGCGGGCTCGCTATCTGCGCAAAGTGCGCGGTCTGAACGGACCAGCGATTGTTCAGCTGCTGAAGCGGCAGGGCGGCGTGCGCACGCCAAAAGATGGAACATCCAGCGCGATTGGAGCCCGGCTGCGGCAACTGCGCGCGCAACGCAAATTGCCTTTGCAGCGGGTGGCGAAGGCTGTCGGCATTTCTGTGGGATTCCTGAGCGCCATTGAGCGTTCGCACATGAGCGCATCGATTACCACGTTGCGGAAGCTGGCACAGTTTTACAAATCGAATATTTTGGAATTTTTCAATCCGGGTGAGTCGCATTCTCCTCTGGTGAAGCCGAAAACACGTAAAGTGTTGGAAGTAGCTCCGGGAATCTGGATGGAGTTGTTGGCAGTGGGCAATCCTGTGATGGAAACGCATCTGTTCCGCGTGGCTCCCGGCGCAGGCACAGAAGAAAGTTACACACACGAGGGAGAGGAATTCCTGTATGTTCTTCGGGGCGTATTTGCCATATCGCTGGAAGAGGAAGAATACCGGCTCAAACCAGGAGACAGTTTTTACTTTCAGAGCACCACACCACACCGCTGGTCGAATCCAGGGAAGAGCGAAGCGCACATACTGTGGATCAATACGCCACCGACGTTCTGAAATAGCAATCACAACACGTGGAGAAGGTTTTTGATACGAAAACAAGCCATCCTCCGTATTTTCCGCAGCTGCACCTTGAGCTTATTGTTCTTGTCCGCGATGGCTTCCGTATCTTTGTGTTCCGCTAACGAGAAAGCTTCCTTCATTCTGGTTAACGCTCGCATTTACACGATGAATGCCAGGCAGCCTTGGGCGGAAGCGCTCGCAATCACAGGTGACAAAATTGTGGCGGTGGGAACGAAGCAGCGGATTGAGGTGCTGCGTGGTCCCAACACGCAGGTGATTGACGCCAAAGGCCGGCTGGTGCTGCCCGCCTTTACGGATTCCCATATACATTTCCTAGAGGGCTCGCGCGGACTCACCCAGGTCGATCTCACCGGCGCCGATTCGGTTGCTGAAATTCAGAAGCGTGTTAAGGAATACGCAGCCGCGCATCCTACGGCGTCATGGATTCGCGGCCGCGGCTGGACCTATGATGTCTTCGGCGCGGCGGCTCTCCCAGACAGAAAGATACTTGACGACGCTGTTTCAGACCGCCCGGTGTATCTCGTCGGCTTTGATGGGCACACTTCCTGGGTGAACAGCAAAGCTCTGGCAACGGCCGGAATCACGCGCGCCACGGCAGACCCGTCGAACGGCCAGATCGTCAAAGATGCGAATGGCGAGCCGACCGGTGTTCTCAAAGAATCCGCCGACGATCTGATGGAGAGCAAGGCTCCTCGCCCAACTCGCGAGGAGCAACTCGAAGCCCTGCGTTTGGGAATGCGGGAAGCAAATCGCGTGGGGTTGGCGCGAGTGCACAGCGCCAGCAACTCCGGCGCCGCCATCGGAGACTTGCAAAACATCGATCTGTATGAGGATCTGCGCCGCTCTGGGCAACTTACCGTGCGAATGTATCTTGCGTATGGCTTGGAACCGCCTACGGTGACTCCGAAAACGCTGGCGGCGGTTGAAAATGCCCGCAAGCTTTATCATGACGATTGGATATCGGCAGGTGCGGTCAAGTTCTTCCTTGATGGCGTGATCGAGTCCCACACAGCGGCCATGCTTACGCCGTATTCCGATGATCCGAAGCTGACCGGCAGGCCGTTCTGGGATGAGGCCCAGTATAAGCAGGCGGTTCAGAAACTGGATGCGCGCGGCATTCAGATTTTCACTCACGCCATCGGCGATCGCGCGGTGAGGCTCGCGCTGGATGCTTACGAAGGTGCGGCTGCCGCTAATCACACGACCGATCACCGGCACCGCATTGAACACATCGAGACCATTACCGCACAGGATATTCCGCGCTTGGGCAAGATTGGCGTAATTGCCAGTTTTCAACCGCTGCATTCGTATCCGGATGACGACACGTTAAAAGTATGGGCTGTGAACGCGGGACCGGAACGCGCTTCGCGCGCATGGGCTTGGAAGAGCATAGCGAAGACCGGGGGCCGCCTGGCGTTTGGCAGCGACTGGCCGGTCGTGACGTTGAATCCCTGGTACGGCGTGCAGAACGCGGTAACGCGGCAGACGCGCGATGGCAAGCCGGAAGGTGGATGGGTTCCGTCCGAGCGGATTTCACTGGAGCAGGCAATCGAAGGATATACTCTCGGCGCTGCGTTCGCAGGGCATCGCGAAAAGTTGGAGGGCTCGCTGGAAGAGGGTAAACTGGCGGACCTGATTGTTCTGGATCAAGATCTTTTCAAGATTGCGACGCGCGACATTTACAAGACCGAGGTGCTGCTGACCATGGTTGGGGGCAAGGTTGTCTATCAATCGCCCGCGATAGCAACCGCGGCGGCAGGGAGTTCGAAATGAAACGATGCTTGGCGATGCTTCCGCTCGCAGCCATTTTACTGCTGGGTTCATGCTCCAAGAAAACACCTTCGCTGAATCTGCTGGTGTGGGAAGGCTACGCGGATCCTTCTTATGTGAAGGCGTTTGAAGAACAGTGTGGATGTAAGGTGTCCGCTTCTTACATGGGATCAAGCGACGAACTGGTGGCGAAGCTGCGGGGTGGAAGTGCGTCGAACTACGATGTAATTTCTCCGTCGAGCGACGTGGCGACGATGATTGCCACGACAGGGTTGGCCGCGCCGCTGGATCTGACAAAGATTCCGTCTTACGGGCAACTGGCGCCGAAGCTCACTTCCCTGCCGCTGGTGCGTGTGAATGGCCAGGTTTTCGGTGTGCCGTTTATGTGGGGACCGGACCCGCTGATTTACGACACTACTGTTTTTGCGGCTCCTCCCGACAGCTGGAAGGTGTTTTGGGATGCGAAGTATAAGGGGAAAATTTCGGTTTGGGATGATCTTTCGACCGTGTACATGGCAGCGCAGGTGCTTGGATATGACAAGCCTAATCCGGATCAGCTTTACAACTTGAGTGATGAGCAACTCGATGCGGTGAAGAAGAAATTATTGGAGTTAAAGCCGAACGTGCGAAAATTTTGGTCCACCGGTGGCGAGCTGACAAACCTGTTCCAGAATCATGAGGTTGTTGCCGCTATGGGGTGGCCCCTTATGACGAATCAGCTCCGCAAATCGAACTATCCGGCCGGGGAAACTATTCCCCAGGAAAATACGACGGGTTGGATCGATCACTTAATGATCACATCAGCGAGCGAGAATAAAGAACTGGCCCAGAAATTTCTTGAGTTTATGATTCAGGCGCAGACACAGAAAAAAGTGGCGGATGTCACGGGATACACTCCGGCGAATCCGCAAGCGGCGCAGTTTATGACGGATGATCAGAAGAAGAGCCTGCACCTGGACGATGTGGACAACTATCAGAAGCGGCTTTACTTCTGGCAGAATGTGCCGCGCCGAGCGAAATACAACGAAATTTGGAATGAAGTAAAGGCAGCACAGTAATGGCGAGTGGCCTTACCAGCCAGGGCAAATATTGATGGCATCTCTGCTTTCCATTCGGAATGTCGCCAAGACATTTGGTAAGACGCATGTGCTGCGCGACATTTCCCTCGAAGTGGCGGAAGGGGAATTTCTCACCATCCTGGGAGAATCGGGTTCCGGCAAGACGACGCTTCTGCGCGTGATTGCCGGATTTGAACAGGCAACCTCCGGCGAACTTTGGATGGGGAATGAGCGGCTGGACGCGCTGCCCCCCTACAAACGGCCCGTGAATACGGTGTTCCAGCACTACGCGCTCTTCCCTCACCTAACCATTGGAGACAACGTCGGATACGGCTTGCGCATTGCTGGCGTTCCCAAGACGGAAACTGCTGTGCGCGTGCAAGAAGCGCTGGCAATGGTAAAGATGACCGCACATGCGCAGAAGAAGCCGTCCAAGATTTCTGGTGGGCAACAGCAACGCGTCGCACTGGCACGGGCGCTGGTGAATCGGCCGAAACTACTGCTTCTCGATGAGCCACTTTCGGCGTTGGACGCCAACCTGCGACGGCAGATGCAGATTGAGTTAAAGGCGCTGCAACGCGAAGTCGGCATTGCGTTTGTGTTCATCACCCACGATCAGGAAGAAGCCATGGTGATGTCGGACCGGATTGCGCTGCTCAAGGGCGGACACCTGGAGCAGATCGCTACGCCAAGGGAAATCTATAACCGTCCGGCAACTTCCTATGTGGCGCAGTTCATTGGACACACAAACTTGCTGCGCGGGCAGGTGGCGCGGGGAGTGGCTAGTTGTGGAGTATTGTCGTGGCCGGTGCAGGCGGCAGATGGGCCGGCAGCTTTCTCGGTGCGGCCGGAGAATGTCCGGCTGGCTAGCAGCAACAACGATGGGTCCGTGCAATTTGAAGGACGCGTGCAACATCAGGCGTTTCATGGAGCCACGGAAATGGTGCGCGTGGAGTGCGCGGACGGGCTTGTGTTTCTGGTGCGCCTGGCAGGGACGGGAGCGGGGGCTGTTGGAGCCTCGCTGCAATTGGAGTTCTCGCCGCAAGATGTGGTTGCGGTACGCGACGCCGAAATGGCCCAGGCCGGGGCGGCACAATAATGTTTTCGCGCGCCTATAAAGCTGCGATCACAATCCCTCCTCTCCTTTGGGTCACTGTGTTTCTGCTGGTGCCGTATCTCCTGATGTTTTGCTACAGCTTTTGGGCGGTGGCTTCGGGAAATGTGGTGCATCAGTGGAATCTGGGGAATTATCATCATCTGATTGAAAAGGCCGTTTACCGCGAAACGTTACTGCGCTCGGTCTGGATTGCTGCGCGGGTAACTGGGTTTGCCTTGTTGCTGGGGTATCCGCTGGCTTATTTTCTTTCCTTCTACGCTGGTGCGCGAAAGGATCTGTTGTATCAGCTGGTGATTATTCCGCTATGGGTGAGCTACCTGGTTCGCGCCTATGCATGGAAGACGATTCTAGGGACCGATGGCGTGCTCAACACGCTGTTGCAATTTTTTCACATCACGCAGCATCCGGTGGATTCGCTTTTGTATAGCCCGTTTGCCGTGGTGCTGACTCTGACGCATATTTATACGCCGTTTGTGGTACTGCCGATTTATGCGGCAATGGAGCACATTCCGCGGAATCTGGTGGAGGCCTCGCACGATCTGGGAGCTTCTCCCTTGCAGACGTTTTGGCGGGTCATCTTCCCGCTTTCCGCGCCGGGAATGATTGCGGGGGCTACGTTTGCGTTTGTGTTGAGCCTGGGAGATTTTCTGGCGCCGCAACTCTTGGGTGGACCGAGCGGGATCATGATTTCGAACATTGTTGCGAGTTTGTTTGGCGCATCCGACAACTGGCCGCTGGGAGCGGCAATTGCGTTCTGCATTCTGGTGCTGGTGGTTTCGCTGCTCGCTGTCACTGAGAGACTCGAAAAGAAATGGAGTTACTCGTGAACGTCGGAACTGTTCAGAAGCCGCGCTGGCTGGCGGTTTATGCGGGGGTGGTGTTCGCGTTCCTGTATTTGCCGATCGCTACTTTGATTGTGTATTCGTTCAACGGCGCGGGAGTGGGCGGGTTTCCGCCGCGCGACCTGACGCTGAACTGGTACCGGATTTTGTGGCAGGATGACGCGATTTGGGTTTCGGTGCAGAACAGTTTGATTGTTGCAGTGGCCGCAGTGGGGATTGCTTTGGGTTTCGGAATTCCGGCAGCGCTGGCTTTGGATCGTGCGGACTTTCCCGGCAAGGCGGTGTTTCGGCGGCTGGTGCTGCTGCCTTTGATCTTGCCCGGGATCATCACGGGGCTTTCGATTCTGATGCTGGTGAATGTGGCGCAAGTAAAGCTAAGCCTGGCAACAATTATTCTGGGCCACGGTACCGCGCTGATTTCGGTGGCAACCACGGAAGTGTTTGCAGGACTGCAAAAACTGGACCGGGCGCAGGAAGAAGCGTCGCTCGATCTGGGCGCGAATTATTGGCAGACGTTTTGGCGGGTGACGCTGCCGAACCTGAAGCTGCCAATTATTGGCGCGGCGCTGCTCATCTTTACGCTTTCCATGGATGAAATTGCCGTGAGCTTTTTCCTGATCGGTCGCGACAATACGCTGCCGCTGGAGATTTGGGGACGTCTGCGGCGGGGGATAACGCCGGAGATTAATGCGATTTCGACGGTGTTGTTTGTGTTTTCTCTGCTCGCGATTGTGGGTTGGTATCGGTTGAGGGCTGAGTCGAAAGTGCGAACGGAAGTGGCCGAATAGTTGCTAGAGATGGCCTAGAGAGGCCCGCTCCCGATCTACGAGTTCAATCCGAAGATTGCAGTTAGGATTGAGCCCGTAAAAACAAACAAAAGTTCGACGGCACCCATCATCTTCACGAACCTTAGACGTTTCGCTGTAGGGTGCTGGACTCTGGCGAGCCTACAAATGAGTCCTGGGTTTGTGAAAAACAGGAATCCCCATCCACCTACCCACGCGACACTCAAGGCAAACATTCGAGTTTGAGAGAACATACGTGTTTTTCGACTTACAAGATAGCCCATTGCCACAGTGGGCAGCAACTTGGCTGGAAAAGCGCGACATAGTCGCTCCTGCTATCTTCCGCCCGTTGCCGCATAGTAAACTAGAAGCTGTAGAAGTTCAGCCTATCCGCTATTCTTCCGCTGCACTCACGAGAGGAACCCAATACTTTGAGTTTGAACATTAGGAATATTGCCATTATCGCGCACGTGGACCACGGGAAAACGACCCTTGTGGACGCCATGCTGCGCCAGAGCGGAACGTTTCGCTCGAATGAAGCGGTTGTGGACCGCGTCATGGATTCGAATGAACTGGAAAAAGAACGTGGGATCACGATTCTCGCCAAGAACACCGCCGTCTTCTATCACGGCGTGAAGATCAACATTGTGGATACGCCCGGCCACAGCGATTTCGGTGGTGAGGTGGAACGCGCTCTGAAGATGGTGGACGGCGTCATGCTGCTGGTGGATGCGAGCGAAGGTCCGCTGCCACAGACACGCTACGTTTTGACCAAGGCCTTGGAAGCTGGGATGCCGGTCATTGTGGTGGTCAACAAGATTGACCGTCCCGATGCGCGGGCACAGGAAGTTTTGAATGAAGTCTACGACTTATTCATCGACCTCGACGCCAAGGAAGAGCAGCTCGATTTTCCTGTGCTGTACACGAACGCAAAGGCAGGCACAGCATCAACAGATCGCGAAAAACAGGGGCCGGATTTGCAGCCCTTGTTCGAAGCAATCGTCAAAACGATTGAGCCTCCGAAGGGAGACGCAACCGGACCGTTGCAAATTTTGGTGGCGAATCTCGACTACAGCGATTATCTGGGCCGCTTGGCGATTGCGCGAGTCTTCAACGGCACTATGCGCACGGGAGAAGAAGTTGCGATTGCCAAATTGGATGGCACGTTCCATAAAACGAAGATCACCAAGTTGTTTTCGTTTTCCGGATTGAAGCGGACCGACTGCACGGAAACGGAATTGGGAGACATTATTGCGGTGGCGGGCGTGGAGGGGATCACGATCGGGGAAACCATCACTGACGTTGAGAATCCGGCACCCCTGCCGCACATTGTGATTGACGAACCCACCATCGGAATGCTGTTCACGGTGAACACGTCGCCGTTCGCGGGACGCGAAGGTCAGTTTGTGACTTCGAGAAATCTGCGTGACCGCTTGGCGAAAGAATTGTTGACCAACGTTTCGTTACGCGTGGAAGACACGGGCTCGACGGATTCCTTTAAGGTGCTGGGTCGCGGCGAATTACAGTTGTCGATTCTCCTGGAAATGATGCGGCGCGAGGGCTTTGAGCTGATGGTGGGCAAGCCCGAGATCGTTACCAAGCGGGTCGACGGCAAGCTCATGGAACCAGTGGAAATGCTCACCATCGACGTGCCCGAGGAATTCGTGGGCGTGGTCATGGAGCAACTTGGCGTGCGGAAGAGCACCGTTGTCAACATGCACAACCACGGCTACGGGCGCGTACGCATTGAGTTTCGCGTGCCCAGCCGCAGCCTTATCGGACTGCGCAGCCAATTGCTGACCGACACGCGAGGCACGATCGTGATGAATGCGTTGTTCGATGGCTACATCGAATGGCAAGGCGACATTCCGCACCGACTCACCGGGGCGCTGATTTCCGACCGCGATGGGGTTTCGACGGCCTATGCGCTCTGGGGTTTGCAGGAGCGCGGCGAGCTCTTTGTTGGCCCTGGCGCTGACCTCTACGAAGGCATGATCGTCGGCGAAAACGCGAAGGACAACGACCTCGATGTGAATGCCGTACGCGAAAAAAAGCTGACCAACATGCGCTCGTCTTCCGCCGACGAAGCCTTGCGGCTTGTTCCTTACAAGAATCTCAATTTGGAACAGGCAATCGAATTTATTACAGACGACGAATTCGTGGAAGTTACGCCAAAATCCCTCCGGCTGCGTAAGAAAGTGTTGCAAGCCAATAAGCGCAAGCGTGGTCCGGTCGGCGTGGAAGCCTAGAGAAGCCCAGCACGTTTTTCATGAGTGCTGGAAGGCAAACTTGCCATTCAGAGGGCACGACCGGCATTTCCGGGCAGGGGCTAAAGCCCAGGTTTTATTCTGCTTGGGCGGCACGGCTGAAGCCGTGCTCTTTCACAACACGTTTAGACTAGTTCCAGACTGATTTAGGACAATTCTATGCTCGGGAAGAACGGGCGGACCGGCGCTAAGAATGTCTACCCCACGCCAGCAAAAGACCTGCTATACTCACCACCTCGTTTGATGTTCGCACTCCGGCCCCGTTTCAGGGGAAGATCTCTGTCCGCCGAAGCAGCCCACACTCAGACAAATCCGTTTTGTGAGGCAATCGCGTGAAGAACATTTTCGTAGGAAACTTGGATTTCCATACCACGGAGGAAGAGCTCCGGCAGGCATTTGAACCTTATGGTGCGATTGAGAAAGTCAGCATCATGACAGAGCGGGAGACAGGCCGTTCGCGCGGATTTGCTTTCGTGGAGATGACCAACGCCGAGGAGGGAGAAAAAGCCATTACTGCCTTGAACGGCTCGCAAATCGGAAGCCGGACGGTCAATGTAAACGAGGCACGGCCACGCGAAGACCGTCCGAAGGGCGGTGGAGGTGGGGGTGGATTCCGGCCCGGCGGTGGCGGCGGTGGCCGTGGTGGTGACCGGGATCGCGGCGGTGGCGGACGCAAAGGTGGTGGCGGCGGACGTGGTGGCGATCGCGGCGGTGGCGGCGGGCGCTGGTAAGCCCTATTTACCCGTTGCAGCAGCGGATTTCGCTGTTGGTTCCAGGGCACTGACATTGTTAGTTCAGAGAGGGCGGGCCTACCGGGTTCGCCCTCTACGTTTTCCTACTCTTGACTTCTTGAAAACTGTCTCTGCCGCGCGCTCAGCATGCTCCCTCTTCTCAACCTGCTCAGCCTTTATAATAGAAAGTTTCCGCACTGCTAATTGATTCCATCCAAGGGGCCGATGTTCACAGAACGCATAGTTGTTAAGGGCGCGCGGGCTCACAATCTCAAGAACATCGATTTTGAGATTCCCCACAATGAGCTCACGGTCGTGACCGGGGTGTCGGGGTCCGGAAAGTCGTCGCTCGCCTTTGACACCATCTACGCCGAGGGGCAGCGGCGGTACGTGGAGTCGCTCTCCGCGTATGCGCGGCAATTCCTGGAGCGCATCGAGAAGCCCGATGTGGACGTGATTGATGGGATCGCTCCTGCTGTAGCAATCCGCCAGAAAAATAGCACGCGTAATCCGCGCTCGACTGTGGCGACAGCTACGGAAATCTACGACTACTTGCGGCTGCTATTTGCCCGGGTGGGGCGGACGTATTGCCTGCAATGCGGACAGGAAGTCAAAAAAGACACGGTTGATGAGATTGCAGATACCGTGCTGCGCATGCCAGCGGGGACGCGGTTGAATGTGTTTTTCCCCGTGCAAACAGCGGAGTTCACAAGAGCGGGCGTGCAAGCTGCTGGTACTGGGGCTTCCGACACAGGGATGACGGGCGCAAAGAAGAAGGCGCGCGGCCAGAAGAAAGCCGCGGGAGAAGCGGCCGCTGCCGCAGCACTGCATGTTGATCTCCTGAAAGCGCGACTCTTTGAACTGCGGAAGCGCGGCTTCAATCGGCTGTGGCAAGGAGGACAGATTTTTGAATTCTCGTCGCCGGAATCACTGTTGGATGTGAATTTTGGTGAGCCGGTATTTGCTTTGGTCGACAGGCTTGTGTTGTCAGCGGATCCGACGGAAATCCGGGCGCGGCTGATCGATGCCGTGGAGAGCTGTTATCGCGAGGCCGGCGAGGTCATTCTGGAAACTGTGCCTCGGGCTGAAAGCGGCGACACTGAGCCGGAGCGGCTGCGTTACGCACAGCGGTTTGAGTGCAAACGCTGCGGGACCCGGTATGAGGAGCCGGAGCCGCGTCTGTTCTCTTTCAACAATCCGTACGGAGCGTGCCCACGCTGCCAAGGATTTGGGAACACCATTGATTTCGACATGGGCCTGGTCATCCCAGACCGGTCGAAGACTCTCTCCGAAGGGGCGATCGAGCCGTGGACCAAGCCGAAATATCGCGTCTACTTCAACGAGATGAAGAAGGTCGCCAAGGAGGCGGGGTTGCCCCTGGATGTACCGTGGTTGGACTTGCGGCCAGAGCATCAGGAATTCGTGATGCGGGGCGACGGGCGTTTTGGCGGAATTCGAGGATTCTTTCAGTACCTGGAACGGAAGAAGTACAAGCTGCACGTGCGCGTGTTTTTGAGCCGGTATCGCGGGTACTCGGTGTGTCCTGATTGCAATGGGACACGGCTGCGTGCAGAAGCGCGCACGGTACGAGTTGGCGAAAAGAATATCTGTGACGTCTGCAACATGACGGTCGAACAGACGGCTAAGTTTTTCGCCGGGGTCGAGCTTACGGCGGAGCAGACCAGCATCGCAGAAAAAATTCTGCAAGAGATTTCCGAAAGGCTGCACTTCCTGATCGATGTAGGACTGGAGTATCTGACGCTGGACCGTCTGTCATCGACGCTTTCAGGAGGCGAGGCGCAGCGGATTCAGCTCGCGACATCGCTCGGTTCACGGCTGGTGGGCACGCTTTACATTCTGGATGAGCCGTCGATTGGCTTGCACAGCCGCGATACCCACCGGCTGATCAAGATTCTGCAAGGGCTGCGGGATCTAGGCAATACTATTCTCGTAGTGGAACACGACGCCGGAATCATGCGCGCTGCCGGCCATATTCTGGATCTTGGCCCGGGAGCGGGCGAGCATGGCGGACGAGTGGTGGCCAGCGGAACTTACGACGATATCGTGGCGCAGAAGACATCGCTCACAGGGCGGTATCTTTCCGGCGATTTGCGCATTCAACTTCCAGCGGCTCGGCGGGCAACAGGAAAGCGTCAAATTCAGATTCTCGGCGCTCAAGCGCACAATCTGAAGAAGATTGACGTCGCAATTCCGCTGGACATGCTGGTGGCCGTAACAGGGGTTTCGGGCTCTGGTAAATCAAGCCTAGTGCACGACGTTCTCTTTCCGTCGCTGGCTGCAGCAAAAAAACAGATTGGCAGCGCACAGCCCGCCCAGTGCCGGGAGATCGCAGGGGAAGATTTCATCGACGAGATTGTGCTGGTGGATCAATCGCCGATTGGACGGACTCCGCGCTCGAACCCAGTTACATATACCAAGGCCTTCGACGGGATTCGCGACTTGTATGCCTCGATTCCCGAGGCCAAGAAGAAGGGCCTCACCGCAGGACATTTCTCTTTCAATATTCCTGGCGGACGTTGCGACACTTGCCAGGGAGATGGCACGGTCACCGTGGAGATGCAGTTTCTGGCGGATGTGGAATTGATCTGCGAGGAATGCCATGGGACGCGCTATAAGCCGCAGGTGCTGGAGGTGCGGTACAAAGGCAAGAATATCCACGAAGCGCTGAATCTAACAGTGAAAGAAGCGCTGCACTTCTTTGCCGGTGTTCCGAAGATCGTGGACAAGCTTCGCGTTCTCGACGAAGTGGGACTGAGTTATTTGCGGCTGGGTCAATCGGCGTCAACGCTTTCCGGAGGCGAAGCGCAGCGCATGAAACTGGCGGCGCATTTGCAGCCGGCGGCCCGGCTGGCGGGTCGTCCCAAGGAAGAGGTAAAAAAGCACCGCTGGCGCACCCTGTACATTTTTGACGAACCGACGACAGGACTGCATTTTGACGATGTGAGCAAACTTTTATCGGCCTTTCGACGTCTGATAGAGGCAGGGGGCTCGATTGTCGTGATCGAGCATAATCTGGAAGTGATCAAGACGGCGGACTGGGCGATTGACCTCGGACCAGAGGGCGGCGCACGCGGTGGTGAGGTCGTGGCCGTGGGTCCGCCGGAAACGATTGCCCGGAACACAACGTCGTATACGGGAAAATTCCTGGCGCGAGCGTTGGACGGGAAGGCCGGAGTCGTGTGACAGAGAAGATGCGAAGTCGAACTGCAATCCGTGGGCGATGCTGGCTGCTCTCGACTTCGTTGGTTCTAGGCGCGAGCGGACTCGCGCTGGCACAGGCGGGAAAGACGACGGGGCAGACCATCCGGCATCACAGAGTCGCCGTGGAGGGCGAATTCCCAACCGAAATACGGCAAGCTGAAGACGCTATCGACAAGAAAGACTACGTAACGGCGGAAAAGCTGCTGAGCGCGGTGACGACGCGGGACACGAAGAGTTATAGGGCCTGGTTTGATTTGGGGTTTCTCTACAACGAACAGGGGCGCAAGGACGATTCGATCGGTGCGTATCGCAAAGCGGTTGCCGCGAACCCGGATATTTTCGAGTCCAATTTAAATCTGGGGTTGATGCTGGCACGCACTGGCAATCCTGAGGCCGAGACATTTCTTCGCGCCGCAACCCTGCTGAAGCCAACGGACAAAGCCGAAGAAGGATTAACACGCGCGTGGTTATCGCTGGCGCATGTTCTTGAAACGAGCAAGCCGGAAGATGCAGTCGCAGCTTATCGCGCGGCGCTGAAACTGCAGCCAGGAAATGCTGAAACGCATCTTGCACTGGGCGCTTTATTGGAGCGGCAGAAGGACGGGAAAGGCGCCGAAGCGGAGTATCAACTAGCTTTGAAGCCGGGTCCAGCCACAGACAGTTCGTCGAGTGAAGCGGTCACGGCATTGGCCAATCTCTACATGCAAGAGAAGCGCTTTCCCGAAGCGGAAGCCATGCTGCGCAAGCTAGTAGCTGCCCGCGGTGGCGATGCCGTGTTGCACGTGCAACTCGGGCGCGTGCTGGCGGCGACAGGCAAGTACGACGAAGCGGTGAACGAGATGGAAACGGGTCTCAAGCTGGCCCCAGGGGATGCTGGCGCTGTTCGCGATCTGGCGGATATCTATTCATTGCAAAAGAAAAACGCACAGGCGGAGCCACTCTACCGCCAGTTACTCACATCGACGCCGAACGATGCCGAATTGCACCATGCCTTGGGAAAGTCGCTGTTGGACCAACACAAGTTTCCGGAGGCACAGGCTGAGTTCCTGGCCGCAGTCAAGTTGAAACCGGACTTTGGTGGCGCTTACGGGGACCTCGCGGCCGCCGCGGACCAGAACAAGAACTATCCGCTGACAATCTCCGCTCTCGACGCGAGGGCGAAGTTCCTGCCAGAATTACCTTATGGCTATTTTCTACGGGCCACGGCGTTTGACCATCTGCGGGACTTTAAGAACGCGGCGGTCAATTACCACAAGTTTTTGGAAACAGCGGAGGGCAAGTTTCCCGATCAGGAATGGCAGGCACGGCATCGTTTAATCGCGATTGAGCCAAAAAAGTAACGAAGGAAGAAGTACCACAAAAGAAGGCTAGCCTTATGAAACACAGCCTACTAGTCAGCACAGTTTTCCTACTCTGCTTCGGTGACGCTAGAGCGCGGGCGGACAAGCCGGATACTTACGACGAGTTGAAAGCTCGAGCGGACCGAGTTCGCCCGGAAGAGTGTGCCCGGATGTGCGCGGATGTCGCACGCCGCGCATTGGATGAAACCATGGGCGGTTTTACCGAGGGGCATCCTGAGGCGGCAAAAGCCGCGCTGCGGGATTTGGCCGCATACGCAGAGAAGGCAACGGACGCTGCTATTCGCACCAAGAAGCGTGAAAAGCAACTTGAGATTGAACTGCGCGAGATCAGCCACCGCCTGGGCAATTTGAAACGCGTTCTCACCGTTGAAGACCAACCCCCCGTGGATGCCGCCATGGACCATCTGGAGAAACTTCGGACCCGGCTGCTGGAACACATGTTTGAGAAGGGGAAGAAATGAAGCGCTGGCTCCAGTGGACGCTTCTGGCCGGTCTCGTTTTAGCCGGAGGCACGGCAACGGCGCGGCAGCGCGATCCCCTCACACAAGAGGAAATCGATCAACTCCGCGAAGTAGCTTTGGAGCCGGAGAAGCGGCTGAAACTCCTCGCTGATTTTGCGCGCGTCCGGCTGACCGCGATTGAGCAGGCCAGGACGCAGGAAAAATCTGATGCCGACAGCCCGCGGGCTCTGCACGATTTGATGGAGAATTTCCTGGCGGTCTATGACGAGCTCGACGACAACATCAGTATGTACGAAGATCGGAAAGCCGACCTGCGGAAGGCACTGAAACCTGTGCTGGCGGCGGACAGTGAATTCCACGCCCGGATCGAGGGCCTCCAGCACAACCTGACCGCCGAGGAGCGCACAGAATGCGATTTCGTCATGAGTAGCATCGTCGAGGCTGTCACCACTGGCACAATCGAGCACAAGAAGCTGCTTGAAGAGCAGATTGCCTCCGCCGGGAACAAGAAGAAGAAATAGACGGGTACCAGAGACACTGATACGGGCGATTTCCGCCATGCTAGTCTCACCTCACGTGAAGCCACAGCTGCTCGAAGTTTTCCAACAGACCTACCGCGCATTGCGGCCCCGCGCCCCTATGCCGGAGCTGGCGGTCGAGTTCTATCCCTATGCTGGGGTGAATCACACGATCCGTATGCGGCAGGGACGGTTGCTGGTACGGCTTTCCGACCTGATTGAAGGAGCGCCGGAAAGCGTACTGGGCGCCATCGCGCACATCCTGCTGGCAAAGATTTATCGAACGCGGATCGAGCCAAGTCACAGTGCACGATACCGGCGCTACGTCGCCAGTCGTGACTTTGCCGCCAAGGCGCAGATTGTCCGCCAGGCGCGAGGCCGCAAACGGTTGCGCGCGCCGCAAGGGCACATCTATAACCTCGAAGCAATTTTCGAGGAATTAAACACGCGTTACTTTCATGGACTGCTCGGACGTCCGCGGCTGACGTGGAGCCTGAATCTGGCTCGCCGCAGCCTGGGACATTTCGATCCAGCGCATAACACCATTGTGGTGAGCCGCGTGTTCGACGATGTCCGCGTGCCGCGCTACGCCGTGGAGTACATCGTCTATCACGAGATGCTGCATTTGAAGCATCCGGTGAAGCTGCGCGGCAGCCGCCGCTGTGTCCATTCCGCAGCGTTCGTGGCCGAAGAGAAGCGCTTTCTGCACTTCGAGGAAGCGAAGAAATTCTTGCGGCGACTGCCGGACTAGCACTTCGGCCACGGCATATAACTCTTACAAAACTGTTACAGGCGTGGTGATAGCCGTCATTGACGCTAGGAGGCAAGGACCGTTATTCTGGTGATATTGAAATTGAAATTCATTTTCATAATTGCGGTAGGACCGAGCAATGTTAGACGCATTTATCATCACCTTGCGCGAAGGCGTTGAGGCAGCCCTGATCATAGGAATTACCCTGGCCTACCTCGCCAAAATAGGCCGTCCGGAGCTGCGTAAGGCCGTGTATTCCGCGCTGGGCACCGCCTTTTTGGCCAGCCTAGGGTTTGCTGTCCTTCTCTCCCGCACGAACTGGAATCAGGACCTTTTCGAAGGCTGGATCATGCTGGCGGCGGCGTTTTTCGTTGGCACCATGATCGTCTTTATGATGCGGACAGCCAAGCACTTAAAGGGCGATATTGAGAGCAAAGTGGGCTCGCTGGTTGGCAAAAGCTCGAGCCTGGGGTTGTTCGTTTTCGTCTTTTTGCTGGTGGTGCGCGAGGGCGTGGAAACGGTATTAACTCTTTTCGCCGTGAGTCTAAATTCGAGCGAGCTCATGAGCTTTCTTGGGACTCTGCTCGGCGTAGGCGCTTCGGTGGCGTTTGGCGTGATGTTTGTGAAGGGCAGCGTACGGATCGATCTGCGAAAGTTCTTTAAAGTCACGACCGTGATTTTGTGGTTCGTAGCCGTCCAGCTCCTAGTTTCCGGCCTGCATGAGCTATCCGAAAACGGTGTTATTCCGAGCAGTAGAGGAGAGATGGCGCTGATCGGGCCGATTGTGCGGAATGAGATGTTCTTTTTCATCACCATTCTGGCGTTGGCAGCTTTGATGGTGCTGTTTGAATACCGCCGCCGTGCGCCCGAGGCCGTACCCGCCAGCAACGCCGCACGCCGCAAAGCGGAGTGGAGCGCGCGCCGAGAGCGCCTGTGGATGGCCTCTGTGTACGCATCGAGCTTTGTGTTCATTCTGTTGGTAACAGCACAATTTATTTATGCGAAAAGCGCGGACCGGGAGAAATCGCCAGCCACCCTCCTAACCTTCACCAACGGTGCAGCTTCGATTCCAGTGAGCGCGGTTTCCGATGGAGACTTACATCGCTACTTCACCAAGGAAGACGGCACGGATGTTCGCTTCTGGCTGTACAAAAAGCCCGACGGCAACATTGTGGCCGTGTTCGATGCCTGCACCATCTGCGGCGCGTTGGGCTTCAAGAAAGACGGGCATGGCTTTGTCTGCAAGAACTGTTCGGCGCCCATCAATCCACAGACCGTAGGCACGCCGGGCGGGTGCAATCCGATTCCGTTGAAGGCCACGGTCACGGGCGACGCCGTAGTGATCCAGGAATCCGAACTCGCGGCGCACAGTGCTATCTTCAAAAATTAATGTTTGGACGCCTAGTTTACGAATCGTTCCGCAGGCAAAAGCGGCGCAAGCTGCTGGCTGGAGCAGCAGTAACCCTAGGAGTGGCCGTAACCACGGCCATGATTGGGGTGGCCACGGACATTGGCGACAAGATTAGCCGCGAGCTGCGCGCCTACGGTTCGAACCTGGTTGTGACCGCCGCGGACGACGCACTGGACGTGCGGATCGGCGGCGTAAACCTCAAACCTGCTAACGATGGTGGATACCTGAACGAGGCGGATCTCCCCAAAATCAAAGGCATGTTTTGGCGGAACAACATCGTGGGATTTGCTCCCATGCTACCGGTAACCGCCTCTCTCACTAACGGTGTAACCTCAACTTCGGCAGAACTCGTTGGAACGTATTTTGCGCATTCGTTTCGCTATGGGACCGAAGAGTTCACGACTGGAGTTCGGAGTACGAATCCGTGGTGGAAGGTCGAAGGCGCATGGCCCACGGACACGTCACGCGATCTCCTGGTGGGACAAGCACTGGCCGTTAAGTTGAACAAGAAACCGGGAGACACCCTAGAAATAAACGGAAATGCGACTTATCGCATTACTGGGCTTCTCTCTTCCGGCGGAGCGGACGATGAGCGCATCTTTGCGCCGCTGGCGCTTGCGCAGCAACTTCTGGGCAGGCCCAGCGCCGTACACAGCATTAACGTGAGCGCTATCACCAAGCCTGAGGACGACTTCGCGCGCCGCGATCCCAAGACTCTGAAAGGGGCGGTCTACGACCGCTGGTATTGCTCTCCCTACGCTGCGTCGATTGCGTTTCAGCTGCAAGAAGCCATTCCGAACTCGCGCGCGGAGCAAATTCGCCAGGTGGCGCAGAACGAGGGCACAGTTCTCACGCGCATCAAGGGGCTGATGTTGCTTGTCGCCTTGGCAGCCCTGCTGGCGGCAGCGCTGGCGGTCTCGTCAGCTATGGCAACGGCGATCTTGGAACGGCGCGAAGAAGTGGGATTGATGCGCGCGCTGGGTGCGGGCAACTTCCCTGTTGGCGCTTTGTTTCTGGCCGAGGCCGCGATGCTGGCGCTCATTGGCGGAACCTTCGGGTTCGCCATAGGCAGTATCTTGGCCCACCAAATTGGCCAGAGAATTTTCGATCAGCCCATCGTGATTCAACCAGTCCTCTTCCCTTACGTCTTGGGGATGGCCGTGCTGGTGACCTTTGCAGGTAGCGCGCTCTCCATTCGCAAGGCGTTGCGCTTCGATCCTGTGCGCGTGCTACGGGGGGATGCTTGAGTCAGGAGGTCGCGAGACAAGAGATCGGAGCCCGCCGCTTGCAATCCCGACATAAGCCTTCCATGTTCTTGCGCATGCTGGTGCGCGGAGCGGGCGTGCGGCGTGGGCGCGCGTTTACGGCATTGCTGGCCGTCGTCGTGGCGGCGGCAGTGAGCACGGCCATGCTCAACCTCTACGTGGATGTGGAGGCGAAGTTGCGCCGCGAGTTTCGCAGCTACGGCGCGAATGTAGTGGTTGTGGCTAAGGATGGCCAAGTTCTTCCCGCGGACGCGCTGGGGGTGGTGCAACGGAAGATTGCAAGCCATGGGATCGCAGTTCCCTTCGCCTACGCTTTGGCGCACACTTCCAGTGGCCGGCCGGTTGTTGTTGCCGGCACGGACATGGAAAGCGCTAGGCGGCTGAATCGCTGGTGGTCCGTCACAGCGTGGCCCAGCAAAACGGGCGAGGCGCTGGTTGGCGCGCGCGCGGCCGCGGTTTTAACACCTTCAAACCAGCCGTTTGACCTGATGTACAACGGACACACCCTCCATTTGCAGCCCGCGGGAATCCTGCGCACGGGCGCGGATGAAGACAGCCGCGTGTATCTCCCACTGCCGGAGTTCATCACTTGGACAGGAGTGCAGCCGAGTTCCGTTGAAATTTCTTTTACTGGAACACCGCAAGAAGTCGCGGCCTTGGCGGAGCAGCTTGGACAAGCCTTGCCACAAGCTCGAGTACAGCCAGTGCGGCAGATAGTGGAAGCCGAAGCGCGAGTCCTGGGCAAGACCCGGTCGTCCTTATACGCCACGACCGTCGTGATCATCCTGACTGCAATGCTCTGCGTGCTGGCAACGCTGACAGGCTGGGTGTACGACCGGCGGCGGGACTTCGCCATCATGAAGGCTTTGGGAGCCCCGGAAGGGCTGCTGCGCACAATGTTTGCTGCAGAAGTCGTGGCGCTGGGCGTGGCCGGCGCGCTGCTTGGTTTCCTGGCTGGAATCGGCGTGGCGGCGTGGATTGGCCGCGTAAACTTTCATGCGACCGTGATTCCGCGCATCTCCGTACTTCCGGTGGTGTTGCTGGGCAGCATTGCCGTGGCCCTGTTGTCAGCCTTGTTTCCCATGACCTTGCTGCGGCGCGTGCAGCCTGCGATGATTCTGAGGGGCGAGTAAAGTAGAGAGACGAGGAATGATCAAGCTCAAAAATGTCGTGCGCGCATATCCGGCGAAGGCGGAGGCCAACGGCGGCGAGATTCGCGCGCTCAACGACATTTCCCTCCACGTGGAAGCGGGCGAGTGGCTGGCGGTGATGGGGCCGTCGGGCTCGGGCAAATCGACTTTGGTGAATCTCATCGGCTGCCTGGATCAGCCAACCGCGGGAGAAGTTTGGCTGGATGATCAGAACGTAGCCGGAATCTCCACGAAAGAACTGGCTCGCGTACGCGCTGAGAAGATCGGATTCATCTTTCAGCAATTTCACATGATTCCCTACCTCACAGCCGTAGAGAATGTGATGCTGGCGCAATACTTCCACAGCATAACGGACGAGGACGAAGCGCTGGAAGCCTTGCAGCGCGTGGGGTTGAAGGAGCGCGCGCAACACTTACCCGCGCAACTTTCCGGCGGCGAACAGCAGCGCGTGTGCATTGCGCGGGCGTTAATCAACGATCCCAAGATCGTTCTTGCGGATGAGCCGACGGGCAACCTCGACGCCGCCAATGAAGAAATCGTCATGCGGCTCTTGCGTGAACTGCACGAGCAGGGGCGAACCATCATCATGGTGACGCACGACCCGGTTGTCGCCCGCATGGCCGACCGTCGCATTGAGCTGCACCACGGACGCGTTGCCTCGATGGAAACCTTTTCGATGGTCGATGAGTTGCAGATCGACGAAGTGCTCGAGACGATTTGGGTGTTGGAGGAACATGGCGAATCGGCGGAAGTCGATCGCATGCAAGTGCACGGCGCGGTGCCGATCAGCCTGCTAGTGGAGCGCATGGTACATGCCGGATTGGTGACGGCGACGCCGCATCCCCCGGAGATTCACGAGCACCGGACGATCCACAATCCTTGCCACGAGGAGTTGACCTCGGTGGGATATTCGACGGCGGAAGGCAGCTACGTGGTGGAGATGACGGCACGCGGACACCAGCGGGCAGCGGATATTATCCGGCGGCACCGGCTCACGGAGCGCCTGTTCACCGATAGCCTGCACATGGAAAGCGAAAGCGAAATCGCGGAGCAGGCCTGCAAATTCGAGCATATTCTTTCGCGGGAAGCTACGGATAAGATTTGCTCGTTCCTGGGGCATCCGACGACGTGTCCGCACGGGGCGGCGATTCCTCCAGGGCCTTGTTGCGGAGCGCGGTTCGTACAGCAAAGGACAGTGGAAGTGCAGGCTGTGCCGCGTGGCTGAGCGTCCTTGCATTGGGGTGTTCGATTCCGGCCTTGGCGGACTGACGGTACTGAAGGCTCTCGCCCAGTTTGTTCCAGATGCGGATTACATTTATTTTGGCGATACGGCGCGGCTTCCCTACGGATCGAAGTCCGCGGAGACGGTGACGCATTATGCGCTGGATGCGGCGAAACATCTTGAGCAGTTGGGTGCAGAAATGCTTGTGGTGGCCTGCAATACCGCGACAGCATTGTCCCTCGACGCAATCACCAAGGGGCTGAGGATTCCGGTGGTAGGAGTGATCGAACCGGGGGCGCAAGCGGCCGCGGGCGCGACGACCTCGAAAAAGGTCGTGGTGATCGGAACCGAAGCGACCGTGGCGAGCCACGCTTATCAACGAGCTCTGCGCGCGCGCGGGATTGAGGCGGGAGAAAAAGCCTGTCCCTTGCTTGTTCCTTTAGTGGAAGAAGGCTGGCAGGAGCATCCGGTCACGGAGCAGGTAGCGCATATTTATCTGGATGAAGCGTTTCATGGCGACCGCAATGGCGACTTCCGCAACGCCGACGTCCTGGTGCTCGGATGCACGCACTATCCTCTGCTGCTGCCGGTACTGCGGCGCGTGGCGCCCAAGGTGACGATTGTCGATTCAGCGGAGTCGACGGCACGAGCTGTGGCGGCAAAACTTTCCGCGCGCGCGAGCAACAGCGGACAGCCTGGAATGCGATTCATGGCCACGGATTCGGTGGAAAAGTTCCGGCGGCTGGGAGAAAAGTTCTTAGGCAGCCAAATCTCGGCAGTGCAGCATGTCGATTTGAAGGAATAGGATTGCACCTATGCTGAATTGGAACGCACAGAAGGTGAAAAATCTTACAGGAACAGAAATCTGGCTCCTCATTATCGGTCGCGTTCTAGCTGGCTTCGGACTTGGTGTCTTAAGCGTCCGCTATTTTCCTAACTTTGCAGGACCTCTAGGTCTTCCAGCGTTGGTAGTCGGCTTACTCTTATTCTTGGTCGCTGCCAAAGGCTTGTGGCGGAAGAATTCAAACTAGAGCAGAGTACTGACCCCATTAGACGCCCTTCCTTCTCCCCCCTATAATCAAGAATTACCCTTTCACGGAGACAACTGCCGAGTGCCGCAAGACGCGAAAGACAACGCGAAATTCGACCTCAAGTCCACGCTGAACCTGCCGAAGACCGACTTTCCCATGAAGGCGAACCTGCCGCGGAACGAGCCCGCGCTGCTCGAACGCTGGTCGGCGACGCGGATTTACGACCGGATTCGCGAGGCGCACAAGGGGCAGCCGACATACGTGTTGCATGACGGGCCTCCGTATGCCAATGGGCCAATTCACTTGGGGCATGCGCTGAACAAATGCCTGAAAGATTTCATCGTGAAGTCGAAAACCATGGCCGGTTTCGACGCGCCTTACGTGCCGGGGTGGGACTGCCACGGGCTGCCGATTGAGATCAAAGTCGACCAGATGCTGGGCGGCAAGAAGCTGCAAATGGCGCCGCTCGCCGTGCGTAATGCGTGCCGTGAATATGCCGCAAAGTTTCTCGATTTGCAGAGTGCGCAGTTCCAGCGGCTGGGGATTTTTGGCCAGTTCGACAATCCCTATTCGACGATGACGCCGCAATACGAGTCCGTGATTCTGGAGACGTTTTACAAATTCTTCGAGAACGGGTTCGTCTACAAGGGGCTGCGCTCCACCTACTGGTGCATTCACGACGAGACGGCGCTGGCTGAGGCGGAAGTGGAATACGAAAACCACACCAGCCCGACGGTTTGGGTGAAATATCCGCTGCAATCGGATGCGGCGAACATTAGTCCCGCGCTAGCCGAGGCTGCCAAGAAAACGGGCAAGCCGGTTTCGACGATCATCTGGACGACCACTCCGTGGACTTTGCCCGCATCGATGGCGGTGGCGTTTCATCCCGACGAAGAGTATGTAGCGGTCGAGACTGAGAAAGACATCTTCATTGTTGCCGAGCGGTTGTCGCGCGCGACGGCGGAGAAGTGCGGGTTCAGCGCGGAGAGCGTCGTGGCGCGTTTCCCGGGTAGGGTCATGGAAGGTGCGCTCTTCCAGCACCCATTCCTGCCTTGGGAGGAGAGAAAGATTCTGGGCGTGCTGGCCGATTACGTGACCATGGATACCGGCACGGGCATCGTGCATACGGCCCCGGCGCACGGCGCGGACGACTTCAACACGGGCGTGAAGTACAAGATTGATCTCACTTGCAATGTGGACGGCGCTGGCGTGTTGCGCAATGGGCTCCCGGAGTACGACGGATTGAAGGTTTTCCAGGCAAACAATCCGATTGTGGAACTGCTCCGAACGCGGGGCGTGCTGCTGCATGAGGAGAAGATTCAACATTCCTATCCACACTGCTGGCGCTGCCACAATCCGATCATCTTCCGGGCTACCGAGCAGTGGTTTATCCGCATGGAAACGCCGATGGACGGAGTGCACACGCTGCGCACCAGGACACTCGACGAAATCAAGAAGGTGAAATGGGACCCGGCGTGGGGTGAGGACCGGATTGCGAACATGATCGCAACGCGTCCGGACTGGTGCATCTCGCGGCAGAGGATTTGGGGCACGCCGATCGCGGTGTTCCTGTGCACCAACTGCGGCGATTCGGTGAAGAGCCCCGAAATCAATCGCAAGGTCGTGAAGCTGTTTGCCGAAAAGGGCGCGGACGCCTGGCATACGCCCGCGGCGGATGCGCTCCTGCCCGCTGGAACAAAGTGCGCTAAGTGCGGGAGCGAGTCGTTCAAGAAAGAAATGGACATCCTCGATGTGTGGTTCGAATCCGGATCGAGCCATGCTGCGGTTCTGGGTCACACGTCGAATCTGCCTTGGCCAGCGGATTTGTATCTGGAAGGCGGAGATCAGTACCGCGGCTGGTTCCATTCTTCCCTGCTGTGCGCGGTCGGGACGCGCAATGCGGCTCCCTATCGCGGTGCGGCAACCAATGGCTGGACGCTTGATGAACAAGGCCGGGCTATGTCGAAATCGCTGGGCAATGGCGTGGAGCCGGTGGAGATCACCGAAAAGCTCGGAGGGGAGATTGTTCGCCTGTGGGTGGCGTCCGTGGATTTCCGCAACGATGTGGCCTGCTCGGACAATCTGATGCAACGCGTAGCGGAGAATTACCGCAAGCTGCGAAATACGTTCCGCTACATTTTGGGGAATTTGAGCGACTTCGACCCCGCGCGAGATTCTGTTCCATTTGACGAGCTTAATTCGCTCGACCGCTACGTTTTGCACCAGACGGCAGCCGTGGCCGGGGAAATCACGCGCTGGTACGAAGAATTCGCGTTCCACAAGATCTACCAGCGGATTCTGCAGTTCTGCGTGGTGGATTTGAGCGCGGTGTATTTCGATGTGCTCAAGGACCGGCTCTACACGTCAGCTCCAAATTCGCGGGGACGACGCTCGGCACAGACCGCGATCTGGAAAATTGGCGAAGCGCTAGCCCGGCTGCTGGCGCCGATCATGGCGTTTACCTGCGATGAGGTCTGGCAATGCTTGCCTCTCGTGGCCGGGCGGACGGAGAGCGTGCATCTGGCGACATTCCCTGCGTCCGCAGACTTGGTCGACGCTACAGCAAGAAAAATGCAAGACAAAGCCGAGCAGGAGGACTGGCCAATCTTGCTGCAAGTGCGAGAGGAGGTCATGAAGGCGCTGGAAACCGAGCGCGCCAATAAATTGATTGGCGGCGGCCTTGAAGCACAGGTCAAAGTGACAGCGATGGATCCTGTGTATTCGGTCTTAAACCGCCACGCGGAAGATTTGCGGTATTTATGGATCGTTTCCGCCACACATTTGGAAAAGGCGGCATCGACAAACGGAGCGGCGACAATCGGCGTGCACGTCAGTAAGGCGGAGGGACGGAAGTGCGAGCGCTGCTGGAATTACTCCACACGTGTGGGCGAAGACCCGGCATATCCCACAGTATGCGAGCGGTGCAGCGCGGTGCTCAAGGAAATTGGATACACGACAGTGGCGAAGTAGGACTCGTCTGCACGAAACGGTAAAACTTGGCGGGAGCCAGCAAAGAGTTTATGGATGTCTAAAGTCCGTATGGGTCGTTTCTCTTATCTCTTAGTCAGTGTGGGGGCGCTGGTCCTCGACCGGGTCACCAAATGGCAGGTGCAGCAGCGCATTGAGTTGCACGACAACATCAGCGTCATTCCCGGATTTTTCCGCCTGGCACATCTGGAGAATCCTGGAGCAGCATTCGGCATTTTTTCCGACTCGCCCACACCGTTGAAGCTGGGGCTGGTGATCACTCTTTCCGTGGTGGCGCTAGTGCCAGTTTCTGTGCTTCTATGGAGAAGCAGCCGGGTATTTTCGTCGACCAGTGTGGGGCTGGCGTTGATTCTGGGTGGTGCTATTGGAAATTTGTGGGATCGTCTCTTGCATCATCGGGTGACGGACTTTTTGCTCTTCTACTACCGGCAGTATGAGTGGCCAGCGTTCAATTTCGCGGACAGCGCGATCGTCGTGGGAGCCTTGCTGCTCGTCGTGGATCTGCTCTTCAATAAATCTCCTCAAGAAAAAGCTGTCTAGGAGTAGCTCAGTCCGCTGGCTTTTCTCTTGCCGCTTCGCGGCGATTTCTATCTAGGGGCAGTCCGCTTTTGCAACCGTGGTCGGGTTACGGCACGCCTTTTTCTGACCAAATTTGCTCGATTCTACTGAAGCTGCTACATTGCACGCGCTGGGAATTCTTGTCTTCGCCACATCAAACATTAGGAGGTCGTCGTGACAGAACTGAATGCATTATGGCTCCCCATTCTGCTTTCGTCCGTACTCGTTTTTGTGGTGAGTTCTATCATCCACATGGCTTTGCCATGGTGGCACAAGAGTGACTATCCCAAGATTCCCAACGAAGCGCAGGTCATGGACGTACTTCGCCCGCTCGCCATACCGCCGGGCGACTACATGGTGCCCCGCGCGTCGAGTATGCAGGAGTTGAAGACACCAGAGTTTGCCGAAAAGCTGAAGAAAGGCCCGGTCATGATGCTTACAGTCATGCCAAACGGAATGATGTCTATGGGGAGGAACTTGGTTCTTTGGTTTCTCTATTCCGGAGTCGTCAGCATCTTCGCCGCGTACATCGCGGGGCGCGCACTACCGGTGGGCACGGCGTACCTGCATGTCTTCCGGTTTGCCGGAACCACGGCATTCATCGGATACTCGCTCGCGCTCTGGCAGTTGTCAATCTGGTATCGCCGCGCTTGGATCACGACGATCAAGTCAACGGTGGATGGGTTGATCTATGCGCTTGTGACGGCAGGCACATTCGGATGGCTTTGGCCCCGGTAGAACACAGGAAATAGCAGATTCCTCGCTCCACTTCGGAATGACAAATTGGCGGCTGCCGCACTGTCCGAAACCCCACCAGCTTGTGCAATCAGGGCGCGCCATAGAGCTGGCGGTAGACATTCGCGTTGCGCTGAATAGCTTGCACGTATTCTCGGGTTTCCGTAAACGGAATGGATTCGACGAACTCGGGAATATCGCGATACTTGCCTGCTGCTTGCCAATCCTGCACCCGATCTGAGCCCGCATTGTAGGCGGCAAGCGCATACTCCACAGCGCCGAACTGCTCGACCATGCCGCGAAAGTATTTCGTCCCCAAACGTATGTTGGTGGCGGGGATGGTGAGCATGTCGGGTGTGAAACGGCGAATTTTTAGATCCTTGGACACGCTGCGACCGGTGCCGGGAAGCAGTTGCATGAGGCCAACCGCGTTCGCGTGAGAGATAGCGGCCGGATTGAAAGCGGATTCCTGGCGGATGAGCGCCGCGACCAGATAAGGATCGAGCCCGTTCTCTGCCGCATATTGTTTGAGCTCCGCCCAAAAAGGGCGAGGAAAGAGAGCCTGCCAGTAAGGGGGCGGAAGATCGAAGACGTCGCCTGCGAAATATCCGGGCACTTCGTGCTTGACGACGTCGAGAGCGCGATCATACCGGCCAGCATCCTGACATAGGCGAGCCATTTCTGCGACTTCCCAATTGCCGCCTTCCTCCAGCGCGGCGAGATGCAGCTCTCGGAGCGCGAAGTCCAGAAGCGCGCCGTTCACGAGCAGGTTCGCCTTCTGCACGCGAAGATTGTCGGCAGGCGGGTCATTCAGGGCTGGATAAAGATGGGGATCGAGGCCGCGCAGGCTGGCTAAAACTGGCTCTGCAACTGCTATCCCCGTCGATTCGATGGTCTTGAGCCGTTCCCAAGCCAGCTGTCCGTAGTAGTAGCTGTGGTAACGTTGCGCGAGTTTTTGGTAGTAGGCACGAGCACGCCCTGGCTCACCGTCGTCTTCCGCAGCACGGCCGCGCCAATACAAGGCAGCTGAAATTTCCGAGCCTTCGGGGAAGAGCACAATCTGCTGCTCGAACTGGCGCCGCGCTTCCGCTTCCTGCCCCAGCCGCCATAGCAGCCAAGCCGATTTCCAGTGGGCATAGGAGCCGTGGCTTCCGGCTGGGAAGCGCTGCGCCAGTTCACGATAGAGTGCCTCGGCCTTCGAGTAGTCCTTGTTCACCAGGTACTTGTTCGCTGATGAGAACAGAGCCTGCTCCAGCCACTGGTTCTGAGGGCTAGCTTGACGCAATTGCGAGAGATAACCTTGGAATCCAGAGTCGTCGTCCGCCGCGCGCGCAATTTCACCAAGATTGAAGAGGCGTTGCGTGGCGACATCGCCGGTTGCACCGGAGAGCGGCTCAAGAATCTGTTTCGCTTCGCGGTTGCGTCCACCCAGTCGCAGAGCCGCCGCCAGAGCCACCTGCAGCGCAATCCTGTCTTGCGGACTGGCATCGCCGATCAAGGCGTGATACTCGGTGACAGCCTCGGTGTAGCGCTTCCCTTTAACCAGTAAATCGACACGGGACTTACGTTCCACCAGGCTCGCGGGCGGCACCTTGCCAGAGAGCGCAATGAGCTCTTTCTCCGCCTCATCCGCTTCGCCAGACATGGGCATGCCGTAAAACACCGCGCGCAATGCGGCGGCAGCCTTGGCGGGCTGTTTTGCAGCAGCGTAGGCACGGCCCAGAGTGAGCTCAACATCCGCACGCGTTGGCAGGCGGTCCGCTTCCAGAAGTGCGACTGCTTCGGCGGGGCGGTCCAGAGCAATGAGCGCGTGCGCACGGGTTACGTGAACATCGCGGGTGAAGATGGAGCCGCTAAATTTTTGCTCGAAATTGCGCAGAAGAGCTCCCGCTTGCGCGAAGCTGCCGACCTGCTGCAACGCACTCCCTTGGAAGTAGGTAACGTAATCCGCAAGTTCGCTGGCTGCAGCTTTCGTTTCGGCACGCCGCAGTGGATCGAGAGCTTCGGCTGGATTGTGGTCGAGCATGTGCGCATAGGCCACCACGAACCACGCCAGAGCCCCGGCATCTTCAGCGTTGTGCTGACGCGCATAAGCTTCCACCCCGCGATATCCCGCAGGCGTGCGCTCGCGCAAAAGCTGCTGCGCCATAAGCCGCAGGTTCTTCGAAGCAACAAAGGCTTGGTGAATATGCAGAACGCGGCGGCTGGGCTTACGCCTGCTTTTCTTGTGCTTACTGACTTCACGAGTGCCTCCATGCGTGCGGCTAGCGGCCTGCGCGGCGCAGAAATTCGCGCTGAAAGCAGCAATCGTGAGAAAGATAAAGCAGTGCGGCAGAATACGTCGGAAATTCACGTTGCTTTAGTTTAACTGGTTTTAGCTCAATGATTAGCGCTTGAAGTTGGGTCCGAGCAAGGAGGCATCACCCTGTGCAAGGCCTCGGATGAGTTCGTTGATGAAGTAGTCTCCAGAGGCGGCTGCTGTGCTTCCGTAGCGCTTGGTGTAGGTCGCACGGCTCTTATCGATATCATCGCGGAGCCGGTCATAGAGGTCGTGCTGTTTACGACCCTCCTCGACCTTGCCCTTGTTGTAGAGCTTGATCTCATCGATCAGCAAGCGTGCAAAACGCTGCGCTTTCTTGTGGGTATCAGCATCTGCCGCGGACATCTCAGACGGATCGGGGGTGGGGTCCCGCTTCTCCATTGCGGGAGCGGGAGCCGCAGCTGCAGAGCCAGCGTGCGCAGGAATTGGTGCATGCTTCGGCGCAGTTTCCTGATGGTGTGCTTTTGGCGGCGCTGCGGCTTGCGTCCATTCTGGAGCATCGGCAGAGAGCCCGGCCGCCGCCGCCTTCGTGGCCTCGGGTGCAGACGTTACCAAGGATTCCGTGGCAGCTTGCGCAGACTTTCGCAGGGACTGCACTTCCAACCAGATACTGGTAAAACGAACCAGCAGATCCATCGAGGAGCGCTCGCAGGAGGCATCCGCCCCTCCCGCGTCGGCATACAAAACGGCCGCGAGCTTATCTTTTAAGAACAGAGGCAACAAGTGGCACTCACCGTTGACAGGAGTACCGAAAGATTCGAGAAAATGCGTGTCCATCTCGGTGGTGTAACCGGTGGAAGGCTCTCGATTGGTGAGCACCTTTTGCACCAGTGATGCGTCCGAATCCAGAGTGAAATCGCGAACAGCCTCATCGTCGGGGAACCCGATCGCCTGCCAACCTGCGATCGAATCGGGCTTGACAACGAAGAGAGCGCTCCGCGCACAGAACCCTGCGGATTGATCCACCAGAAGGTGAAGGATGTCGCGCTGCCCCGCGCCTGTCTGCACTTGCGCAACTGCCGCGAGCAATTTCTCACTGCCGCCACTACCGGCGGATAGCGACGGTTGAATTTCTTCCACGGTTCGACGCACTAATTCGTCTCGCAGTTCCGCGACACGGCCCTCGAGAACCTCAGAGGCGACGCGTCCTACGACTTCGTGAATCCAACCCTGATCTGTCATTGAAGATCTGTCATTGAAAAGTCGACTCTGGCTTAACTTGAACCGCCAGGTGACCTCAGTTTAGGGGAACCTGGCGAATCAGGGCAGATTACTTTGGATTACCCTGCCCCAAAATCGAGACAAATTGGGAGCTACTGCGTCAAATTGGGGAGGCACAATGCGGCTATCCCCGGTACAATACCCTTTGGTGCGGATGCTTGATGCCTCCAAAATTGTTGAATCGGAAGGAACATGGGAGCCATCCAACACAAACTGAGTGATCCTCCCAGCGAAGAGCTGGTGCTGGTCCGAGCTGCCAAGGGCGGCGACGACGGGGCATTTGGGGAACTGGTCCGGCGTTACGACCGGAACGTGTTCCGCATTGCCCAGCACATCACACAAAACCGCGAGGACGCGGAAGATGTGGTGCAGGATGCGTTTTTGAAAGCGTATACGAACCTGCAGCAGTTTCAGGAGCAGTCGAAGTTTTACACCTGGCTGGTGCGGATCGCGGTCAATGAAGCGCTGATGAAGTTGCGCCGGCGGCGCCCTGAACGCATGGTGTCGCTGGACGAAGAAATTAAGACGGAGGAAGATTCGGTACCGCGGGAAGTCGCGGACTGGAGTCCGAATCCGGAACAAAATTACAACCAGGCAGAGTTGCGCGAGATTCTGAGCCGTACGATTCAGGGATTGCCGCCCGGCTTCCGTACGGTGTTTGTACTACGCGACGTGGAGGGGTTATCCACGGAGGAAACCGCGGACGCGCTCGAACTGAGCATTCCGGCGGTAAAATCGCGGTTGCTGCGCGCCAGGCTGCAACTGCGCGAGAGGCTTAACCGCTTCTTTGCGAAACCAACGGCGGAGACAACTTAGCGTGAAGTGCACCCAGTTTTTGAAGGAACTCAACGAATACCTGGATGGCGTCTTGGATGCACGCACCAAGGCGGAACTTGACGACCACTTGGCTTGGTGCCACAACTGCTACGTCGTTTGCGATACGACAAAGAAGACGATTCAGATCTTCAAAGACACAGAAGTTTATGAGCTGCCCGACGAACTACGCACGCGCTTGCACCAGGCCATCCAAACCCGGTGCCAAGCCAAGAAGAAGGCCCAGGGGCCTCAAAGCCTATAATTGGGCAGAAGATTAAGTCACGCGATCACTAGCACTTGCAGCTCCCCGCATCCAGAGTGTCACCTTTCTCGTACTCCCTGCGAACCTTTTCCTCCAATTTGGAATCTAATCTTGTACAGGCTGAGCTAATTGGGTTTTAGACATTGGAAAAGAAGTCCCGGTTCTTGTGGAGGTGGTTGAAATGATTGCAAAGATTGTGGATGCCATGTTTGGATGCAGGCACTCCAATTACAGCTTCCCGATTACGACGAAGCCGGCGCTGAGGCGCACCGCGGCAGCGGCGATAACCGGGACTTACGTAGTATGTCTGGACTGTGGCACAGAACTGCCCTACGACTGGAGCGAAATGCACGTGACAAGCGCAGCGGCAGTGCGAGCGCAGCGGTACGCAGACAAGACCCCCCAACTGGCGGCCAAGCAGGCAGCGTAAAAAACTGAGGATTCGGCAAAGCCGCGGCCCCCGGGTTGCGGCTTTCGTCTTTTCGGGATGAGATCCGCTTCGCCGGCCCTATAATTGTCTCCCGAAGCTTCTCCATCTCCTGTGCCAACGACCGAACTCAGCGCCCGCCACTTTGCGGCTCTGCAGCAAGCGACGCAGATGCTGCTCTCCGTGCGACAACGGGAAACTGTGCTGGAGACGTTGTTGCTGCTGCTTCGCAGTCATACAGAGATGCAGCGCGCCGCCGTCTACCTGCTCGACCCGTCCCTCCATCAGCTTTCCTGTCGTGCGGAACACCAGTGGCTGGAAGCTCGCGCTCGCATATTAGCTATACGAGACCCGGACCTGATTGCGGTAGCGGCGCAGACGCGCAGCGTACAAATGGCATCAGGAAACGACGATGCCTCGGCAGTGTACCTGCCGCTTCTGGTGCGCGACCGTGTGCTGGGAACGCTGGTGGTCGAGAAACAAGGTAGCCAGGGGTTTGCGAATGAAGATTTAGTGTTGCTCTCACTGCTGGCAGCGCAAGTCGCCATGCTGCTGGAGAATCACCACATGCACGAAGCGGAGCATGCCCGCTCCCGCCAGGTGGAACTGCTGCACCTGATCGTACGGTCGGCGGCGACCGCGCCGGACCCCGGCGAGTTTTGCGCTCTGCTGGCCGACTTGCTCGGAGACACTTTCGAAGATGCCAATGTTGCGGTGCTGCTTTGCCCTCCGGAAAAAGATCTGAGGATTGCGGCACACGCCGGCGGCGATGAACCGCAAATGGAACGTTTCCTGCAAGCGCGGCAACTGGGACCGCTGGGGCAGGCGATGCGCCAGAAACGGTTCGTACTGGCGGAAGATGCGAGCGCGGCGGCCAATCCCTCCTTTTGCTATGGAACCTCGGGAAGCGAAATCTGTGTGCCTCTGGTCTCAGGCTCAATGGTCCTGGGCGCAGTCGTCATCGCGCGCAGGGGAGCCCACGCTTTTACGAAAGAGGAACTCACGCTGGCGCAGGTCGCGGCAGAGGTAGCCGCCAGCACGATTCGCAGCCTGCACCTGAGCGAAGAACTGGACCGAAGTACAAGTACCGATCCCCTCACAGGCACTTCCAACCAGCGGCATTTCCACACCATGCTCGCACAGGAATTTTCGCGGGCACGCCGCTACAAAAAGCCCTTTGGATTGATCACGCTCGACCTGCGGCACTTCCGGGAAATCAATACCGCGCTTGGTGTGCAGGGCGCCGACCAGGTATTGAAACAGGTCGCAGCGAGCTTGCGCGCGCGGCTTCGCAGTCACGACACGTTGAGTCGTTATGATGGAGATCAATTCATAGTCGTGCTGCCTGAGGTGAATGGCGATGGCGTCGCGATCGTACTCACCAAACTCAATGCAGCCCTGGGAACTATCGATGCTGGGGGGTCGCGGCGTCTTACGGCCATGTGGGCCGCAGTTACGTTTCCGGAGGACGGCAATTCCGAGAAGGAATTGCTGAACCTGTTGTTTCATCGCCTGGATGCCACGAAACGCCAACCCGGTGGATCCTCTTCCTAGGAAAGCTCTGAATACATCTCAGGATGACAGGAGAAAAGACTTGTTCAGTGGTTCCCTAGGTAACAATTTCCGAGTGATCGTTGCCTGAAGAGATGTCTTCTATTCCACCTGCCTCTCATTGCCAATTCCCTAAAGTTCTCTCCTGGAGTTACCGATAGACCAGCAGTAAAGCAAACCAGACTTTATTGGGGCCTTGCGGGACAGGGCACTCCAGGGAGGCAACATGGCGTCACCGGCAATTGTCAGCTCGATTTTTCAGGAAATCCAGAGTTTCAACCAGAACCGTCGTACCGACCTTCAACAACTCGGCGGTGCGCTGCAGAGCGGCAACCTGGACGCAGCCAAGCAGGCTTTTAGCGACCTCGCTGCCCTTGGCAAAAATGGACCCTTTGGCAATTCCGAGCCTTTTTCCAGAATCCATCGAGCTCAGGCGTTTGAGGCTATTGGACAGGCCCTACAGGCCGGGGATCTGGCGGGTGCAAAGGCAGCGTTTGCCAAGCTTGTGGGCGATCGGGATCGTGCGGGAGCTGGACAGGGCTCTCCGGCAGCGATTGTAAATATTAGCGGAACGCAGAACAGCACCGGGACCGGAAGCGTTTCGGATACCGAGTCGATTTACCAGCAACTGCAGCAGTATCGCGAAGCGCGGAAAGCCGATATCGCGCAGCTTGGAACGGCGCTGCAGGCTGGGGACAAGGCGGGTGCCCAACAGGCCTATGACGCGTTGGTCGCACTGGGCAAAAGCGGTCCCAACCGCAATGGACAGGCATTCCAGAGAACGGATCGCGCGCAAGCCTTCGACGCGATTGGCGCGGCGCTAAAGGCAGGAGATCTGGCAGGAGCTAACCAAGCTTTCGCGAATCTGGCGGCAACCTTCGGCCTGCACCTAACGCCGCCAGTGGAACCGCCGGTTGCCCCGAACCCCACTCCCGGACCAGTTCCCGAGGTCATCATCAATCTCGGTGGGGGCGGTCCTGCACCTGCGCCTACACCTGCTCCGGTCAATACCGTACCGGGTTCCGCGACCCCCACTCCTGCTCCCGTAGACACCGTGCCAGGTCCCGTGGCTACTCCGATATCGATCGCTCCCGAGATCGTCATCAATGTGGGTGGAACGGGCTCCCAGAGTGGCGGCGCCACACCGGAAGTTATTGTGAATATCGGCTCTGGAAGCAGCTCCAACAGCCCGGAAGAGATTCAAATCAACTTTGGCAGCAATGGCTCCGGCGGACAGCTCACGATTGATGTAAGTCAGCTTCAGGGCAGCAAGCCCGGCGAACAGGTCAAGATCGACTTCAATTCTCCCAATGGCAAAAGTGAATTGATCGTGAACCTGTTCAACTCGGGATCGAGCACCCCGGCTTCGAGCAGTTCGCTGAATCTGCAAGCTTAAGAACGGCTATCCGCTTTCGGCTATTGGTATTAGCCGAAAGCTGATGGCTGATGCCTACAGCCCACGCTCCGGCTTACGACTCAAAGAACTTTTTGATCTCGGGCCAATATTTCTGCACGATGTGCTCCGTCTTCAGATGGCCCCCACGCTGGAGAGACTTGAGTTTTACTCCTGCGCGTTGAGCAAAGCGCTCGACGGATGCATGGGGAACATGGGGATCGTCCTTGGCATGGAACATCATGATTTTGGACGGCGCGATTTCCCCGAGATGGTGTGACGGATTATAAAACGTTCCGCTACTCAACTTTTTCCAATTGCGATCCGAAAGACGATACGCCGTTCCGAACGCCTCACGAATGTAGGCGGCATAGTTGGGGTTCGAGGTCTCCGTCTTTTCCGCCCCTCGCAGAATCGCCCAGTCGACAACCGGGCAATTGGCAATTACTTTTTTCACTCGCGCATCGAGCGAAGATAGTATGGCGGCCGCGCCGCCAAAGCTTCCGCCAATCACAAAAATTTCATCGGGCGTCAGGGGAAATCGCTGTTTAAATGCGATGTCCCGAATTCCTTTCGGCAGTTCGTCAATGACATCGCTGATATCTTCGTGCGGAGATTTTTCCAGGAATTGGCCGTCGCTCTCCCAGGCTCCGCGATAACGCGGATAAAACACCCAATAGCCTTTGCGCGCGAGAAAATCTGCCAACGCTTGCTTGCGCGGGATCGACGGCATCCCATCGCATAGGATGATGACCTTCTGCTTCTTGCCGGGTCTCGCTGGCGGCAAAAATTCGGCGACGATTTCCTTTTTGAATCTTGTTCTGAGCATGGAAAAATACTGACACTTGTCATCCTGAGCGTAGCGAAGGACCCCTACGCTCTTGACTTCCCTTCACGCCTTCACGCTTTCTCCCTGCTCCGCTCTCAGTAAGAGAACTTGCGAGCATGTTTCCGTTGCCAGTATTTCTGGAAATCCTTCGCTTCGCTCAGGATGACAAAGTCGAGACAGCCCAGACTCGTATTTACGCACTACGGCGTGGGACCTTGATCCCTGGCGGGACGGGACCGGCAGGACGCGCAGGATCCACTTCCGCCCCAGCGTTCAAGCTAAGATCACTCGACCAGCAATCGACCACGGCCTTCCATTCTCCCGAGGGCTGGCGGCCGTAGATCATTACATACTTGCCGCGTTCCTCGCGGCGCTTGCCTAGGGCTGTGGGCACCAGCATCTTGCAGCGTCCGACCTCAAACGCGAGATCCGAACCCACCAGTATGCGGATTGAGTCAAGTTCCACGTCGCCCAACCCACCCTCCAGCATGTGCACGAAAAATTCGCGGATGGCGGAAGTGCCGCGTACCGGAGGATAGTTCGATCGCAGGACGATGGCGTCGGTAGTGTAGAGATCGACAAGGTCCTCAAGATGCTTGGTATTGCAGGCGAGCGCCCAGTCTTGCGTGAGCTTGCGGATACCGGACTCGGCCCGCGACATGGCGGGAGTCGAAGCGGAAGGCCGCGCGGGATCGCGCCGTGGAGCATTACCGCCGCTCAGCAGAGATTGAAGGCCACCCTCCATTCCCCCCGAAAGAAAATGGTGGTGATAGTGGTGGTGGTACTGATGCCCGCTCGCAGAGGAATTCACCGCCTCAGCCGGAGCCTGACCTCCCACCAGATCGAGAGGGACGCCGCATCCGCCGCAGAATTGGTTCTCCACCGGGTTATTTCGTCCGCAGAGACGGCACAATCCTACAGCCACCGGCCCAGGGTGCCCATCTCCGCCAGTCAGGGCTTCCCGGCTCATGGATTGCATTTCGAGACGTTCGATGGCCAGCCGCGCAGCAGCCACAGCTTCATCGCTGGGCTTGGGGCGCCGCATCTCGGATTTCAAATTTTGGAAGAATTCGTCGACTGTGTGCGACGCGGGCCGCCCCGGCTCGTCGTTGACTGAGCGTTCGTTAGCAGATGGATCGTTGAGTGGAATTGGCTTCTTATTATCCAATGGGATCTTCCTACCCCATTCTAGAACCGATTGGGCGGGGTGGAAAACTCAACTTTCGCTTCGGACTCTGTAGGTGCCCCGTTACACACTGCCGGACGAAAGCGCCAATGCCGGACAGCATCGAGCACCGGGCGTGCTTGCTCGTCCTTTACACCCTCCAGAATGAGCGCACTGTAGACCCGCCCATCGGTCCCCACGACAAAATTCACGGTAAGCTGCAGGTTTTCCGCAGAATCGAGCACTGGGCTGGGCGTGGCCAGCGGCTCGGGAGGCGTGTTCGCCCGGCAAGCTCGAGGCTGAGCGCCACGAACCATTTCCCGGAAAGTGGAATGGCGGACTACCAGTTGTCCCCAACGCTCTTTTCCGGCACTCTGTGCGGCGTTGCGCTCCGTGACACGCTGCTGTTTCACGTCAAAAGCGGCACCGGAAGCCACGGAGGCCTGCACGAGGGCCAAGGCGAGGCAAGGAAGTGCTCGGGCGGCAGATTGAAGGATTGTTGGCATCGCAGGCAATTGCAGAGACAGCGCCCCAAGGATGTAGCGCACGCGTCCTGCCAGAACTCGACGTGGTCTATCTCTTTCCAGTTGAGTCTCTTACGGGGGATGCCCCATCCTTAATCCTGATCCCCGATTGCAACCCCTTGCACTGTTGTGCGGGTTCCACTCGCGGTTCAGTAGCCGTGTGCTTTATCCACCGGACCGAGCAGCGGCTCTCCCGCCAGATAGCGGCGGAGATTCTCGGAAATCAGCTCCACGTGGCGGCGCCAGAGCTTCTCGGTCAACCCAGCGGTGTGCGGGGTGATCAGGAGATTTTCGAGCACCCACAAGGGAGAGTTTTCCGGAAGTGGCTCTTCTTCGAAAACGTCGAGGGCGGCGCCGGCAATTTGTTTGGTCCGCAGCGCGTGCGCGATAGCAGCTTCGTCGACTAGGGCACCGCGTCCGACGTTGATGAGGTAAGCATCCGGCTTCATTTGCGCGAGACGTTCAGCATTGATGAGGTGCTGCGTGTTGGGAGTGACGGGCGCGGCTAGAACAACGAAATCAGATTGAGCCAGAAGCTTAGAAACATCTTGTACGCCATAGACGGCGCTGACGCCCTCCACGGATTTTTCCGGATGCGCACGCACGGCGATGACGTTCATTCCTAAAGCCGTTGCCCGCCGGACTACTTCCGCGCCGATCGTGCCGAGGCCAATCAGGCCGAGTGTTGCGCTCGCCAGTTCCCGCGGCCGGTAACCGGAATTCCAGAGCAATTGTTGCCCCCAAGTGCTCTTCCCTTGATAGCGGACACAGGCGGGAATCTGCCGGGCCAGAGCGAACATGAGCGTAAGCACGTGCTCGGCGACCACGGGGGCGTGAACATTGCGTGCGTTGGTGAGCACGACATTGCTGGCAACGAACTCTGGATACATGAACCCATGCACAGCCGCAGCGGGAGAGTGGACCCAGCGCAGCTTGCCCGCCGAGGCGAGTTGCTGGGGGCTTAGAGTCCAGGTGACGGCGACTTCGGCGTTGCGGATTTCCACATCCATCTCCCCGGGACTCAAGGGGTGCACAATGTTGAATTGCGGAAATCGCGTGCGCAACTCGGCCGCGATCCAGCTCGGGACATTCCAGAGTTCGAACCTGTGCTGTTGGAAGAGAACGATTTTCATAGTGCTGGCAATGATCTAAGAAACTCTAATTAACTCTGTCATCCTGAGCGTAGCGAAGGACCCCTGCACCCTTCACCCCACTTCACTTTCCACAGCTTTCTCTCCGTGCGGCTTCCTCGCAAGAAAGTTGATGAGTGTTTTGCTTGCACCAGCACCCTGGGGCCTTCGCTGCGCTCAGGATGACAGGGTAGAAAGAGTGAAAATGGTCACACCTTAGCGGGAACGACGCGCAAATCATGCCCGGTCATTTCCCTCGGCTGTGAAATGCCGAGCATGCTGAGAACCGTTGGTGAAATGTCGCGCAGTGAACCGTTCGGGCGGAGCGCAAACTTCTTGTCTTCTCCACTGACGACGATAAACGGCACCGGATTCGTGGTGTGTGCCGTATGTGGACCGCCGGTGACCGGGTCGATGAGCATTTCCGCGTTGCCGTGGTCCGCGGTGATGAGCATAGCTCCACCTTTACGGCGAACAGCAGTTTCGATCTGGGCGAGACAGCCATCGACGGTTTCGACGGCCTTGACGGTGGGCTCGATCTTGCCGGAGTGGCCCACCATATCCGCGTTGGCAAAGTTCACAATGATGACCTGGAAGCTTCCCTGCTCTACGGCCTTGACCACGGTTTCGGCAATCCCCTGCGCGCTCATTTCCGGTTTTAGATCATACGTCGCGACCTTAGGAGAAGCGACCATCTGGCGCTCTTCGCCCGGAAACGGGGTCTCGACGCCTCCGTTGAAGAAGTAGGTAACGTGAGCGTATTTCTCGGTTTCGGCCACGCGCAAATTCTTGAGACTGGCTTGCCCCATGACGTTGGCGAGAATGTTATCCATCGACTCCGGCGGGATAACGACGGGCAGCGTGAATTTCTTGTCGTATTGCGTCATGCAAACGTACTTGAGATTCTTGGGGACCTGGTCGTGCGGAATAGTGGCGTCGAGATCTTCAGCGCCTTGCAGGTCACGCCCCCCTTGGGCATTCAGGCCGCTGTTACGGCACAGAGCGCGGGTGATTTCCCGCACGCGGTCGGCGCGAAAATTGAAACAGATGCAAGCGTCTTCATCGCGGATGGTGGCTAGCGGTTCGCCCTTGTTATCCGTGCAGACGAAGGGAATGATGAACTCGTCCGTAACGCCTTTGTTGTAAGAGTCCTTCACGCCTTGGACGGCGTCAACATAACGCGCAGCCCCGCCATTGCCGGTCACCATCACATCGAAAGCCTTCGCGATGCGCTCCCAGCGGCGGTCTCGGTCCATAGCGTAATAACGCCCGCTCACAGTGGCAATGCGGCCGCAGTTGTATTCGCGCATCTTCTGCTGGAGACGCTCGAGGTAGCCCGCGCCGTTAGTGGGCAGCGTATCGCGGCCATCCAGGAACGCGTGGACAAACACGCGGTCGAGGCCGTTCTGCTTGGCCATCTTCAGCAGCGCGTGCAGGTGCTCTTGCTGGGAGTGCACACCGCCGTCGGAAACTAAGCCAAACAGGTGCAGACGGCGGCCGCCGGTACGGGCGTGCTTCACGGCATCGAGCAGGACGGGATCGGAAAAGAAGCTGCCGTTCTGGATCATCAGATCGATACGCGTGATGTCCATGTGAACGACGCGGCCCGCGCCAATGTTCAAGTGGCCGACTTCGCTATTGCCCATCTGCCCTTCGGGCAGTCCGACGAACGGCCCGCTGGTTTGGATCAGAGTATTCGGGAAGTCGCGCAGAAAGCGGTCATAGGTGGGCTTGCGCGCGAGCGCGATGGCGTTGGCTTTGGTCTCGGCGCGGTAACCCCAGCCGTCGAGAATGATGAGGACGAGAGGATTGGGAATCATAAGGCTTAATTCTTGCGCTGCTCGGGCTTGGCTGACGGCTTGGTCTTCCCCGCTTCTTCTTCCGCCATGCGTCCAATGCGATCCATGATGTCGCTCATAGCTTTTTGCATACGTGGAGCCATCGCCTGCATCGACTCGCTGGCGATGGCCGGCTGTTCGCGAAGGAGTTTTTGGCCAGTGGGTGAAGAGTAGAAAACGGTCATGGCGTCGACATCGCCCTTGGTCAGATGCTTTTGGTAGATGGGAATTGAATCGTCCAACATCCCGTCGAGCGGCATATCTTTGACGATGTCTTTGGACATCGTCTCCATCTTGCTCAACTGCTCTTCGGTAACGGCTGGATTGTGTTGCTTGATGGTCTCGCGAATCATCTTTCGTTGTTGCGCCATGATAAGTTGCATGGTGGTCTGCATTTGCTCATGCAGGCGCATCACGGCAAATAGACGTTGGATATCTTCGTGCGTTGCGGGAGAACCCGACGCTGCCGCCTGTTGCGCAACAGCATTCCCCGTCAATAGCAGCGCGAGGAAGACACCGATAGCCAATTTCAATTTCATAAAAGCCTCGATTCCGAAAGTCAATTGAACCACAGAGGGACGCGCTATCCCTTGTAGTTCAGCGCGGAAAGCCCAGGAAAGCTGGCCATCTCATCGAGCGCTTCTTCGATGCGCAGCAACTGGTTGTATTTGGCGATGCGGTCCGTGCGTGAAGCGGAACCGGTTTTGATCTGGCCTGCGCCGGTGGCCACAGCGAGATCAGCGATGAACGTGTCTTCGCTTTCACCGGAGCGATGCGAAATCACCGACGTGTAACCGTTGCGGCGCGCGAGTGCAATGGCGTCGAGCGTTTCGCTAACAGTGCCGATTTGATTGACCTTGATGAGAATCGAATTCGCCACGCCGCGGTCAATACCTTCCTGCAAGCGTTCCGTATTCGTGACAAACAAATCGTCTCCGACCAACTGAATCTTGTGACCAAGCTTCTTGGTCATCAGCGCCCAACCGTCCCAATCGTCCTCGGCCAGACCGTCTTCAATGGAAACAATGGGATAGTTCTCCACCCATTTCGCCCAAAACGCCACCATTTCTTCCGAGCTCTTCGCGCTCTTGTCGCTTTTCTTGAAAATGTACTTGCCATCCTTGTAGAGCTCGCTGCAGGCGGGGTCCAGGGCAATGGCAATGTCCTGGCCGGGGCGGAATCCGGCCGCCTGAATCGCTTCGAGGACCACGTCGATGGCTTCGGTATTCGACTTGACCGAAGGCGCAAAGCCACCTTCGTCGCCCACCGCAGTGTTGTAACCACGCTTCTTTAAAACACCCTTCAGTGTGTGGAACACTTCCACGCCCCAGCGCAGCGCTTCGGAAAAAGACTCCGCACCGACCGGCATGCACATGAATTCCTGGAAGTCGACGTTGTTGTCCGCATGCGCGCCCCCGTTCAGGATGTTCATCATGGGCACCGGCAGCACGTGTGCATTCACGCCACCCAAGTAGCGGTAAAGCGGCATCTTGAAGCTCTCCGCCGTGGCGCGGGCCACCGCCATCGACACGGCCAGTATGGCATTCGCTCCCAGACGCGCCTTGTTGGGCGTACCGTCCAGCTCGATCATGCGCTGGTCGATGTTGCGCTGATCGGAGGCATCGAGCCCAACCAGAGCTTCCGCGATCTCACCGTTCGCATTCTCCACAGCCTGTAAGACACCTTTGCCGAGGAACCGTTTTTCGTCGCCGTCGCGGAGCTCGACAGCTTCGTGCTCGCCCGTGGAAGCGCCGCTGGGAACAATGGCGCGTGCGCGCGTGCCATCGGCAAGTGTGACTTCGGCTTCAACGGTGGGATTGCCCCGCGAATCGAGTACTTCGCGGGCGTGGATTTCTTGAATCGTCATCGGAACGTCCTTGTATTCCCGCGCTTGGCGGGCAGCATAAGATTTTTCATCGGCAGTCCAAGCGGGTGAAATCGCCGAGACTGGAATGAGGTCGCTCATAGAAGGTGAATTGTGAATTATATCGGATGGAAACCTTTCGCCGAGTCGTAGGCGGCTTTTCGGTAGGCCAGTTTTTGAGAGGCCAATTATCCCGTCCCGGTTAAACCGAGGGCTTGACACCTCGCGTCTGTGGGTTACCCTCCACTTTGACCGTAGTATTATCATCCTCATTGCGCCCCAAAAGATGGCGGGGAGCCATCCAAATCGTATGTCATGAGTTGGGAGGAGGAGCACGTGGCTCAGATTGTTAATTCCTGGTGCGTCTTGGCGGTGCGTGACTTGCGGATCTCGACGAGCTACTACATGGAGGTTTTGGGCTTCAGCAAGGAACCAATCGATGCTGAGGGATGGAGCTTCCTGACACGCGACAAATTCAGAGTGATGCTGGGCGAGTGCACAGACGAAAAACCGGCGAGCGAACTCGCAAATCACTCGTACTTCGCGTATTGGAACATCGACAGGATCGACGAGTTCTATCGAGAGATCGCGACCAGAGGTGCACTCGTCACATCCCAACCGTCGAATAAACCCTGGGGCCTGAGAGAATTTACACTGCGCACGCCCGACGGCCACCGTATTACATGCGGCGAAACGATCACGGGCCGCTGACACTGTCAGGATCGTCTATTCACGTAGCTTTAACGGGTAGTCGGCAAACCAGAAATTGATCCGGCTTTTCCGCTTGCAAGTGTCAGCGTAGCGAAAACGGTATCAAGAGTGGTTCCCCTGAACCTCCTGCTGTTGTTCGTCGCTCCAGCCTGGGCTAGAGTCGAAATCAAGACGAAGTGCAGGAGGATGTATGAAGAAATTAGCAATTGTGGCCTTGGTGTCGATGCTGTCGCTGGCTGCCGCTGCGGAGACAAATTTGTCATTGCCCGCCGGCACCGCCGTAAAAATTAAGCTGGAGAACACGCTGGCAACGTTCAGCAGCAAACAGGGCGACACATTTTCAGGACGCGTAACGGAGCCCGTAACTCTCGCTGGCAAGACCGTCATTCCTATGGGCGCAACCGTGCAGGGCAGCGTGGGGCGGGTCACGGAACCTCGGCGGGTCCAGGGTCGTCCGACGATCGCGCTCTTCCCCCACACCATCATTTTGCCGGATGGGGCGCGTTACAACCTGAACGCCACCGTAGTGGACACAAATCTGCGAAACGGAACCGACGTCAACGAGGAAGGTGAATTCAAGGGCCGGGCGCGAGACCGCAGTGACAATGTCGAACTTGCGGCAGGCACTGCTGGCGCAGGAGTGATTGGCGCTTTGGCAGGCGGCGGCAAGGGGTTCCTTGTGGGTGCGGCGATTGGAGCCGGCGCGACAACGATTCACTGGCTCACCAAACATCACTCGGCAATGCTGCCAGCAGGAACCGAGCTCGTCATGGAATTGAGCCGTCCGATGCAGATGAGCGCGGCCACCAGCGGAGAGTAATAAAAAGCTGCTAGCTTCTAGCTAAAAGAGAACCGGAGCCCCGGTTTTCTTTGTCCCTATGTTTTGCTAGGAGCTAGAAGCTAACTCAAATCCCCACACCAGACAGCAGTTCAGCCTCACTCACCAGCTGCAGCTCGATCCAGCCTTCTACCGGCAGAGCATCGATGGGCAAGCGGTCATGCCACAGGCTCACACGCATGCGGAGCCGGTCGGCTTGGGGACCATCACTGGCCATCGGGGCGCGCAACCACTCGAGCGGCACGCGGAGTTCAAACACTTTTTTCAAGGCAAGCTGCACCGGAGACTTTTCGCAGCGGGCGGCGTTCACAATCTCTGTGCCGCTTTGTGGATTCGTGACGCTCCAATCTTGCAGAGTTCTTTGCTCCACGCCGGCATCGACGCGTAGCACACGGTGGGTGTCGAGACTTTGCCCGACATAGGACTCCACATTCACAACCAAATCGAAGGCCATGACCGGCACACCCCCGGTAAAATCAAGGCGTCCATACAGAAATTGGTCGTCGACACCGGCATACACGGCGTCCAGAACAAACTGTTTACCGTGCATGGCCCCGGCACGCAGGTCAGCGGTGTACATAGCGGCGCCTATCCATTCGAAATAACGGGTGATCTCGCCATCGATTTTTGGGTGAATGTAGCCTGTTTGTGCGATGAACGCGGGACGCCCCGGGCTCGCGGTAATCGGCTGCACCAGGTATTCGGGAGGCATCGCTCCGAGAGCGTGGTATACGTTGGCCAAGTGCTTGCGGTAAAGCTCATCGAAATCGCGGTCGTTGGCGGAGTGGTGCTCGGGACCATACCACCAGTTCCAGTCACTGCCTTCCGCGATCAGGATTTCTTCGTAAGCCAACTTGCGCTGTTCCTCTGTGGCGTGGGGCGCGTTCTGCTCGTAGAACTCGCGTGCCGCATAAAGATAGTCCCAGGCTTTGTTATCCTCCGGGGCGCCAATCCACACGTTGAAATTGGCGCCGATCCAGGAACCTGGGGTAATGTTCCCGAGATGGCCGAAATGCTGGTGCCGGGCAATTGCCTCGGATACAGTAACGGCCTCGATGCCACCCGAGTTCTGCAGGGCATCGTAGAAACGGCGCAGGAACTCGCGCCCGGAGCCAGGATAGTACTCCCACGCATTTTCGCCGTCGAGAATAATAGGCACGATTGCGTCCCGGCCTTGATCCAAAACAGGCTGGGCGGCATGGCGGATGTTATTGATCAAATGTTGAGCGGCCTCGCCCGGCCCCATACCCGAGTACACAAAACCGATCAGATCTGACATGGTGTGATCGCGGAACAGCAGGTTCATCCGCGTATCGTTCTTCTCGTAGCGATGCAGCGTGTACAGCCGCTCAGGGCCACCGCCACAGAGACGGCCTCCCCCGTCCCGCGCAAAGTTGAAGTTCAAGCTGCGGCCCAACACGCCTTCGTCGGTAGCCATCCAGTTCACACCCAGAAGGTGGGCGATTGAAATTGCTTCCTCCGAAACACTCCCTTCCGAAGGCCATACCCCTTGCGGCCGGACCCCGAAAACCTTCTGGTGTAGATCGAGGCCACGCAGCAACTGCTCACGGGCATCTTCAGGACGGCGGTAGTGGTGCTGGGGCAGCGGAAGTCCCGGACTGGACACGGCGCCCTGCTTGCTGTCGCAAATGAGTGGCAAAATGGGGTGGTAGAACGGAGATGTGGAAACTTCAATCCCGCCGCGCGCGACAGCCTCGGCATGCGCCGGTAGGACTTTCGCGAGCAACTCCCTCTCCCGTTGGAAGATAAATTTCTGATCGTCGAGCGAAAAATTGTGTTCCTTGCGAATGAGTTCGACTATGTCTTTTTCTTGCAGAAAGAATTCATCGAACCAGGCAATCTGTGATAGCACCTGCAGGTCGGTGAAGTCCCGCGTATCAAAAGAGAGAGCGGCCTGCTCAGGAGAGCTGGCGCATTTGCGAAAGCGTTCCCAAAGCTGACGATACCGCGGATAACGTCCAATGACGTTCACCGGATGTGCCTGGAACAGATACTGCAAAGCAAAGCGGCGCTCCTCCGGGCTCAGGTCCTTGGCCGGCTTGGCGGCCACCTCGAGAAAGGGATCTCGCGCGGTTCCCGCCACATAATCCTGAATCTGGGTAATCAGCGACGGTACCAGATTGAAGGTTTGGTGGACGTTGGGAAACTCATCCAGCAGCTTCACCATGCCGTAGTAGTCCTTTAGAGCGTGCAGGCGCACCCAAGGCAGGCGATAGGAGCCGGTGACAAGATCCTTGTAAAACGGCTGGTGTTGGTGCCAGAGAACAACCACGCGAAGCACGGCCATTCGCGGAACTTCCCCTCCTTAACAAGTAAACGATTTTGAGCATAGCATGCGGAAGCAGCATCGTATCCGCTACACTGTTGGTTTGCGAGTCAACGTTTAATGGTCCAACAAAAAGAGATTCTTCCGCCCGCGCGGCCCGACTTGTCCCTGCTGAACTCCGACGATTTGTTCTTGTTCAATGAGGGCACTCACAACCGCATCTACGAAAAGCTAGGTGCGCACCCCTCTACCGTGAACGGCCAAGCGGGGACGTTCTTTGGTGTCTGGGCGCCGAGTGCGCGGCAAGTGACAGTCATTGGCGATTTCAACGGATGGAATCCTATTTCTCACCCCATGCAGAACCACGGCAGTTCGGGGGTGTGGGAGTGTTTTATCCCGAGTGTGGGCAAGGGAGCGCATTACAAATACCACATCGTTTCGCAGGTTCACGGGCACGTGTTCGACAAGGCTGACCCGTTTGGTTACCGGCATGAAAAACCACCTCGTACAGCTTCACAAGTCTGGGACCTTGACTATCAATGGAGCGACGAGGCCTGGATGCGGCAGCGCAAAGCGAAGAACTCGCTGCAAGCTCCCATGTCGATTTACGAAATGCATTTGGGTTCGTGGATGCGCGTGCCGGAAGAACATGGACGCTCGCTGACTTACCGCGAAATGGCGCCGCGGCTCGCCGAGTACCTGCAACGCATGAACTTTACTCACGTGCAGCTGCTGCCCGTAATGGAGCACCCTTTCTACGGATCATGGGGCTACCAGACCACGGGATATTTTGCGCCCACGTCGCGCTACGGCACGCCGCAGGACTTCATGTATCTGGTGGACTATCTGCACCAGCGGGGCATTGGCGTGATTCTCGACTGGGTACCCTCGCACTTCCCTACCGATGGCCATGGGCTCGCATTCTTCGATGGCACGCATTTGTTTGAACACGCGGATTCCCGGCAAGGATTCCATCCCGACTGGAAAACCAACATCTTCAACTACGGCCGCAGCGAAGTCCGCAGCTTCCTGTTGAGCAGCGCAATCTTCTGGCTGGATAAGTATCACGCTGATGGCCTGCGCGTGGATGCGGTAGCCTCCATGCTCTATCTTGATTATTCCCGCAAGGCCGGCGAGTGGATCCCGAACAAATTTGGCGGACGGGAAAATCTGGAAGCCATCTCGTTCGTGCGCCGCATGAATGAAGATATCTACCGGAACTTTCCAGATGTGCAGACCATCGCGGAAGAATCCACCTCATGGCCCATGGTGTCGCGGCCCGTTCACCTCGGCGGACTCGGTTTCGGACTCAAGTGGGATATGGGATGGATGCACGACACGCTGTCGTACTTCGAGCATGATCCGATACACCGGAAATTCCATCACAGCCTCCTCACTTTCCGCATGATCTACGCGTACCACGAAAACTTCGTGCTGCCGCTCTCCCACGATGAGGTTGTGCATATGAAGGGATCGCTGATTCGCAAGATGCCCGGCGATGAATGGCAGCGCTTCGCAAATCTGCGGTTGCTTTACGGCTACATGTACGCGCAATCCGGGAAGAAAATGCTTTTTATGGGTGATGAATTCGGCCAGACTCGCGAGTGGGCACATGATGGCAGCCTGGACTGGCATCTATTGCAGACGCCCCTCCACGAAGGGTTGCGACACTGGGTCGAGAACATTAACCACCTCTATCGCAACGAGCCGGCTCTCCATCTGCTCGAGTGCGACCCTGCTGGTTTCGAGTGGATTGATTGCAACGATTCCGCTTCGAGCGTGGTTTCACTACTGCGCAAAAGTAAGAATCCGAACGATTCGGTCTTGGTGGTTTGCAACTTCACGCCGATTCCGCGCATGGACTACCGCGTAGGCGTGCCCCATGGCGGATTCTGGCGGGAAATTCTGAATAGCGATGCCAAGGAATACGGCGGAAGCGGGAGCGGGAATTACGGTGGGAGGGAAGCTGAGGAGGTTCCGGCGCACGGCAAGCCTTGTTCACTCCGACTGATGCTACCACCGCTGGGAGCTCTATTCCTGAAGGCTGCTGTGACGACCAGCCAGGCTACGGACTAAGCGGCTAAGCTGGAGTTCAGCAACGCATTCACCTGAGCCAAAACCTGACCCAAATCCGCCCCTTTGGAAACGGTGGCATCCACAAAATTGCGTGCCTCTTCCAGGACATTTTGCAGGCTGGAAACCAAAATCACAGGCGTGGCTGGCGATTGCTGTTTAATCTCAGCCGCGACTTCGGAGCCGCTGGCACCGGTCTTTTGGTAGTCATCCACCAACACCGCATCGATATGGGAATTACGAAAAGCCACCAATGCCTGCCCGCCATCTTTGGCAAGCAACACATGGTAGCCGGAGCTGCCTAAGAACGCACCAAAGGCGTTCGGTAATGTGGAATCATCTTCCACGCAGAGCAAAGTAGGGCGATTCATGGGGAGGAACCTGCCTTTGTTTAAAAAGCTCTTGAACCAAGATAGTACACTGGTTTCTGGCTTATAGGCCAGCACCCAAGGTTCCACACTCTTATTGTTTTGTTTTCTTAGTCTTACCCTAAGTTAGTTAGACAACCACACAGAATAAACAGTCCCTTCTTTCGGGATTCAGGTAGGTTTTACACGACGCCCGCCGTTAACATGGGTCTTTTAACGGGTATTCCTCCCCTGTGCTAGACTCCGGGTTCAGCCAAGATTGCTCATGCGAATTCTTACCCGCTACGTCCTGCGCGAGGTTCTGGCCAGTGCTTTGATTGGGGTTGCGGTGTTTTCGTTTGTGCTGTTTACACGCGATCTGGGGCGCATTCTTGAATTGGTCGTGCGCAACAGCGCGCCGCTCCCCAGCGTAGCGGAAGTCTTCTTTTTCACCCTCCCGGTTGCCCTCACCTACACCATTCCCATGGGCGTCCTCGTGGGCATCTTGATCGGGTTGAGCCGACTTGCGGCAGACAGCGAAATCACTGCTATGCGGGCTAGCGGGATCGGCGTCTGGCGCTTCGTCCGCATGCTATCTCCTTTTGTGACAGTGGCGTGGGGGCTGGCGCTCCTCAACAGCCTGTGGGTCGCACCCGCTTCCCAGGCGGCAATGTCGCGTTTGCAGGACCGGCTCAAGACCTCGCAGGCGTCGTTTGAAGTGCAGCCCCGCGTTTTTTATGAGGGATTCCCCAAAGCTGTCCTCTACGTACAGGACATCGTCAGTGCGCAACGTGCTGCGGTGTGGAAGGGCGTATTTCTGGCGGATCTGAGCACTCCATCCTCCCCCCGCATCACGCTAGCGCGACAAGGACTCTTAGTCAGTGAAGGCCCGACTTCCCTACGCCTGCACCTGTCGGGTGGGTCTACGCATGAGATGAGTCCCACGTCAGCTGAGGACTACCAGATTTCGACATTTGAGGAAACGGATATTCCCATCGAACTCCCGGCGGTCGAAAGCGACACGCCCAAGGGACAGGCGCCGTTCAGCACTATGGGTACAAAAACACTGTGGCAGCAGAGCAAATCCGGTACGGGACTTAATGTGCGCTGGTCAGGACTGGAATTCCATCGGCGCTTGGCTTTGCCCACGGCCTGCCTCGTGTTGGCGATGGTAGGAATTCCTCTAGGCCTTTCCGCGAAGAAAGGCGGCAAATCGAGCGGGTTTGTTGTCACAATCATCCTCGTCTTTGCCTACTATTCGTTGTCGCTGGTTGGCGTTTCTTTGGCCAAGGAAGGCAAGCTCCCGGTCGTGCTCGGAGCATGGCTTTCGGATCTTGCTTTTCTCGTTGCAGGTGTCGTCCTTCTGTACCGGGTGGAGCGGCGCCCGATTGACTTGGGCGCAGTACGCCGCCTGTGGACACAAGTGAAGGAATGGCTGCAGGCTCCCACGATTCGGCAAGGACACAGGGAAGCGGTCTACGACGCCTACAGCCGGGTCCAGCGGCGGCCCCGTGTGTTCGGCCTCAACTTCCCCATGCTGCTGGACGACTATGTGCTCAAGGATTTTTCCCAGTACCTGGGCATGATCGTGGCCAGCTTCGTGGTGTTGCTGCTGGTGTTTACCCTCTTCGAACTGTTGAGCGACATTTTGCGCAACCATGTTTCGCCGCTCGTGGTTGGCGCTTACTTATTAAACGTCACGCCGTACTTCCTCTACAACACGCTGCACCTTTGCGTGCTGCTGGCAGTGCTGGTGACCTTCGGCATTCTGCAGCGGAACAATGAGGTCGTGGCTATGAAAGCAACCGGCATCAGCATCTATCGCATTGTGGTACCTGTGATGGTGCTGGCGGGCCTGTTAGCGGGGGGGCTATTCGTTTTCGATCAATTTTATTTGCCTCATGCCAACAAGCGGCAGGACGCGTTGCGCAATGAGATCAAAGGCAAGCCCGCGCAGACGTATCTACGGCCCGACCGGAAGTGGATCTTTGGGCAGAACTCGGATATTTACTACTACCAGTTTTTCGATTCCGACCGGGATCGATTCGCCAACGTCGCCGTGTTTCAATTCGATCCGGTCACTTTCGAAGTGAGACAGCGTATTTACGCAGCGCGAGCCCACTGGGAGCAGGACTTGAACCGGTGGATTTTCGAGCAAGGCTGGGAACGGTCGTTGCGTGGACCGGCGATTGAAAAATTCCAGGAATTCGAGGTATCCACGTTTCCGCAATTGAGCGAACCTCCGGCGTACTTCAAGAAAGAAGTCATTCAATCGTCTGAAATGAACTACGCCGAGCTCGAGCGTTACATTCGAGATCTGCAGCAGAGCGGCTTCGATGTGGTACGCCTCCGGGTGCAGTTGCACAAGAAGCTGGCCTTCCCCTTGATCACGCTGGTGATGGCGCTACTCGCCGTTCCATTTTCTCTGAGTTCAGGACGGCGAAGCACGCTGACAGGAGCGGCTTCCGCGGTGGGAATTGCTGTGGTTTATCTGGTGGTTGCGGGATTGTTTGAAGCGCTGGGAAATCTGAGCCAGTTGCCAGCTCCACTGGCGGCTTGGTCGCCGGATATTATTTTCGCTTTGGTGGGTGGGTACTTGATGTTGAAGGTGCCAACGTAGTAGCCGACGAACATGGCAGGTACGCGGGCGAGGCGCCCGCGCCACACGAGCTACTTCGCACTTTTTCGCGAAACCTCGACTGGTAAAATCGCATCCAGAGATGATGCTGCCTAAGAACCTGCGCCCGCTCCTGCCTTATTTCAAGAAATATCGCAGCCATTTTCTGCTGGGCTCGTTGTGTGTTCTGCTGAACAACGGAATCTGGGTGCTTTTTCCGCAGGTGATTCGCCGTGCCGTCGACGATCTCCATACGGGCGTCACGCAACACAAATTGGTTACCTACGCGCTGCTGATTCTGGCGGTGGCCGGCGTCAAGGGGATTTTTCAATTCCTGACACGCTGGGTGGTGATTGGCATCTCCCGCGAAATTGAATTCGACATGCGGAACGATTTGTTCCGCCATCTCGAAGGCCTTTCCCATTCCTACTACCAGCGCACGCGCACAGGTGACATCATGGCGCGCTGCACCAACGACCTGAACGCGGTGCGCATGCTGCTGGGACCGGCCATCATGTATAGCGCGAACACGCTTGTTTTCACTGCCGGTGCGCTCTTTTTTATGTGGGGAATCAATCACCGGCTTACGATGTACGCATTCTTGCCGTTGCCCATTGTGAGCATCACTATCCAGTATTTTGGGCGACAGATTCACGAGCGTTTCGAGAAGATTCAGGCCATGTTCTCGGAAATTTCAGCTCGCGCCCAGGAGAATTTCTCAGGTGCGCGCGTGATCCGCGCGTATGCGCAAGAGGAAGCCGAGATCGCGCAATTTGAAACCGCCAACCTCGAATACATTGAGCGCAGCCTCAAACTCGTCCGCCTGATGGGTATGCTCTGGCCCACGCTGGAGACCATGCTGGGCCTCGCCATTGTCTTAGTGTTGTGGCTTGGCGGGCGGCTGGTTCTTGGCGGAGGAATCAGCCTGGGCGGCTTTGTCGCCTTCAATACATACATGGTGCAGTTGACGTGGCCGATCATCGCTCTAGGTTGGGTGATCAACATTTTCCAGCGCGGCACGGCTTCCATGGGGAGGATCAATGAAATTTTCCAGGAGAAATCTGAGATTTGCGACGATCCCGCAGTAGTCAGCCACAGCGTGCCTGAAATTCGCGGGGAAATTGAATTTCGCAATCTCAGCTTCTCTTACAACGGCGTCGAAGTACTGCACAGCATCAATCTGAGCGTGCCGGAGGGCACGAGCCTCGCTATTGTCGGCCCAACAGGATCGGGGAAAACGACACTGGTCAATCTGATTCCGCGTATCTACGATGCGAAGCCGGGAACCGTGCTGATCGACGGCAGGCCAATCCGCAGGTTCCCCCTGGAAATTCTGCGGCGCAGCATCGGCTTCGTGCCTCAGGAAACTTTCTTATTCAGCGATACAGTCCGCGAGAACATAGCCTTTGGAAAAGAGGGCGCCAGCGATGCCGAAGTAAAGGCCGCTGCGCATGCGGCCAGCATCTCCGGCGACATCGAAGGATTTCCAGATCAATATCAGACGCTGGTTGGGGAGCGCGGCATAACGCTGTCCGGTGGCCAGAAACAGCGTACTGCGATTGCCCGGGCTATCATTCGCGATCCCAAGATTTTGATACTGGACGACGCGCTCGCCAGTGTGGACACTCACACCGAGGACCAAATCCTCAACCACCTGCGCGAAGTCATGCGGGGACGCACTACGATCTTCATTTCGCATCGGGTGTCAAGCGTGCGCAATGCCGACCGCATTGCCGTGCTGCATTCAGGTAAGATTGTGGAACTGGGCACGCACGAAGAGCTTCTGTCGCGGGATGGTTATTACACAGAACTCTACAACAAACAGCTGCTAGAAGAAGAACTCGCCGAAGTGTAGCTGCGCACCTGAAAACAAGTCCAGATCGGGCGGAGCTCGCTCGCAGGGCCCAAGGGCTCCGTCCCTGCATGATTTCCTCCTATGAAACGTACAGTCGTCAACGAGATGATCGATACCGGCGAAGGCACACCGAGTGAAATTGCGGGCACGTTGACGGACATGCAGTCTTTAAATCGAATGTTTGGCGGTGAGGCTACCACACTGGCCATGCTACGGAGGGTTGTAGCTCGAACGGGCAGAAACAATTTGCGGCTGCTCGAGACTGGGGCCGGCTTCGGCCAAGTTCCCTTTGCCGCACGCGACGCCCTGCAGCGGTCCGGCATCCTGGTCGAAGTGACGTTGCTGGACCGAGTGGAAAGTCACCTTGTTCGCGGGGCACGTAACGTTGTAGGGGATGCCTTGGCGTTGCCATTTCAGGATGGAAGCTTCGACGTAGTGTCGTGCTGTCTTTTTGCGCATCATCTCGAACCGCCGGAGATTCATGCGTATGCCAATGAGGCGTTGCGTGTGGCGAAGTCGGCTGTTCTTATCAATGACCTTGTCCGGCATCCGGTTCATTTCGCGCTGGCCTTGGCCGCGCGGCCCTTCTATCGCAGCCGTCTGACGCGCCACGACGCTCCAGCGTCCGTGCAGCGCGCGTACACCGTGGAAGAAATGTGTGATTTGCTCAACAACACTCGCGCGGCGCGAGTCGAAGTACAGCGGCATTACCTCTACCGTATGGGAGCCATCGCGTGGAAACACTAAGACGCTGCGATCTGGCGATCATCGGCGGAGGTCCGGCGGGCGCTTCAGCAGCGATTACCGCCGCGCGTGCCGGTACACAGGTTCTGCTTCTGGAGAAGGGCTCTTTCCCACGACACAAGGTGTGTGGCGAGTTTGTTTCCGGTGAATCTATACAACTGCTCAACTCACTCCTGGCAAACTCGCTGGAGACGCGCTCGCTGCTGAGCCGGGTACCGCGAATTCACGGCGTGCGCTTGTTTCTCGACGGGCGGACCGTCCAGGTTCCCGTCGATCCCCCGGCAGCCAGCCTGGCGCGATTCGATATGGATGCCGCGCTTTGGCAAGCAGCCACGTCGGCAGGCGTTGAAACCCAAGAGGAAACGCCGGTACTCGGCCTCGAAGGACGCGGTCCGTTCCAGATCCAGACCAATACAGGTTGGATAACCGCGCGCGCGGTCATTAACACGGCTGGACGCTGGTCGAACCTGACGGAAAAACCGCCGGAACTCGCGTCCTCGCCCAAATGGATTGGCCTGAAGGCACACTTCATCGAGGATTCGCCCGCGCCTACTACCGATCTGTATTTCTTCGAGGGCGGTTATTGCGGTATGCAGCCGGTCGGCTTGGGCGAGGAGACTGCAACCTCGCGCATTGTAGTGTGCAGCATGGTCCGCGCCGATGTCGCCACGCGTCTGGAAGACGTTTTCCCTTGCGAGGCGCGCTTGCACGAGCGCAGCACGAATTGGAAGCGGCTCTCGGAGCCGGTCTCGACGGCACCACTTATTTTTCGAGAGCCCGCTCCGGAAAGACACGGTGTGCTTCAGGCCGGAGACGCCGCTGGCTTCGTCGACCCTTTCGTGGGTGACGGAATTTCTCTCGCGTTGCGGGGCGGAGCACTCGCGGCGGAATCTCTGGGCATCTTCTTTCGGGGAGAGGCCAGCCTGGAACAGGCGGCGGCGGAATATTGCAGGGCTTATGAACAGCGCATACTCCCGGTGTTCCGGGCGTCCTCCTTCTTGCGCCGCTTGCTGGCATTGCCTATGGGACTGCGCTGGCCCTTGCTACGGGTTATGGAGAGCTTCCCGGTGATCCCGCGGATCATGATGTGCCAGACACGCGGAAGAGCTCCGGCGTAAATCCTAGCGAATCACCAGTGCTTCACGAATATTGTCGCGGGCAAGAAAAAACTTGATGGAAGAGAAATCGCGGAACAGGCCTTCAATGTGCCGATTGTTGAACACACGCTGCAATTTAAAGCCACCCGTGCGCCCCGGCGCAAGGATCTGCGTTTCGAGCGTATCCCCGGCGGTCAGGTGGTAGCGGTAGCACGGCGCATCGGGCCCGGCGTCTTTCATGTGAAAGAAGGCAAGCAGCACGCCACCAGGCTTCATCACTGACCACAGTCGCTCCACCACTGGCTTTACCAGGGACTCATCCATGTAGTCGGCAAAGCTCCAGGCGAACACGTAATCGAATTGCCCAGGCGGGTAAACGAGATTCTCCGCCAAGAAGCGCGTGCTATCAAGAACACGCTTACCTTCGGCGTCCTGAGCGACCAGCGAGGGGTCGGTCGAAGCAACCAGCAGGTCCTCGCTGTAAATCTTGTGTCCCGCCTCGGTCAGAAGGCGAATGTTCGACGCGGAGGTGGCCCCGAGGTCGAGCACGCACAAACCTTCCTGCTTCGAGAGGGTGCTCCAGACCTGCCCCATGCCGCTCGACCGCCGCGTCCCGCGTTGCGGCGCCTGTTGCGTTCCGCTTTGAGAAACCGAAGAAGAGCGACGAAACCATTTCATGAAAGTGTTTGGATATTGTGCAACGTCAGGTCAGGAGGTGGACGACGTACCTTCCTGCGTCACCGATCCCCGGAAGGAAGCGCCCTCGGCAATCACAATCCGCTTGGTCACAATATCGCCCGTGACAACGGCGGATCCACGAACTTCGACACGTTCGGTGCCGAAGACATTGCCATCCACCTTACCGTCTACAATGACCGACTTCGCACTCACCTTCGCCTTAACGCGACCGTTGGGACCGATTGTGAGGGAATTCTGTTTCAGTTCAATCGAGCCTTCCACTTCGCCGTCGAGGTAAAGGTCTTCACTGCCGGAAAGCTCCCCCTTGATAATGACGGACTTGCCGATATGGGCGATTTCACGAGTACTTTCGGTCATGCGACACGCTCCCTGGGAATTGCGGAAATTTTGATTCTAACCCATGGCCCGCAAAAAGACTCGGGTGGCTCCTCTCTCGCGGCGGACTCGAGCGACAAAGGGCATCGTATCCGGTCGGGCCTATGCACCACCATTGGGCACATAAGTTAGCAACTTGGCGGGGGCGACTTTCGTCTAAGTTAAGAGTATTCCGACTGTTCGCGGAGATGACATCGTGGAGCTGAAAAAACTGGCGAAGGAAAATCGGTCCCAACTGCTGGGGGCTCTGGTCTTGCTAGGCCTGGAGATGTTGGCAAGCGGTCAGCCGCTGCAAGCCTCGCAGTTCCCGGCCACCCCCGCCGGGGAGCTTGTACGTCAGTGCATACACCACGAACTTGATGCCTTGGCCGATCCCCCAAAATATATGTTTCTGCTGCGCAGGCAGACGGCGCACGTGACGGAGACCAAGCTGATGGTCCAGACGAAGGAGGCCATCGCCGGGCGTGTGCTGGCTTACGGAGATCAGCCTTTGAGCGAAGAGGGGCGTAAAAGCGAAGACGCTCGTGTTGAGCGCTTTGTGAAGGACCCCGAAGAGTTGCGCAAAAAGCAGCGCGAAGAGCGTGATAATCGCAACCGCATGATCCGCATCCTCAAAGCCATGCCGGATGCCTTGCTTTATGAATACGAAGGCTTCGAACCTGCCGCTGCCGGCCTGGGCCACAAAGGCGAAGAACTGTTGCGGATCAGGTTCAGCCCCAATCCGGACTACGACCCGCCTACGCGCATCGAGCAGTTACTGACAGGCATGGCCGGTACCATCTTGCTCGACCCGCAACGCCAGCGCCTGGCCCGCATCGACGGCACCCTGCAGAAGGACGTCAGCTTCGGCTGGGGTATCGTCGGCCACCTCGATAAGGGAGGGAGAATTCTCCTCGAACAGGGCGATGTGGGTGATGGCAATTGGGCCCTCAGCCGCCTAGTCATGCGCTTCACGGGCAAATTTCTGTTTGTCAAAAGCATCGACGTGAAAACCACGGAAACGTCGTGGGATTTTCACCGCGTGGCCGATGACCTGATGTTTGTCCAGGGATTGGCGCTGCTGAAAAGCCAAGAGGCGACGGTTGCGAAGAACGGGGGCCTGAGCCGCCCCCAGGAAAGAGACTAGAACTACTCGTCCCCCATCGCTCCCATGGCAGGGCAGTTCGGTATCATGGAAGCGCATGAAAACCCGGAAAATCTCTAAGCCCTCCACGCCTGCCAAGTCCGTCCGTTTTGCCGTTGCCATCCTGGCGGCCGGAAAAGGCACACGCCTCAAGTCGCAACTTCCTAAAGTGCTGCACCAGATCGGAGGTAAGCCACTTCTCCAACATGTCATTGACGCGGCGAAGCAGATCGTACCCGCGCAGGACATCTACGCCATCGTTGGCCACGAGGCCGAACGCGTGAAAGAAGCTGTGGCGCACAACGGGATCAGGTTCGTCCTCCAAACCGAACAACGTGGTACCGGGCACGCCATCATGATGTGCCGCGGAGCACTCGCGAACTACGACCATGTGTTGGTGCTCTCCGGAGATGCGCCGCTGATTCGGGCTGCGACCATTGCTCAACTCCGTGATTACCATTTGGAACAACGTGCCGCCATGACGTTGCTGAGTGCGTTGCCGCCTGATCCATTCGGATATGGCCGCGTGCTCCGGAAGACCAAAGGCAGCGCTTTGGTAACCGAAATTGTGGAAGAGAAATCGCTCACGCCGAAGCAACGCGAAGCCAACCTGCGAGAAATCAATGCCGGCTTCTACGCTTTCGCGGTGAAGTCACTTTTCACGCACATCGACCGGCTGAAAACCGAGAATGCCCACCGTGAGTTCTATCTCACAGATATGGCGGCGATTCTTTCGAAATCGAAATCAAAAGTGGTGGCGACAGCAGCCGCGGATGACATGGAAGTGCTGGGCATCAACACTCGCGTTGAACTGGCTCGCCTCGACGCCATGCTACGAGACCGGAAGTGCATGGAACTGATGCTCTCGGGCGTGACCATTTTTCGCCCAGAGACTTGCGTAATCGATGCGGACGTGGAAGTCGCGGCGGACACCGTAATTGAACCCTCCGTTCAGCTTCTGGGCTCAACAAAGATCGGCGCCAATTGCCGTATCCGGTCGTTTAGCGTCATTCAGAATTCCACGCTCGGCGATAGTGTTCTGGTACGCCCCGGCTGCATTCTCGATGAATCACAGGTGGCCGACGGAGCGCTGCTCGGCCCCTACAGCCATCTTCGGCTAGGTAGTGAAATCGGCGAGGGCGCGCACGTGGGAAATTTCGTCGAGACTAAGAAGATCAAGCTGGGCAAGGGATCGAAGGCGAATCACCTCACCTATCTGGGCGACGCTGAGATCGGCGCAGGCGTGAATATTGGCGCGGGCACCATTACCTGCAACTACGACGGCGTCAACAAGCACAAGACCATCATTGGGGATGGCGTCTTTGTGGGCAGCGATACGACCCTGGTAGCGCCCATTCGCTTGGGGAAAGGTGCTTATGTCGGCGCGGCGTCTTGTTTAACAGACGATGTGCCGGATGATTCCCTTGCTGTGGCGCGGGCGCGGCAAATGAATAAAGAGGGCTGGGCGAAAACGAAGCGCGAACAGATGGCAGCGGCCAAGAAGAAGTAGAGTCATATAGGCCCAGACGCCTCATCTAGGCAGCGAGCGAAGCTTGCGTGGTGTTGATTTGGCTGGAACCTGAACACCCGATTACCAAACTTGAACCGAGCTTGCGCTCGGGTGGGCAGGCGAGGGCGCCTGCCCCTACACGAACTACCGTGCTACCGACGCAAACAATTCCGATTCCAGCAGCGATTCGAACTTCTTCTCATCGGTCTTGAACTTCAGCGTGAGATTTGAACTATCCGAGCTGACGGTCACGTTCTCCAGCGCCGATTTCTCAATCGCGGATGCCGTCATTTTCTTATACGTCACGCCCGCCTTCATCAGGGCAGAGAGCGTCCCCGCCGTCACTGAATCGGAAGTTACAACGTCCATATTGAAGTCCACACCGCTGCCAAACTCCATGCCGTAGCGCGAACCCAGCAGGCGCTTCTTTACAGTGTCATAGTCGGCGAGTTTGGCCGCATCGCCGAGGGTGGAGCGCATCATGTTTTGCGTCCCCTGCTGGTCGAGGACGCTCCAGATGGGGTTGGAATCCACGGACGTCATCAGGTCCGCCACTTGGGGATTGGAATCCAAGCGTAGCGCCAACCCGTCGCGCGCATCGAGCGCTCCGCGCAGCGCCGAGCTGTCGCCGAACAGAATCGTGCTGTCATCGAGGAAGGTCATCTGCATGCCGCCCATCGGAAAGATCAACGATGTCCGCAGCTTCATCGGCCGAACTTTCTCCTTGGCCATCTTCTTCATGAACGCTTTCATAGGAAATGGCCCTTGACCAACACCCACAATCTTCGTGCCTTGCTTTGGAATGCGGAACGATACGAATGTCAACTGGTCCAGATCGCGGTCAGGATCAATACCCGCTTCCCGCAACGACGACTCAAATTGCTTGAGATTTTCCGGCAAAACCTTGCTGCGCAGCGCCATCGCCGCCGGCGAGTTGTGCAGGGCACGGTAATCCACGGAAATAATCTGTTGCACATCCGCCGGAACCACCGACCGCGCCGAAGTGCCCATCGGCAGGGACCAGCCGGAAGTAGCCAGCAGGCAGATCAGGAAGCAGACGACCGAAGAACGAACAAAGCTCATGACGGAACCTCGCGTAAAGGGACTCAAAGACTTAGGATGCATATAGAACGCATGAAGTAACCCGTACTTGCATTATTGTACGTCGGAAGAGTGGATAGGGGAGTGACACCGAAGGACACGGGACTGAAGGACATAGGGAAGAGGTGTCCGGGCGTGGTCTCGTCGAGACCACGTAGACTGGGATAGGATCGCTTGGGCCCAGACGCCTCGTCTGGGCAGGCGAGGAAAGCTCGCCTAGGCCTTCAGAATCGCAACTCTCTTCCTCACGTCCGCCACGAAGGCCTCGTCCTTCAAAGATTCCAGGTTGATCTCCACATTGGCCAACGCGCCCTCGATGGCCGCTCGCGCCAACGCGCCAGCGGTCGTCAAATCCGACTTCATGTTGGGGTTAGTAACCGGACCAAGGGCTGCCGCAATGCGCACCACTTCCCCCGCCCGCTCCGCTACCGACAAAGGCACACTCGTAGCTTGTTTCAAAGCGGAGGCGATGACGCTATCACCGCTCTCAGAATTCTCTCGGGCCGCCTTGTACGCCTTCATCACGGCGTCGTAGGCCTCCGCATCGGCATCAATCGACGCCTTCAGTTCTTCGCGCAGCGGACCCAGCTTGGCAATCGCCTCGCTCAACTGCGCTTCATGTTGCAGATGAGCCTTCTTGCCGCGGGACATGCTGGCCACCATCTGCGCCAGTCCTGCCGCCATGGCACCGGCTGCTGCTGCCGCACTACCGCCACCTGGGGTCGCCGCCGGAGCTGCGAGCTGCTCCACAAACGGCTCCACACCCGCGCGCAGACCACCCACAGCCATTTTGCCGCTCATCACAGCCGCCAGACGGTTTTCCAAAATCAGGGAAGAATCGAAATTCTCTATTTGCAGGAACCACTCGGCGGCGTCTTCCAGGGCTTTCTTGGGGATGAGGCCGACGATCTCGCTGGAGAGCGGCGTCACCCCATAGCGCTCTGCCTCACGCTTCACGAACTCGAACACACGGTGTACCGGAGTCTGTTCAAAGTCGGTCAGGTTCATCGACACCTGCGCCAAGCCACGCACGGAAAATCCCGCGCCCTTCACATAGCGGAATCCCCCAGTGGATTGCCGTACCGCCTTGGCGATCTTCTTGGCGATCCCAACGTCTGTAGTATTAAGAAACACGTTGTACGCCACTAAAGCCTTGCGTGCGCCGACGACCGTCGCTCCCGCCGTGGGATGTAGCGCCGCCTCGCCAAAATCCGGACGCCGCGCCGAATTCGTCTTCACCTCTTCACGCAGGCCCTCAAACTGTCCGCGCCGCACATTCTCCAAATTCTGCCGTTCGGGAGCCGCGGCCGCCGCCTCGTAGAGATACACCGGGACCTGATACCGCTTCCAGATTTCCGCGCCTACATCCTTCGCCATGGCCACACAGTCTTCAAGCGTGACGCCATCAATGGGGATAAACGGCACCACATCTGCGGCACCCATGCGCGGGTGCGCACCCTGATGTTGGGTAAGGTCAATCAGCTCAGCGGCTTTGCCCACGCCCCGGATCGCGGCTTCCTGAATCGCTTCTCGCTCACCCACCAATGTAATAACGCAGCGGTTGTGGTCAGCATCCATCTCGCGATCCAGCAAATACACGCCGTCGCGCTTCATCGCTTCGACAATGGCATCGACTTTGGTTTTGTCCCGGCCTTCAGAAAAATTAGGAACACATTCGACGAGAGTTGACATGGAGGAATGAGGATATCTGGCGCTAGCGGGAGGCTGCAAGCTCGGTGATCGTCGTCGAGGGGCAAAGGGGCGTTGCAGCCCCAATCATCTTGACAACTAGGCGTTACCCCTCCCAGACTATGGGAGCATGTCCCGGAATATCCTTCTCGCCCTCGCTCCCGGCTTTACCTGAGCGTAATCCTCAAACGCCCGTCGGTCGTTTCCACAAATTTTTTCGAACAGCCCAATGTAGTTTCCAGATGAAAGGATATTCCCATGCTTTCCCGTTGCCTTGCTGCATGCCTTGTTCTGTTCACGACTCTCGCCGCCGGCGCCCAGAGCCAACGCCATTTTCAATTCCACTATGCCTTCACGGTCAAGAGTGTGCCATCTGGAGAGCCTTTGCGGATCTGGATTCCAGTGGCCCATTCGGATTCTTTCCAGAATGTCCGTCTCGTGTCTAAGCAGGGAGACCTGGCTCTGCGCACCACCCGTGAATCGGAATACGGCAACACACTTCTCTATGCTGAGACCCCTCACGCCAAACAAGATACCTACAAGTTCACGCTGGAATACGACGTGGTCCGCCATGAGACGCACGTTCTCGCCAGCGGTAAACCCGGTCCGGATGCCAACAAGGAGCACGTCGAGAAAGCTCAACTGACGCGATTCCTTGAGCCGGACAAGCTTGTGCCCATCACCGGTATTCCTGCGCAACTGGCCACAGAGCAAACGAAAACGGCGGGAACTCCACTCGCCCGTGCGAGCGCGATGTACGAGTATGTTTTCAAAACGCTCCGTTACGACAAGTCGGGGACGGGCTGGGGCAACGGAGACGCTATCTGGGCCTGCGATGCAAAACGCGGCAATTGCACCGACTTCCACTCTCTCTTCATCGCCATGGCGCGCTCGCAGAAGATTCCCTCGCGCTTCGAAATCGGATTTTCGATTCCTACCGACAAGCCGTCCGGCGATATCGCGGGATACCATTGCTGGGCCGATTTCTACACGTCCGATCTGGGCTGGGTGCCCGTGGACATCTCCGAAGCCTGGAAGCATCAGGAGAAGCATGATTATTTCTTCGGCTCCCGGGATGCCGATCGCGTGCAGTTCACGGTGGGCCGCGATCTGCGCCTGAATCCGCCGCAAGCAGGCCCGCCGCTGAACTACTTGATTTATCCGTACGTGGAAGTTGGAGGGAAATCGTTCACTTCCCTGGAGAAGAGCTTTGGTTTCACAGACGAAACACCGGCAAATCCGAAGCAGGCAGGAACAAACTAAACAACCAGTGGCTCGCGCAGGGGTGGCGGGCAGGGGCAGGGACAGGCGCCCCCGCCTGCCCAGCTGAACGTCAAATTCGGCTCCGTGCGCAGTATTTCCCTGCGACCCTTAGAAGCCGCGATCACCGCTCGATCTTGGCCAGAGCCACACTCGTAGGGTAAAATCTCGTATGCCTAAATACGTAATCGAACGCGAAATCCCCGGCGCGGGCAAGATGACGCCGCAACAACTTCAGGCCATATCGCAGACTTCGTGTGGAGTCCTTCGCCAACTGGGGCCTGAAATTCAGTGGGTGCACAGCTATGTAACCAGCGACAAAATTTATTGTGTCTACATCGCACCCGACGAGGGCCTAATTCGCGAACATGCAACCCGGGGCGGCTTCCCGGCGAACCGCGTTTCCGAGATAAGCTCGATCATTGATCCCACCACTGCTGGATGAAGCCCTGCCGGCATAAGAAATTCGTGCAGCCGAAAGTACCTTGCGCCACATGTTGGGTCAACGATTAACGGCACTTGTGGGACTGCAGCCACAGCTGCCAGGCGAGCTTTGCTCTCCTGCCCGGACGGGCGTCTGGTCCCACATAAGTTCTTACCGCTTAAAACGTCCTAGCCCTACTCGTATCTGGATCGTGTTGATCCCCGGATTCGGCACCGTCAAGCCTGCATTGGAGATATGCAGATAGCGAACTTCCGCGCTCCAGTTCCATTTTCCCCGCAAAAAGTGTGCTCCGAGGGCCGCTCCTGGAGTGAAGTTGACTTTTGAAGATCCCGCCGGCACCTCGTGTTTCGTGAACAAAACTCCACCGCTTAACTCCGCATAAGGCACGACCCGCCCACCGCTGGCGAAGTTCCACTTCAGATTCAGAGGATTCAACCCAGCCCCATACACAGTGTTACCCGGTTGGAACACGACAAAAGCAGGAACCGCGTCTACCGCATATTCGAATCGCCCCTTTAAGAATCCCGGCAGATGTGGATTGGTCAGCACCCATCCGTAACGCATGCCAAGATTCCACGCGGACGTGTTTCTGGTTCCACCGGAGACACTATGTCCTCCGCCGGACCAGACTTGGATCTCGTGACCGCCAGCCTGTGGGCCATCACTTTGCGCCCAGGCCGCACCACTGACGAAACAACCCGCTAAAAGGAATGCAAACAATAAAGTTTTCATGAGGCTTCTTGACTCTTGGTTACTTGATCTGCCACGTGCTTAGATTCGCAGTCGCCAGCTTGGCCTTACCCTCTTCCTCGGTCATAGGCTCAATCTTGTTGCGCGCCTTCATCATGCCCATGCGCACATGCTGTTGGACGTAGTAAGTCTTGCCTGCTTCCACTTTCAATTTCAACAGGCTATGGTTTTCCGCCTGGGAACAGAAATAGTGTTCGCCAGGCTCGAGAGTAAAAAAGAAGTAATTGTTCGCCCGGTTCACGCCCTTCCAGTCACCGTCGACCGCTAGCTTCGTCTGGATTGCCATCCCCATCATGGCGGGGCGGAGGACGTAAATGAGCGCCTTGTCCGAGGGCTGGTCTGGGGTGGGATGCTTACTCTTGTCAGTGTCCACCGAGTACTTGACTTCCTTGTCCTTAGGCCCGCAGGCTTTCAGTTCCAATTCCTTCGAGTTTGGCTCTTCCGAATCTTCCTTCTGCTTGTCTTCTGCGATTGCAGCGATTGGTAACGCAAACGCGATGACGACGATTGCCGCTAGACACCGCCGAAATATCTTCATAAAGAACTCCTCTCTCCAGGTTTTTGGTTTACTAGCAACCGTCGAGATTATCACGGCGGTCACTGCGCGATGATCCGCAAAAAAACAAAAGGCCGCCGGGAAGGCGGCCTCGCCAAATACTTGAACTCGTGCCTTATCCCGCCACTTCCTCGAGCAGCTTCTGATCGATATCGAAGTTGGAGTGAACGTTCTGCACGTCGTCGTGATCTTCCATCGCTTCCATGAGCCGGATCATCGATGCCGCCTGCGCGCCTTCCAGCTTGACGTACAAGCTTGGAATCATGGCCACGCTCGCCGACGCCGGCTCAATCCCGGCTTTCTTCACCGCCTCCAACACTTTTTCATAGGCCGAAGGCGAGGTAAGTACTTCCCAATTCTCGCCATCGTCGACCAGGTCGTCCGCGCCCACATCGAGCACGAGACCCATCAGGTCGTCTTCTTTGGCCGCTGATTTCGGGACCACGATGTCGCCCTTCTTGTGAAACATGTAGGACACCGCGCCAGCGTCGGCCATGTTCCCGCCGTTTTTCCCGAACACGTGGCGGATTTCACTCACTGTACGGTTGCGGTTGTCGGAGCTGATTTCAACCAGCACTGCCACACCGCCCGGACCATAGCCTTCGAGGGTGAATTCTTCGTAGTTCACCCCCGGCAGTTCTCCGGTGCCGCGCTGTGTAGCGCGTTTGATGTTGTCCGCAGGCATGTTCTCGGCCTTGGCCGCGGCGATAGCCGTGCGCAACCGCGGATTACCGTCCGGGTCGCCGCCGCCGGCCTTGGCCGCCATCGTGATTTCCTTGATCAGACGCGTGAAAATCTTGCCGCGCTTGGCATCCAGCGCGCCCTTTTTGTGCTTGATTGTGGCCCACTTGGAATGGCCAGACATGGTGCTACCCCTTGATCTTCCAATTGATGTTCGAATCTAGAATTGCAAAAGGACAAGCCCGCAGAAGGAGACGAATGGTCTCGATGCAGCTATTTAAGCCTCAAAAATTATAGCACTCGCGGTACCCTATCGTGATGTCTTTCTAGTGGCTTGTCTTCCTCCCAACGGGCACTTGTTGATTGAAATTAATCTCGTCGAATCATGAAGCGATGGCGCTTGAGGACGGCGATTCCTTGACGGAGTGATCGTCCCGCGAAACGATTCCCTCGACGATCGTCCTGATGCAGTCGGGATGATTGTAGACGCTATGCCGCAGCCCGTCGGTTGTATCTTGCAGGGTGCCGAGCGTCACGACCTCAAGCCGGTCGCGATCGACGTCGGGAGTGCTCTCGACCGCCGTGATGAACTGAAGCCCGGCAAAAGCTAACTCCCCACCGAGTGCCCATTGGGCTAAGGACGCAAGGATCGCACAGCCCAAGAGGCAGACTAGGCAGACCGCCACCCCGAACACCGCGGTGTGCAACTGGCTGAAGAACATGCCGGCAAACATGAAGGCAATCAACCCTACATAGGAGACGAGCTTCAGGGAGTCTGGCGTTCTGTCCACCAAGCTTCCGAATGCCGTTAGCAGCGTTCGGCCGACCCACGCTCCCATGATACCTGCATTGACGGCGAGTCCTGCCTCGTCCGCGATACCGCGGATACATTGAATTCGGGGTCCCCGATATTTGGTCACTAGAGGCTTGACGACGTTTTCATTGATCCATCGTCCCCTGGCGGCAAGAAGGTTGGCGACAACTCCCATACCGATGCCCACGGTGAACACGATGAGAGCCGCTGTATTCGCTCCGTAACGCCGCACCGACAAAATAAAGATCACAGCGACGGCGGACATCCACCAAAGACTGAACATGCCCCACAGGCCCTTGTTGGAAGCAAATCGCTCTACGCGCAGAAAAGGCGTAGCCAAAGTGACCAGCTCAACCTCGTTTTGGTCCAGCATGTTAATCGCCTGCAGGGCGACACTGCCGCCATGACTGTGCCCGATTATGATCTGCCTCCCAGCGGCAGGCAACGCCTTTAGCGCGATAGCCAGACCTGCTGCTGCAAAGCTCCGGTCCGCAAAGGAATTGGCGCCGCTCCAAGTCATCTCCATGACTGTGGGATCGAAGCCTTGCTCGATCAGTCCTCGTTCGAGTTCAACGTGAAAGATGTGCTTGTCCTGAAACCAGTATTTATTTCCTACCGTGGACCGGTCTCTTCCACGACTGGTGAAAAAGCGCTGAACTGCATCCCTACACGCTTGCCATGGCCCTTCCGGCCAAGTACCGTGCACGAGAAGGATGCGGATTGGGTTCCCGGGCATTCGTCTATGCTGAATCCTTCGACGTTACGCGTCAAGCAATATTCCGCCTTCCGCGCCCTGAAGGCGTTCCGCTTTAGGATCGTCTGAGTTTAAAATCCTGCGAGACCGGCTACTCTGTATCCCCGTCGCTCGCGTACCGCGCCTTATATGCGTACATCACGGCCAGCAACGGAGGCGCCAGGAGCACACCCCATAGCGGTACGACGAATCCCAGCACAATTGGCGTCAGAATCGAGGCCCACATCGGCACCTTCGCCCGGCGCCGCATGAAGTACGGCTGGAGGAAAAATCCGTCCACGATCGTGATCACGACATAGAGAATCAGCACGTACAAAAGCTGTTCGTAGTGCTCCCAATGGGACGTGACCTTCGCTGCTGCCGTCATCCCCGGACCGATCAATCCCAGCACAGGACCAAGATGCGGAATGAACTGGCACACCGCACCTACCACGGCCCATAGCAAAGCCACAGGCCACGACATCTTGACCAGCAGCAGCCCAACAAACCACAACGCGCCCACGGTCAGCGAGTCCAGAAACTGGGCGACGAACCAGGCCCACACGGCTCCGCCAGCAAGTTTGATGTGGGACCCAATTTTTTCGCCGAAGGGCATAATGCCTATAGTGCCACACCATCTCGACCCTCGGCGCAGGCATGTTAAACTTGCTTTATCCCGCACACGCAAGCCCGATTGAGAGACGACCGATGAAATTTGGCGTTCTTATTTTCCCTGGTTCCAACTGTGACCACGACGCTTGGTGGACCCTCCACAATGTCGCTCATCAGCCGGCTACGTTTCTTTGGCATGAGTCGCATGATCTTGAAAACTGCGACGCCATCATCGTGCCCGGAGGGTTTGCCTACGGCGACTACCTGCGCACGGGTGCCATTGCAAAGTTTTCGCCGGTCATGGAATCTGTGAAGCAATTCGCCGCTTCAGGTGGCCTGGTGCTGGGCATTTGCAACGGCTTCCAGATTCTTGCGGAGGCGGGGCTACTTCCCGGCGCGCTCATGCGCAACGCGGGACTCAAGTACGTCTGCAAGAATGTGAGTGTGCGCGTGGAAGCGACCGATACGCCGTTCACCAATACCTGCACTCCGGGCGAAGTACTCACCATTCCCATCGGCCATATGGACGGCAACTACTACTGCGATGACTCCACTCTTGCCGAACTCAAGCGCGGCAATCGCATCGTCTTCCGCTACGCAACGCCAGATGGCCAGATCACGCCGGAAGCTAATCCCAACGGATCGATGGAAAACATTGCGGGAATCTGCAACGAAGGCCGCAATGTTGTCGGGATGATGCCCCATCCGGAGCGCTCGGCGGAGGCCATCCTCGGCTGCGCTGACGGCTTCAAGATTTTCCAGTCCATCGTTAATGCTGGGGCGAATGCTGACGTTGGGGCGATGGCATCGCGGTAGAAGCTTCAGCATTCGATTCTGAAGCCCGGCTGGCGTATCTCTTTCTTCCATATACAATTTCTCCGCATGCCGCGCACGCAACTCTACGCTGACCCAGGCAATATCTTTCTGCACGATGCAATCCTCGCCACCTGCCGTCGTTTTCCGCAAAAGACCGCTCTCGTCGACACTTCTTGCGGCCGCCGTTTCACATACGCGGAGTACGGTGAAACTGTGGAACGGCTCGCGCGCGGCTTCGTAGCCGCAGGGTTGCAGCCAGGAGAGATCGTCGCCATCTGCCTGCCGAATTCCTGGGAGTTCGCTGTGGCCTACCATGCCGCCACACTCGCTGGCGGATTCCCCACCCCCATGAATCCGACCTATCGCGAAAGGGAAATCCGGTATCAACTGGAAAACTCGGGCGCTTCCCTCTTCATCACCGACGCTCCTATGATTCAAGGCGTGAATCTTAGCGGCCTCCCAGCTTTGCGTCGCATATTTACGACTCGCGAGATCGCGCCGGGGACCTGGAACTTTGCCGATTTGCTCCGGCCCACAACTTCTGTTCTTCCGACACCCACGCAGCCCTCGGAGTTAGCACTTGCGGCACTTCCCTATTCCAGCGGAACCACAGGACTACCCAAGGGAGTCATGCTTTCTCACACCAATTTGCTGGCGAACATCTACCAGTTTCTTGGGCCGGATGCGGCGCCGTTTACCTCAAACGACGTTCTTCTCTGTTTCTTGCCGCTTTATCACATCTATGGTCTGAACGTTGCTCTGAACACGATTCTGATTGCCGGGGGCACGCTCGTAATCATGCCGCGTTTCAGCGTTCCGCAAATCGCCGCCCTGACCGTGGAAGAAGGACTCACGACGGGTCTGGTTGTTCCGCCCGCGCTGAACGTTCTTTTGCAGGCAGCCGAGCGGGGTGAATTCCCGTGCGACCACCACATCCATTGGGTGAAGTCCGGCGCTGCTCCCCTCCCTCCCGATATCGCCCGCCGCTTCACTTCGCTGACTGGCATTCTCGTGAATCAGGGCTACGGCATGACGGAGGCTTCACCGGTGACTCACCTAGGATTTCTCGATCCAGAACGAAACCACCCCGAGTCAATCGGCCACCCTCTCGCGCTCACCGAATGCCGCGTGCTCGGGGACGACGGCGCCGAAGTGGGAGATGGCGCTCCTGGAGAACTGGTCATGCGCGGTCCTCAATTCATGCTGGGATACTGGAAGGAACCACAAGCGACTTCCAGCGCGTTGCGCGATGGATGGTATTGGTCGGGCGATGTCGTCCGCCGCGATGCCATGGGCTACTACCATGTGCTCGATCGCCGGAAGGAGATGATCAAGTACAAAGGCTTCCCGGTTGCACCGGCGGAAGTCGAGGCCGTACTGATGGAGCACCCAAGTGTCCGCGACTGCGGCGTCATCGGCCGCCCCAACGATGCCGCCGGAGAAATCCCCTGCGCCTTCGTCGTGCTGCGGGAAGGTTCCGCACCTTCCCCCGCGCTGGAAAAAGAATTATGCGGATTTGTCGCGGACCGCTTGACTCACTACAAGCAACCGCGCGAGGTGCATTTCGTGCACTCCGTACCGCGAACTGCTTCCGGGAAAATTCTTCGCAGAGAACTTAGAAAACAGCTTGCTCCTGGGTAAACCTGCGTAAGCGAGTAGATCAAATAGCTTGCGGGCGGAGTCTCCCCCGCAAGCTAAATGTGCCTTCGTTGCGATTTTGTAACGTATCCCTTTTAACAACCCGTAAAGGAAATGAAATCCCCCAGCGGATTGGGCAGCTTCGGAGTAAAGGGAGAGAACCCGTAGGTTTTGGAGGCGTCGAACCCCGCGGCCTTCGCAGCGCTCTTATCCACAAACGGCAGCAGTGCTTGCACCGCCTGTTCGATCTTGGTCAGGCACAGAGTTCTCTCGTAACCATTGTTATTGGGAGGATCGACGCTTTCTGCGACGCCCTGTATGCCCGTGATCGTCTCAATCGGTCCGCCATCCTGTTCCGCCACGCCGGGGGCGACAACACGCGCCAGCGTACGGTGATCGCTCTCGATCCCCATGATGCGTGCCGCCGTGACCCGCAGTTGCGGAGTGCTGAAATTTCGGACGCCCACCAGATAGGCGGCGATGAAAGCATCCTCCAGAGTGACCAGGGTATTCAAGGTAGTTTGCGCATCGGCAAACATGTTGAAGGGATAGTAAAAAAAGGTGAAGGGAGTGGGTTGCCCCGTCGCAGACTGCTCCAGCAAATAATGGGACATTTCTTCCTGGCGGGCGGCGATCAGGTAGCCCTGGTCGTCGGAAGCAAGCCTGGTGAAGAATGGCGCCTTGTGAATGATGTGGGTGTAGGTCGTGACTGCCAGCGCCTCCGCAATTTCCGCTGCAATGAGGATATCTTTATCGCCGCTGGTCAAAGCACGGGACGAGACTCCCTTGTTCCTAGTTGCTGCGCTCGATTCCGTATCCAGTGCGGAGGCCAAGCTCACCAAGCCACTCAGCGCGACCGCGCTACTGGCGCCAGCAATTGAAGCGCGCTTAAAAAATGAGCGTCGGGAGAGTCCAGACAGTTCTTCGGACGATTTTTCCTCGACGGGGTTGATAACTTTCGTATCTTCAGGCAGGTTCATCGCGGATCTCCTTGAAAGAAACTGGGATTGAGTGGACGAGGATTGCCGCAGGAGTACCGGCCCGCTCTGCAAGCGCGATCCGCCCCCGGTGACTCTGTTCACTAGCTGATATACGGTGGAGGAAGAAATTTGGATTGGAGGGAAAATTTCGCGGCAAAAATTACGCTCTGGAGAGAGTCCGGAAATATGAACCCTAAAGATGAGCTAGAAAGGTAAGAGAAATTCTTAAAACTCTGTCATTCCGAAGGGCTTCAGCCCTGAGGAATCTGCTATTCCTCAAGGGGAATCTCGAATACCGGCTCAGTTAACCCGTGATCCATTTCCACTGCTCCGCTGAAAGCGGCACCACCGACAAGCGGCCTTGCCTCACAAGAGGCGAATCCGCGAAGAGCTTCTGCGCCTTGATCTCGGCCAGCGTCACGGCCTTCTTCAGCGGCGCACTGACCTGAATCTTCACCTGCGGGTTCTTCGCATCACTCGCGTCTACCGACACTACGGTTGCCGTCCCTACCGCTGACTTTTCGTCGCCCGTGTGGTAAATGAGCAGCTTGGCCCCGGGCTTCATCTCTCGCAGATGCCTCACCGCCACCGGATTGGTTACACCATCCCAGATAGTTGTTTTGTCGCGCTGTAAATTCGCGAACGAATAGACCGAGGGTTCTGTTTTGAGCAGATAGTGCATGTATACCTTTCATGAAAGACTGGGCAACCTTCACCCAGTCTGACCTGAGAACAAAATCGTTTCCAAGAATACCGAAGCACTCTACTGGATTTGGCGTGATTTGGGAAGAATCCCCACCCCTGGCTATCCCGCCACTTCCCACAACATGGAAGTAGAGAAAGAGTTGACAATCGGATCAGAACATTTATATTCAACCCTATGGTTGAACATAATCCTGGGCTCGACGATGTGTTCGGGGCCCTCGCTGACCCGACCCGGAGAGCAATCCTGCTGCGGCTGGAATCGAATCCGGCCCGCGTGACCGATATCGCGAGGGACTTTCCGGTGTCGTTGAACGCAGTTTCCAAGCATTTGATCGTCCTCGAACGAGCTGGCCTGATTCGGCGCGAAATCCACGGGCGGGATCACATCTGCCGTCTGGATGCGAAGCCTCTGCAAGAAGCATCAGCCTGGATGATGAAAATGCACGCATTCTGGGAAGAACGGCTGGATGCTTTGGAACGCCATATTGTCGCAAAGAGGAGAAGGCGACAGTGATGTCCGGTAACCGCGGGGGCGAAGTTGTCATCCGAAGACAGATTCAGGCCACGCGGCAGGAGCTATTTGACGCGTGGACCGACCCAAAGGGGATGCGGGAGTGGATGTGTCCCGGAAATATCGTTTCGGCTGACGTTCAAATGGACCTGCGCGTGGGAGGACATCTGGTCATTGTCATGCGTGGGCCCACAGAATCATTTGAACATCGGGGCGAGTTCACCCTTATCGAGCGGCCTTCGAAGCTGGCGTTCACCTGGATTGCAAAATCGACGGATTTACATCCGACACTCGTCACGGTCGAGTTCTTAGAAGTAACGCCAACAGAGAGCGAACTTGTCTTAACACACGTAGAGATTCCGAGAAAAGAAGTCAGTGATCAGTACCAAGGGGGTTGGAGCCAAATCATCAGCCGCCTGGAACAATACATCGGCAAGACGTAGTTGGATGCGTCAATCATCGCAAAAATTCTAGGATACGGGGGCCGTATGAGTTCAATCGAAAACATGAAAGCAGTCAGGACTTTTACACGCATTTTCAAAAATGAGCACAACGTGGATGGGATCGATCACCTCTTTGCAGCGAACTTCAAGCACAATTTTGCACCGCCACTTCAACCCGGGCTTGACGGCTTCAAAGATATCGGACGAATGATGAACCACGCTTTTCCCGACGTGGTGGTCACGGAAAAGGATCTGATTGCGAATGACAATACCGTGGTCGAGCGAAGTTCAGCGGCCGCCACGCACAACGGTGATTTCATGGGCACTCCACCAACGGGACGAAAGATTCAATGGACTGAAATTCACATCTACCGTTTTGCGGATGGAAAGATCGTTGAACATTGGGTGGAGCTCAGCATGTTGCAGCTTCTTCAGCAAATCGGTGCTATACCTTCCCCAGGAGGAAGGTAGTTTGATGCCGTTTCCGGCGGGAAAATCTTGTGAGCAGATTGCAGACCAAAAGGGAGCTTCTTTACCATGGCAGATATCCGGCATTCGTTACAGATTTCAGCGTCAGCTCAGAAGATTTACCCTTTGGTTTCCACTGCTCAGGGATTCAGGGAGTGGTGGGCATCTGACATTACTGAACCCGAGGGCTTGATCGAACTCGGTTTCTTCAACCGCACAACCATTTACCGGCTGAAGCCCAAGAGCGGCCATCCACCTGCCGGACATTCACCTGCCGAAGTAGAGTTCTTGTGCGAAACGGGAGCGGAATGGAGTGGCACGCGTCTCGTGTTCCACTTGGAGGCGGCTGGTTCCGGAACCCTGGTTCGCTTCAGTCACGCCGGATGGCCATCCCAAACCGACTATTTCAACTCGTGCAACACGGTTTGGGGTGAATTAATGTTCCGGCTGAAAGCAGCCGCCGAAGGGAAGCCGCGCGGGCCTCTATTCCTGCTTGATAGTCTGGCATACTAGCGCTGGGCAGTGGGGTCTAGCGGTTCTTCTTCTCTTCTGGCTTCGACTCTTCGGGCTTCTTCCCGTCGTCCTTCTTCTCTTCGGGGTGGTCTTTATAAATCGAATACTGCTCGCCCGGGCGCTTCATCTTCACAACAATCTCCATTTCCGGCTTGTCGACGGAATAATCGTCACCAAACGTCTGGTAGCCCTGAGCGATCACTTGCACACGCAGCTTGCCGAAAGGCACCCCGTCGAAGGATGTTTTCCCCTCAGCGTCCGTCTTCAGTTCCAGCCCAGTCTTGGCCTGCTGCCCATTGCCTTTCACCGGATGCATGATCACACTGGCATTGCGGATCGGTTTGCCGTTGTGGTCCTTCAAAACCACGAAGCTGAGCACGGAGAGTTGCTCGCCACAGGCCAACCCGCCCAACATCACCAGCACCGTCACCCATCTCGCCGCGACTTTCATGAAGACCAGCCTCCCGAACTTCGTTCCCACTTACCAATTCGCTCTCCCATAATAGGGCATTTTCGATAGGGCGCGATGCGATAGTACGCGCGTCGGGCTGACGGCTGAAGCCGACTCTGAACACTAGACTTGACAGAATCCCACTCACATCTTTAGAATTAGCACTCGTAGGCAGTCAGTGCTAACATGCCCTCGTAACCCTTAAACTTTTCAAGCATTTGGGAGCACTCCCAATATCTACAACTGACCGAAAGGAGTCAATCACATGGCTACAAAATTCACCCCGCTGCACGATCGCATCGTGATTCGTCGCGTGGAAGAAGCTGAAACCACCCGTGGCGGCATCATCATCCCCGACACCGCCAAGGACAAACCGCAGGAGGGCGAGGTCATCGCCGTCGGACCGGGCAAATCCAATGACGAAGGCAAGGTATTCCCGCTACACGTCAAGGCTGGAGACCGCGTCCTGTTTGGCAAGTACGCTGGTACCGAGATCAAGATTGATAGCGAAGACCTCGTCATCATGCGCGAGGAAGAAGTTCTCGGCATTCTTGAAGGCGCAAGCGCACGCAAGGAATCCAAAGAGCACGCTGGCAGCCGCAAGTAACTGGCCGTCGAAGCTCCGTTTCGCAAACTGACTAATAATCCTTTAGGAGAAAAGCATTATGGCAAAGCACATTGTTCATGGCGAGGAGTCGCGGCAAGCGATTCTTCGTGGCGTCAACTTGCTGGCTGACGCCGTGAAAGTGACGCTCGGTCCCAAGGGCCGCAACGTCGTCATTGAGAAGAAATTCGGTTCGCCGACTATTACCAAGGACGGCGTCACCGTGGCAAAAGAGATCGAGCTGAAGGATTCGCTCGAAAACATGGGCGCGCAGATGGTTCGCGAAGTCG
>CAZUCC010000001.1:0-206319 GCA_964619065.1 uncultured Acidobacteriaceae bacterium | reverse complement strand
GCCTCGAAGATTTGCGAGACAGTTTGCCAGCGAGAGAGGGACATGGCGAAGCGGCGCAAGTCAACAAACTGTGACCAAGATATGGTTTGAGCCCAACTGCTGGCTGCCCGAAGCGCGGTTTACGCGCTGAGGCAGGTTACTTCGTTATAAAGCCAAGCTTTGGCGACACGCCAATCACGCTTGACGGTGCGAGCCGAAATTCCTAACACGTGCGCAGTTTCTTCTTCACTCAATCCACCGAAAAACCTGAGTTCGACAATCCGGCTGCGGCGCGCGTCGATTTTGGCTAGGCGATCAAGCGCTTCATCGAGCGCTATGAGAACAGCAGAGCGTCCTGGTAAAACTACGAGCGCATCGTCGAGGCTGATAGCCTCCCGAAAACCTTCCCGCTTTTCGGCACGCTGGGCGCGGGCATGGTCGACCAAAATGCGTCGCATCACAGTGGCCGCGGTGGCAAAGAAATGCGAACGACTTTGCCAATCCACTTCCTGCATGCGAGTTAGCCGAAGATAGGCTTCATTCACCAGCGCTGTGGGCTGCAGCGTGTGGTCGGAACGCTCTCCACGGAGATAGTGCGCCGCCAGGCGCCGCAGTTCCGTGTAGACGAGCGGGATCAGCCGATCTTCAGCCTTCTTATTTCCGGCGTGAATCTGAGCTAATAGCTGGGTCACTTCACCTGGGTTCGACGACACGCAAGCCCCCGAGTCGCGGCTATTTTATCGTAAACCCTACCAAAAAGGATGCACTCGCCCTCCTAGAGAACTTCTAGAGCGGTCAACTTTCGCCACACAGCGTTTCAGTGTCCCTTTTGGCGAAAGAAACACGCCTATTGGACAAGGGAACTTATTGATCGCCGGAAAGAGTAAGCGAAATGGAACAAGTACAAGTAAGGAGAGACAGCATTATGAGCGCGAGAACGGTATTCCAAAACAGCGTAATCCCAATACCGGCCGAGTCCGGACCAACGCCGGGAGGCTTGGTCGTCAATGCCATGAGTGGTGAGCATCCTGATGAGATGATGAATCTCCATTTTTCACTGGCCATTGCGGACGCCATTCAGTCGCAACTCGAAAAAAGAGTAGCCAAGGGTGAAATTGTCCCGCCGGAAGAAATAAACAAGCTCTATGTCGCCACGCCAGCCGACAAAGACGCACTGACATCGTGGTTGAAAGCAAACGGGTATGAAATCGTGCGCACTTCGCGCGATGGCATTTACGCGCGGGCGATGGCTAGCAAAGTAGCGACGAGCCTGGACGTGAACATGGTTCGTGTCACGAAAAATGGCGTGACGTACACCTCTGCCCAAAATGCCCCGAGCCTCCCAGGAGAAGTGGCCGGGGGCGTCCGGTCCATCAATGGATTGCAGCCATTTCGCCAGGCTAACAAGCACATGCTCCGATTTCACCCTGTGGACGGGAATCGGATGCCGGACCAACCTAAAGGGCCGACTGCAAACATCGCAAACAAGCCGCCCTACGTAGTTGCTGAAATTCTGAAGGCGTATAACGCCGACGCGTTGGGTGCAGACGGCAGTGGTCAGACTATTGCGATCCTGATTGACACCTTTCCTGAAGATACCGACCTGACGGCGTTCTGGGCGAGAAATGGCTTGTCGGCCACACTTGCGAATGTTGACAAAGTCAACGTCGCTGGTGGCCCCCTACCTGCGCCCACAGGAGAAGAGACTCTTGACGCGTCGTGGAGTAGTGGAATCGCACCTAATGCGCGCGTTCGAATCTATGCGAGTGGGTCACTTACTTTCGTGGCACTCGATAAAGCACTCGACCAGATTATTGACGACATTGCCAGCCAACCGACAATGCGGCAACTGTCGATCAGCTTGGGACTTGGGGAGTCTTTCATGTCTCCCGGTGAGGTCAAGACCGAACATACGAAGTTCCTGCACTTGGCTGCGGCAGGCATCAATGTGTTCGTCTCAAGCGGAGACGCTGGTTCGAACCCCGACAACACTGGACAGAGCCCAACAGGACCGCTGCAAGCGGAATACCAGGCCTCCGATCCTGCGGTTATTGGCGTGGGCGGTACAAGCCTTCGTCTCGATGCTGCGGGACGAGTCAGCTCTGAAACAGGATGGACAGCAAGCGGCGGCGGAGGAAGTCGATTCTTCTCTCGCCCTTCTTGGCAAGTTGGCCTCGGCGTTCCGGCAGGTTCGCAGCGCCTCGTACCCGATGTTTGCGCGGCAGCCGATCCGAATACAGGAGCTTTGCTGGTCCTTGGTGGTAGAACAATCGGACTAGGCGGGACAAGTTGGAGTGCTCCGGTCTGGGCTGGTTTCTGCGCGCTGATCAATGAAGCACGTCAACGATCAGGAAAAGCTGCTTTGGGGTTTCTCAATCCGTCTTTGTACAAGCTAATCGGAACCCCTGCATTCCGAGATATCACCTCTGGGAACAATGGCGCATTTCATTGTGGACAGGGCTACGACGAAGTCACGGGAATTGGCTCCCCCAATGTCGGGGAGTTGATCGCGAGGTTGTAGTAACTCCTCAACAACTGGGGGTAAGGGTAGGTGACGGGAAGGTGCATGAGCCGAGAGTATTTCATGGCTTTCCCTCTCCAAATTCACAAGGAGATCGAACCCTGCCAGCGAGATTCCAAGATGATCAGCTTTTTCCTGTAGACGGATGTTTGCATATGGTTCGCGTGCAACATTCTACCTGCCCTTTCTGCTATCTCCTGTCGAATCTGAGTGATGTACCGAACCTGTGAACGACGCCAGCCTATTTGTGGACGACTTCAAAGCCGACACGTATCTAATTGATTCAAGGAGATTTAAGCGACACCAACAAAGAAGGGGAGGAAACTTCGACTTGATGGAACGAAAGTCTGTTAACTTATTGATTATAAATGGTGGCCAGGGACGGACTTGAACCGCTGCCAGCCTTTTTTCAGGGCTACAATCAACAGTACTAACTATCTTTTAAATCAACAACTTAACTCGTTACGATGGCCGATTTATTGTGACCATACTGTGATCAAGCGCCGATGTTCGCCTAAGCGTCGGCATGACAGCTAAGGGTCAAAGGTTAGAAACCGTCTTTTGAACTCTTTTCCCGACAGTGAACGTGCCCGAACATGGACCGGGCTGAATCGATTATTGCTAGACCGATTGACGAATTTTTGGCGCCCTCGGATTGCAAGGCGCCTGGCTTAAGAGCGCGGACTCGTCACAGCGGATTTTCGAACTCCCAATATGAAGAACATTGGTCGGCAGCCTTCCAGAAGTTGTAGACTGTTCGGAATTAACGTGGGGTGGGTGTGTGGATGGGCCAGTCTGCCGGTTCCGTCGTGGGCCAGTCTTTACCTCTTCGACTGCCTGCTGATCGTGCGCGGGTTCTGCTTGAGATCAACAATGCAGTCGTCTCCCATCTTGATCTGGCACAGGTACTGAAGTCCGTCTCTGCCTGTCTGCGGCGCGAGATCAAGCACGATTTTGCAGCATTAGCTCTCTACAATCCCGAGCGCCACGAGCTACGCCTTCATGCCCTCGACTTCCCTGATGACCCGGCATTTCTCAAGCAGGGCCAACTGATTCCATTGGTTGGCACGCCCGCTGCACTGGCGTTTTCTTCACGCAAAACTGTCCTGCGCCACCGACCGGATTTCAACGAGTTCACGGCTGACATCATGAAGCTTGCTTACGCTCGTGGAATAAGGTCCGGTTGCGCCGTACCCCTGATATGTCACGACAAGATTGTGGGTAGCATGGCATTGGCCTGCTTGCGAGAATCGGCTTTTACCGAGGATGACGCGGAACTCCTGACTCAAATTGGCACACAGGTCGCAATCGCCGTTGATAATGCGCAGAACTTTGAAAAAACGCGGCTTGCACAACAGCAGATGGAGCGAGAGCGAGATCGTTCCAAACTCTTGCTCGAAGTCAACAATGCCGTTGTTTCATATTTGAATCTAACTGAATTGTTGAAATCGGTCTCTCCTCGCCTGCAGGAATTGATGTTCAACGATTCGGTATTCATCGCTCTTTGTAGTCCCGGGGACATGCTGGAGCTGCTGGCAATCGATTTGGGCAGCCTCGGGGATACGCCTTTCAAGGAAGGCATGCGCATACCCATGGAAGGCACTCCCGAGGAAAGTGCCATCAGGACCGGGCAAGGCGTTCTAATGAGCTCGGTTTCGGATATCGAGAAGTTTCCCTCCCCTTGGGTTCGTCGTGGCATAGAACATGGCGTCAGGTCGGGTTGCGTCAATCCCCTGATTGCGCACGGACGTACACTGGGCGCTTTGGGCGTAGTCAGTTTGCGCGAAAATGCCTTTACCCCTGAAACTGCGAAACTGCTGGAGGAAATTTCCGGCCAGATCGCTATCGCGGTCGAAAATGCCCTTAATTTCGAGAAAACTCATCGAGCTGAGCAAGCTGCAAAGCACGAACGCGACCGCACGAAATTGTTGCTGGAGATCAACAATGCCCTCGTCTCGCATCTCGATCTCAGCGAATTAGTCCGCGCAATTTCCAATAGTCTTCAGTCCGTTGTCCCGAACGAGTGTGTAGCTTTAGCGATCTACGATTCTGAAGCCGACAAGCTGTTCGCTCAGGCAGTCAGCTCGGTCATTAATCCGATGCCCGAGGGAATCTACTACGATCCGGACGGTACAATCAGTGGCCTCGTGTTCAAGAGCGGCAAGCCGCATTACCTGCCGCGTCCTGATTACGAACGCTTCCTGTCACCCGTGACGCAGGGATTCTACAAGAGTGGACTGAAATCCCTGTATTCGATGCCAATCGCCATACACGGACGCAAGCTAGGCGTGATGTCGATCTCGAGCGTGCGGGAAGACGCTTTTACCAGAGACGACCAGGAGCTCTTTCAACAAATTGCCAATCAGGTGGCCATCGCAGCAGCAAATGCGCTTGCCGTGCGTGACCTGGAAACTCTCAAGAATAAATTGGCCCAGGAAAAGCTTTACCTGGAAGATGAAATTCGGAATGAGCTCAATTTCGACGAGATCGTCGGCCACAGTCCCGCTCTCAAACAGGTGCTGAAACTGGTCGAAACCGTGGCGGCAAGCGATTCGACGGTGCTGCTGCTAGGAGAAACGGGAACCGGCAAGGAACTGATTGCGCGTGCCGTGCACGAACACAGCCGACGAAAATCCCGCACTTTTGTGAAACTAAACTGCGCGGCGATTCCGACTGGCCTGCTCGAAAGCGAGCTGTTTGGTCACGAGAAGGGGGCTTTCACCGGCGCGATCGCGCAGAAGATCGGACGCCTGGAATTGGCGGATCAGGGAACATTGTTTCTGGACGAAGTAGGCGATATTCCGATAGAAATTCAGCCGAAATTATTGCGCGCCCTACAGGAGCGTGAGTTTGAGCGGCTAGGCAGCACGCACACTAAGAGGGTCAACGTGCGCTTGATCGCCGCTACGAATCGCGATCTCGAAAAGATGATCGAGGAGCGCCAATTTCGCGTAGACTTGTACTATCGGTTGAATGTGTTTCCCATCCATATTCCTCCCCTGCGCGAAAGACAGGAGGACATACCGCTCCTGGTTCGCTATTTCGCTGAGAAATTTGCGCGTCAAATGCAAAAGCCGATCGATTCCATACCAACGGAAACTATGAGCAAGCTCCAAATGTGGCACTGGCCCGGGAACATCCGCGAACTGGAGAACCTCATCGAGCGAGCTGTCATTCTGACGACGGGAACCGCCTTGCAAGTTCCGTTACCGGAAATCAAGCCGTCTACGGTCAATGTTTCTACAGCGCCGCCTCCGCCTGCTGAAGAGCACGGGGATCGAGAGCACATCATCAAGATTCTTCGGGAGACCGGAGGGATGCTCGGTGGTCCTAAAGGTGCGGCGGCTCGGCTCGGCATAAAACGTACTACGCTGCAATACAAGATCAAGAAACTCGGCATCACCCGAAATCACTGGTGGGCCTCCTAGTCTCCAGGCGTAGAAAAGCAAGTTGGCCAGAAATTTTATGGCAGCTCCAAAGCCAAAAGCCATGATCTCCCAACATAGCAAAAGAAGCAAGTTTTCCTACCTTTTCGCCACGCAAGTATCGTTAGTTGCACTCTTTCCCTATCTCGCAACGCCTGGTTTGGCGACAGTTGTGTTCCGGCTTCTTGGGGCACTTGTGTTTGTCGCGGCGGTCTACGCAGTCAGCGATAAGCGCAGGCAATGGATCACGGGATTAATTCTTGCCGTGCCTGCTGGTGTGCTCAATGCAATCTCCACATTGCACCCAGGATCGTCGCTCGCCATACCCAGTCTGGTATCGACGCTCATATTTCTGGGCTTCACGTTGATCACATTGCTGAGGGCCGTTCTTCGTGCCGAGACAGTCACGCGCGACACGATTTACGGTGCTCTCAGCGTGTACTTCCTGATGGCATTCGTATGGGGGATCGCTTACTTGTTGTTGGAGACGCTCCAACCCGGCGGTCTCTCGATGGACGCTTCCAGACATCCGAACCATACGGTCGACTGGTTTGATTGCATGTTCTATAGCTTTGTCACTCTTACGTCACTCGGCTACGGCGACATCGTTCCCATCAGCCCGCAATGTCGCTCGCTCTCCATTCTCGAAGCGGTGAGCGGCATTATGTACGTCGCAGTCTTGGTTGCACGTCTCGTCGGCTTGTACACGGCGCGGAAATCTACAGCCCAGTAAACTTAATTCCAAAGAACCGGCTATAGGCAGGAATACTATCTTTGCTATCATACTTGCCATGCGCATACACATACTCGCACTCAATGGTGTTTTCGATCTGGGCCTGTCCGCCGTTCTCGACGCTTTTCAGACAGCGAACGAACTCGCTGAGATGTCCGGTTTCTCTGGTGAAAGGTTTGAGGTAAAGATCGTCGGCGTGAGTAAATCAGTCAAGACCTCCCAAGGTCTGACTGTGCCGGTGCAGGTGACTGGCTCCAAGGCACCCGATTGCGTGGTTGTTCCGGCCATTGGCTTTAAGATGCCCGAGCCGCTGGAGGCAGCACTGACGCGGCCGGAGATTCGAGATGCCGGTGTCGTTTTGCGGGGGTGGGCTCGAAAAGGTGCGATGATGGCGGCCGCTTGCATTGGAACGTTCGTAATGGCGGAGTCCGGCCTGCTCGATCACCAACGCGTCACGACCACTTGGTGGCTGGTACCAGTGTTCCGTCGCCGCTACCCTAGCGTCTTGCTCGATGAATCACAAATGATTGTAAAGTCCGGACGTTTCGTGACGGCGGGAGCCGCATTGAGTCACATGGACCTTGCATTGTGGATCATCCGGGGAGTGAGCCCGAAACTCGCTTCTCTGACAGCGAAGTACCTCATTGTCGACTCTCGGCCAACGCAGTCCGCTTACGCACTGACCGATCACCTGGTCCACTCCGATCCGCTTGTTCAACGTTTCGAAGATTGGGCACGGGCAAGATTGAAGAACGGGTTCTCCTTAAATGATGCTGCAAAGGCGGTTGCATCCAGCAAGCGAACGCTGGCTCGCCACATGCAGGCAGTGCTGGGCAAATCGCCGTTATCTTACTTTCAAAGTCTACGTGTTGAGCGAGCAGTCCATCTGCTGAGAACCAGCACTGCCAGTGTTGATGAGATCGCGGCCCGCATCGGATATGCGGACGCCACCACCTTGCGAAACCTCCTGCGACGCCGGCTAAAACTCGGAATCAAGGAAATCAGACGGACTGCCTGACCGGTTTGTCCCTGGAGCCGCTTAAGGTTCTAGCGGCCTAATGCCTTCCGAATCGCCGCCAGGTGGTGCCAGCTGTGCCGCAGCGCATGATCCTCGACAACGAACTGAGCCGTCATCGGCGCGTCGAAACTCAGCGAGAACGGCGTCGCGTTGTCGAGTTCCTGGTCCGTAAAGGCCCGCATTGCATCGGCCGCCCCTCGGCTGTTCTGCCGCAAGAGTTCGAGCGTCGCAGACTTCGACACATGAGCGCTGTCCTGAGCATGTTTGGCATTTACTTGTGCGACGACCTCCCATGTGACATCCGAAACGGACTTACCACTGGCGACGGCTCGCGCCAGGTCAATCTCAAGTGGATACATGCTGGCGACATGGTGGACCACAACTCCAACCGAGCGCCGATCTGTGGCTGACACTGGTGTGTGCCATTCAGCCTCTGACAGCCCCTCCGCGAAATTCAGTAATCGGGCTGCTCCTTCTTCGATGCGAACAGCCAGCGACTCCGCTCGGTGGCTCGCGGGACTGGCAACTGTGTGAATGGTAGCTCTGGTGGTAGTACTAGTTTGTTGATTTGCCTCATTACTTGTCTGCGGCATTGACAATCTCCTTAACTGCTAATAGACGTGTTTACGATGGAGGCGGGGTGGGCGTTGCCGTTTCTCAGCGACGCCCCCGACGCCTCAATTAAGTTGCTAGGTGCCACAGCTATAAGAGCTGTGAACACTGGGTCTACGAGCACTCTAATCGTCGAAGCTGCCAGAAGCTCAAGCGGCTTTTCGAGCCCCTTGCGGAAGTTTGGCTACGAGAACTTCTGTTTTCTCGATCGAAGGCGGTTCTACCAAGAGATCAGGTGCGGCGGCGAAGAGTGCTTTGGCAATGGGCCCATTCAGGTGGGTTTGCCTTCCCGCCTCATCCGCAAAGGCATCAAAGATTCCGAACGTGGATGGACCCAGGCGCAACCCGAACCACAGTTCGGTGGTCGTCTCCTCATTTGCCATCTGAGCCCCTTGCTTCAGGAAAGCGGCAACCTCTTTCTCTTTCCCGGGTTTTGCTTCAAGTCTTACGAACAATCCAAGTGAAACCATTTCAATCTCCTTAGGCTGAAGTGTCGGCCTGCGAGATTAGAGGTCCCACTACATGTTTTGAGTAAAGGCAAGATTGCCATAGTTAGTATCACTATTGCCAAAGGCTCGGCCTGGGATTCGGCTTCTTCTCTCGGGGCGACTCGTATGCAGCGTTAGGAGTCGAGCCTCGTGCCGAATTCGTGCCCAATTCGGCACCGTGCCGAATCGCTGGGCGCGAGAACATTCGGCACGGCAGGTGTCCAAGCATCTGTTCTATCCTGGGCAAACTCCCTCTGAATCAGCCACTTCCTACGGTTTTGACATCAACCACAGAGTTTGGCAGGGCATGTGCCTAAGCCAAGGCATGGTGCTGCAACTTACAGAAACCCTCGAACATGCTGCTCGACCGCGGTGCTCCATCGAACAAGCGCGAGAACTGTTGGCGATGCTTAGCGCTGGGTATCAATCGCTCGGCCTCGCTGAACGTAATGCGATTAAGAGCTTGATCGAACAAGCGCGGCACAAACAGCTGATGCAAGAGGTCGACGAGGAGAAGGAATGCTTCGAATCACTGTCATGAACGAGCCAGGTGTTACACGAATGAAGTTGGAAGGCAAACTGGCACATGAATGGGTCGGCGAGGCAAGGAATGCGTACGCGGCGTTGGCGGGAATGAACGGCAAGGCAGAAATTGTCGTGGACCTGCTGCATGTATCGTTCGTAGATGATGCAGGTCATCAGCTTCTCAGCGAAATGCGCCACGCCGGCGCGGAACTGATGGGTGCAGGGCCGCTAATGTCGGCATTGATTGATGAAATTGAAGAGGCGGAGTCAGCAGGTCGTCAGGACGTCTCAGACCAGAACTAACCGAGCCAGGTCAACAAACCAGAGAGGAACTCAAAATGGGGGCGATGCTCCAACAGGATAGGTGTACCCAAAACGATTACGTCCAGCTTTTTGCGGACTCGGCAGAACCGCTGCAATGGCTTTGCTACACCCTGGTCGGGGACAAGGTACTGAGTGAGAGGGTCCTCGGCGCTGCATTCGAGCAGTCGCTCAATGGAGCGGATCGGGTGTTTCGCGACTGGATGGTGAGTTGGGCGCGACGGCTGATCATTCAGGCTTGTATCAGGCTCATGCGCCCGGCTGACCAAAGCGTGGAAGAGTGTCTTTGGCTGCATAACAAAAGGGATGAGGGGATTTCGGATCTGCTTGAACTCGCGCTTAGGCAGCCATCCGAAGTACTGCAGCGACGCCTATTGAACCTTGATGTGCTTCCGCGATTTGTCTTCGTGCTGCGGGCGCTTGAAGGATACTCGCGCCGCGATACGGCTCTCCTGCTTGAGATCGGCGATAGAACCTGCGAGTCGATTTACCTCGTAGCGCTGGAGGCCGTTCAACCAAAGTTATATGTTCTGAATCCCGTGGCGACAGGCACCGAGTTCGTAGCGATATAGGAAGTAGAACCATTAAAACCAATTTTGAGGAGGGTTTCATGAAAGCAGTTCGCAATTTTCTGATGTTGGATAAGCCAGCTGGTCGCCGTGCGATGGAGACGTTTGCGATAGCGCTGTTTGCAATGACGATCGTAATCCCGCTGTGCATAGCCCAGGACAAGAACTCGTCAGATCCCGTTTCGACCGAGTCCGCACCGTTGCAGACTCATCGCCACAAGGTTATTTACATCAGCGACTTTGAGCTGGATCCCGCCAATTTTAGACAAGACAAGGGCGGCGTCACGGGCAAGGGGTACCTTCTGCCTCCACCCCCCGGAAGTGTCTTGAGGAGAAAGCGGCGGGATCCAGAAACTGAAGCCCGCAAACTCGTCAACTTGATGTCAGAGAGCCTGGTTGCGGATCTGCAGAAATCCGGTTTCACAGCCCAACGCCTATCTCCGGCAGACGCTAAGCCGACCGATGGCCTCTTAGTCCGCGGTGTGTTCACGGAGATGAACGAGGGCAACCAGATGCGGCGTGCTTTGGTGGGCTTCGGTTCAGGCAAGGCAACGGTGGAACTGTACGTCATGGCGTCGGACGCGTCCAGCAAGGCGGAACCTCTTTACGAGGTAACAACGCATAAGAGCAACGGAAAACGCCCGGGTGCGGTAATTGCCCTGAACCCTTACGCCGCGGCCGCAGGGTTCGTCGTGAAGTTCGGGATGACCAAGAATGCGCCCGAGAAGATGGTCAAGCAAACTGCGTCGAAGATCACTGCAGAACTCATTCAGCAACTCAATGCTGACTCACTTACCGCGAAGAACTAGGGAAGCACACGAGAACTTGATGGAGTCGATCATGAAAAAGAAGATGGCAATTGTCGTGGCTGTTCTGGTGCTGGGGACGATTAGCCTCGCATCTGCTTGGATGAATCGCGATAACCGTTCCTTGCTCGCTTCCGGGACACTCGAAGCTCGCAACATCAGCATTGGATCGAAGGTTGGTGGACGCGTTAGCCGCGTGCTAGTCCGCGAAGGCGACCACGTAGAAGCCAAGCAACTTCTGGTGGTCTTCGAAAGCACGGAGCTCGAAGGTCAACTGTTGCAAGCGCAGGGACGAGTTGAGGGAGCACGCGCAAACCTCGCCAAAATGCTCCGCGGATCACGTCCGGAGGAGATTGCCGAGGCCAATGCTGCAGCGGACGGATATCGCGAAGCTGAACTCGCCCAGGCGCATGCCGACCTGGAAAGAGCAAGAACTGATGAGACCAATGCCGACCGCGAACTGAAGCGTACTGAAATTCTCACCGAAAGCGGAGCGATGTCGCAGCAGTCACTCGACAACGCCCGTGACCGAGCTCGGTCCGCTCACGCGCTGGTAAGCGCACAACAAAATGCGGCCGCTGCCGCCGAAGGACGCCTGAAAGCTGCTAAAGCGGTCGCGGACAAAACGCGACATGGATTTCGAACTGAGGACGTTGCGGCTGCACGCGCGGAACTTACATTGGCCGAAGGACAACTGAAGGAAGCCGAAGCCCGTTGGGCCGAACGGGAAGTGCGTTCGCCCGCAGCAGCCGTCGTCGAAACGATGGATCTGCGGCCAGGAGATCTTCTTTCTGCGAATTCGCCCGTGGCTCAATTGCTCGAAGCCGACCAGCTTTACTTGATGGTCTATGTACCCGAAACCCAGATCGGAACCGTACATATCGGCAATGCCGCACAGATTCACGTCGATACCTACCCTGGGCGAACCTTTCAGGCAAACGTTGAGCAGATTCGGCAGCAGTCCGAGTTTTTGCCACGCAACGTGCAAACAAAGGAAGAGCGGATTCACCAAGTGATTGGAGTGAAGCTGCGGGTCGAGAACCACGACAGCCTGTTGCGCGCCGGCGTGAGCGCAGACGTGCAATTCGCCTCGGAGGCACGGTAATGCCAGCCATTGAAACCAAGAATCTGACGCGGCGCTTTGGAGACTTCGTCGCGGTGAACCAGGCCTCAATCAGAGTTGAGCGAGGAGAAGTCTTCGGTTTTCTCGGGCCGAACGGCAGCGGCAAGACGACTGTGATCAAGATGCTGACCGGAATTCTGCCAATCACCGAAGGCGAAGCATGGATTGAAGGGCTTGATGTGCGGACTCAAAGCGACACAGTCCGTGAGCGGATCGGCTACATGAGCCAGAAATTCAGCCTGTATGACGACCTCACAGTCTTAGAGAACCTTCGCTTCTACGGACGGGCTTATCAGCTAAAAGGAAAAGCTTTGGATCAAAAGATTGAGGAAACAATAGCTGCAAACAAACTCGAAAAGTACGTGGACCGACTCGCCGGCCGCCTCTCGGGTGGATGGAAACAGCGGTTGGCGCTGGGTTGCGCCTTGATGCATGAGCCTACCGTACTGTTTCTCGACGAACCCACTGCCGGCATCGACCCCGTCGCACGCCGACAACTCTGGGATCTGTTGTTCCAGCTTTCTGGCAAAGGAATCACTTTCTTCGTGACAACGCACTACATGGACGAGGCCGAACGATGCAGCCATCTCGCCTACATCTACTACGGCGAACTGATTGCAGACGGCACGCCCGATTCTCTGCGCGCGCTGCCAGAAGTAAATCCATCTGGGACGCACCGGTTTGAGATATCAGCTCCTGCCATCACGACCGCCTTACGTAGGGCACAGGAAATGTCGCTGTTCAAGAGCGCGACTATCTTCGGCCGATCGATCCACGCGCTGGTGAGCGAATCGGTCGGACAACAGGAACTGGAGCGTGAAATGCGCCGCTGCGGAATCGAGATTGAAGAGATTCGCCCGTTGATTCCCACGCTTGAAGATGCATTCGTCGAATTGAGCCAGCGCCGGCAAATGCAGATGGAGGCCGCATGAAGAGCCCGATCCAGGGAGTGGGAGCCATCTTCTACAAGGAAGTCCGGCACATGCGTCGAGACCCGATGGCTTTTCTGTTCGCTTTCGTTATGCCAGTACTCCAGTTGGTCATTCTCGGAGCCGCCATCGACACCAACATCCGGCAGGTTCGGACCGCGGTGTATGACGCAAGCGGCAGTTCCATGATGACAGAGGTTTCAGGCAGTTCGGAGAGTCGCGCCTTCATTGACCGGCTGCGGAATTCAGACACATTCCACGTCTACAAATACGTTCACAGCGATGCTGAACTCAATGAAGAGATGGTTTCCGGGCGCGCCAGTGTTGGCGTGAAGATTCCGCTCGATTTTGATCGCAACCTGCTGAAAGGCAACCAGGCACAGGTCTTGGTGATGGTAGATGGTTCGGACTCGAACGTTGCAGGTCAGGCTGTGAATGTATCCGGCTCAATCGGGCTGGATGAGTCACTCCGCCGCATGCTGAGTCCCGGCCAGAAGAATCCGATCGAGATTCGGCCCAAGGTGATGTTCAACCCCGCTTCCCGCTCCCCAAACTTCCTGCTGCCGGGCATGATGGCGATTCTCCTGCTCCTGGTCACAGTGATGCTGACGGCGTTTTCCATGGTGCGCGAAAAGGAACGAGGAACGATCGAGCAACTCCTGGTCACTCCAGTACGGCCGCTGGGACTGATGTTGGGCAAAATTCTGCCCTACTTCGTGACCGGAATTGTAGAGCTGGCGATTCTTCTTGCCTTCATGCGCTTCGTATTTCAGATCCCGATGCACGGCAACCTGCTGGTGCTCGGACTGCTGACAACAGGGTACTTGTTCGTCAACCTGGCAATCGGAATTTTGGTTTCTTGCAAGGCGAACTCGCAGGCTGAAGCTCTGCAGTTCTGCATGGTCGTGATGCTTCTTAGCATCTTTCTCTCGGGTTTCATGTTTCCTCGCGAGACGATGCCGCTCTGGGCCTACACGCTGAGCCACTTTGTGCCCGCGACCTACATGATCAAGATTACGCGCGGCGTCATACTGCGTGGAGCCGGATTAGAGCAGCTGTGGTTCAACGGTGTAGTGCTGTTCGCGATGGGCGTAGGTCTATTGCTGGCGGCAGCAAACCGCTTCAAGAAGATGACGGTGTGAGCTATTAGACAGGAAAAGAACATGCGCATACACAAATTCAACAAGCACCTCGCTCGGCTTCGATCAAAACTCAGACATATGCTCGGCGGCATATTTCTAGTGGTTTTCGCTGCTGGAATTTCCGCAGGGCAGGAAGCGTCTTCGCCAAGCGTACTCACTCTAGAAGATGCAATCCGGCTCGCGGTGGCCAACAACCGGACTTTAAAGATCGTGAGCCTTGAAGTTGATAAGTCCAAGTGGCAGATCGCAGAAGTGAAGACGAAGCGCCTGCCGTCCTTTAGCGGGACGGTGCTTGGCTCGCAACTTCTGAATGAGGTCAGCTTCAACTTTCCTGCCGGAGCCTTCGGGAACATCCCGGGCGTAGGCCCTTTCCCGACTACAGACACCAAGATCACTACTCCACGTCAGCCGGTTGCTTACGTCATGAGTCAAGCGAAGCAGCCACTATCTCAACTCTACAAGATCAATCTCGGCGTTCGGGCACAAGAGCTGAGCGCGAAGATAGCAGGTGAAAAAGCACGGGCTGAGCGTCAAAGCTTAATAAAGGACGTGAAGCAAGCCTATTACGCCATCCTGCAATCAGAGAGCGAACTGGAAGCCGCTGAAGCGAACGTGAAACAGTACCAGGAACTGGATCGTGTGGTTCTCCAGCGGGTCTCGCAGGAGGCGGCCCTGAAGTCCGACAGTCTGGACGTCAAGGCTAAGTTCGCCAATGAGAAATACAAGCTGGTTCAACTTCGGAACACACTCGACTCCCGCAAGGAATATCTCAATAACCTTCTTGGTCGCGACATCCGCACCGAGTTCGAGACAGAAAAAGTCCCTGTCGCTTCGTTTGAAGAAGTTGACTTGAAGCTGGCGCAAAGTCGCGCTCTGGAGCAACGGCCTGAGCTCAAGCAAGCCGAGCTCAGCATGCGGCAGGCCGCATACGACCGCCGCATGGCGAAGGCCGATTACATTCCGGACGTGGGTGTTGCTTTCAATTACTCCTCTAACTTCAACATTGACGTTCTTCCTCGGAACATGACCAGTATTGGCTTCGAGCTGAAATGGGAACCCTGGGACTGGGGGCGTCGCAAAGATGTTGTCAATCAGAAGAAGGTCACCGAGACACAGGCGCAGACGCAGCTGCACGAATTACAGGCGCAAGTCCTCATCGACGTAAATACGCGATTCCGCAAGCTTGAGGAATCTCGAATGCTTATTTCAGTCGCGCAGTCGGAACGGGACGCAGCACAACAGCGGCTTCGCGAAGTGACCAACAAGTACGGAGAACAATCGGTCCTGTTGAGCGACGTCCTGCAGCAGCAGGCAAAGGCCGCCAGCGCGAGCGACGACTACCAGCAGGCCCTTCTGGGCTTCTGGTCAGCCAAGAGCGAATTCGAGAAGTCATTGGGAGAAGAATAATGATCTGCACAGACAAACTTCGGTTCTCACACATTTCGGCCGTAGTTCTTGCTGCCCTGTACACCATCAGCCAAGCCGGTTGCACTCGTGCAGAGTCAGAGCCGCGAGCACTGACGCCGGTCCGCACGGCCCAGGTGCAGACGATCTCCACGGGTAGCGAGACCCGCTATTCCGCTAACATCGTGCCCAACGCGCAGGTCGATCTCGCCTTTAAGTCGGGTGGGTACGTTGTCAGCATCCGCCAGGTACGGGGAGCCGATGGCCGCATACGTAGCCTGGACACCGGTGATTGGGTCACGCGCGGCACTGTGTTGGCCGTCGTGCGCCAGCAGGACTATACCGATCGCCGCGAGCAAGCCCAGTCACAGTTGGCGCACGCACAAGCCGACTATGAACACGCCAAGCTCACTTACGATCGCACATCGAATCTCTATTCGGCACAGAGCGCCACAAAGCCGGAATTCGATCAGGCAAAGTCTCAGTATGACAGCGCGGTTGCTGGCTTGAGCAATGCGAAGGCATCCCTGGCAGAAGCGCAAACGGCCCTCGACGATTCCTCGCTTCGCGCACCGTTCGATGGCTGGATCATCCGGCGCACCGTGGATCTTGGCGCGTTAGTCGGTCCGACCTCCCCGGTGTTTACGATTGCCGACACACGTTCGGTTCGAGCTATTTTCGGAGTCCCCGACAACGCCATGGGGCGGATCAAGTTGGGGCAAGAACAGACGATTTCAACGGACGCTCTTCCTGACGAGTTTTCCGGCCGCGTCAGCGCGATTTCTCCGGCAGCTGACCCCAAGAGTCGCGTTTATTCGGTCGAGGTGACGATTCCTAACCCGCACAACCAGCTTAAGTCAGGAATGATCGCTTCGCTTGCCCTAGGCGGCCAGATCCTGCCGACCAACGTGCTTTCGGTTCCACTGAGCGCGGTGATTCGCGATCCGCAGAACCCTCAGGCTTTCGCAGTACTGGTCGCTGAGGGACCTGGAGACCCAGTGATCGTCCGCTCCCGCACAGTGGATCTTGGCGACGCTTACGGAAATATGATCCAGGTTCTTGGTGGGATTAAGGCTGGAGAACGCGTTGTCACAGCGGGAGCGACACTAGTAAGGAGCGGCGACACAGTACGCGTAATGCAGTGAGGCGTACCGCCGGCTCAGCAATTCATAGGCGAGAAACTCAAATGGCACACAAATCAGATAGCGAAATCATGCAGCATACACACAATACGGCGCGGTTCTTCGTGGAGCATCGCCAGGTTGCACTCGTACTCTTACTCGGCACCTTCCTTTGGGGCTGGTTCGGTTACTCAAAGATGCCGAAGCGGAAGGACCCTGTCATTCCGGTCAGGGTCGCCGTAGCGTCATGCAAGTGGCCTGGTGCGACGGCTGAGGAGATAGAGCAACTCGTCGCTCGACCGATGGAACAGGCCATGGCGCAGAACCAGGCCGTGAAGCCGCCCAGCGGATCGGACTACGGCATTCGCTCGCTGAGCTTTCCGAACTTCGCACTCGTGTTTGTCCAGCTTGACGAGAAAGTAAAAGACACTACCAAGCAACTTAATGACATCAACCTGCGGCTGAACGAACTGAACAACAAGTTACCCCAAGGCGCGGGCCCGATCCAGTTCAACAGCAATTTCGGTGATACGGCCGCGCTAATGCTGACCGTGGCCAGCCCGAAAGCAAGTGATATTGACATTGCATTGCGCGCGCGCTCGGTGAAGAAGGTGATTGAAAACGTTCGCAGCGCCTTGCCAAAGAACGCCCCGCAGCCTCGAATCAGCGTCGTAGTTTCATTTCCGCAGTCGATTGCTGCCGAGGAAGTACAGGCATCATTTCACTTGGTCGACCAACTTGGCGTCCGCCGCGGCGCCTTTCAGGACCCGCACATATTTCAGGGGCCCGGATTCATAGGCATTGATATGAGTTCGCAGGCCGATGACCAGGCCTTGGAAGCCTGGGGCGACCACATTGTGCAAGAACGTTTCCATCGCTCGGAGATTCATCCTGACTCCTGGCGCCCAGCATTTATCCGCGATCCCCAAGAAACGGAAGCGAAGCTGTCAAGAGTAGCAGGTGAAAAGTATTCCTACCGAGAACTCGACGACTTTACGGCTCTGATTCAGAGGACGCTACAGGGCACACCAGAAGTCTCGAAGGTCGATCGTAACGGGGTGCTCGCTGAAAGGGTCTATCTTGACTATTCGCAGCAGCGGTTGGCCGAGTATGGCCTGCAACCAGGAAACCTTCAGAAGGTACTCTCAGCGCGCAATAGCACCCTGCCGGGCGGCGTACTGGAGGTGGATAGCAAGAACGTTACGCTCAATCCGTCCGGCAAATTTGAAAACGCGCGTGACATCGGAGACGTGATTGTTGGAAGCGCACCTACGGCATCAAACTCCCCTGTTTATCTACGCGACTTGGTCGATATCTCACGATCCTATGAGAGTCCAGCGCGCTACCTGAACTACTTCACATGGCAGGAAAAAGATGGCTCCTGGCACAGAAGCCGGGCTATCACATTGGCGGTTCAAATGCGCGACGGGTTGCAGATCGCCCAGTTTGGCAAGAGCGTGGACGAGAAGCTCGCTGCAGTCCGGAACTACCTTCCAGAGGACCTTATTATCGCGCGAACCTCCGACCAGCCCCTTCAGGTGAAAGAAAATATCGACTTGTTCATGGGAGCGCTCTACGAAGCGATCTTCCTGGTGGTCATCGTCTCGCTGATTGGATTCTGGGAGTGGCGTTCTGCTGTCCTGATGGCCATCTCGATCCCAATCACACTTGCTATGACCTTCGGCTTCATGTGGGTCCTCGGGATCGATATCCAACAGGTCTCGGTTGCGACCTTGATCATCGCACTGGGATTGCTGGTTGACGACCCGGTGGTCGCAGGCGACTCGATCAAGCGGGGGTTGGCGGAAGGGCAGACGAGCCTGGTTGCCTCATGGCTTGGGCCAACGAAACTTGCAACAGCAATCATGTTCGCCACGGTCACCAACATTGCTGCTTACATTCCATTCCTCATGCTGACCGGCACCATGGGTGAATTTCTCTATAGCCTGCCCATCGTGATGACTTGCGCACTGGTGGCATCACGCCTGGCCTCGATGACGTTTGTACCGCTTCTCGGCTACTACCTGCTCCGCCCAGACAAGAAAGCAGAGAAGCCGATTGAAGTGCGACGGACGACCGGATTCACGGGTTGGTACGCACGAACCGCACGGGCCGCAATGGAACATCGCTGGAAGGTCTTTGCCGGCTCGCTCGCCTTCCTCGCGCTTGGTGTCTTTTTCATGTCGCAACTGAAAACATCGTTCATGCCGGAAGACGTGCAGTACTGGTCCTACATTGACGTTTGGCTCCCCAACGACACGAATCTCGAAACCACCAACCAGACAGCCCAGCAGGTTGAGCAGATCGTCCGCACCCAGGCTGAGAAGTTCGCGAAAGAACGCGCGGGTAAGGACGGAAAGCCAGAGCACATTCTGAAGTACGTGACTACATTTGTCGGCGGAGGTGGGCCCCGTTTCTGGTTCTCGGTCTCACCGCAACTGCAGCAACTGAACTACGCGCAGATCATCCTGGAGGTTACGGACAAGGAAATCACGCCAGAATTTGTGAAACATTTGCAGCCCATCATGTCGGCGAGCATTCCCGGCGCGCGAATCGATGTCCGTCAGCTTCAGTACGCTGCCATCGACTTTCCTGTGGACATCCTTATCGCCAATAACGCCGATGTGAGCGCGGCTCAGTCGGCCGAGGACATTCGCACGCTGCGTCGTCTGTCGCGAAGCCTGGAGGACATTTTCCTCTCGCTGCCCAATACCGTCGGCGTCCGCAATGATTGGGATTCCGAGAGCTCGGGCGTGAGGTTAAAAATCGACCCCGACCGCGCCAATCTTGCCGGCATCACGAATCAGGATGTGGCGGCTTCATCCACATCCGCCATGAGCGGAACTCAACTGACGACTCTGCAAGACGGGAATAAGGAGATCCCAGTTATTGCCCGGCTTAAGATGGAGGAGCGAACTCAGCTGTCGGATCTTCAGAGTCTCTATGTGTATGCGATGCAAGGATCGACGAAGGTCCCGCTGACTCAGGTTTCCAAGATCGAGCACTCGATGGACACCGAGCGAATCATCCGACTGGATCACTTTCGCACCATAGCAGTGCGCTGCTTCCCCAGGCCAGGCGTGCTTTCCTCCGAGGTACTGAAGGCCGCCGGACCGAAGCTCAAGGAATTCGAGAAGAACTTGCCTCCTGGGTACAAGATTCGCATGGGCGGCGACTATTACCAGCAACACCGTGGATTCGGAGAGTTGGGCGTTGTCATGACGGCTTCGGTATTCCTGATCTTCCTGGCTCTGGTCCTTCAATTCAACAATGCGGTGAAACCATTCCTCGTCTTCGCGGCTGCCCCATACGGAATCGTGGGCGCAGTTGCAGCGCTCTGGATCATGGGCACTCCGTTCGGGTTTATGGCCTTTTTGGGAGTCGCGAGCTTAATCGGAGTGATCGTGAGCCACGTCATCGTTCTTTTTGACTTCATCGAGGAGAAGCACGAAGAAGGCGAGCCGTTCGAAGAAGCGGTGATTGATGCCGGCATCGTTCGTCTGCGTCCCGTCATGATCACGGTAGCCGCGACGGTCCTGGCCTTATTTCCACTAGCCCTGCACGGCGGCCCCCTCTGGCAGCCACTCTGCTATACGCAGATCGGCGGGCTTTGCGTAGCGACGTTCATAACACTATTGCTGGTGCCCGTGCTCTACGCGATCTTCGTTCTCGATCTAAAGATTCTGAAGTGGGAAACCAAGCAAAAAGCTCCGCTGGCTGCACCTGCGATTGCGGCGGACTGAACTGTCGCGCATGAGCACAAGCTGCTCGGTGCGAATGAAACTGCACATTTTAATAAGGAGCACGAGATTTTATGTCTGGAAAGCGCATCGTATTTTGCACATTTGGTTCGTTGGGCGATCTTTATCCGCTTCTCGCCCTCGCTCGGGAGATGAAACGCCGGGGGCACTCTCCTGTGGTGGCAACCTCACCGTCCTACCGCAGGCTGATCGAAGCTGAGGAGATTGCATTCCATCCGGTGCGTCCGGACGTCGACGTCTCTGATCCGAGTATTCTTCGTCGCGTTATGGACCGTCGAACCGGAGGGCGCTACCTGTTTTGCGACATTATCCTGCCCGCGCTGCGTGATTCGTACGAGGATACGGCGAAAGCGGCGGCGGATGCTGACTTGCTGGTCATTCATCCAATTGTCGTAGCGGCTCTTCTCTTCGCACGCAAGTCTGGATGTCCCTGGGCGTCCGTCGCGGTTGCGCCCATGAGTATGTGCTCGGCATACGATCCGCCGGTGTTCTCAGGGCTGCCTTTCGCTGAAAGGCTAGCGTCGTTCGGCCCTGGGCTGCAGAACGTTCTCCTAAAACTGATCGCAGCAATGTTCGAGCCAATATGGAAACCATTTCGTGAGTTCGAAAAGGAACTTGGCCTCTCACCAGCGCCGAATCCCCTGTTGTGGGGGCACTCGCCGCATCTGGCACTAGGTCTGTTTTCACCCGTGCTGGCGGCACCTCAGCCTGACTGGCCCGCCAATGCACATGCTACAGGCTTTCCATTCCTCAGCCACAACAATGGCAACACACCGGAGTTGCAGAGATTTCTCGATTCCGGAGAACCACCTATCGTTTTCACGCTCGGTTCAGCGGCAGTCGGCGCTGCGGGAGATTTCTACGAACAGAGTGCGGAGGCCGCGAAGCGCCTGGGCCGCCGCGCCGTGCTGCTGGTTGGACGCGATCCGGAAAATCAGCCTAAACATCCACTTCCACCCGGCGTGATAGCGGTCCAATATGCGCCGCACTCCGCTGTATTTCCACGCGCCTGTGTGGTGGTACACCAGGGTGGAATCGGTACGACAGGCGAGTCCATGCGGTCGGGTCGGCCAACGCTTGTTGTTCACTATGGTCACGATCAGCCAGATAACGCTGCGCGGCTCGTGCGTCTGGGTATGGCACGGAGTATTCCGCGCGAACGCTACAACGCCAACGTCTCCGCACGTGAGATCCAAGTCCTGCTCGATAGCAAGACTTACGGGCAGCGCGCTGCAGCGATTGGCAAGCAAGTGCGCAACGAAAATGGCACAGCACGCGCCTGCGACCTGCTCGGCAGCCTGCTGGAAATCCAGAACAATGAGGCCTCGAATATTCAGCTAACCGGCCAAGTCGTGGCCTAAAAACGAATAAACGTAGCGTCGTTCACCCGGGAGACACAATTCCCGAAAGAACGCCGTAGTGTGCGAATGCCGCCGCTTTCGCGGACAAATTGAAAGCAACATCTTTGGAGGAACGAAAGTATGAATCAGCAATGGAAAGCAACTCTCTTAACAGCGCTTGCCTCGCTACCCATCAGCGTAGCCGTGGCTCAAGTGCCAGTCGCCAATCTGATGGAGGCTATGGCAACCAACAACAAGCAGGTCCGGCAATACACGTACAAGCAGAGAACGGAGACCTACTACCAGGGCGAATTCAAGAACACTAAGGTAGACGAAATCCATTACAACGCCGCGGGAGAGCGCGTGAGCATTCCGCTCGATCAGAGCCAGACGGCGCCTGAGGCACCTCGCCGCGGTCCTGGCCATCGGCTTATCGCCAAAAAGATCGAGGAAGAGAAGGAAAAGATGCGAGATTACATCGAACGCCTGGCGGCGCTGGCAAGCCGTTATCCCGGAACTGATCCTGCGAAACTGCAGGAAGCAATCTCGAAAGCTGAAGTCACCACTGGCGCAGGCAGCAGCCATGTGCGCATACGCATGCGCGATTACGTGAAAGCGGGGGATTCGATGACTATGACCTTCGACCCGGCGGCGAAGCGCCCGGTGAAAACCGAAATCAACACCTTTCTCGATGACAACCCGGTTTCGATCGTGGTTGCCTTCGATCAGCTTCGAGACGGCCCCAATTATCCTGGCAAAGCCGTGATTACCTCGGCCACAAAACAACTTGAGATTCGCGTTTTCACCTATGAATACCGGCAGTAAGCCAATACGCAAGGAGAGTTACTGATATGAGACAAACTACCTTTAGCCTTACCGCAGCCTTGATGCTGTTCTGTTGTTCCGCAGCTCTGGCGGCCCAGGAAGTCAAGTACAACTACGACCGTGACACCAACTTCGCTGCCTACAAATCGTACCGTTGGGTCGAGAGTGAAAGAACCACTGCTCGCGATCCGTTGGTCAACCAGGATATTCGTCGTGCGATTGAGACTCAATTGGCCCAGAAGGGCCTGCAGAAGGGCGAGAACAGCTCCGATCTTTACATCGACTACCAGACAGCGGTCGATCACGAGCGGCAATTCGATGCATGGACGATGGGTCCGCGGTGGTCGGGCATGGCGCGCGCAACAACTTCCAGAGTTGACGTGGGAACTCTTGTTCTCAGCATCTACGATCCGGCCAGGAAACAATTGGTCTGGCGCGGAAGCGTTACTAAAACGCTGAACCCTGGAAAAGATCCGGACAAGAACTACAAGAACCTCGAAAAAACGATCGCCAAGCTGCTCAAGGATTTTCCACCGAGATCGGGCAAATAGGCTGAACAAAGGCGGACACCGATGCGCACTTCACATCCATTGACAATTGCCTTCAGAGTTCTTGAGCCTTCAAAACCGGCGACGCTGTAGTGCTTGAAGTCGAGCGACAAGGAAGATTCCAGTTCATTTCGTTTGAAATGGAATAAGTCCCGTCACCTAGTTCCAACGGCAGTCTTGATTAGGAAGGAGTGACGACAATGGCGCAAAGACATCAACGCGGTTGGTTGAAAAGGGAAAGCCGCACCTGCGGAGAAACCTTGGTATTCTTTCTTTCGTAAGACTCAGAGCGTTCGAAACGTTTCGCGATTGCGGACTGAATGCGGACTGGGTAAGGCACTACGTCTTTGACCTAAGTTCTTTGGAATCATGGTGGCCAGGGACGGACTTGAACCGCCGACGCCAGCCTTTTCAGGGCTGCGCTCTACCACCTGAGCTACCTGGCCACATGCGCTGTTGGGAACAGCTGCGGGTTACTCTGCGACGCGCGCACACGGCAATGGAGTGGACATGTCGCGCGCAATCCAAAAATTATAGCAGTCCGTCAGTGAACGTGACTAGGGGACTACTCCGTAGGTAGTGGTGCAGTTTGAAGCGAAGCGGGACCACTACCACTACGTATTGCCCCCGTAATCGAACGCAGACTCGTGAGCTGAGCACACTTGGAACGACTCCGTTGTTGAAACTGCGTGCAAATATAGTCCAGAAAGAAAGTAGCGGCTCTTAGGTTGAAACAGAGCAAAGCCCCGCCGCAAAGCGCTAACCCAGCAAAAACATCGTGAAATCCCAGCAGCAAACGTATTCTCTATGTGCTAGCATGCCTTGTTGGGTGAGTCTTCTCCGCCGGACCCATGGATATCCGCGAAATCGCGAGGCGCGCCAAGGTGTCTACGGCAACTGTGTCGAGGGCTATTAATCATCTCCCAAGCGTGGACCCGCAGCTTGCTAAGCGCGTCTGGAAAGTAGTGGAGGAACTTGGCTACTACCCGAATACCCAGGCCCGCGCGCTCGTTTCAGGAAAAAGCAGGATCTTCGGTCTCATTATCTCTGAAATCACCAATCCATTTTTTCCAGAGATTGTGCAGGTCTTCGAGAGAATTGCGGTTCAGCACGACTACGAGATTCTGCTGACCTCCACTGGGCACGATCCCAAACGTTTGGAGAGCGCCGTGCGGCGCATGATCGAACGTCGCGTCGAAGGCGTTGCCGTCCTGACCTTCGGCACGGAAGAATTTCTGTTGCAAGACTTGAAGTTGCGGAATGTGCCGCTCGTCTTCGCCGATATCGGCATGGCGCGTCCCCACGTCAGCAATATTCGCATCGACTACCTGCACGGCATTCGGCAAGCGGTGCAACACCTCGTAGCATTCCACCACCAGAGAATTGCTTTTATTGCAGGACCTTTGCGCTTGAAATCGGCACAGGCCCGCCAGGACGCTTTTCTTAGCTCCATGGAGGAGATGGGTCTGGAGGCCGATGGGAACCTGATCGTCGAGGGGAACCACACAATTGAGGGTGGGATTGCGGCCCTGGGTCAGTTGCTCAGCAAACCCACCCGGCCGACAGCCGTGCTCTGCTCCAATGACATGACTGCGCTCGGCGTCATGCGCAAGAGCTATGAGGAGGGGATTTCCATTCCGCAGGACTTGTCCGTGATTGGATTTGACGACATCCACCTGGCACAGTTCGTACTGCCGGCTCTGACCACAGTGCAGATGTCGCAGGCGGAGCTGGCTCGGCTGGCCTTTCATGCCCTGCTGGCGGAGGTACAGCGTGAGCCCTCCTCGGCCACCGGAAGCGAATACGAGCTCACAACTCATCTCGTACTGCGGGAGTCGACCCACTTCGTGCCCGAAAGCACGACCCGGCTCAACGCCAGGAAGGCTAGGCACGGGCACCTAAGCCGCACCCAAGGTTTCAGTTGACGGGTTCGAGAGAATACGTTTACTGTTGACACTCAAACGTTTACATTGCGGAGGGAGATCGCCGAAATCTATGCTTCTGCAAACCCTGCGTCAAGCAGTCCTGGACGCGAACCTCGAACTCGTCCGTCGCGGCCTGGTGCTCTACACTTTCGGCAACGTCAGTGGCATCTCTCGGGAGCAAGGCTTAGTGGCAATCAAGCCCAGCGGCGTACCTTATGAGACCATGTCCGCTGAGGATATTGTGGTTACCGACCTGAGCGGGTGCGTCGTGGAAGGCACGCTTCGTCCTTCTTCCGATCTGGCGACTCATGTGGAGATTTACAAGCGCTTCCCGGACGCAGGCGGGGTGGCGCATACTCATTCGGAATTTGCTACCGCATGGGCTCAGGCGCGTCGTTCCATACCGTGTTTTGGAACGACCCATGCCGATTATTTTCATGGACCGGTTCCGGTCACTCCCGATTTGACGCCGGAAGAGATCGCGAATGACTATGAAAAGAACACAGGACTTGCAATCCGCCGCCTCTTTGATCAGTTGGGCACCGATAGCATTCCCGCGGTCCTGGTGGCAGGACATGCGCCATTTTGTTGGGGATCCACTCCCGCGGAAGCGGCGCACAACGCGGTGATTCTCGAATCGGTGGCCCGCATTGCCTATTACACGATTGGGATCGCTCCCGAAGCCGCCCCGGTTTCGCGACATTTGCACGACAAACATTTTCTAAGAAAGCACGGTAGCACGGCTTACTACGGGCAACCGAGGGATTCAAAATGATGGCAGCCATGGCGTTGTTCGAAACAACGAGGCTCGTGCACTTGTCGTTCGTGGATGGAGTGATTATTACCTTTTACTTCGTACTGGTTCTGGCCATCGGTTTCTATCTGAAAGGCCGGGCCAACACAGGCGAAGATTTTTTCATGGCTGGACGCGAGATGACGGCCTGGGTCGCGGGTTTGAGCTTCCTCTCCGCCAATCTTGGTGCTCTGGAATTGATGGGCTGGGCGGGTTCTGCCTACCAATATGGCATTCTCGCCACACACTGGTACTGGATTGGCGCCATTCCAGCCATGCTGTTCCTGGCACTGGTGATGATGCCTTTCTACTACATCTCCAAAACCCATTCCGTTCCTGGATATTTGAAGTTGCGTTTTGGTGAATCAAGCCGCGCCCTGTCCGCTATCTCTTTCGCATTTATGACCGTGCTGATGAGCGGCGTCAATATGTTTGCCATGGCCAAGGTCTTGCAGATTGTGCTGGGGTGGGACATCAATTTCAGTATCTGGGTCTCCTCGCTAACGGTGACCATTTACGTCACATTAGGCGGACTGCGGTCGGCCATTTTCAATGAAGTTCTCCAATTTTTTCTTATCTGGGCAGGGGCGCTGCTGATTCCAATTCTTGGCCTTTATGAAACCGGTGGCTGGAGCAACCTCAAGGTTCTTATCGCGCAGAGAACGTCGGCAGAGTACGTTCATCTCTGGTCGGGTTTAGGTTCCTTCACCACCAATCCCATGGGAATCCATTGGACGGGAATTGTGTTCGGCTTGGGCGCGATCCTTTCCATGGGTTACTGGACTACCGATTTTCTGGTGGTGCAGCGCATTCTTACCGCAAAAGATATCCGCAGCGCGGAGATGGCTCCAATCATCGGAGCGGGCTTCAAGATGTTCGTACCGCTCATCGTTATTCTGCCTGGATTGCTCGGACTGGCCGTTCTTCCGATGAAACTCACGGCCGAATCGGCGGTTACAGCGGGAGGTCACAGCTATAACGACGTTCTTCCGCTCATGCTCGCTCGCTACTGTGGCCCCGGGCTGCTGGGGCTTGGGATCACCGCGCTGATCGCGGGCTTCATGTCGGGTATGGCTGGGAATGTCAGTGCGTTTACCACGGTGTGGACCTATGACATCTACCGCGCGCTCATCAAGAAGGACGCCAACGACCATCACTACGTAAACATGGGTCGCTGGACGACCGTGATTGGGGTGCTCATCAGCGTGGGTACGGCGTACCTGGTCATGCAGTTCGCCAGCATTATGGACTACGTGCAGGCGCTCTTCAGTTTCTTCATCGCACCGTTATTCGGTACTGTCGTCCTCGGGATGTTGTGGAAGCGAGCCACCGAACCAGGCGGCTTCTGGGGATTGCTGTGCGGGACTCTCTCTTCGATCGGCATGTGGACCTGGGTCAAACTCGATCCTTCGGCACTGCGGTACGTGGCGCTCTCGCCCAATGCCAAGGCACTGGCTCAGGATATGTATCAGGCGCTGTGGTCATTCCTGGTGTGCGTAACCGTGACCGTGGTGGTAAGTCTGGCAACGAAACCGAAGCCCGACGCCGAACTTACCGGCCTTGTTTATGGACTCACTCCCGTGCCCTCCGTGGGAGACGTTCCTCTTTACCAGAAGCCAATTTTCTGGGGGGTCGTGGTGAGCGTGGTGCTCGTGATTCTGAATATCGTGATGTGGTAACGAGTGTTTCCCGGGAAGGTTAGGTGACATTATGCATAATAGCGGGATTTCAATTTGGTTCTTCATTGGTCTGTCCCTGCTGGTCAACGGTGTGCTGATCGCTGGAGCGGGGGTTTGGGAGCTTCTGCATCCACCCGCGAGTCCGGTGGTGTTATTTCCTCTGCACGCTAATATATGGTGGGGAGCTATTCTCGCGGCCTTCGGGGCGTTCTATTGCTACAAATTTTCTCCGGGACGCGAGTCCTAGAGCAGCATTCTTAGAACAGGGAGTTCTATGGCGCCGAAAAAAATGACCATGGGCCTGATCGTGGGCAACCGTGGCTTCTTTCCTGATCATCTGGCCAAGAGTGGCAGGGAGGAGATCCTTCGCGTCCTGGGAACTGCGGGCATGGATGTCGTGGCCCTTACCCCGGAAGAAAGTAAGTACGGAGCTGTCGAAACGCGTGAGGAATCCCGGCGCTGCGCCGACCTGTTCAAACGCAATCGCGAACGCATCGACGGCATCATCGTCACGTTGCCGAACTTTGGTGAAGAGAGGGCCATCGCCGATACCTTGCGCTGGGCGGATCTGCGGGTGCCCGTACTCATTCAAGCCACGCCCGACGATCCTACAAAGATGACCATTGCCTCCCGCCGCGATAGCTTCTGTGGCAAGATGTCGGCCTGCAATAATCTGCGGCAATATGGCATCCCCTATTCGCTGACCACGCTCCACACGGAGGCTTTGGATTCACCGGAGTTCACCAAGGATCTCCAGTGGTTCGCCGGGGTGTGCCGCGTGGTCAACGGATTCCGCAATCTTCGCGTGGGCGCCATCGGCGCGCGCCCCACCGCCTTTAACACTGTGCGCTACAGCGAAAAAATTCTTGAGTCCCAGGGGATTTCGATTGAGACGCTCGACCTTTCGGAAGTGCTGGGCCGCATTGAGCGCATGAAAGACAACGACGATCTGGCACAAGCCAAGCTTGCGTCCATAAAGAAATATGTGGATTCCAGCAGCGTGCCCGCTGTCGCTCTGATGAAAATGGCGAAACTCGGCGCGGTCGTCGACCAATGGATGTCGTCCACGGAAGTAACGATTAGCGCGGTTCAGTGCTGGACGTCGATCGAAGAGAACCTCGGCGTCGTGCCGTGCACCGTTATGAGCATGATGAGCGACAGCCTGCTTTCCAGTGCTTGCGAGGTCGATATTTGCGGCGTTCTTGGCATGCATGCGCTCCGCTTGGCTTCGGAAACACCTTCGGCATTACTTGACTGGAACAATAATTACGGCTCGGATCCGAATAAAGCCGTTTGTTTCCATTGCTCAAACTTGCCCAAGCATTTCTTTCGTTCTGTGAAGATGGACTTTCAGGAAATCATCGCCGGCACAGTCGGCAAGGAGAATACGTTCGGCACCTGCGTAGGCCTTATTAAGCCGGAAAAGATGAGTTTTGCACGCTTCTCCACAGACGATACAGCTGGCAAGATGCGCGGCTACGTGGGCGAAGGCAGGTTCACAGACGATGCGCTGAATACTTTCGGCGGCGCGGGTGTCGTGGAAATCCCCAACATGCAGAAGCTGCTGCACTTCATCTGCGAGAAGGGATTCGAGCACCACGTGGCAGCCAACCTCTCTTCCGTTTCCACGGCGGTACACGAAGCCACAACCCGCTACTTCGGCTGGGACATGTACTGGCATGGAGATCAGGGAGCCTGCTGATGGCGGTTGTCATCGGAGTCGATTTTGGAACGCTGAGTGTCCGTGCTTCCGTTGTCGATAGCGAAAAAGGCCTGCTCGAATCTGCGATCGCGGAATATCCCCTCCATCGCAAACGGGAAGACCCGGAGTTTGCCACCCAATCCCACGCCGATCACATGAAGGCACTTGCCTCGGCGACTCGCCTAGCCTTAAAGAACGCCGCTATTTCCGGCGATCGGATCGAGGCGATTGCTCTCGATACCACGGGCTCTTCCGTAATTCCCGTTGGCAAGGACCTCCAGCCGCTGGACGACTATTACCTCTGGTGTGACCACCGTGCCAAGGGAGAAGCCGCTGAAATCACGGAAGCGGCTCACCGCGAAGGTCTCGAGGCGATTCAGTGGTGCGGCGGAATTTATTCGTCGGAGTGGGGATTCTCCAAACTTCTACATTGGCTTCGCCACAATCCAGCAAAGCGTTCCGAATTTGTCTCGGCATTCGAGCATTGTGACATGGTAGCCGCCACGCTGTGTGGCATCACTGATCCGAAGAAGGTGAAGCGTAGCGTCTGCGCCATGGGCCACAAGTGGCTGTGGAACCGCCAACTGGGAGGTCTGCCATCGGAAGATTTTCTCGCCAAGGTGGATCCCTTACTGCGTGGTGTTCGCGAAAAATTGGATGGCGAGTATGCCACCTCCGACCAGATCGAAGGAGCCCTCTCGCACTACTGGGCGGAACAACTCGGGTTGAAGGCGGGCATTCCCATTCCCGTAGGAGCCTTCGACGCGCACTGGGACGCTATCGGCGCGGGCTGTCGCACCGACGACATGGTCAATGTGGTCGGTACCTCCACCTGCATCATCGGAATTACGCCGTCGGTCAACTTGGTTCCGGGTGTGTGTGGTGTAGTGCAGGGAAGTGTGCATCCTCAGCACACGGGGATTGAAGCTGGACTTTCGGCGGTGGGCGATATCTTCAATGCCATCGCCGCGCGCGCCAGCACAGATGTGCAGACCTTAAGCCGTGGGCTCGAAGACTATCGTCCCGGTCAGACCGGGCTGCTTCGCATGACTTGGGACAATGGGGATCGCACGGTACTCGTCAACCCGCATTTGCGCGGTATCACGCTGGGATGGAATCTACAGAGCACAGCGCAAGATGAGTTGTTTGCCGCCATCGAAGGCACAGCTTTTCATACCCGCGTGATTTTGGACCGCATGGCGGAACATGGCGTTACCATCAAACGCGTGATCAACGCTGGCGGCATTCCCCAGAAAAATGATGTCCTCAACCAGGTCTATGCAAATGTTTTGAACCGCCCTGTCTTGGTTCCCAGCAAGAGTGTGGTCAGCTTGGGTTCCGCCATTTTTGCATTCCTCGCGGCCGGTACTTTCCAAAGCATCGAGGAAGCACAGGACAGGATCTCCCCGCCCCATAAAGTTTTCGAACCTCAGAAGCCGGCACAAGCCGTCTACAACGATTTGCATGCACTCTATCGCAAGCTGTATTTCAGTTTCGGCGAGCCAGGGAAGAGCGAATTCGCAGATGTGCTGCCAACCTTGATCCGAAGTGCAGAGGCCGTCAACAAGGTTCTGTGACGCGTAACAAATCTGAAACTTTCCAACCGGAGCGGCCCAGTGCGCGGTAATTCATCTCCGTGATGATTTTGTGATGTTTCTTTTCTTAGACTTAAATTGTGGAAAAGTATTGGTTGACAATTTAGTTCCAAAATATTAACGTCGGCATACAGTAACCTTGCGTCTCTCGGTATTTCACCTTAAACACTCAATCCACCGTCAACTCCATCCACCTCAAGTAAACCAACCACCGTCGCAGCATTGAGGAGGACATAGTCATGCGGAAAGCGATTGGTTTGTCTGTTGTTTTAATGGTAGCAGTTCTTGTGAGCGCTACCCCGGGCTGGGGGCAGGAATTCGTGGAATACTCCGCGAAGTTCGTGTGCGGAACACCCACGGCAGCTCAGGTTGCAAACGGGCAGATCGCAGCCGGAACTTACGCGACTTCGATCAACATTCACAATCCACACGAAAGTTTCTTTTCCACCCAAGCCTCAACGACATTTCTGAAGAAAGCTGTTCTGTCATTCCCCGAAGGCACACCCCTGATACCGCCTTCGTCGCTGGTGACAGACACTCTCCCGAACGACTTTGCTCAGGAAGTTGATTGCAAAATTATCCGGGCGCTGCTCGGAGCGGTAGCTCCGCCCGCGCCGGCCTTCATAGAAGGATTTGTGATCATCATTGTGCCACCAACCGGATCGGGAACAACCCCGTTCACCAACGTCCTCGATGTGGTGGGTGTGTACAGCAATGCCAAAGGTGCACTGGAGATTCATCCAGCCAATGAACATTTCTTCCTCCCTGGAACACCGATGTCGGGAGCATTGCACATGGAAGGCACACCTAAGCCGGCTTCGGCACCCGCCGAGGGCCACAACGTGACCACGACTACAACTACGGTCGCTTCCAAACCGGAGGTTGAGCTGGCTCAAGGGCAAAAACCGCGTTAGAAGAAATTTGTAACCATCCCCTCGCGGGCGGAGCTTCACGCCCGCCCGCGAGCAACATTCATTTTGAATTTGCACGACACCTCTTGCGCAAATGCTCGACCAGCGCTCGAGGTCAATTCCTGGAGAAGCGACGAAAAAAATAGATCAGCCCACCTCAACCCGCATTCGCCAGACTAGCCAGAATACTGGGAAGGCCTCCCTTGAAACCACATGGAGAGAGAGAGATCTTTTTGCGCAACAAACGGCGCGCAACAAATGGCGTAAGATAAATGGTGAATGCGGAGGCGTGCCCTGTGGAAAAGCCAGATCCAGTAACGGATTCTCCGGACGAGGAACTGCGAGCCGCTCAAGCCATGCAACATATTGCCGGCGCGCATCAGCAGTTGAAAACTCTGCGTGACAGACTCGGAATCTTGAACAAACATCCTGAATTGGAAGAAGCGCTCACGAAACTGGAAATGGCGTTAAGCGCTCTGACCGTAAACACAGGCGGCCTGTTGTAGGGATAGTTTAGAGCATTTGTACAGGCCTATTCGGATTTTCCCTGGCAGCGTCCTATCTACCCACGTTGAAGGAATCCTAAAATTATTTCTACACGCCTTTCTCATCAATCGCCCTGATCGGTAGGGTAAATTGGAAGCTGGTGCCGTGTCCCGGCTGAGACACCGCCCAGATGCGTCCGCCATGAAATTCGACAATCTTTTTGCAGATCGAGAGTCCGATGCCATTGCCGGGATACTCCGTCCGGCCATGCAGACGTTTGAAGATGATGAAGATCATTTCCGCATGCTCCGGCGCGATTCCGATACCGTTGTCGGTGACGGAGAAGAGCCATTCGGTGGATTTCTTTTTTTCCGCGGAGATATGAATCGCCGGTGTTTCCGCTCCGCGGAACTTGACGGCATTCCCGATTAAATTCTGAAATAACTGCATCAGTTGTGAACCGTCGGCCATCAAGGCCGGCAGGGGGCCAAGCGTAACCACTGCGCCGTTCTCTTGGATTGCGGCTCCGAGGTTGGCGATGGCTTGTGCCACCGTCAGATTGCAATCGATGAGCTGCCAATTCGGTCCATTCCGGCCCACCCTGGAAAACTCCAACAGGTCATGAATCAGAGCCTGAAGGCGCATAGCGCCCTCGACCGCATACTGGATATATTTATCCGCGTTCTCGTCAAGCTTACCGTGATAACGCTCGGAGAGCAGCTGGACATAGCTGGCCACCATGCGTAAGGGCTCCTGCAAATCATGGGATGTTACGTAGGCAAACTGCTCCAGGTCGCGGTTGGAACGCGCCAGTTCCTCGACTTTCTGGGCTAACTCCTCTTGCGCCTGTTTGCGTTCGTCCCGCAGACGTTTTTCCTTGAGTGCGGCGAGCACCGCGGAAGGAAGACGAACCAGACTATCCTTCAAAATGTAATCGGTGGCGCCCTGCTTCAGGCACTCCACTGCCTTCACATCGCCTAAAGAACCGGTGACCAGGATGAGCGGCAGGTCCAGGCCCCGCTCGCGAATCAATCCCAGTGCCTCTATGCCCCGCCATTGGGGCAGGTTGTAGTCGGCAAGAACGAGATCGTAGGCATTCTCCCGCAGGCGCTGCGCGAACTGCTCGTCGCTCTGCACCACGTCCGCTGTAACCGCGAACCCATGGTGGCGTAGCACGGACAAAGTTAGTTCGACGTCGCTCGGGTTGTCTTCCACCAGCAAGAGGCGGAGTTTATTATCGGTAACAATCGTTGGGGCAGCGGCACTGCTCATTGTGTTTTTCCTGCTGCAAGAGCCACAGGCCGGGCCATCGGAGGCTGATTAATCACCAGCCAATACAATCCCACGCGCTTCACGGTGTCGCGAAACTGGTCGAAATCCACTGGCTTCTGGATATAGCTGTTCGCGCCCAGGTTATAGCCCTTGACCAGATCTCGTTCCTCTTTAGACGAGGTGAGGATGACCACGGGAATCATTTTGGTACGATCATCGGCTTTGAGTTCTTTCAACACTTCCATGCCGTCCACCTTGGGCAACTTCAGGTCGAGCAGAATCAGCTTGGGAAGAGCGAACGTGCGGTTCGAGTGCTCTCCGGTGCAGAAAAGGTATTCCAATGCCTCCGCCCCATCGCGTGCCACATGAATGTTATTTCCCAAATGCTCCTGTTTGAGCGCATGGAGCGTCAGTTCCATGTCATCCTGGCTGTCTTCTACCAATAAAATATCGGCGTCGTAACCATTCATATTTTTCCCCCTGTGCTCGTTGCTTTGGCCGCGAGTGTCGCGGGTTCGGAAGCCCCCAACGTGAAATAAAAGATTGCGCCCTTGTCGATCTCCGCTTCTGCCCAAACCGTGCCTCCATGCTTATGGACAATGCGTTGTACCGTGGCCAGACCCACGCCCGTGCCCTCGAAGTCTTCGGGACGATGCAAACGCTGGAATACTCCGAACAACTTGTCGACATACTTCATGCTGAACCCGACTCCGTTGTCGCGCACGAACACGATGTTCTGGCCGCTCTCCGTCGTCTGACCCACCTCAATCAGAGCCACCGTTCGGGGACGGGTAAATTTGAGTGCATTGGAAAGCAAGTTTTGAAAAACCTGCTGCATCAAACCAGGATCGCATTCGACAAAGGGCAGGTTCCCAATTTTCCATTCCACTTGCCGCCCTTCACAATCCTGTTTCAGGTCCCTGATGACTTCCTCGATGACCGTATTCAATGCGACGGCTTGCAGTCGAAGTTCGTGACGGCCAAGGCGCGCCAGGTTGAGCAGGTCATCGACCAGCAAGCCCATGCGGCGCGTGCCTTCCTGAATGCGCTGCAAGTAATGTTGAGCGCCATCAGGAATCTGAGGGCCAAATTCCTCAAGCAGCATCTTGGAAAACCCGCCAATATGCCGCAACGGCGCGCGCAGGTCATGTGAAACAGAATAAGTGAAAGCCTCGAGTTCCTGGTTTGCGGCTTCCAACTGTGCGGTACGCTCGACCACCCGTTGTTCAAGTTCGTCATTAAATTTCCGGATTACGTCTCCCGCCTGCCTGCGTTCCGTGATATCCGCACGGATGGCTACGTACTGGCGAGGTTTTCCATCTCCGCCGACGAAGGGGACAATGGTTGTGTCCACCCAATAGATGGACCCGTCCTTGGCGCGGTTCTTGATTTCTCCGTGCCAAACCTTCCCACTGGCAATGGTGTGGTACATCTGCTGGAAGAATTCCTTGGGGTGGTGAGTGGAGTTGAGGATGCGGTGATTCTGACCGAGAAGTTCGTCGCGGGAGTATTTGCTGATAGCGCAGAACTTGTCGTTCACGTAGGTAATCGTGCCTTGAACGTCGGTCACGGCTACGATGGCATGTTGATCGAGAGCGAATTTTTGATCGGCCAGCTCCTTGAGAGCCGCCTTGCTGGCGGCGAGGCTTTCTCTCAATGCATTCTCGGCCCGCTTGCGTTCGCTAATGTCACGCAGAATGACGGTAAAGAGTCTTCTCCCATCTGTTTCGACCTGCGAAATGGAGGCCTCCAGAGGAAACTCTTCTCCATTGGCGCGTAGACCCCAGATCGCTCCCATTGTCCCCGTGTCCTGGCTGGTGGTTCCAGTTTCGCTGAAGCGCCGTATATGTGAGCCCTGCGCTGGAAGAAAACGTTGGGGGATGAAGCGCTCCACGAGACTGCCCACAGCCTCGCTGGGGGTATAGCCGAACATTTTCTCGGCGGCCGCATTAAAAATCAGAACACGTTGTTGATCGTCGATTGTGATGATGGCGTCCATGGCCGACTGAATGATGGCGTTGAGGCGGCCCTGACTCTCACGTAGCGCTTCCTGCGCTATCCGAAGTTCTTCAACTGCTGATTGGTGGTCGGCCAGGCTGGCAAGGGCCAGCTTCCGTTCCGTCATCTGTATTTTCAGTTCACGGTTTACGGCTTCCAACTGAGCCGTGCTCGGCAGGGCGATAGCTTTCGGAATTAATGGGATCAGCAGAACCGCTGTTGCCACGGATGCCGCAGCCGTGACCGCCTTGACGACCCCAGCGAGCAGGTAGGAGGCATGCCAGACCGTCCAGATTTCCATGACGTGGGTGGCGCCGCAACTCACGATGAATAAACCGAACATCCAAAAGATCCAGTTGAAGGGTATGTCGCGCCTTTGCCGGACCAGGTAGATTAGGGCGAGCGGTATAAAACAATACGCAAGCGCAATGAATCCGTCGGAGACGACATGCAACCACACGATTTGCGGATTCCACAGGTAGCAGAATCCGTGGGGCATAAAATCGCTTTGATCCGCGGAGCGGACCATTACCCTACCAGCAAGCCGCAAGGCAGACACACCCAGCGCCACGGCGCCAGCTGGCTTCAGGAAGCGAGCTGCCTTTCCCCACATGATGGGGGCATCGGCAGGATAGGTGTGCACTTTAGAACACGCTTGGTCGTACGAGGTACCAAAAGGTCGCTCCTTGGCCGTCTGTGCTTTGCCGGGCATACTTTGGCGGCAACCCCTCGCTTCCTTTATCTTTCCGATAAGAAAATACGATTGGACTCTCCGCCGGGAGCGCCATAACGTCTATGTATGGATTCGCCGCAGTCGGGCGAGAATTTGGATGTCGATTTCCTGCATGAGCTCAGCAGCCGCATGGCGGCAGCCGATCCGTTGCACGAAGTGCTCACTCGCGTGCTGGAGTTCGCTGCTGCGCTCGTAAAATGCGATTCCTGCTTTGTCTATGTGCTGGAGAACGTAGAGCTTGTCTTGCGTGCCTCCAAAAATCCCCACGCGGAGGTCTTGGATCGTCTGAAGCTGCAAGTCGGGCAAGGTATCACCGGGTGGGTCGCCGAACATCGCGAACCCGTCGCTGTCTCTCGGAACGCTTCCCAGGATCCCCGCTTTAAGTTCTTTAATGAACTCCCCGAGGATCGTTACGAGGCGTTCCTGTCCGTCCCCTTGCTTTGCCGCGGACGCTCGGTGGGCGTCCTCAACCTGCAGCACCGGCAACCCCACGTCTACAGCCAACGGCAGATTCAGTTGATTTCGATGATCGGCTTCCTTGTGGGCGCTGAAATTGAAATGGCGCGCCTCGAAGTCGAGAACTCCAATCTTTCCCAGCAACTGGAAACCCGCAAACTTGTGGAACGCGCCAAGGGAATTTTGCAACGCGATCTTGGACTCACCGAGGAGCAAGCCTACCTGGCCCTGCAGCGCCAGAGCCGCCAAAAACGCCGCTCCATGAAGGAAGTCGCCGAGGCTATCGTACTCAGCGATGAGGTAAAATATGCCTCCCGGAACACGACTACGTAACCCTTGGGCAGGAAGTCTGCCTTGTTGTCGGCTTCCGGTTTTGTCCCGGGCGTGAATGGAGTTGAAGCGGACCATGCCAGCCGATTTTGCAGGTCTGTGCGTACTCTCTCTCGAGAGCAGGCGCGCTCAGGAAATCACCAAGCTCATCGCCAACAATGGTGGGCGCTCCATGGTAGTTTCCTCTTTACGAGAAGTTCCACTTGCCTCCAACACGGAAGCGCTGGACTTCGTCCGTCAACTCGACGAAGGCAGCATCGATATGGTCATCTTCATGACCGGCGTGGGAGTACGCCTCCTCGTGCGCGTCGTCGAAACCGCGTATCCGCTGGAGAAGTTCGTGGCCGCGCTCAGCAAAGTTTCCGTCGTCGCGCGTGGACCGAAGCCCACGGCGGCACTGCGGGAGATCAACGTTCCTGTCGCTGCCATGGTGCCCGAACCCAACACCTGGCGTGAGCTTTTGACTCTGCTCGATCAACAATCCATTTTGCTGCCGCTCGATCAGCGCAGGATCGCGCTCCAGGAGTACGGTGTTTCCAACCCGGAACTTCTTGTTGGTCTGGAGCAGCGAGGCGCCGCCGTCATTTCCGTCCCGGTATACGAGTGGGCCCTGCCGGAAGACACGACTCCCTTGCGGGACACCGTCTCCGCCGCCCTTCGTGGCGAGATCGATGTTTTTCTGGTCACCGCGTCGGTGCAAATCCGCCATCTGTTTACTGTGGCGGAAGAAATGGGTCTCGGTGAGAAGTTGAGGGCCGCCCTCTCGCGAACGTTTATTGGATCGATCGGTCCCCTGACCTCGGAAGAACTGGTGCGGCACGGGCTTTCCGCCGACATGGAACCGTCCCATCCAAAGATGGGAATATTGGTTAAGGAAGCGTCAGAACAAGCCGCTGCCGTCCTCCGGGAAAAGAAGTACGGCACTGCGCCGATCGCCTAAAATGAAACTGCGCATTCGAGGAAATTCAATTCGGCTCCGATTAAGCCAGGGAGAAGTTTCCACGCTGATTGCCGAAGGAGCAATCAGCGAATCGGTGCAGTTCTCTAAAGCGCCCACGGACCGTTTGAAATATTCGGTTCAGGTTTCCCCGAGTGCGCCTGTACCTTCTGCCAGCTACAACAACGGCAACATTCTGGTCATGCTGCCCCGTGCGCTGGCTGAGCAATGGGCAGATTCCGATCAAGTTGGAATTGAACATACGCAGCCAGCAGGCAATGCGATGGAGCTTCGAATCACGGTGCAAAAAGACTTTCGCTGTCTCCAACCCAGGCCAGAAGAAGATGAAGCTGACAATTTTCCCCATCCCGACCCGGCGAGTTGCGGGTCATCGTAAATCTCTAATCCGCGGATTGCGCACCGAAAGCTGCTGCATCCGCAAAACCCGGGCTGGACGCTTCCGCTTCCTGGAAGCGCAGCAGCAAAACGAAGAAGGCGGAGACAGCGACAAATATTCCAAGATAGAAAAATGCATTCGCGCTCGAAAGGCTTTCCGATTTGAAGAGGAAACCGGCGAGCAAGGCACCCACGTTGCCGCCCGCGCCGACGATGCCCGACGCCGATCCAATGGCCCGCGGCCGCACCAAGGGCACCACGGCATACGTGACGCCGCAAGACATGCAGACGAACAACCCAAACACCAGGAAAACCGCTGTCGCCGGAACCAGACTCGTAAGGCGCGAGAAGACCGTCAAGGCCAGACCTTCCAGCAGCACCACGAGACCGAGAAGAAGAGATCGCCCTTGTAAGCCGGAACGGTTGCCCACCCAGTCGCCAAAAATTCCTCCCAGCGCGCGCGCGAAGATGTTCATCATTCCAATCAGACTGGCCAGCAGTCCCGCAGTCTTCAGCGTGAGCTGGAACGAGTCCTTGAAGTAAAGAGCCGCTACGTTATCGACCGTGATCTCCACGCCAAAACAAGCCGCATATATAAGGAAGAGCACCCAGATACGATAGTCTGCCGCCGCTTCCCAAAATGCCTTTCCACCGATCCGCGGGGAGAACGGCCTCCCATCGGGCGTATCTTCAGTGAAGCGATAGTAGAGGAAGCCTGTCAGCAGCATAAGAGCGCCGGGCACAACCATTGCCAGGCGCCAGCTTAAGAAGCGGTCCGCGCCAAAGCCGAGAAATGCTCCGAACAAGATGGGCATAAACCATTGCGTGACCCCGCCCCCAAGATTCCCCCAGCCCGCCGTTATGGCGTTGGCAGTGCCGACCACGCGTGGCGCAAACATAGTAGAGGTGTGGTACTGCGTAATGACAAAGGATGCTCCAATCATGCCAATGGCCAGGCGGAAAAGTAGAAATGAGTGGTAGCTATGCGAAACTCCAATAAACATGACCGGAAATGCGCCCAAAACCAACAAAGCTGAGTAAGTTCGTCGGGGGCCATATCGATCACACATCCAGCCAGCGAGGAGCCGGGCCAGAATCGTGATAGCGACCGAGGCAATGATGGTATTTCCAATCTGCGCTTTCGTCAGATGTAAATCGTCGCGCACGACCGCCATGAGCGGGGCGATACCGAACCACGCCACGAAGCAAAGGAAAAAAGCAAACCAGGAGAGGTGGAAGGCACGCATAGGAGCGCTCCGGAAGTCGAACAGAGACACGCGAGTGGCTTTTCCGTCATCATCGCGATCCGGGTTTGGAGGTACAACTCTCCCTAAGCTCTGGCGGTCCCTGGCTGAATTCACTGTTTTGCTCTCCTATGAAATTTACTTAGACTGGATTGGCGGGCTCGAGGATTGGCGGTGACACGGTATCTGCGGCCGCACTGGCGCCGCAGGCAATTGTTCCATCGACATACGGCTGTAACGCGGAGGCCTCCAGCAGGAGCACACCTTCTTCTACGCGTGTTTGGAATGTACGCAGGCAAGCGGGAGTATGAGCCGGTTTTGTGACGCTTCCGCACTCGAGATCGACTTTCCAGGCGTGAAGCGGGCACACCACAGTCGTTCCAGAAACAATACCGTCTGCCAGCGGACCGCCGTTGTGAGGGCAGCGGTTATCGACCGCCAGAAAGCGGTCGCCTAGATTGAAGACGGCGATATCATTGCCGCCGATTTTCACCGCGCGGCCTTCACGCAGCGGGATGTTTTCGCAGTTCGTGATGCGGATCCATTGCTTAGGTGTCTTCATATCAGCATCGTCTCCAGAGGTTCGATTTGCACGAATTGCGTGGACGTTCTTGGCGATTCGCGCTCCAGCCAGGGGTCCGGTGCGAGAGCTTTGGACTTGCGCAGACGGTCGAGCAATCCTTGCTTCGCCGCATCCGTGGCGTAGACGGTCTCTTTTCGTACTTTTTCCATACCGAAGCGCACGACGAAGTCGTAAGTGCGCTCCAGGTAATTTGCGCTTTCGCGGTAATACTGAAAGAACAACTCGGACGCTTCCAGCGCCTGCTCTGTGGTTTCCACTGTGATCAGCAGATCGGCTTTACGAACACTCTTGCCGGCTGCGCCGCCCACCACTACCTGCCAACTGCCTTCCTGGCCGATCATGCCAATGTCTTTCACCGTAGCTTCTGCGCAATTACGCGGACAGCCGACCACGCCCATCTTCACTTTGTGCGGAGTGTAGAGATTCTCCAGCCGACGTTCGAGTTCAATGCCCGCGCTCGTGGAATCCTGAGTGCCGAAGCGGCAGAAGTCGGTGCCCACGCAAGTCTTCACCATGCGAACACCCTTGGTGTATGCCTGGCCCGAGGGCATTCCCAGGTCAGCCCACATCTTGGGAAGATCGGCCTTCTTCACTCCCAGCAGGTCGATACGCTGGCTGCCGGTGATTTTGACCATCGGCACTTTGTATTTGTCGGCGACATCGGCGATGCGCCGCAGTTCGTCCGGCGAGGTCACCCCGCCACGGATGCGGGGTATCACGGAGAACGTTCCGTCTTTCTGAATGTTGGCGTGAACCCGGTCGTTGATAAACCGCGCCGAGCGGTCTTCATCGTGGTCTCCGCACCAAATCATGTCGAGCATGTAACTGAGCGCGGGCTTGCACACCTCGCAGCCCAGGCCGTTGCCATAGATCACCAGTACTTCCTGGACCGACTTGAGCTTTTGGCTGCGCAGGATGTCCCGCAAGTTGTCTTCCGAATACGGAATGCACTTGCAGAGGACGGTTTTTACTTCTTCCTGAAACTCGGGGACGACCGCCTTGAGCAGTTGCTGGCACAGCTCCGTACAGCTTCCACATCCTGTCGAAGCACGCGTACACTCTTTCAGCTGCGCCAAAGTACCGATGCCTTTCTCATGAACTGCATGGATGATGGCGCCCTTGGTTACACCCATGCAGCCACAAACCGTATCGCTGTCGGAAATCTGGGCCGCATCCAGGCCGCTGTCCTGGCTCGGCTCTGGGAACAAAAGTTGACGCCGCAGCATCGTTAGATCGGTTCCGCTCCGCAACCATTCCATGTAGCGATGGCTGTCGGCGGTTTCACCAACGAGGATGACGCCCGTCAGCTTGTGGTCTCTAAGCGTAAGTTTCTTGTAAATGCCCAGCGATGGATCCTCATAACGCACCGCTTCCGAGCCATCCACCTTGTCGCCAATTTCACCAGCGGAGAAAACGTCGACTCCCATGATCTTCAATTTGGAAGCAAGTACGGTCCCTTGATAGGTTGGCCCTTTGTTTCCCGTGATGGTTGCGGCGAGCACCTTGCCCTGCTCCAGGAGGGGCGCGACCAGCCCATAGCAGATACCGTTGTGTTGCACGCACTCCCCGACAGCAAAAATGTCGGGATGCGAGGTCTCCATATAATCATTGACCACGATGCCGCGCTTGATCTCGAGACCCGCCTTTTGACCGAGTGCCACGTTTGGGCGGATGCCTGCGGCCACTACAACCAGGTCCGCTGGGATGCTACCGCCACCCTTGAATTGCACGCCTTCCACCTTACCGTTGCCGAGAATCGCAGTAGTGGAAAGACCCAAAAGCACCGTCACTCCCAGGCGGTTCATCTTGTCCGCGAGATAGCCGCCGCCGGTAGCATCCAACTGGCGCTCCATCAGTGTGTCCATCAAATGGACGACTGTCACGTCGCAGCCCTGCACCTGGAGTCCACGCGCGGCTTCGAGGCCCAGCAGGCCACCCCCAATCACGACGGCTTTGAGTCCCGGCCGAGAGCGTTCCAGCAATGCGCGAGTATCATCCAAGTTGCGGAAGACGAAGACGCCGTCCTTTTCGACATCCTGAATGGACGGAATGATCGGCGTGCTGCCGGTGGCCAGAAGAAGCTTGTCGAAGGAAGTGACGCTGCCATCGTCGCCCGTGACAGTCTTCACCGCCGAATCTACGTCAACAATCTTGACGCCGAGCCTTAGATCAATGCCGTTCTTTTGATACCAGTCAAGGCCGTTGATGACGATGTCATCCAGCGACTTTTCCCCAGCCAGCACGGACGAAAGCAGAATGCGGTTGTAGTTGACGTGAGTCTCGTCGCCGAAAATCGTGATCTCGAACTTCGGTGCATGGCGGAGGATTTGCTCCACGCATGCCACGCCCGCCATCCCGTTGCCGACTACGACGAGCTTCTTCATCGCTGCTTCTCCCCCTGCGCATATTCAACCTTGACCGCACACTGTTTGTAGTTGGGCTCGCGCGAGATCGGATCGAAAGCGCTTTCCTTCTCACCCCAGATTGCATCCGGCAAAACAATGTGTGCTAATTCCGCGGTTGGTGTCGGATAAAACCCGTCCTGAACCACGAGAAATTCCAAAGTCTCAAGCCCTTGTTTCAGCACATCCAGATTTGGAAACGACACAATCGGATTCGTTGCGATAATTGTAGATTTCAAAATGAGCCGCCAGCCGCCGCTGTGCTCGCACACGCGGCTCCGCCTACAAACTGCTTATCTTGTGATGGATACTTCAGGGTATCCGGAGAACTTACCTGGAGAGTGAGTCCGCTTCGACCTGGAAGCAGAATCCTAATCTGTAGAACAACTTGCGAGGTTCCCCGCTCTTCGGGGAACACTCGCTCAGACACTTGTTATGAGTCTGAGGTAAGGGGGGCGTGGAAAGCAAATTCAAACTTCTCATGAGGTCCATAAGAAAAAGAAGGGCAGGGACGACAGCGCACTATGTTGGAGACAGGCCGACCCCGGTATCGTTAATCGCGTTACTTAGGTATGCTCTTCGTAGACGGACTCTTCTCCGGAACAGGAATGCTTGCAGCGGAAAGCGCTTCCGTAACGGATTTCGGAAGCTTGTCTGCGCCCGCCACCAGCAGACTCACCTGCCACATTTGCGTTTCGGAGAGGGAGTCGTGGAAACCAGGCATGCCCGTCAGACGAATTCCGTTCGCCACCTTCCAGTAGCTTTCTCCAGGCTCGTCATCGGTCACGCCCTTGCCTTCGAGCAGCTTCGGAGGCGGAGGATACATGCCGGTGGCAATCGGTGTTTTGGGTTGTGCCGGTAGGCCGTGGCAAACAGCACAATGGTCGCGGTAGACCTTCGCTCCCGCCGCAAGGTTGGGTTCATCGGCTTGAATCGGCACGGTCTTCGGCTTTTCCTTGTCAACCCGCGCGCTCAAAGCTTTGTGCGCGAGCATCTTCTCGAAAGGCATTGCGGGTGCAGAGGTCGCAACTGGGGCATTGCCGGAAACAAAATAAAAATACACCGCGAGGGGGACGGCGATCACGCCTAGTATCAGCCCGGTAACAAATGTCCTCACAGTGATTCTCCCTTCAAAAATGGAAGCAAAATATTGCGCCATCCTGCTCGATTCCTACGATGCCGGAGCAGCCTTCGGAGCTGGCGGATCGCCTCTCCACCACCGGGCAGAGTACACGATGAAACCAGCCGCCAGCCAACCGGCTGCGTAGGTTGGCTGGGCTCCCCAGCGAAAAATCGGCGAATGCATCAGCCCCAGCCACGAGAAGACCGAAGCGACCATGCACCAGAGCGCGGCACGCCCAAAGTTTCGGTCGATCAGTTCCGTAATTAGCGCAGCCACCACCAGTACGAGAAAAAGAAATCCACTGCCCAGTCCTTGCACGGAGTTCCAATAGATAGACCGATTCAAGGCCGCCTGAACGTCAGGATTGGCCGCGGAGAGCTTCAACGCGGGCAATGCCGAGTTGACCGCTGCGGCGACAACGGCGCCGGTAGGTAGCACAAAACCAAGTAGGACCGCGCTTAAGTATTTGCGGTCCACATGGCGCAATGTGGCCATACCCACACCTACCGAGACATAGGCAATCATCGCTGCCAGGATCGGCCACGGAAATAGTTGCGCGATGAAGAGCGTAAGTCCGCTCATGACGATGGCAAGAAAGATAATCGGGGTCCAAAGCGCGAATCCAACCCGTGCTCCCATCGCCTTATAAGGCGGATGCAACGCGTACACAACGGGCGTGATCACGCTTCCCGCAGCACCGCAAAGCAGGGTCGCAATGCCATCGACCGCGACTACGCGACGCGCGTCGTAGTTGTCGGCAGCGGCGTTGGCGCCTTCCACGGCGGCGATGTCTTGTAGGATCTGGTAAATCGCCATGGGCGCAATCACCGACAGATACGGCAATGCGAGTGGCAGACTGCGCAACGGGCCGATAGATGCAACCCACGGAAGTTGTATCGTTACGCCTTGCCACACCGGGCGTACGTAACCGATCAACAAGCCCACGCTCAGCGGGATGATCCAAGCCACAATAAAAGGTGGAATCCGCCAGCGGGTGATCGGCACATTGGCGAGAACGCTGACCGCGACAATGGCAAGTGCGACAATGCCCACGAGCGGTTGATCGAACAATCGCTGCAGCAGCACCAGCGCAAGATAGCTGTACATGGCCGCGCCAAACACCGTCATCGACGCGGGCACCGGAATGAAGCGCCGGAATACGCCCGCAAAAGGCGCCGCTGCCAATTTTATGATTCCCGTCCATGCCACAGCCGCAGCTCCTGTCTGCCACGCGATAACGGAGTCATGAGTCTGAAGGTAGACAGGAAGCACAATAGCGAGTGTGTAGGCAATGATTGCCGGAACATTGTTTCCGTAAACGTGTGCTGTGACGTCTCCCCGGCCTTCTCGCTTTCTCAAATGCACAGCCAGCGCTGTAAGGCCAAGTGAACCAACAAAAAAGCCGAGCGCATATCCGGGGAGCAGATGGCTGACGCTGAACCCCAGCGGAATCCCGATCGGCACGAGAAGAAAGACCGGGATAATCATCTGCGCCAGATTGAAGCCAACCTGGGCAACCGTGGCGTCGATGTCGCCTCGCCCCAGCGCCCACCACCGGCCCAAGGTCGCGTTTTCTGCTGCCATCAAGGCTCCTCTCCAGTTCGGCATCGAGATCTCAAGGTCTTCAGGGCGTGGTTCTTCAGATCTTGAACGATTCCAGGGACTCTGCCACAAATAGGTCCGTCGGCTTGAGTAGACGCTTTGCGAGCCCCTGCTCATGCGAATAGCGGAGGAATGTCTCCAAGGCAAGCACGTTCGGTTCGAATCCGTAAGGCCAGAAATCTTGCCCCATAAGGCCCCTTGTGTCCTCGACATGCCGAATGAGCCAGGGCAACATATATTTCAAGGCCGCCGTCTGATAGAGATCCTGATAGACCTCTCTTTGCGCATACACGAACGCCTTATACAAGGACTGAGCGACCCAAGGATATTTTTCGTACACCTCGCGACGAATCACAACCGTGTGCATGATAGGGAAGATCTTGGTCCGCAGGTAGTACTCGCGCTCCACGCTCGGATAATCCTCGAACAGCCGCTTCACCTTTCCCGAACCCCGGGTAAAGGTGGAGGGCATACGCGCCGTATAGAGAGCATCGATCTCGCCCGTATCGAGCATGGCGGAGAGCGTTTTTGTTTCTGGAATTGAGTCGAGATGGATGTCGGGCGGGAGGGAAAGCTTGAGTTTTTCACGGCGGCCCGGTTCTTCTTCTCCGCCATTAAAATATTTCACGCTGTTGACCGGCACACTGTATTCATCGCTCAGGATGCCTCGAATCCACACGCCCGCCGTCATTTGGTATTCCGGAGTCCCCACGCGTTTGCCAATTAAATCCTTCGCTTCCCGGATACCGCTGTCGCTATGGATGTAAATGCAGGAGTGCCGGAAGAACCGCGAAGGAAAAACGGGAATGGCGACAAACGGAGGATGCTCGGCAAAAAGCGACAACACATACGACGACAACGACATCTCCGCGGCATCGAACTCGTGGTGCCGCAGCATGCGGAAGAAAGTCTCTTCGACCGGGAGATTTAAAAATGTGAGGTCGATTCCATCCACGGGAATACGGCCTTCCAGCAATCCCCGGGCACGGTCATAGTTCCAACACGCCAAAGACAACCGCAGTTTGCTCATGTTTTTCCGTATCTGTACTGCTCAATGGAACTCTTTCGTCAACCTGGTTCAGGAAGGAGCCCGCAGGAACTCCAACGTCCTCGTCCACGCCAACTTGGCTGCCTCAGCATCGTACCCCGGACTGGCGTCATTGAAGAAATCGCTCTTCGCGTGTGGATAGACGTGGTACGTAAACTTCTTTCCCAATTCCTTCATGGTTTTCGCTGTCCAGAGTGCATTCCCCGTGACCCGGAAATCAAACTGAGCATAGTGCGCTAAAATCGGCGATTCAATATCTCTCAGACCATCCAAGGGCGTACTAGCAGAGAACATTACAACGCCGCGCAGTTCGTCGACCGCTGCCGCCAAAAGAAAGTTACGCCACCCACCCCAGCCGAAGCCAACCGAAGAAGTGCCTTTCGGGGCGACTGCCGGGTTGTCCTGTAGGTAGGCATAGGCTTTCTGCAAATCAAGAATCGTCTGGTCGACCGGGAGCCGGGAAAGTGATTGCGTGACCTCGTCAGGCGCTACCTTTCCGATTCCGCCCGCTCGGGACAAAAGATCCGGCACGAGGGCAACAAAGCCTTCCCTTGCGAAGCGCCGCGCCACATCGCGGATATGTTCGCTCAAGCCCGCCTGGTCGTGAATCACAAGGATGGAGGGATGCCTGCCTTCGCCTTTAGGTGCCGCTAGATACGCTTCGATCTGTGCATCGCCCGAAGGATATTGCACAGTACGAATATCGAACTCCGCGCTTTTTTCGCTGGCCGCACTCGACGACGCACCAGCGAAAACGTTTGGTGCCAACAAGAGTCGGCTTGCTGAGTACCCAGCCCCCAGCCCAACGAGAGATTGCAATAGCCTGCGCCGGCTTACCGAATTGCCACCAGCCAGACCAATGTTCTCCGTCATCTTCTTTCGCATGCGGGAAATCTCCGTAGTGTTTCTTTGCGGGACAGGACTTCGTGCTATTTTTTCGCCTGAACTTCGGATTCACGGACTTGAGTCCTGAGAGCCTGCAATTGCTCTTGAGTACGAAATTGCATACGCGCCACCTTGCCCGCGCGGAAGTAACTCAAAATGATTTCAAGAGCTCCGCCATGTTCGGTGAGAGCAATATGGCGCATCTCAACCCCACGCGTGGGCAGCGGATATTCGGTCCACGTTTCTGTTTTGGGATCGAACTTGGCCACGGCGTCGCCGTTGAACAGGTTCGTCCAAACCATGTGATGGCTATCGACAACCACATCGTAGGTTCCCGGTTCAGGTTTGGGATAAGGGTACAGGGTTGCTTTCAGCGTATGGATGTCAATCTTGGCAATGTTCCCACCCCAATAGTTGCCCACCCACACCGTGTCTCCGTTCTTGTCGGCGCCCATGCGGCGCGGCCCTTGTGAAGTGAGGCCCGCGAAGTCGGACATGAACACGCCCGTGGCCGAATAAAGCTGTCGATCCTCAGCGGTTAGCGCATCGGCGGAAGCCTGCACATGCGGAGGCATCTTCACTTCCAACGATTTTTTTGCCTTCACATCGCCTTTTCCCACGCGGTCGATGAACATCTGTGTCCACCAACCGTTGCCTTCATGATCGCCCGTAACGCCGTAAGATGGTCCCGTGCCCTCAGCGCTGATCTGAGTCACGGACCTGAATTCAGTGAATTGCCTGGTATTCGGATCGAAGCGCAGAGCCCCTGTTTCGGTGCTGGCCCAGATGTTGCCCTTCGCATCTTCATCGAGGCTGAGCGAGACTCCACTCATGCCCTTCGGCGGCGTGTAGAGTTCCACTTTTTGCGTGTTCGGATCGATTCTCGCCAAGCCCCCAACGCCTCCGTCCAGCGAGGCCGTTCCCGCAGTTGTCGACCAGATGATTCCATTGTGGTCGATGGCAAGGCCATGCGTAAAGGCCGCCATGCCATGAATGCCCGGGATCTTGATGTCGGTAACTTTCCCAGTCTTTCCATCCACCATGCCCAGGGATCGCACGAAACTCGGCTGCGCATAGGTAAACCAGATGTTTCCGTTGAAATCCATCTGGGCATCATGAACACCGCCTACACCATTCAAGCGCGACGGGGTGCCCAACGACCAATCGCTGCCATCGTTTCTCGCGTATCCATCCGCGCTGGCGTAGGTGCTATCGTCGGCTCTGGGAAGGGCGTATTCGGTGATCACCGCCCGCGCAGCTTCTCCATTGGGACGGGGCGTCGCCTTGATCTGCATTGCGGAGGGTCCAGGGCCGCGCATCTCGGCCAGGTACGCCGCAAGATCCTTTTTGTAATAATTGATGACCGGGAAGGGGGCGGCATCGGGACCGCCATAGTTGCCGCCGCCGTTGGACAGTTTACTCATCAGGTTGATCACCGCTTCCCAACCTTGTGCATCAAACCTGTTTTGTAAGATGTAGCTCGCTTCGTGGCATCCGGTGCAGTTGTTGATGAACATGTCTTTCAGGCGGCGATGTTGCGGCGTGTCCTCAGGCAATGCAGCAATGTATTCCTGGCCGGTGAGTTGTTGGACAAAATCTTTCATGGACTTCAGAACGAAGTCCTGATGGACGACGCTACCATCGAGATAAATCTCTCCCCGCCCCGTTTCGTAGCCTTCGGCTTGTGCCCAAACGCGGTACTTCCCATTCGTCAGGGTCGGCGGCAGGTAGTAGTTTCCGCGCTCGTCGGTGAATACACTGATGGTGATGGTTTGGCCTTCCGCCTGGGCGGAAACTGCGACGCCCTCCAGCTTTTCTCCTGCATCCGATGTGACCACCCCAGTCAGCAGAGTCTTTTCCAGCCGAGTCGCGTGCCCTGTCATTGGGTTTACAAAGAGCGTGACAAACCCAACGGCCATACCAACAATTGCGGCGATCCCGAATCTTTGCGATCCTGACATGGTTTTTTCCTCTCGCCCCGGCCTCAGTGTTCCGCCGTCCAGTTGGTGATTGGCTTCGCAGGCTTCTCCACCGTCTTCAGGTAGGCAATGATGGCCTCAATTTCCGTCGTTTCAAGGCCGTAACGGAAACTCGGCATCATGCCGGTCACGCCTTCCAGAATCGTCGACCGCACAGAATTTTCCCGGCCTTCGACAACTTCCTTGTTCAAAAGTGGACCGTAGGGCTTGCTGATGACCATTGCCTGCGTGTGGCAGATGGAACAGCGCTGCTGGAATATTCTCTGGCCCAGTTTTTGCTGGTCTCCTGGAGTTCTCCCGGAGCTTGGTTGTTGAGCGCACAAGCCCGCTGGGAGGCAACTCAGCAACATCATTGTGGCCAGAATTCTATGGTTCATCTAGGTTCCTCAAGAACCGGAACATCGTGGCGGTTGGAGAATCCGCCACGATGCCCGGGTTTTGGACCGATTTTGGGGCGATCCTAATTCGGCCCAAGCTTTCTCATACTGGAAATCTGGATCATGACCATGCTTTGCCGCCCACAAACTCATCAGCGGCAATGCCCAAGAGTGCAATCCCGCTTTTTAACATCGCCAATATCCTTCAACTGCGGAGGAATGAAGCCATTCCGGTTAGGCATCTGAACCTTCGGTAGAGTTTTCGCATCCATAACATCGCTTTTCTGAATAATTCCATTCAGGTAGAGCAAGTACGCGGTCAGGGAGTAAGTCTCATCCGCGCTTAGCGTTCCTTCTTTCATTCTTGGCATAGCGCGGTTGATATAGTCCCAGACCGTTGTAGCAAACGGCCAATAACTCCCAATCGTCATGACCGGATGAAGCGTGTCGAGCGTGCCTTTGCCTCCCACCAGCCGCGGACCCAGCAGAGCCTCTTGCCCAGTCGCGCCGTGGCATTTCGCGCATTTATCGGCATAGATCTTAGCGCCTTCCTCGGCGCTGCCACTCCCGGGCGGAAGTTCCTTTCCCTCAGTGCTGATGGCGATATCCCAGGCACGAATCTCCTGCTCAGTCGGAGCCCGGCCTAAATTTTTATACTTCGGTGCCTCGGCCAGTCCCGCGCCACAAACCACCAGGATCAGGACCGGCACAACCCGGCTAAAAGATCGCATTGAAAACGCTCCCATCGCTGGCTACTCTCCAGGGTTGAATGGCGTTGAAGTGACCCACTATGAACGACGTTCTCTGCCAGAAGTCCGGTTTTACCTTCCAGATGCTTTCGAGCTCAGCCAGCGTCGGCTGCACTTGACCCTCATCATCCGTGCAGCGGCTCAACAGAGTAGTCTCCTGTCCGTCCCACTCCCAGCCAAAGCCAAATCGGGTGTGCGCTTTGCGATGGACCGGCTCTTGCAGGTGGGCGTCCTTCCAGGTCTTGCCGCCATCGGTGGAAACTTCCACCCTACGGATGGCGCCTCGACCGGACCAGGCCAAGCCGGTGATCTCATACGATCCAGCGCCAGCCAGCCTGTGTCCGCCCGAGGGACGCGTGATCACCGATCGTGGCCCCATCTCGAACTGGAACCAGCGAGCCTTGCCATCCAGCCGGAGACTGGGATACTTAGTGCTTTCCCACATGCCCATGTAAGGCTGATCCACCACCTTGATTCGCCGCAGCCACTTCACATTGTTAATCCCCTCCCAGCCCGGAACCAGCAGTCGAATCGGATATCCCTGCTCGGGACGCAATGCCTCGCCATTCTGCCCGAAAGCCACCAGCACGTCGTCCATGGCTTTTTCCATCGGAATGCTTTTGGTGTGTTTACCTGCCTCTGCGCCTTCGGCAACGATCCACTGCGCTCCTTTTTGCAACTCCACCTGATTCAGCAACACGGACAGCGGTACCCCGGTCCATTCACTGCAACTCGTATACCCGTGTGTTTCCTGGACCGTGGCTGTCTTCTTGTTACGAGTCTCCGCCGCCGGCCCAGCTGGAGCGCTGTTGGCGTTGCACTCGATGAAATGAATCCGGGAAACCGAAGGCAGGCGCTTGAGCTCCTCCATGGTCAGAACCAGAGGACGATTTACCAAGCCATGAATCAGCAGACGATGCTGCTGCGGATCGAGATCCGGAGGCGCGAAACCGTGGGAAATCACGAAATGCAGCGGTGCAGGCGTGATGATCCCGACAGAATGCTGCAGCGGCGTTCTCAGCCCAAAGTCCTTCGTTCGGGTGCCATCGTAAGTATAGAGGCCGGTGCTGCCGATGCGGACCGCATCCTCGAATCGGGAGCGCTCCCCGTAGGCGAGTGGGTCTTTAGGAAGGACCAGGGCAGTCTCGGATGCCGCTGTCTGGCCGGTCGCGGTCTGCAACCCACCTACGGCTAAGCCTGCCAGCGCGGCTCCACTCTTCAGAAATCTTCGGCGGTCTGATTGCTTCGGTTTAGGAAGTCTTGTCGGCATGGGTCGGTTCCGAGAGTAGGAGGTTTCTAGCTTCGATCCCAATTTGTGTAGCTGCTTGGTAGGCCTTGCATTGAGGTCCCGAAAGCAGTAGATTTTCGAATATTCGCATCAAGTAAGAGTTCTCTCGATTCATGTGCGATTATCGATTCTTTGTGCGCACAACACTACTCCAGATTCAATAATCCTGTCAACCGGAGACTTTTTGTTTGAATTTTCAGTACAATTGTGCGAATATCGCCGTGCATCTCGCGATTTTGGGTCATGAATACCCTCAAGACTACACAATCCACAACGTTTGGTCACGATGAAATCGTGGCGATCGGCCATGGTACACCGGCGGCCAGCCCCACGGAATTCGCCACTTTCGACGGCAATCCTGATTTTGTTCTGTCCCTGGCTCGGGGGCTCAAGGTCATCGAAGCTTTCGAAGGTCACACGGAGGGACAAACCGTTGCCGATATTTCGCGAGGTACGGGACTCTCGCGCGCTGCCGCGCGCCGCTCTCTCATCACTCTGGAGCTGCTGGGATATGTTGAGTCCATCGGCCGCACCTACCGCCTCAAGACTCGCGTTCTCAAACTGGGCTTTTCCTATTTGTCGTCGAACTCTCTTCCGGCCATCGTTCAGCCAACTCTCGAGCGCATCACCGAGTTGGTTCACGAATCCAGCTCTCTATGCGTCCTCGACGGCGAGCAGATCGTCTACATCGGGCGCTCCACAGCCAAGCGCGTAATGTCCGTGGGTCTTTCCGTGGGCAGCCGCCTGCCTGCGTATTGCACGTCCCTGGGCAGGGTCCTGCTCGCCGCACTTCCGGAAACGGAACTAGCCGCCTATCTGCACCATGTGCAGGCCAAAGCACTCACACCCAAGACCATCACCGACAAGCAGCTTTTGGGTGAAATCATACGCCGTGTAAGGTCGGATGGCTTCGCCATCACGGACGAGGAACTGGAACTCGGCCTGCGTTCAATAGCCGTTCCCGTCAAGACGCACCAGAACAAGGTGGTTGCAGCCATGAATATCGGAGTGCACGCAGCCCGCGTATCTGCTGCCGAGATGATCCATCGCTTTCTACCAATTCTTCAGGGGCAGGCAGCCATGTTGGCTCCTTTGCTTCGATGAAATCACCCGAAAGAAATTCCGGCGAAAGAAAGTCCGAGTCACGACCCTGTGCTTAAGTACGCTCTGAACGAGAAAACTCTACTGTTCACTCTGGTGTTGGCCGCCACAATAGCGACTCGCGCTCAGGTTATCCCTCCTGTGCCGAGAACGCATCCGCGACCCCTGGTCCTAACCGGAGCCACACCGCTCCCAAACGTGCAGGGACGCATCGACCACCTCGGCATTGACACCAAGGGCCGACTCTTTGTTTCTGCCCTCGGCAACAACACAGAAGAGGTTCTCGACCTTAGCGCGGGAAGAGTTATTCGCAGCCTCAATATCCCCAGGCCGCAGGGTGTCGTCTACGCTCCCGCATCCAACGAGCTTTTTGTCGGAAGCGATGACGGCAAACTGTACATCTACAATGGGGATTCGATGGACCTCATCACCTCCATCGACTTCGGAGATGATGTCGATAACCTTCGCTATGACGCGGCCAAGAAACTCGTCTACGTTGCTTATGGCGACGATGAGGAGGGGGCCATAGCGGTGGTCGATGCAACCACGAACAAGCGCTTGGATCTGGAGTTCAAACTGGGAGCCCATCCCGAATCTTTCCAAATGGAAGCGTCGGGTCCAAACATTTACGTAAATCTGCCGGACCTGAAGCAGATCGCAGTGATCAATCGCACAACGCAGGCGATTTCCCGATGGCACTTGACTCTGGAAAGTAACTTTCCCATGGCCCTCAACGAGGCCGACCATCGGCTCTACGTGATCACGCACGCGCCTGCATCTCTGGTGGTTTTCGATACAAAATCCGGACACCAGGTAGCTGCGTTGCCCTGTGTCCAAAATGCCGACGATGTCTACTTCGATTCCGCGCGCAAGCGCATATACGTCACGGGCGGAGAAGGCTCCATCGACGTCTTTCAGCAGAAGGAAGTCAATCACTATGAAAGGCTCGCAAACATCCCTTCCGCCGTGGGCGCCCGGACAGGTGGATATTTTGGAAAGGGAAGGAAGGGCTTCGAAGTTCTCTTCGTGGCGGTTCCAGCTCGTGCCGATCACGGCGCAGAAGTGTTGATCTATACGGTGCAGGACTGAGGACATAGGCCCGGGCAGGATGCCATATCTTCGCGTCCTAGTTGGACGCCAGAACGCAAAAGGGGGTGGTTCCGGTGGCGAAGTCAGGAAAAGATGCTGTTAACCGTCGCGATTTTTTAAAAGGTTCGGCTGTCGGAGTGGCGACGCTTGCGGTGGCCACCGGTGTTTCCGCCGCGCAAAAACCCGCTCCGCCCTCCACCAACACGCCGCCGATGTCGAAGAAAGCCGAAACCGGTGACCCTTCCGATGGGGAAGTTCTCACAACCGATCGCCCCGGCGCCGACTTTATGGTCGACATCATCAAGTCCCTGGGCATCGAGTACATCGCTGCCAATCCCGGCTCCAGCTACCGCGGGCTCCACGAATCGGTCATCAACTATGGAGGCAATCAGAACCCGGAGTTCCTAACCTGCTGCCACGAAGAGTCAGCCGTGGGTATGGCGCACGGCTACGCCAAGATCGAAGGCAAACCCATGGGCGTTTTCCTTCACGGCACGGTCGGATTGCAGCACGCCGCGATGGCTATTTACAACGCCTATTGTGATCGCGTGCCCATCTATATGACGGTCGGCAACATGACCGACGCAACCCTGCGCCGCCCCGGAGTCGAATGGGACCACAGCGTTCAGGATGCCGCTTCCCTCGTTCGAGACTTTGTGAAATGGGACGACCTTCCGATTTCACTCCCCCACTACGGGGAGTCCGGTGTGCGTGCCTACAAGATGGCGATGACACCACCTATGGCGCCCGTGTTACTCGTGGCCGATAGCGAACTGCAGGAGAAGGCCATCGAGGACAATGCCGGCCTGCATGTTCCAAAATTGACCCTCGCCTCAGCTCCGCAAGGCGATTCCGGGGCTGTCGCCGAGACTGCGCGACTGTTGGTGGCCGCCGATAATCCCTTGATCATTACCGATCGTGTGGCGCGTACCCCCGCTGGTCTGGCACTCCTCATCGAACTCGCGGAACTTCTGCAGGCTCCCGTTGTCGACCAGGGCGGCCGCATGAATTTTCCCTCACGCCACCCACTGAACCAATCCGTGCGCGGTCCCGCACTCGTGGGCTCCGCCGATGTCATTCTCGGCCTCGAGGTTACGGACTTCTGGGGCACAATTCATTCCTTCCGTGAACAACTGCATCGCTCCTCCCGGTTGCTCACGAGTCCGGGGGCCAAGCTCATCAGCATCTCGGCGGGCGACCTGTTCTATAAGAGCAACTATCAGGACTTCCAGCGCTACACAGAAGTCGATATCGCGATGGCGGCCGACGCCGAGGCTACGCTTCCCGCGTTGATTGAAGCCGTCAAGCGTCTCATCACCCGGGAACGCAGGCGTGTTTTCGACGAGCGCGGCGTCGAGTTCGCCGCCGCCAACCAGAAATCTTTGGAGCAAGCTCGCACCGAAGCAACTTACGCCTGGGATGCGAGTCCCATCAGCACGGCCCGGCTATGCGCCGAGGTATGGGCCAAGATCAAAGACAAAGATTGGTCGCTGGCATCCGAAACGACGCCCTGGATCAGCAACTGGCCTATGCGCTTGTGGTCCTTCGACAAACACTATCAGTCCATCGGCGGCGCGGGCGGCCACGGCATCGGCTACGGTGCCCCCGCATCGCTTGGCGCTGCATTGGCGAACAAGAAGCATGGCCGCCTGACCGTTTCCATCCAGTGCGACGGTGATTTGATGTACGCCCCGGGAATTCTGTGGACCTCTGCGCATCACAAGATCCCGCTTCTCAGCATCATGCATAACAATCGTGGCTATCATCAGGAGCTTATGCACATCCAGCGGATGGCGGACCGGCACAACCGCGGCATCACACGCGCCAATATCGGGACCACGATTGTCGGCCCGGATATCGATTACGCGAAACTCGCCCAAAGTATGGGTGTACACGGCGAGGGGCCGATCACCGATCCCAATGAACTCGGGCCGGCCATCCAGCGAGCGATCGACGTAGTGCAAAGTGGCGAGCCTGCGCTCGTCGATGTTGTGACCCAGCCGCGTTAGTAGAGTTGCTTTAGAAGAATGAAGAATACTCAAAACTCGATGTTGCCCTTTTTGATTGGGGATCTTTGGATGTTGCTCTTGATTTGGATCTTTGGCGTGACTTGGGTGGCGCGCTTCAGCGCTGCAATAACAGGTTGATTTTAAGCACCGGCTTTTCGCCGCTGCGGTTAAGCGGTGGTTCAGGAGATCGAGAGATGAGAACTCAAGACCGCGAAATTCTTGGTCAGATTCGTTTCCGTGCACACAGCTATTTCTTTCTGACCCTCGCGGTTGCTCTAGCGCTGTTCGTCGCAGGCGCATACGCTGGGCCTCAAAAGCCTGTGAAACCTGCAGCCGCAGACAATCCGAAGGGCAATGCCGAGAACGGGAAGCAGCTCTACACTAGCTCCGGTTGCTATGAGTGCCATGGCCGCCAAGCACAGGGCTCGCGGTTTTCCGGGCCGCGTCTCGCGCCCAACCCGATCCCGTTTCCGATGTTTGCGAAATACATTCGCGCGCCCAAAGGGCAAATGCCGCCTTACACGGGCAAGGTTCTGACTGACGCGGAAGTGGCGGACATCCATGCCTTTCTGGAGTCGCTGCCGGCGCCACCGGCGGCCAAGACAATTCCCTTGTTGAATTAGTTGAATTCAATTGTTGAACTAAATTCAGAGACATACAGCAGGGCCACAAATGTTCGGCAAACGCAGATTTATTGCAAGCCTCCAAAGCGAAACAGGTCCTCTTGGCAGCCTGTTGCTATTGTGTGTCCTTGGCGTCAGCCTCCAGGCCCATGCGCAAAAACAGCCGGATGTCAGCCAAGGTAAGAAAATCGCCGCCGCCAAATGCGTGGACTGTCACTCCCTGACGCGCATAACCGATGCCCGACACACCAAAGAACAGTGGCGTCACGTCGTGGCAACCATGGTCGGACGCGGAGCCGTTCTCGATTCCGAAGAAATCCCTCCCCTCTTGCGGTACCTGGCGGATCTCAATCCAGAAAGTTCCAAAAACGGGGCAAGATCAAGCAAGAACGCAAGCCCGGCACACCACACCGATACTACCGGCTACGACTTTTCCCAATCCCCCCAACGCGGAACGATTACGGGCACCGTAACCGCCGACCAGGGCCCAGTTCGCGGATTCCGCGTCACCGCTCACAACCTGCGCCACAAACTCTGGTATGTCGTGTTCACCAAAGATAGCCACTACTCCATTCCTCAAGCCCTCCCTGGTCCTTACGAAGTAACAGTTCTGCAAGAAGGGTACACTTCGCCCACGCGCCAGATAGACCTGGCCGCAGCCGGGACGCAAACGGTGGATCTGGCGTTAACCAAAGAACCACCCAACACTTCCGTCAAGTTTGTGGACTACAACGAACTCTATCCAGCCAGCCCGGCCCGCGACCTGTTGGAGAAGACCTGCATGGAATGTCACGGCGGCGACTTCTTCAACAACCAGCTCCGCACCGAAGCTGGGTGGCGAGCTGGAGTCAACGTCATGACCTACGGCCCTAGCTTCCATGCCGCTCCGGTCCTGGGCCGCACCCAGCTCTCCGCCGAACAGAAGAACACCATCATCAAATATCTAGCGGAAAATTTCGGCCCCAACTCGCCCAGACGCCAGCTTAAACACGATCCCTACCTCGTCGAGGAAGACGCTCTGGCCAAAGCAATCTTCGTCGAATACGACGCACCTGACCTTCCCATCCCCAAAGCGAACGAACAGATCATGGACGACGCCGCCATCGTCGCCATTACCGCGAACGCACAAATCCTGCACGATCCTATGCCCTCCCCCGACGGCCACATCTGGTATACGGCGTCAGTTGCCAGCGAAATCGTTCGCCTCGACCCTCACGATCTAAATCCAGAACGACGCTGGAAACAATTTCCCATCAACGCTCCCGATGCCCCCAGAGGCGTCTACCCGCATGGCCTCGCTCTCAACCGCCAGGGCCACGTCTTCTGGGCTGAGTCCCAGGGAGGCAAAGTGGGTGAGCTCGATCCAGCCACCGGCAAAACCACCCGCTATACTCTCCCCACCGAAGGCTCGCTCCTCCAGGTAGCCAGGGATCAAAAAGACAACATTTGGTACGGCCAAATTCAGGGCAGCTCATTAGGCCGACTCGACGCCGAGACTCGGCAAATCTTCCAGTGGGGGACGCCCACCGCTGACTCCAGCCCTTACGGTCTGACTGTGGACCAGAAAGGCCATATGTGGACTGCCAGTTTCGCGAAGGGCTTGGTCATCGAGTTCGATCCAGAAACCGAAATCTATACCGAGCACACGCCCCCAACCCCCTACGGCGGGATCCGCCGGCTCGGCGTCGACTCCAAGGGAGTAGTCTGGTTTTCGCAATATCGGTTGAATCAGATTGGATCGCTCAACCCGGCCACTGGTGAAATGCATGAGTACAAGCCCCCGATGAGCTATACCCATGCCTACGAGACGTGGCCAGACAGGGAGGACAATATTTGGGTGACGGACCACTTCAACGATTCGATCATCAAATTCGACCGGGACACAAAGAAGTTTACGTACTATCCGCTGCCGCAATTGAAATGGAGCGTACCGAAGATCGAAGTGGAATCCAACAACACCATCTGGTTTGGATCGCGTGGGGTGCCGCACACGGTGGCGGTACACTTTTATCCAAACGGTTATTCGACCAACGCTCCACCGGAGCCGTAGATTGAATTTGTGGAGAGTGATCGCCCAAGGAAAACACTATGTCAGCTACGACGAACCCGCCTTTCCACAAAAAAGCGCCTTCCCCAGTAGTGCCGTACCACCGTCCCACTCCCGGAACACAACCGGACTCAGCCTATGAAGGCTACCGCGCCACCAAACGCCGCGCCCCGGCCCGCCCCCTCGTCCTCCTGCCCCACACGCTGTCCGAAGTAACGGGTCCGGTCTTCGGCCACGAGAAAATCGCGGAAACCGACAACGACCTGACCCGCCAGCATTCCGGCGATCCACTCGGTGAGCGCATCATCGTCACCGGCCGCGTTCTAGACGGTGACGGCCGGCCCGTATCCCATAGTCTGATCGAGATCTGGCAGGCCAATGCCGCTGGCCGCTATCGTCATGTCGTGGATGACCACGCCGCCCCCCTCGATCCCAATTTCTCCGGCGCTGGCCGTACCCTGACAAACGAGCATGGCGCCTACCGTTTCGTAACGATCAAACCCGGTGCCTACCCCTGGCGCAATCACGAGAACGCCTGGCGTCCCGCCCACATTCATTTCTCGCTCTTCGGACCGGCATTCGCCACCCGCCTGATCGGCCAGATGTACTTCCCGGGCGATCCGCTTTTTGCCTACGATCCGATTTTGCAGTCGATTCCCGACGAAAAATCCCGCCAGCGTCTAATCTCACAGTTCGACCTGGAAACGACCCAACCCGAGTGGGCGCTAGGGTATCGTTTCGACATCATACTGAGAGGCCGCGAAGCCACGCCTATGGAGCGACCCAGAGGAAATGAACGATGAGCCTGACTCTGACTCCATCGCAAACTGTAGGCCCGTATCTTCATATCGGGCTGACCGACAACGGGTCCCTCAGCCAAATTGCCGCTGCAGGTGTCCCCGGCGAGCATCTGGCACTCACCTGTCGCGTACTCGACGGCGATGGTGTACCTCTACCCGACGCCATGATCGAATTGTGGCAAGCCGACGCCGATGGCAGATATCACCATCCCGAAGACGCGCCGGAAAGAGTCCAGGACCCCCTTTTCCGCGGCCACGGACGCATGCCCACCAATGCCGACGGGTCCTGCTCCTTCACGACCATAAAACCTGGTCGAGTGCCCGGCCCGAACGGCGCCATGCAGGCCCCACATATTAATGTCTCGGTGCTGGGCCGCGGACTGCTGAAGCGCCTGCCTACGAGAATTTATTTTGCCGAAGATCCCGCCAACGTCACCGATCCCATCCTCGCTCTGGTGTCCGAAGATCGCCGCGCCACGCTTATGGCCCACCCGGATCCCGCACGCCAAGATGGTTGGCTTTTCGACATTCATTTGTGCGGCGAACGTGAAACTGTGTTCTTTGATGTTTAATAGTCAGATGACCAGACAAGGCTGCCGTGGTGGTTCCATGCTATCGCCGGCTTCCATGCGGAGGCACGCATGGCGGTGCGCCTGATCGAGAGCTTGGCGACGACCGCGCCGCTCGCTCAGATTTTTTCCGACGAATCGGTTCTCCGAGCCATGTTGGATTTCGAAGTCGCGCTGGCCCGCGCCGAAGCCCGCCTGGGCATCCTTCCACAATCGGCAGCTGATTCCATCGTTGCCGTCGCCAACGAGCGTGCATTGGACGCCGCTGCTCTCGCGCAGGCCACTCTCCGCGCCGGGACCCCGGGAATACCTCTGGTGAAGGCTCTCACGGAACGGGTGCGCGCCGCCGATCCGGCAGCGGCTGGATATGTCCACTGGGGCGCGACCAGCCAGGACGTTGCAGATACTGCATTGGTTCTCCTCCTGAAACAAGCACAGCCCATCCTTCACTTGGATCTCGCGAATCTGGAAACAGCATTAGAGCGGCTCGCTGACCAGCACCAGTCCACGGTCATGCTTGGGAGGACACTGATGCAGGCCGCTCCGCCGGTAACCTTCGGCCTGAAAGCCGCAGGCTGGCTTGCCGCGATTCGCCGGAGCCATGCTCATCTCGACGCCAGTTTTGCCGACGCATTGATCCTTCAGTTTGGAGGCGCTACTGGCACACTCGCCGCGCTGGGGAATCAGGGCCTTGCCGTGGCTCAGGCTCTCGGCGACGAACTCGGCCTCGTTTGTCCAGCGGCGCCCTGGCACACGCATCGGGACCGGCTCTCTGTTCTGGTTTGTGCGTGTGGTGTCCTGACGGGAACGCTGGGCAAAATGGCCCGCGATATCAGTCTGCTGATGCAAAATGAAGTCGGTGAAGCCGCCGAGCCGGGTGGGCAAGGTCGTGGAGGTTCTTCAACCATGCCCCACAAACGCAATCCTATCGGCTGTTCCGTCACTCTCGCCGCTGCCAATCGCACTCCTGGCCTGGTGGCAAGCTTTTTGTCGGGAATGGTGCAGGAACACGAACGCGGCGTGGGTGGCTGGCAGGCGGAGTGGCCTACCGTAAGTGCCCTGGTGCAGTCCGCCGGATTAGCTGTGGCTTCGATGGCCGAAGTTGCGGAAGGCCTCACCGTCGACAAGGAAAAGATGCGCGCGAACATCGAAGCAACTCGCGGTGTCATCTTTGCCGAGCGCGGCATGATCCTGCTGGGAAAAGCTCTCGGTCGCGACGTTGCGCATCGTGTCCTCGAAGAAGCAACCCGTCAAAGCGCCGCGCAGGGACGTCGGTTGACCGAAGTCCTGGCGGAGTTGCCCGAGGTCAAGTCTCACCTCGACCCGAAAGCGCTTGCGGAACTGGACGCTCCGGAACAATATCTCGGTGTGGCAGATACCTTGCGGAAGCGCTTGCTCGCGGGTGGAATACAAAACAAGTCCGGTAGACAACCCGAGAGAGAAAAGGAGTAGATCCTTGCCCTTCGCCAAGGTTGGCAATTCGCGCCTGTTCTATCGTTCCGAGGGGAACGAAGGGCTTCCTGTCCTCGTGCTCTCCCACTCGATTGGAACGGACCACGGAATGTGGGATCCTCAGGTACCGGATCTGCTTCCTTACTTCCGCATCCTGCGTTATGACATTCGCGGTCATGGCGCTTCCGACGCGCCGCCGGGTGAATATTCGATTGAGCAGCTCGGACAGGATGTTCTAGGTCTCACAAATTCGCTGGGTATAACGAAATTCGCTTTCTGCGGCATCTCGTTAGGTGGCGCCATAGGCCAATGGCTCGGCTCCAACGCATCCGAACGCCTCACCAATCTCATTCTGGCGAATACATCACCCCAGTTTGGTCCGCCCGCCAACTGGGAGACGCGTAGGGCTACGGTGCTGGAAGGAGGAACCATAGCCATTGTTGAAGTGGCGATGTCCCGCTTCTTTTCGCCCGAAACCATCGCGCAGGGCACTCCTGAGGCCGCATCCGTCCGCGCCATACTCCTGGGCATCGACCGCATCGGATATGCCGGATGCTGTGCCGCGCTCCGTGATTTCAACAACGCCGCGACTCTGCGCAAAATTCAGGCGCCAACTCTGGTCATCACCGGCGACCGCGATGTCTCCACTCCGTGGTCCGGCCATGGCGAAATCCTGGCCAGAGAAATCCCTGGCGCTCGCACGGTCCGGCTTCCGGCTGCTCATCTATCCAATTTGGAACGCCCACGATCGTTCACGTCGGCACTCCTCGAATTCCTGCAACCGCAACAAGAAGCCGCCGCCGATCCTCTGCAAGCTGGATTCGCGGTGCGGCGCGCGGTTCTGGGGGATGCTCACGTCGACGCGGCCGTCGCCGCCACGACGGACTTCACCCGCGAATTTCAGAACCTGATTACTCGCTACGCATGGGGAACGATTTGGACGCGGCCCGGTCTAAGCCGGCGAACTCGACGACTTCTGGTTCTGGCCATGACTGCCGCCCTGGGCCGTTGGGAGGAATTCACGCTGCACGTGCGCACTGGCTTGGCGCATGAGTTAGAACCATGCGATCTCAAGGAGGTACTCCTTCAGGCCGCCATCTATGCTGGTGTACCTGCCGCTAATACCGGTTTCCACATTGTGAACGAACAAACCGGGAATCAAAACCATGAAAGTTGACATGAGGCCAATATGAAATTGATTCTGACTCTTGCTTGCTCCATCTTTGTGATGTCGTCACTGGCTCACTCCGCGACCGCTGTCCAAACATTCCCCACAATGGCGGGGCCGGTCAAGATCACTCCGCTGAATCATGCCAGCACCCTGATCGAAGCGGGAGGGAAGTCCATTTATCTGGATCCGGCCGACCCGGTGAAATTCGGCGCCTACGCTAAGGCAGACCTCATTCTGATCACGGACATCCACGGGGATCACATGGATCCTCCTTCAATCGCTGCGTTGCGCAAACCCGGTACGGAGATCTTCTCTTCGCCGGCGGTCGCGAAAACCGTCACCACTGCCAAACCGATTGCCAATGGTGAATCCAAAACGTGGCAGGGTTGGACCATTGAAGCAGTTCCCGCATACAACCTGAAGCGCGGTCCGGCCCCGGGCAAACTCTTCCACGATAAGGGACGCGGCAACGGCTACGTACTAACCTACGGAGGTGTTCGCTTCTATTTCTCCGGGGACACCGAAGGCGTTCCCGAAATGCGCGCCCTGAAAAATATCGACGTAGCCTTCGTGTGTATGAATCTGCCCTATACCATGCCTCCGGACGAAGCTGCTGAAGCCGTCAAAGCGTTTCATCCGAAGATCGTGATTCCGTACCACTACCGCGGCTCCGATCTTTCCGTATTTCAAAAAGGGCTGGAAGGCACCGGGATTGAAGTCCGCTTACTCGACTGGTACCCCAAATAGCCAAGTATCGGCGGAGTGCTTCGATGAAACGATCTCCAGAATCCGTCTCTGCGGCGGTAAGATCGAAGCAGGGAGGCGCTCTCGCTGTGCTCCTAATTCTCTGCGTAACTCCAGCCTTCGCACAGGACAACACCGAAATCCAAGTCTACGGCTCCGACCTTGTGGCTCCAGGCAGCACGATGGTGGAGCTGCACAGCAACTTCACCGTCAAGGGCACGAAGGCGGTCGTCGACGGAGTCCTTCCGACAAATCACGCCGTGCATGAAACCCTGGAGATCACCCATGGCTTCACCGAGTGGTTCGAGACCGGCTTCTATGTCTTCTCCACCATTCAGCCCGACGGCGGCTGGATGTGGGTGGGTGATCACATTCGCCCGCGCATTGCTATTCCAGAATCTTGGCACTGGCCAGTCGGTTTAAGTCTCTCCCAGGAGATCGGCTACCAGCAACGAAGCTTTTCCACCGATACCTGGACGTGGGAAATCCGTCCCATCATCGACAAGAAGGTGGGCCGCTGGTATCTCTCGTTCAATCCGACGTTTGACCGTTCCTTCCATGGCGCAAGTGAAAATCAGGGCTGGGGCTTTTCGCCCAATGCCAAAGTCAGCTTCGACTTCACGAAAAAGATTGCTGGAGGCTTGGAGTACTACGGCGCGCTGGGTCCGGTAACGGGTTTCGATCCCTTGCGAGACCAGCAACAGCAGTTCTTTCCTTCCATCGACCTCAACGTTTCACCAAACTGGGAGTTCAACTTCGGGGTGGGTGTCGGCGCAACTAGCGCCACCGACCATTTGATCGTCAAGTGCATCGTAGGCCGGCGTTTCACCTGGGGCCACAAGTCAAAGTCCTAGCGGGGCTGGGCGGGCACAAGAAACACATTCATCCCGAGTGCCAGCAACCCGCAAGCCCCCATAACCAGTCCCATAGGCACTGCCGTGTTGTTGTGCAGCGCACTGACCGATAATCCGGCAACTCCACTGACCAGGAACTGCAGGCATCCCAGCAAGGCGGAGGCGCTACCGGCAATCTTCCGGTGCGGCGTCATGGTCAAGGCGGTGGATGTGGGCAAGGCAAAGCCACACGAGCACAAAAAAACAAACAAAGGGACAAGGATTCCCTCGAAGCCGCCCACATGTGTTTTGGCGGAGATCAACAGAACAATACCGGACACCGCCGCAACGATGAGAGCGATCCGCAGAATTCTGCGAGGATTGATCCGCCGCACTAACCGGCCGTTCACCTGAGCCGAAGCCATCAATCCAATGGCGTTTGCGCCAAAGAACAGTCCGTAACGTTCCGGAGGCACATGGAAAAGCTCCATAAAAACAAAAGGTGATCCTGCGATGTAAGCGAACATGCCAGCCAGGACCAGCCCGCCGGAAAGCGAGTACCCCAGGAAGCCAGGGAATCCCAACAGTTCCACGTATGTTTGAAGGGTGGCCCAGAGTTGCACTCTCCGCCGTCTCGCTGCGGGAAGGCTTTCCCGTAGAAAAAAAGTGACGTTGAACAGACACACGCCCGCGAAAGCAGCGAGAAACAGGAAAATCGAACGCCAGCCGAAATGAACCAACATCCAGCCCCCGAGCAGTGGAGCGACGATCGGAGCAATTCCCAGCACCAGCATCAAGAAAGAGAAGATCCGAATAGCCTCCCGCTCTTCAAAGTAGTCGCGCACCACAGCGCGCGCCACCACCATTTCTGCGCACCCGCCGCAAGCCTGGATAAAGCGCAACAGAATCAGCGCGTGCACATTCCGGGTATATGCACAGCCCAGGGAGGCCAGGATAAACGCAATCAGTCCCACATAAAGGGGCCGCTTGCGTCCAAATCGATCCGTCGCTGGTCCATAAAAGAGCTGTCCAAAGGCAAGGCCGGCGAAATAAACAGCCAAGGTTCTCTCGACAATGGCCGGCGAGGTTGCGAACTCTCTCGCGATCGCGGAGAACCCCGGTAGATACATGTCGATCGCCAGGGGCCCGAGGCCGGATAACGCCCCAAGCAGCAATACCAGAAACAGCGTGTTGCGGGACGTGAGGGGGGAAGGAACCGGAGTGGCGGCAATCGCTTCTGCGCTCATAAGTTCAAGGCGCAACGATGGGCTGAGCCTTGAGTAGAGGCTCGCGTACAGCCTGCCCGCAAAATACCGAGCCTTCATCGAACCAGCTCTTGGGTGCGGGCGCGCCCCAAAGCGTCTGGCGCTGAGGATCGCGAAGATCCCAGCGCAATGGCTCCAGGTCGGGGTCGACCGTCAAGTAGTCGCTGGTAAATAGCTCGATGCGATGCCCATCGGGATCGCGCAGGTAAAGGAAAAAGGCGTTGGAAATGCCGTGCCGCCCCGGCCCGCGCTCCATGCTGGCCAGCCATCCTGAAGTCGACAAAACATCGCAAGCGCGAATCACATCATTCACGGACGACACCCAAACCCCCATGTGATGAAGTCGCGGTCCATATCCGTTGGTGAAGGCAATGTCGTGCACATTGCCTTTCCGATGCATCCAGACGGCCCAAATCGCCTGTGCATCTTCGGTTTCGGTATATTCCGTCGTCCGGAACCCAATCTCATTGTAGAAGTCGTGCGACTTCTGCGCGTCCGGAGTGAAACAATTAAGGTGGTCGATGCGTTGAATCCCAGCTCCACGATGGCACGCGTATTTCCGGATCATGCATTCGGATTGTTCCATTTGAAAAACGAGTTCCAGCGGCATCCCCAGCGGGTCTGTGAGCGACAGGGTGCGTCCTTGGCCATGTTTCGTGACAAAGCGGTGAGCCAGGCCTTTCGTTTCGCAATACGCGGCAGCTTTGTCGAGATCTTCTTCGGAGAAAACTTTGAAGCCCAGAGCGCTGACACCCGGCGCATCCGCTTTTCGTAACACGACCGAATAGTGGTTCCGTTCCTCAATGCCCCGCAGGTAAAGCGCGTCTCCCGTATCTTCGCTCAGCAGGAAGCCTAGCGCGTCTACCCAATAAGCCTTGGAGCGGGCAAGATCCGTGCACAAATATTCCGCGTAGGCGACGCGCACGATGTTAAAAGGCGGACTTAAATTCGGTTTGCGGACTGGCATATCACTTCGTCTCAGCGCCGATGCGGGGCACGTTGTGGTCTTGCAGCGCGATGCAGATGTTCTTGGTTTCCATATAGAAATCGAAGGAGTAGTTGCCCCCATCGCGCCCGATTCCGGAAGCCTTCATGCCGCCGAACGGGGTCGGCAAATGGCGCACGTTCTCCGAATTCACCCAAACCATCCCAGCCTCCAGCGCCTCCGCAAAACGATGGGCGCGTCCGGCATCCCTCGTCCAAAGGTAAGCGGCCAGCCCATAGCGAACGTCGTTCGCCAGACGCAGCGCCTCACTTTCGTTGGCAAACGGAACTATGGTCAGTACAGGCCCAAAAATTTCTTCCTGAGCGATTCGCATGTCGTTCCGTGCATTGGTGAAGAGCGTAGGCTGTACATAGTTTCCCGGACCTTCCTGCGCTCGTCCGCCACCACATCGCACCGTCGCCCCTTCAGCCCGCGCTACGTCGCCATAACCGAGTACCTTCTCCGCATGGCGCGGGTGAATCAGCGGTCCAATTTCGGTCGCGGGGTCGAGTGGATGTCCCACCCGGATGCGAGCCACGCGTTCGGCCAATGCCTCCGTAAACTCTTCGTGGATGCCGCGCTGCACCAGCGCCCGGCTCGACGACGTACACCGCTCGCCATTCAGGCTATAGATCATAAACAGCGCTGCGTCCAAGGCGCGGTCAAAATTCGCATCGTCAAATACGATGACTGGATTCTTGCCCCCCAGCTCAAAGTGAACGCGCTTCAGCGTCGCCGAACCCTGAGCCATGATGAGACTTCCGGTGGCGCTTTCGCCAACGAATGCAATCGCCTTCACTGCGGGGTGCTCCGTGAGCGCCTTTCCTGCTTGCTCGCCCAGACCTTGCACCAGGTTCACGACTCCCGGCGGCAGACCCGCCTCTGTAATCACTGCATCCATGATTTCCGCGAGCAGCAGCGCCGTCATCGGGCTCCACTCCGCGGGCTTATGAATGACCGTGCAACCGGCGGCCAGCGCTGGCGCGATCTTCCACGTCGAGAGCATGAAAGGGGTATTCCACGGTGTAATCACGCCCACCGGCCCAATCGGCTGCCGCGTCGTGTAGTTGATGTGCGTGCCGGTCGGCAGTGATTGACCATCGCGTGCCCCAGGCGCGCGATCGGCAAAAAAACGGAAGTTCTCGGCGGCCCGTAGCGCCGCCTTGCTCATGTAGCGAATCGGTTGTCCGGTATCCACACTTTCGACCAGGGCAATTTCCTCAGCTCGTTCCTCGATGCGATCCGCGATCCGGTGGAGAATACGCTGCCGCTTGTCTCCCGGTACATCGCGCCATGCCGGAAAAGCTGCCGCCGCGGAGTGTGCAGCCCGGTCGACATCCGCGGAGTTGCCGGATCGGACCTTGCACAGAACGGAGTTGTCGACAGGGGAGAGATTGTCGAAGGTCTCGCCACTCCCGACGTCGGCCTTGCCCGCAATGAAGTGGGGGAGCGGTTCCCGTCGGAAACGCGATAAGTATGTTTCTGCGGCGGCCAAATTTTTTTCGAGAACATCTCCGGCAACGGACGACTTCATGGCTCACCTTTCCAGACGGAAGAAGGAGTTTCCCAATGTGAGTATTTCATCAATGCTTGGAATGGCACGGCTTAAGCCGTTCGCTCCTTTATGGTAATATAAATTAACATGTTAATTATATTGGGAATCCGTGTCAAATAAAAAGGTCGCTGGAATGTCCCTCATATCCCCGCGTGGGACTCGGACTGAATGGCGTCCACAACGCGTTGTGGCGTAAAAGGAATTTCCCGCAGGCGAATCCCAACAGCGTCAAACACAGCGTTCGCAATGGCCGCCGGTACCGGCCCGATCGACGGTTCGCCGCCACCCAGCGCCGGCATCTCGGGACGGTTAATGAGCACGATTTCGATGTCAGGCACGTCCTGGAACGTGAGGATCGGATAGCTCTTCCAGTCCAGGCTTTTGATCCCAGAGCTGTCGAATCGAACTTCTTCCAGCAGCGTCCGGCTCACTCCCTGAATGATGTTGCCCTCAATCTGATTCTTGAGACCGTCCGGATTGACGATGAGCCCGCAATCGTGCGCGACCGTTGCTTTCTTGACCACAACTTTCCCACGAGCCTTGTCGACTTCAACTTCTGTCACAACAGCGACCATGGTGTTGCCGCGGTCGGCGATGGCGACTCCTCTTCCGGTAGCCGTAGGTCCGGAGGGAGCGGGTCGGCGCGACGTGCGTTCTTTCCATCCCGCTTGCTGAGCCGCGGCACGCAGAACCTCCGCCGGCCTCTTGTTCTCCGCAAGGTAGCGCAGCCGGAACTGGACAGGATCCACGTTCAATATCCAAGCAATCTCATCCAGGAACGTTTCGCTGGCGAAGGCGCGTGCCAGGTCTCCCGGGGCGCGCAGGTTGCTGGTTCGCAGGGGTGTGGGGTCAGGCTGGACCCAGGGGACAAGTGACGCCACCACTTTTTGATTCTCGAAAGTATAAATCTGGCCACCGCCGCCCGACCCATTCTGAAAACCTTCCGTAGTCCCCTTGAGACCGACTTGCCGGGATGCCAACATGGGATTTCCCATGGCCTCGGTCCAGGGAAAACTCCTGTCCTCGAAACTCCATGCTGTTACATTGCCCTGGGTATCCACACCGGCTCGCACTGTCATAATTTGCGCTGGTCCTTTGGGTTCCCAGCCATGCTCGTCCTCGCGCATCCATTGCACTCGCACGGGTTTTCCGACCGCGCGAGATAACAGAGCGGCATCCTCCGCCGCATCGTCTGACTCCAGTCGGCCGTAGCTGCCGGAACCTTCCCTGTAGAGAACCTGCACACTGAGTTCAGGGAGCCCAAGCAACGCCGCAATCCTTTTCCGTGTAAAGAACGGGCCCTGCGAGCCCGCCCAGATCGTTGCCTGATCCCCGCGAACATCCGCCACAGCGCAGGATGGGCCAATCATGCCGTGGAGCTGGAAGGGCCAGCGGTAGGTCGCTTGGAAGGTCCTTGTCGCCTGCGAGAGTGCTGCCTCGGGGTTTCCACGATTGACAAGAATCTGATCTCGGAAGCTCTTGGTGTTCCTCAGGTAGTCGTAGACTGCATCCACGTTGCCCGGAAGTTGGGTGGATGGAGTGGACCAAGTCACCTTCAGGGTTCGCGCGGCTTGAATCGCGGACCATTCAGTGTTTGCCACCACGCCCACGAATCCCCCCTCTTGAACCACCTTGATGACGCCCGCAATATGCTGGATGGAACTCTCATCAACCCGCCCGGGCTTTGAATTCACGACCGGAGGGCGTACGACGCGGCCATGCAGCATTCCGGGAATTCGCACATCCTGCGAATATGTGAACTCTCCGGTAAATTTGCCCGGCAGATCGACTCGAGCTACGGAAGTGCCCACAATCTTGTATTCCTTGGGATCCTTGGCGCGAACCTCCGGGGCGACCTTCAGGTCCCAACCGGTTCCCGTAGCCGTGATCGTCACGTCGAAGTGCCGTCCCCCGACCAGGTCCCCATAAGAAATTTTGTGTGCGGGTTGGTCGGCCGCCTTGACCACCCCGTCCTCGACTGTCAGTTTTTCTACGGGGACCGCAAGCTTGGCCGATGCCAATTTCAGGAGTTCTTGCCGTGCCGCCGCAGCCGCTTGCCGGAGCTGTGGTCCACCTCTTTCCAGGGTTCTGCTGGCAGCTGTAACCGCTTGGTCAATCGTTTTCGCCGTATCTCCGGAGTCCATTTTGATGCGCTGGAATGGTACATCGAGCTCTTCGGCAACCATCTGGGCTAGCGCCGTCTCTACACCCGTGCCGAGCTCGACTTTGCTGGTGAAGACTGTGATAGTGCCATCCGGAGCGACTTCCAGCCAGGAATCCAGACGTGTTGCGTCCGGTTTCGTCTTGGGCAGAGACCCATCCGCGGGCATCGCCAAGGCTTGCGAAACCGGCCCAAAGAAGTGGAAGTATACGATCAGCGCCCCCGTGCCCTTGAGAAATTCTCTGCGCGGGAGTCGTTCAGAGAGCATGCTGGAAATTTCTTTGTTCACGCGCGTTCCTTCGCAGCACGCTGGATGGCGCGGATCACGCGCAGGTGGCTGCCGCAGCGGCAGAGAACGCCATTCAGCGCCTGCTTGATTTGCGTTTCGGTAGGGTGAGGCGTCGTGTCGAGCAGAACTTTAGCCGTCATCACAATGCCGTTCATGCAAAAACCGCATTGCGCCGCTTGCTCTTCGATGAAAGCTTTCTGCAGCGGGTGGGGATGCGCAACGCTGCCCAAACCCTCCAGGGTCGTGATGCTGCGATTGCGCACCGCGGAAACTGGCACGGCGCAAGAGCGCACGGTCGTACCATCCATGAGGACGGTGCAGGCGCCGCATTGCGCGAGACCGCACCCAAATCGCGGTCCCTGCAGTCCCAGGTTCTCGCGCAACACATAGAGGAGGGGAACGCTGGTATCCGTGTCAACGGCTCGCGACCGGCCGTTCACCTTAAGGGAGATATGTGCCATGGCGAAAAGCCCCTAATCCGGCCGATTTCAAACTTCTCCGGAACTGGTTGACCGCGACATCCTGATAACTTAACATATTCAGTATTTACCCGAGGGCCCAAGCAAAGAATAAGTCTCATGCCGATTGCGCCCGATGCCCTGCGAGGCTCCATTCCACCCCTGGTAACCCCCTTCAAGAATGGGGAAGTTGACTACGAGGCTTACGCTCGTCTTGTCGCTTTTCAGATCGACAATGGCGGGCATGGCATTCTTGTAAATGGAACCACTTCCGAGCCGGCCACGCTTACGATCGACGAGCGAAACAATCTAGTGGACGTGGCACTCCGAGTCACAGCGAAGCGTGTGCCCGTTGTGGCGGCCACCGGCTCCCAGTCTTTTGTCGAGACCAAAGCCCTCACGGAACATGCTGCCCGCGCCGGCGCCGATGCCCTTTTGATTGTGACACCTTACTACACGCGGCCGCCCCAGCGCGGGTTGATTGCCTACTATCTCGAACTGGCTAAGATCAGTGGTCTGCCCTGGATGGTTTACCACATCCCGGGCCGGACGGCGGTAAGTGTCACCATCGATACTTTAAAAGAATTGAGATCCAAATCTCCAACCTTTGTCGGCATGAAGCACGCGGTCAACGATCTCGCTTTTGTTTCCGAGTGCCTCACGGTGCTGGGGCGGGATTTCAAGGTCTTTGTCGGATTGGAAGAGTTGTCGTTTCCCATGATGACGGTAGGCGCATGTGGTCTGATGAATGCCGTCGGAAATCTTTGCCCGCGAATTCTGAGCCAGATGTGTGAGGCGGTCTGGAACAACGATCTCGAGACGGCACAATCGCTGCACTACCAGCTCTTCGAGCTCAATCAAGCTGTTTTTTGGGATACCAATCCAATTCCGATTAAATACATGATGAAGCGGTTGGGCATTCTTCCCGCCAACGAGCATCGTTTGCCGATGATGCCTGCCACCGAAGAGCTCCAAAAGCGCCTCGATGGTGTGCTGCTGCGCGCTGGTCTGCTGGGAGCGAGCCAGGCAGTATGAAGCTGGCCTCCTTTGCAGTGGGCGGACATTTTTCCTACGGCGTCGTCATAGATGGCAATGTCGTTGACGCAGGCGCGCGTTTCGGATCCACCTTCCCCGACCTGCACGCTGTCATTGCAGCCGGTGCTCTCGGACAATTGGAAAAACTGGCATCGCAGTCGGTTCCAGACTTTGCGCTCGCCGACGTTCGACTTCTCAAGCCCATCGCGCATCCGGGAAAAATTCTCTGCGTCGGGGTCAACTATCCCGATCGCAACCTGGAATATAAAGATGGCTCGGAAGCGCCGCAATACCCCAGCCTTTTTGTCCGTTTTCCCGATTCCTTGGTTGCCCACGAAGAACCACTTGTGCGTCCTCCCGAATCAAAGTTGCTCGACTACGAGGGAGAGATCGCAATCGTCATCGGCCGTCGTGGCCGCCGCATTGCCGAAGCGGAAGCCCTGGACTATATTGCGGGCTACTCCATTGGCAATGAAGGCACCATCCGTGATTGGCTGCGGCACGGAAAGTTCAATGTCACGCCCGGGAAGAACTTTGAGCGCTCCGGCTCTTTCGGGCCTTGGATGGTCACGCCAGACGAGGTCGGAGAGGGACCGCTGCGGATTATAACGCGTGTGAATGGAGAGGTCCGCCAGAACGATACCTCCGATCATATGATCTTCTCCCTGACTTTCCAGTTGTCCTATATTTCGCGCTTCTGCACCCTTGAGCCGGGTGATATTGTTTTTACCGGAACCCCAACGGGCTCGGGTGCGCGATCGGATCCTCCCAGATACCTGGTCCCCGGAGATGTCGTCGAGGTGGAAGTGCCGGGCATTGGAAGGTTGAGGAATCGCGTGATCGACGAGGGAGATGAGGGGGGAAGCGGACACTCCGACGGCCACATGACGAACGAGAATAACGAGAGGAAAAATAACTCGGCGGAGAAGAAACTTTCACGGAACGGCAAACGGGACGCCGGAGGTTCGCCCGATGCCAAGCTCCCGGAATTCTCGCGATCCTTGCCGATGGCCCTCATGCGCAGTCGAGAAGCCGTGATGCGCTACTTCCGCCCCTCGCTGCGAGAGCACGACGTAACCGAACAACAGTGGCGGGTACTGCGCGCCTTGGCGCGCAACGGGGCGATCGAAGTCACAGAATTGAGCCGGGTCACTGTGCTGCTGGCGCCCAGTCTCTCACGCATTTTGCGGGATCTTGATAAGCGCGGCCTGATTCAGCGCCGCTCTGTCAAAGCCGATTTGCGCCGCAACATGGTTTCGATCTCCGCCGCAGGAAAGCGCCTGATTCGGGAAGTCGCTCCGGAATCGGAAGCGGCTTATGCGGAGATACGGGCTCGCTTCGGAGAGACCCAGCTCGCGGAACTGCACAAAATGCTGAGAGAGTTGGAAGCCGTGCTGGCAGCCTCGGGGATTCAGAATGGTGGCAGCAACCAGGATACTGAAGCCACCGCTCCCAAACCCCCAGGGCGCCGCAGGGAAATTCTTTAGAGCCGACGCATTTACATTCGGTGGACGGGCGACTTGCCAGCGCGTTCTTTCACCAGGGCGTGCAGGTTGTTTCTTCGAAAAGCAGCCGTGGGATCAATCTCTCGTACTTCCAGCGAGATTGCGGTGGATCCTCCCTTGGGAATCTTCTCCAGGTGACTGCACACGGCATCAAAAATTGCTTTGCCCAGCCGCTGGCGGGTTTCCTCATCTCTTCCTTTGCCGATGCTCACACGGACCGCCACAAACGCATTGTCTCCGTGGCGGTCAGCTACGGCGTAGACATCCCGCCGTTCAGCGCGCGTGCGAATCGCGGCCAGTTCGAACACACCGGTTGCAAACGTTGCTTCATGAATTTTGCGCACTAGTTCCTGGATCGCGATCTCGTCCTCAAGATTGGCGGAATACTCAACGACCAGGTGTGGCATAGGACCTCACCCAATTACGTGATTAACATGTTAAACATATCATCATACCCTACAACCCGCGCCTGTCAAGGCCGCTTTGGAGCGGGGGCTGTTTCTGGAATTTCCCTGGAATCGCCCTTGCTCCTGGATTTCAGCGACAGAGCGCTCAGGTCTTTGGTTCACTCAAGGTGTTCGGTGGAAACATTTCCTCGATGGTGACGGGGCGGACTGCCATGTACTGCTCCATCGAATAACGAATTGCCGCCTCGAGCGTCGGACGGCTGGCCTCGACACCATACGGAAAGATGTCCGGTCCCATTACTTCCTGTGCCGACAGGGCCGCGCTCACGATCCAGGGCATCCCAATCTTCAGCGCCGCCGTCTCAAACATCTCGGCTTGGCTAATGCGCTTGGCCTCGGAAAACGCCTGATAGAGGTTGAGGGCGAGCCAGGGATGTTTTTCATAGAGTTCGCGCCGGATACCGACAGGATGCATGATGGGAAAGATTTTGCTGCGGCGGTAGTAGTCCTTCTCCACCGTTTCGAAGTCCTCGAACATCCGCCGCACTGGTGTCTTGCCATCGCGATAGCTGCGCGGAGTGCGCGGGCCGATGAAGGCGTCGAGTTCGCCCCGGACCAGCAGTTCGTTGATAGTCTGGCCGGGATCGAGATGATGCAACGGAAAGCCCTCGGGCAGATTGTTGGGCCATTTATCCTTGCGGCCGGGATTGTCCATGCTGCCCTGCATCCAGATCATGTCTTCCGCCCTTACGCCATATTCATCGGAGAGGAAACCGCGCGACCATACCGCGGCTGTGATCTGATATTCGGGCACGCCCACCTTCTTGCCCTTCAGATCTTGCGGGCGTTCAATGCCGCGGTCGGTACGAATATAAATCCCCGAGCAGCGGAAGGAGCGCGACAGAAATATAGGAATGCCAACGTAGGGGCTGACGCCGCCCAGGCCCTTCCCCCGTGAGGTCGCAATGATGTAGCCGCTCAGGCCGATCTCTGTGACGTCGAAATCCTGGTGATACCAGGCTCGGTGAAAACACTCCTCCGGCGACACTTTGATGAAATTGACCTCGCAGCCTTCGACCTTCACCCGCCCGTCCACAATGGGTCTTACACGGTCATAATCCCAGGTTGCCAGCGTGATTTCGAGCTTTGCCATGCGAGTTTAGGGCTCCTGCGCGATCGGATTCCGCAACGTGCCGATAGAACTGATCTCGACTTCCACGGTATCCCCCGGCTTCATCCAAAGCGGCGGCTTACGGGCGGCGCCAACGCCTTTGGGTGTGCCGGTAATTATCACGTCGCCGGGAACCAGTTCGGTGAAACTTGAGAGGTAACTGATGAGTTGGTTGATGGTGAAACGCAGGTCGTCGAGGCCGCAACTCTGCACCACCTCACCGTTCAAGCGGGTGGTCAAATGAAGCGTTCTTGGATCGGGAATCTCATCGGCGGTCACCATCCACGGTCCCAATGCTCCGGTAGAAGGGAAGTTCTTACCCGGAGTGTATTGATGCGTGTGACGCTGCCAATCGCGCACGGACGCGTCATTGTAAATCGAATACCCGCTTACATGTTGGAGCGCCGTCTCGGAAGGAATGTAACGGCCTCCTCGCCCTATGATGACCGCGAGCTCACCTTCGAAGTCGAGATGCTCGGAAACATTCGGCCGCAAAATTGGCTGCAAGTGGCCGCACTGGCTCGAAGCCAGTCGTAAGAAAATGACCGGATAGTCCTCCACTTTTTTCCCTGTCTCGCGAATGTGCTCAAGAAAATTCAACCCGACACAAAGAATTTTTTCGGGGTTGGGAATAACGGGGCGCCACACAACCTCGGTGACGGCAATCGCTACCGGCATGTCTTGTGCCGCCAGCGCTGCCTCCACCAGTCCATCACCTAGCAACAGACTGCGCAAATCTGGATAGCGACTGCCCAGAGGGCGGCCCACATCGGCAATGCGATCGCCGACCACCACACCATAGCTCTCCTTGCCGGCTAAGTTGTAGCTAGCGAGTCGTATGTCACACCTCCCCGGGCTCTTTGATCCGCTTTGTCATGAAGATATTTTGTTCTCCAGAACCAGATCGGCCAGCTCGTCACGGTTCGTCATCCATACAAAATCGGTTTTCAGCAGCAACTCCAGAACCTTCCTGAACTGAATCGCTCCCGGCGGCCGGCCATAGACGTGAGAATGTGTCTTTACCGCCATGATCCAGTGTGGATTGCCAATGCTATCGTAGCCCTCAAGAATGTCCCGCACAGACTCAAAATAAGTTCCCGGCTTGTTACCGTAGCGAATGGCGTTTGCCAAATCATTGATATCCATCGTAAAGGGAACAATGGCCAGCGGTCCCGCCGGCGTTTCCTCCACGTAGGGCACATCCGAGTTCATCGCTTCGGCGTACCAGCGAAAGCCATGCCGCACGAGGAGTTCGCGAGTATTGGGACTCTCGGTACCGCGCGGGGCTCCGTAGCCCGTGGGCCGTTGTCCCGCGACTCGGACGTATGCCTCAATGCACTTCGTGAGATCGCCTTCCTCCTCTTCACGCTCCAAGTAGCAGGGAAAACGGTCTTGTGACCAACCATGACACTGAATCCGATGGCCCCCCTGAGCGACGCGTTGCACAGCTTCCGGGAAGCGGTCGCAAACCAGGCCGCTGGTAAAGCAGCCCGCCTTTACCCCGAGGCTCTCGCAGATATCTAACAGGCGGTAGATTCCGGTTCGTGGCCCATATTCGGCCCAGCTGATCGCGATCCTGTCGAGAACGCCTGGCTTCAGAGGAGCGACCATGGGACTGGATCCGGGTGCGACACCGTCCGACCATTGTTCCATGGTTAGATCGATACACACCGCAAGCGGCTTTCCTTTGGGCCAGCCGCGGGGGACTTGTTGAACCATTGTGCACGTTCTCCTTGTCGAGCTGAACCTTATCGAACTAAACCTTGGAGGCTTCCTCGGCCCCTTCGCGTAGTAGCTACCCTAAACTCTTCCGCCAGGACCGTGCGCTCTTATTGCCATTCATTCAGGCAGCATGTTATATAACATGCTAAGTAATTTCAAGAATGATTGGCGAGGGGCATTCCACGTGGGACAGATAGTTCAGTTGACTGCGGCAGACGGCCACAAACTCGAAGCTTATATGGCCAAAGCTGCCGCCAAACCTCGCGGCGGAGTCGTGGTGGTGCAGGAGATTTTTGGCCTTAACGGGCACATCCGCAAGGTTACAGACGATTATGCGAGATTGGGGTATCACGCAATTTCGCCCGCGATCTATGATCGCGTGGGGCCGCACCTGGAATTCGGCTACGGGGAAGAGGAATTTCCGCAGGCTCGCGCAACTCGGCAGCAACTGACCTACGAACAAATGTTGCTGGATGTCGCGGCTGTGCGGGACGTCGTGGCTGTTTCCGGAAAAGTGGGCATTGTCGGATATTGTTTGGGCGGGTCGGTGGCTTGGCTGGCGGCAACACGGTTGACAGGATTTGCGGCCGCTAGCGCCTACTATGGCGGTATTGGCATTGCAAAAACCGTCACAGAAAAGCCAGCGTGTCCGGTGATGATGCATTTTGCCGAGCGCGACCACACTACGCCCATGGCCCAGGTTGAGATGATCCGGCAGACCGTGGACCCGGCGATTCCGATCTACATCTATCCGGCGGAACACGGCTTCAATTGCGACGAACGCAGCGCCTATAATCAGGAAGCCGCTGCTCTTGCGCTGGAGCGAACGCTGAAACTATTCCGCGAACACGTCGGCTAACCGTGCCAAGTCTTACGAATTTCTTTGCCTCAAGTTGACAGCGCGGGGACGATGTAGATAACATGTTAAGCAATTGGCCGCCAATCCCGGCCGCGCTCGAAAGATTCGCCCCGAGAGATAAAGATAGGGAGATCCATCCTTGAAGCTGGTGAGCTTCCGCGTCGGCGGGGAGTCCCGGTTTGGCGCGCTGCGCGGCGACCGAATCGTCGATCTCACGGGTCACCAGGGACATGACACGCTTCGAACTGCGCTGGAAACTGGGGCTCTCTCCCTGGATCTTGCCGCGCAATCCAAGCCCCCCGAATTTGAATTGGACCAGGTGTCTCTCCTCCTGCCAATTCCGGACCCGCGAATGATCCTCTGCGTCGGGATGAACTATCGCGACCCCGGTGCTCCCCCGCAGGATCCCAGCGCATCCGCACCCTATCCGAGTCTGTTCCTTCGTCTGCCCGACTCTTTCGCTGCCCATGGGGAGCCGCTGGTGCGCCCGCGCGTTTCGGCACAGCTGGATTACGAGGGCGAAATTGTGCTCGTCATTGGCAAGCCCGGCCGCCATGTAACGGAGGCCAATGCACTCGACCACGTTTTCGGAGTCACACTGGCTAACGAAGGCTCAGTGCGCGACTGGATGAAGCATTCGAAAGTGAATGCCGCACAAGGGAAAAACTTTGACCGCTCCGGCAGTATCGGTCCCTGCATTGTCACGAGCGATGCAATCGATCTGACCCGGCCACTCGGCCTCATTTCGCGCGTCAACGGCGAAGTACGCCAGAACGACACCACCGCCAGCATGATTTTTCCGTTCCGTTTCCTGATTTCTTACATCAGCAGATTCACGATGCTGAGTCCGGGAGATATGATCCTGACCGGTGCTCCAGCGGGCTCTGGCAGCCGCTTCGATCCACCTAGGTGGCTATCTGCCGGGGACGTCGTCGAAATTTCGGTGCCGGAAATAGGCACACTGCGAAATGAGGTGGTGGATGAGGCCTGACCACAAAGAAAGAGTGCCAAACTTTGGAGGAAGAACAGCTATGAAGCACATTGCGGGAATTTTGGTGGGATGGGCGCTGCTCATGGCACAACCTGCGTGCGCTGCGGACTCGACTTATAAGATTGGCGTACCTGTCGGCCTTTCGGGTTACGCTTCGGTAACAGATCACGCGTGGCGCGATGGCGTCGCATTGGCGGTCGACTCGATCAATGCCAAGGGTGGGTTGAACGGCCGTAAAATCGAACTCGTAGTCGGGGACAACCACTCGCAGCCGCAAGACGCCGTGATTGCCTATAAGAAGATGATCAGCTCCGATCATGTTCAAATCTTTGACAGCGGCTGTGTCACCGCCGGGAATTTCGCGGCAGCCGCCAATGTGGTGCGGGAGAAAATTCCCAACTTAACCTGCGGTGTGCTTCCCAATGACCCGGCGCCACGTACCTGGATGTTCGCCATGCGTCTACCGGCCAGGTTCGAACTTGAGCTGCGCTTCGCTTACTTGCGCGATCACACCGCGATCCGCAAGGTCGGCATCCTCTACGATGCAACGCCGTATAGCCAGATGCAGAAGGATCTCGCGGTCAAGGTCGCTCAGGAATTCAAGATCGAGGTTGTCGACACGCAAAGCTACAATCAGGACGATGCCGACCTCAGCGTCCAGATCGGACATATCAAGAGTTCGGGCGGCGCTGCGATTCTGAAGGTCGGCGTGGGCGGAAGTACGGTTACTGCCGCGAAAAACCTTACTCAACTCGGACTCGACCTGCCTTTGTTCAGCTCCTCGGACGACCTCAGCGTGTTTCGCGCCGCCGCGGATGCGTTGGGAGAGCGTTTTTTCTTCGTGGCAGAAGCCCCGCAATTTGTGGAAGCCCTGCCCACCGGGCCGGCTCGTCAGGCGACAGAAGTTTTCCTCAAGCAGTGGAACGCAAAATACCCTGGCCGTGATGGTTCGGTCGCAGCGCATGCCTGGGATTCCGTGATGCTGCTGGCCAAGGCGGTCGAGGCGGCGAAATCGGTTAGCGGTCCTGCGGTGCGCGACGCGCTCGAACAGCTTCCGCCCTACCAGGGGGCCGCTGCTGTTTACCACTTCACGTCGTCGACCCATGAGGTTACCACCAATCCCTTGGCTTTGGGGCGGATTCGGAATGGAAAAGTCGTACTCGCGCGCTAGCTCTGAAGCGGTCCTCCGCAACGGCCCCGCAGCGGGGACCCCGCCGCTGTTAGAGTTGCGAGGTCTTTCGGCCGGATATGGGCGTGGGACGGTGGTGCGCGATATTCATCTAAGTATTGCCGAAGGAGAACTGGTCACTCTTGTCGGCCCCAACGGCGCCGGTAAGACAACTTTGTTGCGCGCTGTGATGCAGCTGATTGAATGCCGCGGCGGGAAGTTGTTTCGAGGCAAGAACGTCACCCGCCTTACGACCGCTGCGCTGGCTCGCCTCGGCATCATCCTGGTTCAGGAGGGCAGAGGACTGTTCAGCCAAATGAGTGTGAGCGAAAATCTTGCGCTCGGAGCCTATACCATCGGCGCAAATCGGGCCGAAATGGCACGCCGTCTGGATAGAGTCTTTACGCTTTTCCCACGGCTGCGCGAGCGCATGGGTCAGGTCGCGGCCTCAATGTCGGGTGGAGAGCAGCAAATGCTGGCGCTGGGCCGGGCGCTGATGGCTGGTCCGCAGTTGCTGTTGCTCGACGAGCCCTCCCTGGGGCTGGCGCCGCGCGTGGCCGAGGAAATCTTCGCTGCGCTGGGTCAGCTCAACAGAGAAGGGCTTGGTGTTCTGCTGGCTGAACAGAAAGCGCCGTTGGCGCTCAAGCTGGCGCGTCGCGCTTACGTAGTCGTTGTGGGATCTATCGTTGCGGAACTCGCCGCCGATCAAATCACTTCCTATCATGAGCTCACCCGCTTCTATTTCGGATAAGCGCCGCAGCATCGTCCCGTTGCTGCTTGGTATCGCCGTCGCGCTAGCCCTGCTCGTCTACGTCTTCGTCAATGGGGGATATTTAATAACGGTCCTTGGCTTTGCCGCCGTTTACGGAATCCTGGTCACAGGTCTTAATTTTTTTATGGGTTACGCTGGCCAAATCTCCTTCGGCCAAAACGCTTTTGCTGCTATTGGTGGCTATGGCAGCGCGATTCTATGCACCGCTTATGGATGGAGTCCCTTGCCGGCGCTTCTGGCGATGCTGATGGTCTCCTGCCTTGCCGCTTGGCTGATCGGCTACCCCACCTTGCGCTTGCGCGGGCACTATCTCGCCATGACAACGTTCGCCTTTGGTCTTATTTCTTATGAGATCTCGGTGCAGGCGCGTTCTCTGACGCAAGGCTATATGGGGATATCGAGCATACCGCCGGTCGGTGTAGGGTCGTTCGTACTCGACAGCGATCGTGCTCAGCTTAGCGCTTTAGTTGTACTGCTGATTGTGGGAATACTGATCTCCGTCCGCCTCAAGCATTCGCGCTTTGGACGCGCGTTGAGCGCCATTGCCGGAAGCGAAGATGCCGCGCGAGCGTTGGGCATCAATGTAACACGATACAAAATCGCGGCCTTTGTCATCGCCGCGGGCTACGCGTCGGTTGCCGGCTCGCTGCTGGCCCATTTTGTCGGTTTCGTCAGTCCTGAAGTTTTTGGTCCGCAGATGGTTTTGTGGAGCTTCACCATTATTTTTCTGGGAGGCATCGGCACAGTTTGGGGTCCTCTCCTGGGCGCAGTGATTGTCGCGCTGCTGCCAGAAGTCTTTCGTAGCTTTAAGGAGTATCAGGACCTCCTCTACAGCGGGGCCCTGATCCTGATCCTCATCTTTGCGCCGCGGGGCTTGGCGGCGCTGGCGACGCGTGCAAGCCGGCGGCAGGCCTTACTCTAGGACCGACGATGCCCTTGCTCACACTCGATCGACTGACCAAGCGCTTTGCCGGACTCGTCGCAAATGATTCCATCAGTTTCGATCTGGTGGACGGAGCGATCTTCGCTCTCATCGGCCCGAATGGTGCCGGCAAGAGCACCCTCTTCAATCTAATTTCAGGATATTATCCGCCCACTTCAGGCCGGGTCCGATTCAAGGGCAAAGATATAACCGGGATGCAGCAGCATAAAGTTGCCGGGCTCGGACTCGTCCGCACGTATCAGTTGGTAGAGCTTTTTCGTGATCTCACCGTTGCCGAGAATGTCCATGTTGGATTTCATCTCCGCAGCCGTGGAGGTTTCTTTTCTGCCTTGCTACGTCCGCCCTGGATCCGTAAGCAGGAAAAGGCCATAAGAAAAGAGACGGAAGAGATTCTGGAATTCGTAGGGCTCGCAAACAGGGCGACTGTCAAAGCCAGCCAGCTCAGCTACGGCCAGCAACGCTTGCTGGAACTCGCGCGGGCACTGGCTTCCAAGCCAACCCTGCTGTTGCTGGATGAACCGGCAGCCGGGCTGACGCCGCAGGAAACCGCAGCCCTGTCCGCCATGATCCAACGCATCAATACATCCGGAGTGACCGTGCTGTTGATTGAACACGATATGGAATTGGTGATGAACCTTGCGCAAAAAATTGTAGTTCTCGATTCGGGCCGCAAGATCGCTGAGGGCACACCCGATCAGGTCAAGACCAACAAGGACGTGATCCTGGCTTACTTGGGCGGAGGTGGGCTCGATGCCTGATCCAATCTACCTGCTGCAAAGCCTGGTCAATGGCATCGGCGTCGGCCTGATCTATGGTCTTGTCGGCATTGGATTCAGTGTCATCTACAATTCCAGCGGAATCGTCAACTTTGCCCAAGGCGTTTTCGTCATGCTGGGCGGCATGATCTCCTATGTATTGTTGGTCACGTTGGGGCTGCCCCTGGTTCTTTCCGCGGCTATCACGGTTCTGTTAGTGGCGGGGGTTGGAGTCAGCCTGGAATTGCTGATCGTGCGTCCGATGGCGAAACGTAAGGTGCCGATCTATGGAATTATTCTGGGCACGCTGGCTTGGCAAGTGATGGTCGAGCGCATCACCATTCTTACAGCCGGTGACCAACCAAGAACCTACCCTTCATTCACCACGGGCGGACCGCTGAAACTCGGCGGCGTTGCCATCAGCTATCAAACGTTCTGGATATTCGGTTGTTGCGCCGTTATGGCCTTTCTTCTGTGGCTATTCTTCACTCGGACGCGCACCGGCCGTGCTTTGCGGGCGTGCTCACAAAACCCTGAAGCGGCCGCACTTTTGGGTATCCCTGTGCGCCGCATGGTGGCGATTTCCTTTGCTCTCAGCGCCGGGCTGGGTGCAGTCGCAGGCATCCTCATCACGCCCACGCAATACACATCCTACAGTGTGGGCCAGCCGTTCGGGATCAGCGGCTTCATTGCCGCCATCATTGGCGGATTCGGCAGCCCAGCCGGCGCACTGCTCGGGGGTCTCTTGCTGGGCGCCACGCAAGCATTGGCCATTGTTTTTCTGGGTGCGCCTTTCAAGAACATTGCAGCACTTTCCATCATGCTGCTGGTGCTGCTGTTTTTTCCGCGAGGCGTTCTCGGAGGCGGAAAGACCTAACGAGCCGCGGGAAGATCCTGGATTCGCGCAGCCGCTACTTTAATGCAGCCGCGCCGGCTTGGGCGCACTGTTGATCTTGCTCGCTCATGACACCCGAAACACCAATTGCGCCGACAATCTTGCCGTCCATCACCAGCGGAATGCCGCCCTCAATCGGGATTGCCCCTTCCAAGCGAAGCAAACGAAGCGCTCCTCCACCCGTCGCGAGAGCATCCTGGAACACCTTGGTGGGTCGCTTGAACAGCGCCGCCGAGCGGGCCTTGTCGATCGCCACTTTGACGCTTCCGGTCTGAGTGTTGTCGATCTTCTCGAAGTAAACAAGATTGCCCGCAGTGTCGACAATCGCAACCGCTACGGCCCAGTTGCTTTTTGCTGCTTCTGCGACGGCTGCCGCCGCAGCCTTTTTGGCGCTCTCCACGGGAATGGCCAAGCCATAGGGATTGGGCATCTGGGCCAACGCGCCAGCCAAAATGCAAGGCACGAACATCAAGATGATCATCATCCTCATAACGGATTGCGGGGACATGTTTTGTTTCTCCTCAAGAAAGTTCGAGATAGGTTCCAGTTGCGGCGAAATATTCAAGCGGTAATACTACCCCAGTGTTCTGTGATGTATTCGCCGGAGCGCAGCGTGACCGCGTGCAGCGTGTAGGTTGGGTTCACAGCGCCTTCCGTGGGATAGAGTCCCGTGCCGGCCAGGAATAGATTCGCGATGTCGTGGGTGCGGCCGTAGCTGTCGGTGACCGAATCGGCTGCTGTCTTACCCATCACGGTCCCGCCGCAGATGTGCGCAAAGTCCGGTGTGGGTTTCGCCCAGGATTCTTTTGCGCGTGTGGCTTTCAGAACGCGTAGACCCATCCCGACTTCGTGCTGGAAAAGCTTGGTAGACTCCTCGTCCATGGAGTGGACAATGCGTGCTAATGGAAAACCAAACTCGTCTTTGCGGTCGGCAAGGACCACGCGGTTTTCTGGATTCGGTGCTTCTTCACCTTGGGTCTGGATTTTCGCCAGGCCTCGCGCCGCCTTTTTCATGAAGTTGTGGAGCTCAGCGCCGAATAAGTTCAGCTTCGCATTGGCGGAACCCAGGATGTCATTCGGCTTTTGGGAAACGCCGATCAGCCACATGAAGCTGCCGAAGGCTTCCTTGCGGCCGTTCTTCGGGTAGTCGTCCTGTGAAATCTTGAGAGCCCCGGATAACCCCATGTGGTTTTCGATGTCTTCATCGAACAATGCCCAAAACGTCGCCATGTGGTGCGACATGATGTAACGTCCCACCGCGCCGCTCGAATTCGCCAAACCGTCGGGATGCTTGTCCGTCCTGGAATTGAAGAGAATGCGCGGGTTGTGCGCTGCGAAGGCCGCCAGAATCACCACATCTGCGAGGAGCTCTTGGCGCTGTTTCTTGGCATCATAATATTCGACCCCGGTGGCGCGGTCGCCTTTCGGGTTCGTCAGCACACGTGTCACGCTGCATCGGCTGCGGACCTCAGCGCCGGCCTTTACCGCCCTTGGCAGGTACGTCACCAGAGGATTGCCTAGCGCCCCGATCGGGCAGCCCGCGTTGCACCAGCCGTCGTAGATGCAGGGACGGCGGCCATTGTATTTCACGCTGTTAATCGCAGCCGGGCAGGGAGCGGTGTGGATGCCGAGCTTCTCGAATCCTTCAGCCAGGCGGTCGGCATGGCGGAAGGACATCAACGGCGGCATGGGATAGGGGTCACCGGCGGGCCTCCAGGACTCAGCTTTGTGATCTCCGGAGATGCCGACTTCCTTTTGAATCCGGTCATAGTACGGCCGCAACTCGTCATACGAGATGGGCCAGTCGAGGCCGTGTCCGGTCTGCGACTTCATGCGGAAATCTTCCGGGTGCAGCCGCAGCCAGGTACCGAAATGATGCAGTGTGGCGCCCCCCACACCCCAGCCGGAACTGAAGTTGTATCCCAGCGGGTTGGGCCCCTCGGAGATTACGGGTGGCCCGCCCCATTTGAGGCGGCGTCCCCACAGGTCCGAACTCACCATATCGTTCAACTGAAACGCTGGACCTTGTTCCAGAATTACAACCTTTTTCCCCGCTTCGCTGAGTTGTGCGGCCAGCAGGATCCCAGACGCCCCGCCTCCGACGATTACGGCATCGACTTTTGCATCGGCCATCGCTACCACTTCCTCTCGGGCAAGATGTGTGGCATGTAGGGGACACCCAGCCGTTCGAAGCCTTCCACTGTCCCGTAGTAGACGTCGACGGCATCACTGCGCGTGAGGAAGTAAAAGAACGGCGCGGGCGGACCATTCCAGCCGTCGGGATTTTTCTCGCGCATTTGGCCTACGAATTCATGGCGCTGTTCCGGGGTGAGAGCGGCGAATTTAACTTGATGCAGCTTCCCAGATGCCTGGTCCAGTGCCGCAAGGCCGCCGCGATAGAAATCCGCGTAGGGTGGCATCACGCCCACGGTACGCGCAACGAGCAGGCAGTCTCCAGGATCGACGCTGAGTTGCAAGTCGACGTAATGTGCAATGCCGGCATGTTTGGCCCCCGGCAATAAGGTGTCGCCGAGCGCCTCCAGAGCGGCACTCTCATCCGCGGTGAGCACCTTCAGAGGAACTCCCTGTGCGCGAGCTTCACCGGGAGTAAGTAGAACCTCCGTTCCGCCCACGGTAAATACCAGAGCGCTGAGAGCGGCGCCCTTTAGGAATGCTCGGCGTTCGATCTTGACGAAGTTAGGACCGTCCATGCTCTGTCCTTCCATGTCACGCCCTGCTCGGGCGGATTTTTGGCGAATCAAGAGCGCATCGCCGTGACAGCGAAAAACAAAAGCCCTGCGGCGGCTTTCGGCCTCCGCAGGGCCCGGCAGCCCGTTAACGATCTGTCTAAGTATTCAGCAGGTCACCCGGGTTTCTCAGAAGATAATCTTCAGAGCCACTTGAATCTGCCGCGACTTCGACTGGGTTGCAATGATGTCGCCCGGTGGATTCGGCAATTCATTCGTGACCGCCGCATCGTAAACATAATTATTACTCGGCAGGGCAAAATTCGCGTGGTTCATGATGTTGAAAATCTCCGCGCGAAACTGGAGAGAACCGCCTTCGCCCAGGAAACCGAGCTTCGTGTCTTTATTGATAGAGAGATCCCAATTCCTCAAATGTGGTCCACGTAAGATGTCGCGGCCAGCGTCACCAAAGTGACCGAACGAACAGTTCGGGGCAACGATGTCATCGCATGGTACGGTCTGCGTTGGCCCCACCAGCGTGAACATGTTCTCGTTGAACCAGTGATGGATATCTCCAATGATGACGGTATTGTGATCGTACAACACCGCGTTGGGATTCACGGCCAGCGCACCGGCAAGGTTGGCCTTGGTTACACGATTGGGCCGATCACCCTGGTCATCAGCATAGACTCCGCTGTTGGAGAACAGACCGGCTGTAAGCGGGCTGAAAGGATATCCCGACTGGATCGAAACGATGCTTCCCAACCACCAGCCGCTCGCTAGCTTAGACACAAACGCGTTGTTCGACTTCAGCGTAGGGAAGTGGTACACGAAATTCATCCGCAGATTTTGGGGCAGGTCGAAGCAACTCGGCCCCTTATCCACGTTGCCGCCAAAAGGCTGAACTCCCTGGGAACTGCCCGTTGCCTGGAAGCAGTCAAATACGTACGCCTGCGCTTCCGTGGTGTCCAAGCTCTTGCTCCAGGTGTACGAGACCTGCGCTTGCAAGCCGTGACTAAACCTCTTGTTGACGCCGATCTGCAGAGCGTTGTACCAGGATTTCCCGTTGGCCGTGACCATCGTCGCGGTGACAATGTTTGGGTTGAAGCGCACGAGACTAGGATCGGCGGGATCGGAAGCCCAGAACGGTACACCGTTGACAAACCCTGCAGGGATATTCGGATTCTGTTCCCGAACGGTGAACAGATTGATTCCGCGTGAGCCTACATAGCTGGCCGTGAGCGCCAGATTCCCTGGCAATTGTTGCTCCAAAGTGAGGTTGTATTGCGCCAGGCGTGGCTGCTTGGCGTGGTAGTCGAGAGTATGCAGAGAAGGCGGTACTGGGAACGTGAAAGGAACCGAGAACGCCGGCGAAGTTGGCGTGAAATTGTTGACTAAGCTAAACGTGGACAATGGCGGGATCGAGTAGCCGTACTGCGACAGAGCCGTGCCAATATTGCCCACATCGTAGTAAATCCCGAATCCACTGCGGATCGCCGTCTTGCCATTCCCAAACGGATCATAGGCGAATCCGAGTCTCGGGCTGAAATTCTTCAGAGAATTGTTTTGCATCACGGCGCCTTTCGAGGCCCCGGTGACGGGATCAAAAGTGTTGACGTCGAGAATCCGGTACTCCTTCCCGTTTCTCTCGTGCGGAGTCGTGTTGAACTCGTAGCGCAATCCGGCATTAAAGGTAAAGCGGGAGCTCACCCGAATGTCATCCTGCACATAAAAGCCAAGCGTGTTGAACGTAAAGGACTGATTCGTACCCGGGGGCAACTCTACGGCGTCATAGTTAATGTAGGTTCCGCTCAAGAATCCCGCATTGTTCCCAAACGCCACTTCCCCAGCCGTGCTGTTGGTTGCTTGGCTCCCCGCCGTAAAGTCCAACCCAAACCGGTTGAACAGCACGCCGAATTTCAAGGCATGCCGGCCCTTGGTGTAGTACATGTCATCGCTGCCGGTGAAAACGTTCTGAATCTCCGTTCGGTTGTTTCCTCCCGTCGGACCCATTTCGCTGGGGAACCCGTTCCGGAAGATGATAATTCCGCCGGTCGGAAGGCCATTCACAAAAGAGTGTGCCGCATCGGTCAGGTCCACTCCCGGAGGATTGATGGCGACCTTATTGATGGAAAATGGCACCCGGCTATAGGAAAGTCGAGCAGAGTTCACTAGAGCCGAGGCGAAGATGTGACTCTCGGAAATTGTAAGGAAATGATTCCACCCGTTCTGCAGGATCTTGTACAGGGGGTAATTTCCGTCGGTGGTGGAGTCATACCTATCCGTTGTGAAACGGACGAAAGCGGAGTCTTTGTCCGAGAAGTTCTGATCCAGCCGCGCCTGCCCGAAATCTTCCTTGCTGATCGAAGCGGCTTTGAAGGAGAACTGGTGCGTACCTACGTTGGGGTAGGGATATAGGTTGGCCAGGGGCATAACGTTGGGATCGACGTCGCCAGTCGGATTGAACGGGCCAACGGCGCAAGGGTTGGTGCCACCATTGGATCCGTTCGTTCCCAGCAGAACGTGCGCGGAATCGTAGCAGCTCTGATCGAACACGTTATCCACCGGCGAGAGTCCCAGGTTTTCCCGCAGGCCTTCATAGGAAAGATGGAAGAACGTCTTGTCTTTAACCAGGGGGCCCCCGATGGATCCTCCAAAGTTGTTCCTTTTGTAGGGGGGCAGCCGCCGTCCACCCGACGTGGCCGCACTGTCAAAGTAGTTTCTCGCATCAAGCCTGTCATTCCGCAGGTATTCAAATATGTCACCGTGGAGTTTGTTCGTGCCATTCTTGCTAACCATCGCCACCTGGCTGCCCATGGTCAAGCCATACTCGGCGCTGAACATGCTCGTGATCACCTGGTATTCACGAATGCCATCGACTCCCAGCGTGTTTCCGCCGATCGAGCCGGAAATGGCGCCTTCCGCATTGTTGAGAACGGCTCCATCCAGCAGGATGTGATTGGAACGCGGGGGTGCGCCATTGCTGCTGAACCAGACACCCGTGGTGCGGCTGGAGATGGTTCCCGCCTCGGCGGAGTGCGCGATGCCCGGTTGGAGCAACGCCAAATCCACGTAGTTGCGGCCATTCAACGGTAAATCCGACATCGACTGCTCGTTCACCAGACCACCCAGCGAACTGTTCGTCGTATTCACCAAAGGCGCTTCGGAAGTGACCGTGACGACCTCGGTCGCCTCGCCTGTCTGCAGTGTCATCGTGACCACCATTTCCTGGGTCACTTGCAAGACGAGTCCCTGCTGCGTTTGAGTTTTAAAGCCGCCGTGCTCGGCTTTGACTTCATAGTTTCCTACAGGCAGCGCGGGCGCACGATAGGATCCGTCGTCCCCAGTTGTCACGGTCTGGGTTCGGCCCGTGTCCGTGTTGATAATCGTTACCGTGGAATTCGACAGCATCGCACCGGTCTGGTCTTTTACAACGCCAAGAATGGTGCCCGTCGGCAGTTGCGCGAAAACTGGAAGTGACAGCAGCAATACCACCAATGCCAGTATTCCTATAGAATTACGCGCAGTACAACCTGTTCTTTGAATGCGACCCACACTGCCTCCTTGTGCCACGACTTGGCGGCACGTTCAACCCCGACCTTTTTGTGCGTTTATCGAACATTTGTGCGAATAACTTGACAACGTTTATCCGAACCAGCCTCGCCTGTCAAGCCTTTGTTTCTGAGCAACCCTTCCGCCGTCCTGGCCAACATCCTTCACCAAAGGTAGCGCCTTCAAAAGACCGCACAAGTCGCCAACTTGAGTCTTCGCACGATCCGACCCCTACGTGCGCTCGCGCCCCTGGCCCCATTGCTCATGAGAGGTGTATCGAATTTCCCTAGTAGAAAAGCCATTCATCAAGGATCGTTCCAAAGTGCAAATCCGTTCTCGAACTCAAAGGAATCGTCGATTCGAACATGCGCAACTTCCCGGCCTTTGTTTTCCCTGCAATCAAGACTTAACGTGTTAACTATAATTGGTCGGTATAGTACAGAAAGATTTTATTGTCAAGTCTTTTGACAGAGAGCGTCCTTCCGCAAAAATGCCAGAGTCGACCTTGGGCTGTGCTGGGCCGACGGCAATCCCCTCAGAAGCTTTTGGCTTACGAGCGAATACCGTCTGCTGGATAATTATCGGCGAGGTCTTGATTGTACATCAAAGAATTCCTAAATCTGGGCAGAACTTTTGGTCATGCGCATTTGACCGCCTACTTGCTCTTGTAACTGAATGTCACTTTCGTCTCTTCATCAAGAACAAGCGGCCTAACGAACTGGAAAGAAGTGCCTGTGCGCGGCACTTCGATGGCCACCGGCAGCACCCCTGCCACCCGCCGTTGCAGATTTATCACATTGACCGACGCCGCGTTCTGCTCCTGCTTCTTTGCGTTAGCTTCGAGCTGCATCAGTTGCCCATAATTACGGCCATTGACGGATACCTGCGAACTCGTGTCGACGCTAACAGCGCTAGCAGCCACCTCAATCGTTTCCGACACAGAACCTAATTCCAGTTTTGTCGCATATTCTGCGGCTCTGCGGGCGTCGTAATTGATTCCTTCCACCATGGACTTGAATCCGTTTGCATCAGCCCGAATCTTGCCCCCGCCCGAAGGGAAATTCGAGACAACCCACCGGCCCTCTGTGTTGGTAACGGCACTTTCTGTGAAGCCGGTAGCGGAGTTCGTAACCGTGACGCGAGCGCCGGCTATGACTGCGCCCGATGGATCAAGGACGATCCCGCCCAGTTGTCCCGGAAATACTGGCGCGTTGCTGCTCACAGGACCACCGACACCTGCTGCTACTTCCCCTGCCAACACTGCGTCGCCCATATCTTCGCGAAGAGCGGGCGGTACCAGCGCGGACGACATGACATCGCCACCAAAGTCCTTGACCTTATACTGCTCGGGCAAAAACACCTCCCATTGCAGCAGATTGATGGGAACATCCATGCCCGGCAACGAAAGCTCGGAGCCACCTTTCTTTGCAAACGGAGTCCCCGCATGCAGAAATACAAAAGAAACTTCGTAAGCGCTCGTGGGCCGGAAGCCAGGCCGCAACAACGGTACGCGATTTCCATCGGGCCCTTGCACGGGCTTGACCTTCTCTCCCCCAACCTCAGCCGACAGAATGCTCGTTCCCGCCGGCAGCGCCACTTTCAAAAACGGTTGAGCCTGATTCTTGACGATAAGTTTTACTTCCGTGAGTGACCTCCCTTCCGAAGTCACGAGTGTTGTCACGACCGCGCTCTCCGCAACGGCCGCAAGTACGCTGCTATCTGGGAAACGCGTCCATTCCAACGTTAGGCTGGGTGTCTCATTGGGCTGGCGGTGGAACCGAAATGCGGCCTGTGGCGGATAGTGCGCCAGCGAGCGCAAGTAGGGATTGGTCTCTTTTACGTCCATGCGCTTGAGACCTCCGCCCTCCGTTGCTGTCAGCTCCATCGTTCCAGCCCCTTCAATCAGAACCTCTCCCGTTTCCCGCTGGGCATTCTTGAAGCTGGGAAATGGAGCGCTTGCTTTCGTGTCGCTGATTGAACGCTCCATCGAAATCAAGAACTGGTGGCTGCGTGCGCTGGCCGTGCGGACTTTTAAGACCAAGACGCCGGCTTGAATTTCGCTCGATTCCAGCGACGCTCCGGTTACGCCAGTGACTTCATATCCCGAGGGGACATCAACTTCGAATTGAGTGGGCTCTCCCTGGACAACGGTGACGTCGGCCAGAGCCGCAATTCGCAGCCCCGCTTCACTGACGGACACCAACGTTTTGACCTCGGACAGAAATCGCACTTCTCGGGGAACCGCGGGCGCTGCCGTTTCCCGTTTTGCCCACCAAAGGCTGGCGGATTGTCCGGGCACGAGCGTCGCTTCGATCACGGTGTGTCCGTTCTCCGAACGGCGCTCTGTAATCAGACCGGGACTGATATTCGCGAACGTATGCTCACCGGGAATCACTAGCGAGAGTTGCACGCTGCCCGCGGCCGGAACGGGCAAGCTGAAATACGCGCGTCCCGCCTCAATGCGGAGCGGCAACCCCACATTCAGCGTAACGGAAAACTCAGATGGCCCCGTCAAAATGGCTGTTTGGATTCCATTCTCCTGTTGCAGCGGCACGGCTTTGTTCTCTTGCCGCGCGTCCAGAATCGTTATGCCTGCGGTGAGAGGAATTTTGGCCACACCCTTCTTGAAGACTTCGCCCTCTAACTGAACGCTTCCCTGGACGGACTCATTTTCCACCCGCAGCTTCAGGTCCGCGCTTTGGACCGAATAGTTGAGAGGGGGTGTCTCCTGCCTCTTGGCCGGCTTACTCGCCAACTCGACGAGTCGGTTGTATTCGTCCAATGGCAGCGTGACATTCCCCGAATCGGGGAGAGGAAGTCCGCTCTTCTGCTCCGCTACTGCTGCGGCCGGAAGGATCAACACTGGGAGAATCAATACGAGTACAAGAAAGTTATTTTTCATCGCACACCCTGCTTTTTCTCACGCTGGTAGGTAAGGTCAACAGAGGGCGCCTGGTTTTCGCCCGTGAGCTCGGAAATCAGGAATAGGGAAGGACCAAATGCAGGAAAGGAAATGCCAATAGGAAGGATGCCAGCCACCTTCCCCTCCTTTGATTTGACGCGGAACTTGTCGACGAGTGCCCGGGTAGCTTCATCATCCTTAAATTGTTTGAGATCGGACTCCGACTGCCGCGGCGTTGCTGGGGGAGGCGGCGGTGGTGGGCTAAATGCTTCCGACGTTGGCCGAGTATAAGTTTCCGTTCGGAACGCGCCCGGCGCGGCCGACATCCGGAATAGAGGCGGGTAGTAGAGCAGCAGTCCCGTACGCGAAATCGGCAAATCCAGGGCGGGTAAGGCGATCCGCAAATTGCCCTTGTCCTCCCACTGCGGCCCACGGCCCAGATATAAAACTTGCACCACGAATGCCGGTGAGTCTTCCCCTCCACGAGCCTTCTCCAGAGGCAACAATAAGCTCCCATCCGGTGACTGGCCTGGCCGAACCGGCTTGCCTGCCAATGTGGCGCTCCAAACGACCGTTCCCGCTGGCAGCGTGATCTTTACGAAATTCCTTTGATTGTTCCGGATGGCGTATCGTGCCTGAATCAAACTCTTGCCTTCCTTGCTCATGAGAACCTGATAGCGAGCTTCCTCGATGTTCGCCATCAGTACTGCTTGCTGCGTGTAACGCGCGACGTTCACCGTGAGCGAGCGAGTGGTTGTAGCCTCGCCAGAGCGAAAACGAAATGCCGCCAGTGATGGCGACTGCCGGCTGGCGACTGTCTCGCCTAAATCGCTGGCATCGGCTTCTTCCATCCCCTGGGAACTGACATCTTTGATCTCGCCCGCTCCGAGTACTTCCGCCGCGACTCCACCCGTATCCCTTTCCGTATTGATAAGGCGGAGCAAAGGAATCTCGATCTTCCCGTCGCGGGCAAGTCGTGTTTCCCCGTTGATGACAAATCTTGAAGTTTGTTCGATGGGCTCCAGGAATTTCACCACAAGTTCACCATTCTTCATTTCCCAATCCGCCACTGTCGCGCCCAGCACCTGATTCACCGTAACCGTTTCGGGAAGCCGAATTCGCACCTCGGCGGCGGCGCCTTGAACCACGTCCAGGTTCACCTCCGCATAGATCGACGTCGAGTCTTCCCCCAGACTGACCAATTCGGTCAAAGATCCCCGCAATCGCAAAGGCTGGGTCGTCCGGTGATCCTCCGTCTTCCTCCGCCAGTTAAAAGTGAGCGGCTCGTTGCCTTGTCCGTAGGCAACCCACTTGCTTTCGGCCGCAGATTCAGACTTCTCCGACAACAGTCCACCGCTCACTTGAACGTCGACACCCTGGCGCAGAAGTTGAACCGATGCGCGCGTAATTCCTGAATCGGCGGAGGGCAGCGAGATGCTTTCATTCCCCGCACTCGAGGCAACTGGAAGAGCTATATCGAGAACCAGAACAGAACGTCCGAGGCGGGAAAGAACGGCAGTAAGCTGACCGCCACCTTTCCCGCCGCTCGCCGGCATTCCACCCGGCACCAAAGATACAAGCTTGTTGTCCAGCCGCGCCTCGCGAACCAGGAGGCCTGAAGGAATTGGAACACGCACCCAGCCGTCCTTTAAGACATCCACGGTGAGGTTGACCCGGCCTGTCGCCAGATCACCTCGAATCTGCAAGTCGTAATCGATGCGCGTGAGAGTAGCCTGCACGGGGGGAGTTTCCGCTTCCGGTTCGGTGGGATAAGCCTTGGCGTGAAGGGTACGGTATTCTGCAACCGGAATCACCACCCAGCCTGACGAGCGTAATTCCTGAGCTCCGGATACCGCGGCGCCGAACACGACGACGCAAAGAAACAACATTCCGAATCCGGGTTTCTTGTTCTCCGGAATCATCAGCTGACTTGACATTCTCATAAGTAAGCGGCCTCTCGTCCAACTTGGAAGTGATGCAATTCGCATTCCCCACCAGCGGTCGACTGGTGAATACTTGGGACTACTCATAAGAACGCTCGTAAGGCGCAATCTTGCGGTCGAGGTGGGCGGGAATCTTCGGTCGCTTCCCCATTTTCCACATTGTAGGCAGAATCTGAGTCAGACAGGGTACGTGCTTAGTTATCTTTGAGATGCGACCATCTACCCGAAATAGTGGCCGAGGGCGGTATATACGCGACTTCTGGCTCGATTGCGAACTGCCGGGCCCACGCAGGTTTTGCGGCTGCACCTGGATTCTTCTAAAGCACGACGATCACTCTGGGGCACTGCCGGACGTATTCACCCCGGCAATCGTGTGGCTGGCAGTTTCTGCTTCCCGAGTTTAGCAGAAATCAGGAACTGCAGCCGGTCTCCCATCCTGTGGCGTCATAAGATGCAGCTTTGTTGCAATTATGGAACTTGACTCGTAAATGCTCTTGCCAGGCACGCCACAGCCGCGCCTTCAGAGCCGCAGGAAATGCAGTTATTTATAAGGTCAGTGGATTCATATCCCTTTTTACTAGTCCTAACGGCCGGTTCCGACCAATTCCACGCCAAGGAATGAAAAGCTGCTGGACACATACATGTCCTTGCCAAGGTCGTTAGGCTCTTATAAAGTACGGACGACCCCGGCGGAGGTCCCGGAATCAAGCTTCATCCCCCTGCCCAGGCGGCATTTTTCCGGGGTCCTGCGCGAATGGGCTCTCGGATCACGCTATTACAAATGAAGCCATCCAGATCCTTACAGGAGGCAAGTAACACCCATGATCGGTAAAGAGATTGGCACTTATAAGATTCTCGAAAAAATTGGCGAAGGCGGCATGGGTATTGTCTATAAGGGCATTGATACCGGATTGGATCGCCTGGTCGCGATCAAAGTGCTGACCCCGGAGTTAGTCCACAATCCAGAGCTCATTGACCGGTTCCGTGCGGAAGCCAAAGCTCAAGCCAACCTGAACCATACCAACGTCGCGACTCTTTATGCATTTCTGCAGGTGGAAGGACAATGCCTGATCGTGATGGAGTTTCTGGAAGGGCAGACCTTTGAAGACTTACTGCTTCGTGGAGGCAAGCTTCCCTGGAGAGACGCGGTTTCCTTGACGCGGCAGGCGCTGCAGGGGCTCGGGTTTGCCCATGGTATGGGAATCGTTCATCGGGACATCAAGCCCAGCAACCTGATGCTGACGGTTTCGGGAACCGTAAAAATCATGGATTTTGGGATCGCCAAGGCGCTCGGAGGCTCCAAAAAAACGCGCACCGGTCTGCAAATGGGGACGCCGCACTACATGTCGCCCGAGCAGATTCGCGGCAAGCCGGTGGATGCCCGGTCCGACATTTACAGCCTGGGAGTCACTTTCTATCAAATGTTAACCGGAGACCTCCCGTTCCAGGCCGATAGCGACTTCGAATTGATGAGCGCTCACATCAATACCCCGCCACCGGTGCTGACAACCTCCCACGCGGATATTCCGAAAAGCATTGAGCAGTGTGTGCTCAAGGCGCTGGCTAAAGAACCTGATGACAGATATCAAAGCGCCGAGAAGTTCGTAACGGGTTTGGAGCGAGCCTCAAGATTGCCGACAGATCTGCTGGAAAGCAGGGAAGACGACGCAGAAGAGAAAAAATTTGCCCAAACGCCGAAGGCGTCCGAACCGGAAAAGAGCAAGGCCCAACCCGCTCACAAAAAGACGGAATTTGAGAGAACGACGAGATTCGAGCAGGAGCCCCCCAAGCAACCCGAGGCGGCTCCCCGCCCGGCGGGAAAGCGTGGACTCGCAATCTTTGCGGCCGCCGCTGTCCTATTGTTGGGAGTTGCGCTGGCTGCCACTTTCTGGTCACGACAAAAGCCATCGCAGCCGGAAGCGAAGCAGGTTCTGCCTCCACTCGGAGCCTCAACTGGCGGGGAAAATCCGAACCAGCATTCCTCGGGTGACAACAGTAAGGCGGATGGAAAGAAATCTCCGGCGGAATCTGTTCAAAAGGCGTCCCAGAGCGTGAAACTTCCGCAGGAGCAGCAACTCCCCGATGCGCAGAAGCCTCCGGTAGTCGCTCCGGCAGCGCCCCAGAAGGCGACTGTACTCGTAATGTGCAATCTGGACTGCATTTGGACACTCGACGGGCAGCCTCAGGCGCAGCTCAGCGCCGGCAGACCGGCCAGTGTAAGAGTGCTCCTTGGATCACACACGATTTCAGCGGCCACGCTCGATCGAATCGACCAAGCGGAGAATCTAACCTTCAACGCTTTTTCTGCCGGCCAGATGATCCAGGAGAGCGTGGATCTACTGTCCAAACAAACCCAGCGCCAGCAACTGGAAGCAGCGGAAAGGGCACGTCAAGCCGCGATTGCACAGCAGGCCGAGCTGGAAAAGCAGCGCCAGGAAGCTGCCGCCAGGGCTAGCGCAGGTGCGTCCACGCCCGCTTCCGGAGATTGTCAACTGAACTCGTTGCCGCAGATTTGGCGCAACGTCGCTACCAATGGCCGTTATCACTTCCGTTTCGATTGCGAGCACATTTATATCTACGAGCTACCCACCAATCGAATCGTCGCCGATCTCACGCTGAAACGGAATAAGAAGGACAGCAAGAAGGACAAATATGTGGGCGAGACGGCCCTGTCCCCCTGCCGTGGAGGCGGGAAAATGGAGATTTCGGGCATTGCCCCCACACGCATTGAAGCAAAAGTTGAGGTTCCTTCGGCGAATAATCAATGCATGATCACAGGAGGAGCGATAGGAAGTTTCTTCGCGAGCTGGGCTTCCGCCTCGTTCATTCCGGAGTAATCTCAACTCTCATGATCAGCTCACGATAATCGGCACAAAATGATCGGCAGACAAATCGGCTCGTACAGAATTCTGGAAAAAATCGGCGCAGGTGGCATGGGTGTGGTTTACCAAGCCATGGATACCGGTTTAGACCGCCTTGTGGCGATCAAAGTGCTTAACCCGGATTTAGCCCACGATCCTGAACTGGTTCGCCGGTTTCGTGCCGAGGCCAAGGCGCAGGCCAATCTTAACCATCCCAACATTGCCACTCTGCATGCATTCGTGGAAATCGATGAACAGTGCCTGATTGTCATGGAGTTCCTGGAGGGCGACACCTTCGAAGACATCTTGTTGAAGAGCGGCAAAGTTCCCTGGCAGGGCGCGATCTCCCTGGCTCGGCAGACACTCCAGGGATTGGAGTTTGCCCATAGCCGGGGCGTCATTCATCGTGACATCAAGCCCGGCAACCTGATGTTGACGGGCAGCGGAACGGTAAAAATCATGGATTTCGGAATCGCCAAAGCCCTTGGTGACTCCCGGAAAACACGCACTGGCCTACAGATGGGCACACCGCACTATATGCCGCCGGAACAGATTCGCAGCGAGACGGTGGATGCGCGGTCCGATGTCTATAGCCTGGGGATAACCCTCCACCAGCTCATGACCGGGAACCTGCCGTTCGAGGGCAAAAGTGACTTCGAGTTGATGAGTGCACACATCAATACCCCGCCGCCCTTGCTGAGAAGCTTCGAGACAGAGATTCCCCCGAGTGTGGAGCAATGTGTGGGCAAGGCGCTGGCGAAGAAGCCGGAAGACCGGTTCCAAAGCGCCGGGGAGTTCAGTACCGCACTTGAAGCGGCCGTATTGCCCGAGGGACCGGTACTGAGCGCAGTCGATGGAAGGAAAACTAAAGCAGTACCGAAAGTGGAGACGGAAAAGATCGAGGCTACCGGTGTAGAGAAGAAAGGAATTGCGAAGACACGTATCGCAATGATCGTAGGGTCGGTGGTTCTGCTTGTGGGGGCTGCGCTGGTCCCCTGGCCCAAACAGAAGGCAAACACGGAGACCGCGCCGCCGACGCCACAGGCTCGACCTGTCGAAACGGATCCGAGCGATATCGGCGACCGAGTACATCGGAAGGATACAAGTCCCGATCCAGCGTCATCAACAGCGCCACCTACAAACGATCAGCCGAAATCCCCAGTGAAGACTCCGCACAGAATTGCTGACATTCCCGGTACTTCGTCCGAAATACGTGCGGACGTCATTCTGCGTCCCGATGTCAGTTGTACCGTTTTCGTCGACAATGCGGGTCCAATCGAGTTCCAATGGAAATGGATGGGCCAGACTCGTGCCGCCGAAATCAAACAGATTTCCCTCGGTTCCGGGCAGCACCTGGTGAGGGCGAAGAATCCGGTTTCCGGTTTCCAGATTGAAAGAACCATCTTGGTTAGCAGTACCGCTACCCAATACATCGACCTGCCTCTGGGAGAGCAGGAAAAGGCCGCAGAGCAGGTCCGGCCAAAGAAAGTTGCTCACGATGACGAAGAGAATGGCGACCAGAATCTTGAGGAAGCGATCACCGGAAAATGGCGGGCAAATGATGAATACAGCGGTTTGGAGTTAGATACTCCAAGAATAATAGACCAGCCTTGCGCGAAGGCCAGGGATGCCTGGGAGTCAGCTCTGCAAAAAACAACCGATCCAGTGCGCATTGAGAGGCTCAAGAAGAAGCTATATGGAGGGAAAGGCATTACTTGCGAAAGTACGATCATCAATTGGGACGGAGCAGGGACTGGTTCCAATGAAAGGCCGTACCGTCCCTGCGTCAGTAACGGGGGCAACGAGAATATCGACATTGCTGGCAATGGCGCACGCTACCATGTCCCCCTTTCCTCTTGCAACACACCTGTCAAAAAAACTGATGTAAGGCTGGATTGACGATCAGGCAACCCTGATTTGCGATGGTGGGTATCCCAGCGAGCTGCCCCCGGGCCCTGGCGCAGAAAGGCCAACCCGCGCCATCCCCAACGACCGCCTTGCCAACCCTACCCGCCTTCTTCTAAAGTACGGACACCCCGGGAGTAGTTCCTGGCGCCTCCCCCTGGTTTCAGCGATAATTCCGGGGGTCCTGAGCAAGTCGGTCCTCGAATCACGCTAATACTGGTAGACACTTAACAGGTAGACAAATGCAGGATCAATTCAAAGTCGGGCAATATATCCTTGAGCGCAAGATTGGCGAGGGCGGTATGGCGGAGGTCTGGGAGGCCCGTCACGTCCACCTCGGTAACAGTACCGCCATCAAGTTTCTCCTTCCTCGCCTCGCTGGCGATCCGGAACTCGAGGTGCGCTTCCTGAGCGAAGGCAAACGCCAGGCACGGCTCCAGCACCCGAATATCGTCCAGGCTATGGATTTCGTTCAGCAGGACGGCCGCAGCTATCTGATCATGCAATATGTCGACGGAGAAAATCTTGAGACCAAGCTGAAGGAGCAGAACGGTCCTCTCAGCCTTGAAGACGTGCATACCATCTCATGGGACGTGTTGAGCGCGCTGGACTATGCCCACTCCCTGGGAGTCGTACATCGCGACGTAAAGCCTTCCAACATCCTGCTCGACAAGAGCGGCCGCGTGTGTCTCTCAGACTTCGGAATCGCATTGGCCCTGAGCGAGGAGCGGCGCGTGACCCGCACGGGCACCGCCGTCGGAACACCGGACTACATGAGTCCCGAGCAAATTGTGCGACCTAAGGACGTGGACGCCCGCGCCGACGTTTACAGCTTCGGCTGTGTTTTGTACGCGATGCTCAGCGGAGGTCCACCGTTCGGGATGGATGGAGCCACCGAGTTCTACATTAAAGATTGCCACGTGCGCACCGCTCCTCCGCCCCTGGTGTACCGCAATCCCGCGATCAGTCCAGCGGTTGAGCGTGTTGTGCTCCAGTGTTTGGAAAAAGATCCGGCGAAGCGTTTCCAATCCTGCGGCGCGGTCATGAGTGCGCTCGACGCGGCGATCTCGGGGGCAGGGAGCCACACTCCGGTACCCGGTCCGACGCCCACCCCGGTTCCCACCCCGAACCCGGACCCCACACCCATTCCCGTACCGTCGCCAACGCCAACTCCCGTTCCTGGCCCAACGCCGTCACCCACTCCCGTACCCGTGCCGCCACCGCCCAAACCCCGAAAGGGCCGTGGCGCTCTCATTGCCATCGCCGCCTGCCTGCTGCTCGCCGCAGGGGTTGCATCCTACTATTTCTTTTTCATTCCGCCCGAAATCGTATTGCGGCTGGAGGGCTCCACAACCGTCGGCGACGAGTTGGTGCCCAAGCTTCTCAGCGCTTACCTTCAGAGCGAAGGAGCCACGAGCATTGAGGACGTTCCCGGGACTGGGGACAACAAAGCGCACCATGATGTGCGGGCCAAGCTATCTGGCCAGTGGCGGCCTGTAATCTTCTCGGTTCTCGCCAATGGCTCCGCTAACTCTTTTCAAGCCTTGGCGGCGGGCAGGGCGGACATCGGTATGTCGTCGCGCCCTATCAAAGACGACGAAGTCTATCTCCTGCGAAATTTGGGGGACATGAGGTCGCCGGCCTGTGAAAGCATCGTAGGCCTCGACGGCATCGCCGTGATTGTCAACCGCAATAACCCCATCCAATCCCTTACGCGGCAGCAGCTCAACGCAATTTTCCGCGGGAGTATCGACAACTGGGCGCAGCTCGGAGGCCGGCCTGGTCCGATTGTTGTCTACGGACGCGATTCCAAATCGGGCACCTACGACACGTTTGTCGCAGTGGTGTTGACCGATGAGAAGGGGCACAAGCAAACGTTCACGCCCCGCTTGGTGGAAAGAAAAGATGGCGACCTTCTCGCCAAGGAGGTCACGTCCGATCCTAACGCGATCGGGTACGTTGGGTTGGCGCAGGTCGGTGCCGCCAAGAAGCTTCAAGTTTCAGCCGGTCCGGGTACTGCATTGTTATTTCCCTCCGATTTCACGGTGGCCACCGAAGACTATATTTTGTCGCGGCGTCTGTTCCTCTACATTCCATCCAACCCCACCGAGTTCGCCCGGAAGTTCGTCAACTTCGCGCTCAGCCCGGATGGACAAAAAGTGGTCAAGGAAGTTGGTTACGTGGAGCAGATCCCACATTTTGAGCAGATCTCCATTCCCGCCGACGCTCCCCTTGCTTACAGCGCCCGGGTGAATGGATTACGCCGTATGAGCTTGAATTTCCGCTTTCAGCCCAATAGCACGATCCTCGATAACAAAGCGCTCGCCGATATCCCGCGCGCCATCGCAGCGCTTTCCCTGAGCGGAATCCACAGTGTCCACGTTCTGGGCTTCGCGGACAGCCTGGGAACGCCGGCGCAGAATCAACTGCTCTCTGAGCAGCGCGCGCAAGTTGTTGCCGAGAAACTCCGGGCCTACGGAATTGGAGTCGAAACCGCCGGCTTTTCCTCGGCGATGCCGGTTCGGGAGAACTCGACCAACGATGGCCGCGACAAAAACCGGCGGGTGGAAGTATGGGTGAGATAACTTCCGACCTTGCAGAACCCGGGGCAGAGCCCAAGATGGGCGAGCGACAGGTCGGCCAATACGTTCTCGAAGAAAAGTTGGGGGAAGGCGGGATGGCCGAAGTGTGGAAGGCCCGCCATCAGGTGCTCGGTACTCGTGTGGCGATCAAGTTTCTTGCCGCCGGTCTGGCTGGAATTCCCGACGTCGAGCAGCGCTTCCTGGGGGAAGGCAAGCGGCAAGCTCAACTCCAGCACGCCAACATCGTTTCAGCTTTCGACTTCCTTTATGAAGATGGCCGCAGCTATCTGATCATGAAGTATATCGAGGGCCAAAGCCTCGATGAATGGCTATTCAAGCTGCAAGCACCGATGCCGTTCCCGCAAGCCCTTGCGGTTTCTACGGATGTCCTTCGCGCTCTCGACTATGCGCATTCCAAAAATGTAGTTCATCGTGATATCAAGCCCTCGAACATTCTGGTGGAAAACGGTGGACGGGCTTTCGTCATGGATTTCGGCATCGCTCTGATGCTGGGCGAGCAGCGCGCTACCCGTGTGGGTGTAGCCATTGGTACTCCGCACTATATGAGCCCGGAACAAATCGTGGGTTCACGAAACATTGATCGCCGGTCGGATATTTACAGTTTCGGTTGTGTCCTCTACCAAATGCTGACCGAGAAAGTTCCGTTTGAAGTGGCGGAAGGCGAGGGAGATACCGCATATCTCATCAAGGACAAGCATTTGCGTCAGCCGCCGGTGCCGCCCCGCCAGGTGAATCCCGATATTCCCGTGCATGTCGAGCGGGCGATTCTTCGTTGTCTGGAAAAAAATGCTTCCGACCGGTTTGATACTTGCCAGGAATTGCTGCAGGCGCTGATCGGTCCCGCGGCTTTTCCCCAACCTCCCATTTATCCAGGCAGCACGGGTGAATCTCCGGCGCCGGTTGCAGGCGATGTTTTGCCGCTGCGCCCGCGGACGCCGCTTACACCCAGACCAACTCCACAACCGCCGGCCCAGCCGGTAAAACCTGCGGTTCCGATTACGGATACTTCCGCGGTGCCCGCCCCGGTTCCATCCCCGGTTCCGCCCTCCCGGAACCCGGCTGTGTTCTGGATCGCGGGCGTTTGCCTCCTGGCACTTTTTTCCGTGGGCGGGTTTTATTTTTATAAGCAAAAAGCGGTAACACCCGCGCCGATTGTGAATCCAGTTTCACCTTCGCCAGTCCCTGACGTGACTCTGCCGAAGCCTTCGCCCGTGCCGCCGGTTGTGGCGCCGAAACCAGATGACACACAGCAGCCGGTCATAAAGCTTCCCGCACCACCGCCGGAGAACCCTCCGGTCAAAACTGAACCGGAAAAACCAGTTCAGCCCGTGACGCCGGTTCCGGTCCCACCCCAACAGCCTCCGGTCAATGTTCCCGATTCAAAAACCACTCAGCCACCAGTTCAGCCAGGTCCCGCACCCCCTGTGAACCCTGGCGGTCCCGCGCCAGGAGGTTCCACGCCGCCGCGGCTGCCGATTGCGAGTGAAGGCAATTTGGTCTGGTCGGGCGCCGTGGAGAAAAACCAAATCATCGAGATCTCCGACAGGTCGGCCAATGCCGGAAATCTTGCCGGAGACCCGTTGCCGGGGGATGGCGTGCCCGTTCAGGTCTCGATCAACAACAATAAATTCGCAGTTATTTCTCAGCCCAATCCGTTGAACGGTTTTTCCCGGATGTCGCTCAGAAGCACTATGAAGGGCAACGTCACAGTCACGATTCACTGGAGAGTCTTATCCAGCGAATGAATCACCCCAGTGAATCACAAAAGATTCGATAGGAGAATTTCAATGATGCCGTCTTTCTTAAGAAGAGCAGCCCTATGTACAGCCGTAACCTTGCTGGCGCTTTTGCCCGCCGCCGCCCAGGCGCCCCACTTCAAGGACACCCCGTTCACCGTAAAGCTCACCTCGCCGCTCAGTACGAAGACGAGTCAGAAAGGCCAGGAGGTCACGGCCCAGGTGGTTGCGCCCCCCGAATACAAGAACTGGTTCATGATCGGAAAAGTGGACAGCGCCAAGAGCAGCGGCTCGATGACCAAAACTTCGGAATTGCGGTTCAGCTTTCACAAGCTCAGCAATACAAATGGCTCTATCCAATATCCCGTTGTGGCCAATGTCACGTCCTTCACCAATTCCAAGGGGGTGCATGACACGGACGAAGAAGGCCAGATCGTGCAGAAAAAGAACAGCGCCGCCAAGGCCGCGCTGATCGGCGGGGGAGCCGGAGCCATCATTGGAGCCATTGCCGGAGGAGGGAAAGGCGCTGCCATCGGCGCCGCGGCGGGAGCTGGAGCTGGGTTGCTGTTTGCCAGCTTCGGAGTGAAGGGTCCGACAATCTCGTTCGATGCAGGCAGTGAGTTCGGGCTGACGGTCAGCTCATCCGGTCAGAACGTTCAGTAGAACGCAGAAAAGCCGCGAAGAGACAGGAGAATAAAGCCCACGGGGTAAGCCGTGGGGGATTATCGGACCCATTCAGACAGCGGCCTCGCCACTGCCCTGCGGCTCGGAACCGGCTGCTGCCGGCGGCATTACGGCAATGAAAGTGAAGTAGGTAGAGCCTGCGCGAACTGTCGAATAATTGCCCAGGCTGTGAAACTGTTCCTCGATCGGAACCCCATCCACATCCGTTCCCGTCATACTTACCATATCGCCAACCACAAAATTTTGGCGGTAGGTGATGTGACTGTTGCGGCCCGAAAGCGTTTGGTCGTCGGGAATGGAAACCTCACAGTCCTTGTCGCGTCCGATAAAGTTACGCCCCTCACGAATGGGGAAGATCTGACCCTCAGGACTCCAGCTATAGGTAATGAGCAAGCCGACGATCTTGCGATCTTTGGCTACCGAAGGCGATGCCGGGTTGGGTGTCGTTGTGGACCGGTAGACAGTACTCTCTCGCGGGCGCTTCGGCGCCCCCGCTGCCGGGGGAGGGGGGCTCGGTGGCCCGCTCACCGGGCGAGGTGGACGCGGCGGCAAAGGAGATCGCCCGCCCACACCTTCCATCTCCGTAGCTTTGCGCGCCGGGGTTTGCCCTTCGACCACTGTCGGCATGCGCACCGGAGGAACCGGACTTGGAACAGGTACGGCATTCTTCTGGCGGCAATAGACGCACTCACTCCAGTTTGGATCCATCGTATGTTCTCCGCTGGGACAGGTCTTGCCTCCGGATTGCTGCAGAGGGGAAGCACACTTTGTGCAAAATTTGTCCGTATCCGCGTTCTCGGTCCAGCACTTGGGGCACGTTTTCATGTTGCTCGATTCCTTTCACCGGAAATTCAATAGGATCCATTGTTGCATAAATGAAAAATACATCAACTCAGTCTTCAACCGGGCGACTCCTCGGCGGTCCTGGCCTCTGTTTTTTGCCGCATGAAGCTACTTGTGCTCACCCTTCAAAAGCGCACATGCCGGATGTGCGGGCGGAGTTTTCGATGAATTGGTCTGTGTTCCCGCCTTGGCAGGCCCCGTGTCTGCTTCAAGTTCCGACTTGCATTTCTGGCAATTGCTGAGGGCGTCCTGCTGCGTTTTCAGGCTGTTCTGGCCTCCGGCAACCCGTTGACTGAGTGGGTCGAGGGTCTTCTTCTTTTCAGAATCGGGAAGTTCCGGCTTGATCGACTTAAGAGTCGGCGCGTAATCCTTCTCGACGGAACTCTTAAGTATCGCGGAATTTTCAATTACTTTGTCGATCTCATGGTCGAGCATTTTGAAATCGGCGAGCAAAGCCGCAGGCTTGGCTTTGTCTGCGGTACTTGTCTTTGCATTGAGCTTGGCAATATCGTCTGTGACTTGAGCTTTCTCGGTCTTCGCCGTCGTATTGACAGAGTCCGCTCCCTTGCTAAGCGTCAGAATGTCTTCATCCAGCTTCTGTATCTTCGGATCCACGACCGGGGCTGGCGGATGATGAAAATACAACCACACCAGAACACTGGAAATTACAACCACCAGGGTGGCCATCATTAGCCGCCGTCGTGAACCTGGCTTTACGCCCAGGGTCGCGGCGGGCAGCGTCTTTCCCTCCGGTTGTGTCTTCCTGTTCCGTTCGCGCGGAGGAGCCTGCGCGCCGTTTCCGATACGCAGGAACTGCACAGTGATGTTGTCGTTGCTCCCTGACGCTAAGGCAAGCTGGACGAGTTCCGCGGCGCATTTGCTCGGATCCGGATTTTGCTGAATGGTTCTATCGATGTCTTCAGCACTGGCGAATCCCGAGAGGCCATCGGAACAAAGCAGAATTCCGTCCCCATCGAGCAGAGGAATCGGATCGGAAATATCGACCTGCAAGTCCGTCGTATGGCCCATGGCGCGAGTCAGTACACTGGAGTCGGGATGGTTCCGCGCGCCTGCCTCGTCGATCGCATGAGTGTCAATCAACCACTGGACCTGGGTATGGTCCTTGGTCAGCAAGCTCAACTTGCCGTCGCGTTGCAAATAGATACGGCTATCGCCGATGTGCGCAGTGGTAAGTTCCAGACCCTGAGTGATCTGCCGAACCAGGGCGATCACTACCGTCGAGCCCATTCCCTCAAATTCAGGATCTCCGGACTTGCCTTTCTCCAGAATTTCGACGTTCGCTAGACGCACCGCCAGCGTTACGGCATCTCGTGGTGGAGTCGAAGCTGGGGCGGCCAGAAGATGCCGGCTAAAAGCCTCGGCCACCATGCTGGAGGCAGCAGCTCCCCCGCGATGGCCGCCCATTCCGTCGGCGATCAAATAAACTGCCCCAAAAGGCGAGGAAAACCCAGTCATACTGTCCTGGTTTTCTTCCCGCTGCCCGATCTCGGTCACCGCCCCAACGCTGATCGGGAGTGTTGGAGGCGGCTGCCCGGTTTTAATTTCGCTCATCGTTGTACCTGCTCAGCAGCGCTCGCGAGTTGTTGACTCATTATCGCAGCCAACCGGTTGATGACGTTTGCCAGCACACCAACCATGATGGGAATCAGGATCATGAAATCGAATATGACGGCCCAACCCCGGAGTTCTCTTTGGGGCATCAGTAGCATGAACAATGGAAGATAGAAGTGAAGCATGCAAAACAGTTTGTAGAAGCCCTCTGCCTGAGGTTGTTCCTGCGGGCGATCCTTAATGAATTGGTTGAAGTCGCTGGCGAATCCAGGGAATGCTGTCCAGCACCAGTATAGATTGTAAAACGGAATGAACAGGTAGCCCACCGCTTTACCGGGTGTGGTTCTGGCGCGAGTGGGTGGGAGAGCGGCCCAGGCTTTGTAAAGCAAACGAAGCAGCAGCACATTGGAAACCAGGACACAAAGCAGGATCATGGCTGCCACCGTATCGAGGCCCTGTCCGGCAAACGGGATCCACAGCACAGCCATAAAAACAGCAGCCAGCACGTTTCCGGCAACCGAGACTCGTTGGCCGGAACCCGGAACCAAAACCGTAGGCGGCACGGTGTGCGGAACCACCGGCGGCACGATCTGAGGGACGAAAGGGAGAACCTGAACAATGGATGAAACCGGCATAGAGGGCACGACAACGGAATCCGTGCGTTTCTCCAGTTCCACTCCTTCCAGAGCCCGCGCGAACGATCCGCAGCCCGGAAAGCGGTCGAGCGGATCGGCGGCGAGCGACGTGAGCACGATACGCTCCAGCCGGGGCGGGATTTCCGGGTTCCACTCCCGCGGCGCGACTGGCGGTTCATGCACACGTTTGGCGAGGATCGCGTACTGCGCCTGCTGCTGGTCGCCTTGCGCATAGGGCTGCCGTCCGGTGAGCATTTCGTACAAAACACATCCAAAACTGTACACATCGGTCAGATGGGTGACGGCCAACGGCGTCTGAATCTGCTCTGGACTCATGTAAAAGCGGGTTCCCATTACCTGCGAGACAGTCGTGATGCGTGGGCGCCCTAGCGCCAGCGCGATGCCAAAATCGCCCAGAAAGGCTTTCTCCCCATCGAGCAATATGTTGGAGGGCTTTACATCGCGATGAATGACAAGCTGCTGGTGGGCATAGTCCAGCGCGGGCAGGATCTGGCGTGCAATGTGTAACGCTTCGGGAATCGGCAGGGGTGCCCACTCCAGTTTTTCCAGCCGGTCCTCGAGCGATCCGCCTCCAATGTATTGCATGACCAGATAAAAGTCGCCATCCTGTTCGAAGAAATCCAGGATGGGTACGATGGCCGGGTGTTTCAAGACCTGGTGCTCTGCTCCCTCGCGCAGAAAGCGCGCGCGCAGCTGCGGATCATCTCCTGCCTGGGATGAAATCGTTTTGAGGGCGACCATCTGGCCCCGACGGTCCTGGGCTCGCCAGACTTCGCTCATTCCTGTCTGGCCAATCAGATCCAGCAACTCATACGAACCGATGCGGACCCCACTCTCCAGGTCATTCATGAACCGGTTCCTTCCTGTCGCACAGGCTGGATGGCAAACGTGGATCGGCCGATCCGTATGCGGTCGCCCGGCCGCAGCAGGCGGCGCTTGTCGTATACGGGCTCCCCATTGACCCTGGTGCCGTTGGTGGACTGGTGGTCATAGATTCCCAGTACATCATGGTCGAACACCAGGCAGGCATGATTGCCCGAAACCGTGGGATCGTCGGAAATCTGCAAGTGGTTGTTTTCCAGCGCTCCAATCCAATATTCGGCTTCATCGAGGGGAAATTTCTTTCCCGTCGCGACCCCCTCCTCGCAGAAAAGCCATGCCGCTGGCCGTCCTTTGGCGGGCGTAGGAAACCGGGAGATAATCTCGGTTTTGACTCTTCGAGGCGGGGCGGGTTCCTCGGCCGCAATCGTTACCTTCCGCGGCTTTAAAGGAGGATTGGGGTTCGCTGGCGCCCCCGAAACGGTGGGCGTGCGGACCGGGCTCGGCGGGACTTGCGCTACTGGAGCAGATACCGCCTGCGGTGCAGGTTCCACGCGTGGGAGCTCCGGCTCTTGTCGACGGCTTCGCGACCGGAGCACGGCAATGCCTGCGAACAGCAAGAGAAGAGCTGCAATTCCGCCCCCCCAGTACCAGCGGGCTCTTGTCGAAGAAGTGGCCGTATGTGGAATCGAAGCTGTAACATCAGCCTTCGACTCGGCCCCTTCATGCTTCCACGTTACCTCGAAGCGGTGCGGGTTCCCGTCCCCGGCCAGATCGTCGAGACGGAAACTCACCACCGGAGTCGACTTGAGTCGCTGGATTCCGCTACTCACCAGACGCTCGAGTTCATTGGTATCTTTGGCCTCGCGGAACAAGCCTCCGGTTTGGATGGTCAGACGTTCCAGCTCCCGTAAATAAACGGGATTCGACCGGGTGATGCCGATAGCATCTACCAGCACCCCATGCTCACGGGCGACGGTTATCACCTCATCTTCTTTGTGAGTGGAACCTTCATCGTGTCCGTCAGAAATAACGATCAGCCGCTGAGATAAGGGAGTCGCAGGGAAGCGCTGCAGCGCTTCCAGAAGGCTGTCCCACAAACGCGTAAGTCTGCCCCGTGCAGCCAGCTTGTCCAGCGAGGTACGAACTTGATCGCGGGAATCATCCCAGTTTGCGTCCCATCGGCTATCGTCGGCGATCGTTTGGATAGCGATTTTATCTTGCGGGCCAGCATCGTTGACGAATTTGCCCAGCCCCGACCGTATGGCATTGAGCGGAGCCCCTTTCATGCTGCCACTTACATCAATCGAGACCACGGCGGCTACGCCATAGCTTGTGGATGCCAGTGTTTGCACGCGGTTGGCGATAACCGGGGAGCCCCCGTCAGCTTTTACCTGAAACGCCTCCGGTTTCAAAAGTTCGGGGCTAGTCGAAGGCGGAACTTCGACTTGGATTTGCAAATCCGGATATTTGGGATAAGCGCCCGCCTCATCGCCCTTGGTATAGACCGGGCCGGCATGGATCGGCACGGCTGGGGCATTCGCCGTTTGCGCACCCAAAGTTGATACGACCACGCCAAGGGCTAAGAAGCCCTTGGCTATAAAGTTGGACAAAAGACGCATGACATCATTTCCTGACTAACGCTTTTCCGGCTTCGGTGCTGCCGGCATCATTTTCAGCGCCGCTTTCAACGCCCGGAATTGCAAGGATTGCTCGACCAGGGGCGCGGTGATCTTGACCGAGGCTATCTCACGCCGGATCGCTTCAGCGCGCGCAGCCGAGGCTGGGTGGTCGGATAGCATAACATCAATCGAAGTCCGGCCCTTCTCGCTTTGTTCCAGCCGTGTAAAAAATTTCAGCAGCCCATTGGGATGCCAGCCCGCCCGAAGCATTTCATAGAAGCCCAGCATATCGGCTTCAGATTCGTTCTCCCGGCTATATTTCAATTGCGCCAGCAGAACCACAGGTCCACCCAGACTCTCGATGACCTTGGATATCACTTCGTTGTCCTGCAAGATGTTTTTCTTGACTTTTTCATACAGGTTCCGCGCCAGGAACGTAAGTACCAGTTGATTGGTAGTGTGCCGTGCGACCACGTGTCCAACCTCATGGGCCATTGCGCCCACCATCTCATTCTCATCTTCGACATATTCCAGGAGTCCCCGCTGCAGATAGAGAAAACCACCCGGGATAGCGCAAGCATTGACGACCGCGCTGTTGACAACCTTAATCTGGTAGGGCCAATGCGGGCGCTGCGAGGTATCTCCCAGCTTGCGGACAATATGATTGAGATAGGCGTCAATGATGGGATTTTTGAGGATTTCGACCTTCTTCTCATACTCCGCGGAGAATTTGCGACCCAGGGCGATCTCTTCTTCTTCCGTCAGCGTGTTATACGGTTGATCCTTGACCTTGGGCTCGACTGCATAGAGCAGGCTCGGAGGAAGGAAAGCGCTGGCGCCCAGGACTCCAGCCATCCCAAAAAATTTGCGGCGGCTCCACTGTTGATTGATGTTCACAATTACCCCCTATGTTTTGATAAGCGTACTCCGCAGCCTGTTCTGCGCAAAAAACGGCTCCATCATAGTGCAGATGCGGGATTTTTGATAGTTTTCATGCCGTTTTTATCTTTCTGTGCTAGGATTTCTGCGTTTTTCTTGTCCTCTTTATGTCAGATTCTGTATCCGCGCCCAACGCGTCGTGGACGGTAGGCAGCTCCCCCGATTGCGACGTTGTCGTAGACCAATCCGTCGTTTCCGGAAGACACTGCCGGCTCAGCCTTCACGGCGATCAGTACGTGCTGGAAGATCTCGGGTCCACCAACGGTACATTTGTGAACGGCTACCGCCTGGAACCGAATTCCCCCGTCTATATCTCGTCGGGTGACCAACTGACGCTCGGCCGGAATCTTCCGATGCCTTGGCCGACGGAAAAGTCCTCCCCACCAAAGTCCGGGCGCCCAGCCGGTAGCCAGGTGCTGACGATTGGCCGTGACCCGCAATGTGAAATCCATCTCGACTTCCCGATGATTTCCTGGCAGCACGCGCGCATTACCCCGAGCGGCAAGCAATGGATCATCGAAGACCTGAGCTCGAAAAACGGGACTGCACTCAACCAGATTGACAACAAAATCCAACGCGCCACTCTGCAGGCTACGGACGAGATCTATCTCGGCTCCTACAAAGTCCCCGCCAGCCGGATTTTGAAGGAGAAGCACCTTACCCAGGGGGAAGGCGCTTTCGAACGGGTCCGTTTCCAGGGCACCCGGATGGTGCTGGGGCGCGACCCCACTTCCAGCTATCCGTTGGATTACCCCATGATTTCCTGGCATCACGCGGCCCTGGAGCGCACTTCCGATGGAATCTACGCGGAAGATCTGGGATCGCGCAATGGCACCTATGTGAATGGGGTGCGAATCACGAGCAAGACCTTGGTTCGCCCGGGCCAGGAGATCGGACTGGGCAGCTTCCGCTTTCAGCTTCTCGAAGACGGAGCGCTGGCCAAGCGGGAATACATTGGCAATGTCACCATCGAAGTCGCTTCCGTAGCGGTCAACGCGCCGAACGGGGACCGCTTGCTCGACTCAGTCTCTTTGACAATCTTTCCCTCGGAACTGGTGGCACTCATGGGTCCGGCGGGAGCAGGGAAGACGACCTTCCTCAAGGCGATCAACGGCTATACGCCCCCCGCTGCCGGAAGGGTTCTTTTTAATGGCGCGGACCTTTACCAGTATTACGACCGCTTCCGCCAGCAGATGAGTTACGTCCCCCAGGACGACATCGTGCATGCGCAGTTGACCGTGCGCGAGGCGCTTTATTTCAGTGCGAAGTTGCGCACCGACCTGAGCGATGCTGAGATTGAAAAACGTATCGACAAAGTCCTCGAGAGCCTGGAAATTGAAGACAAGAAGAACATCGTCATCGGCTCGCCCGAACGCAAGGTTCTCTCCGGCGGCCAGCGCAAGCGCGTGAACATCGCCATGGAGTTGATTGCCGCCGCTCCCGTAATCTTCCTCGACGAGCCTACATCCGGCTTGTCTTCCTTCGATGCCGAAAATGTAGTGAAGGTGCTCAAGAAGCTCTCCACCGAAGAACACACGACGATCGTTACCACCATTCACCAGCCAAGCTTGGACATCTTCAAACAGTTCGACGGCCTGATCATGATTTCCCGCGACCGCGGCGGGCGCGGTGCTTTGGCCTACTTCGGACCCGCCCATCCGGACTCCATCGAATTTTTCGATCCGGAGAGCGCCCAGGCTGCCCGCACCCAACCCGGGAAAGAACTGAGCCCTGAGATGCTGCTCAGTGGTCTGAAGAAAAAAACCACTGCGGACTGGGCAACCACCTACGACCAATCCCGCTACAAGAAAGCATTTGTGGCTGACCGCTCCGGCAAGGTTCCATCCGTGCCGAACCCCAAGGCCGAGAGCGCCGTCCGCACGTTCGGATTCGGCCAGTGGTGGACACTGGTGCGTCGCAACTTCATTTTGAAGGTGCGCGACCGGGAGCAGGGGATCATTCTTTTGCTGCAGGCGCCTTTATTCGGACTTCTGGTGGGAGCGGTTTTTGGCTCCGTAAAATATACCGAGTCCAAATATTGGCCTGACGCCGTCAAACACGCAGTCGGCATCGAATTCCTGATGGTGGTGGCGGCCATTTGGTTTGGCTGCAACAACGTGGCGCGCGACATTGTTGGCGAATGGACCGTATTTCAGCGCGAGCGCATGGTCAGTCTCAAGCTTCCGTCCTACGTATTTTCAAAGATGGCGGTGGCCGCCGTCCTCTGCTTTTTTCAGTGTTTGACGCTGTTGGGGATCGCCTTCCTGATGTGCAATCTGCAGGCCGATTTCTTGAGCACTCTCGGCATCCTGTATCTGTCCTCGCTGGTGGGCGCAGCGCTCGGACTTTGCGTCTCAGCCCGGGCCTCGACCACAGAATCCGCCATCGCCATGCTTCCGCTGATCCTGCTGCCCATCATCGCGTTGGGAGGTGGCCTCACTCCGGTCTATGAACCGGACGGAACGCTGAAACCTATACAGCAGATCGCCAAGGTGATGCCGTCGCGCTGGGCGTTCGAAGCGAACTTGCGTCTTGAAGCCGATGTCCACAAACACGGCAGAACCGCCATCAACGATCCTGACCCCGAACAGAATCATGACTTGGGCGAGGTACAAATTCCTCAGTCTCCAGACAAGAAGAACCGCAGTTCTCTCGCCACTTCCTTCGCTGTTCTTGGGGGTATGCTCGTGTTCTGGACGGCGACGGTCCTGGTTTTCTTGCGAATGCGGGATATTCAATAAGTCCTGCGGAAATTTTTGAGCATTTTGCCCGGCAAAATACGCTAACTGTCTTAGGATGCCTACGCCCAAGTCTGATTCCATATCCTTAGTTGTCACGGTCGGCGTGCAGTGCCACGTCGGCAAGGAACGCACGGAAAACCAGGACCGCGTCACCCGCGCCGCAACTCCATTCGGGGATCTCTTCGTTGTCGCTGACGGTGTCGGTGGCTATCAAGGGGGCTCGGAAGCAGCCCAAGCCACCGTCGATGGCTTCGTCAGTTACCTGAACGCTCACGGCAATTTGCCTTTGTCCGACGCTCTGCAGCAGGCTGTGCGTAGTGTTAGCGCCGACCTGCAGCAGCGTTCGACGGCCAACAAGGCGCTTCATGGCATGGGTTCTACAGTGGTTCTCTGTCTTGTGAATGGCGCGCGAGCGACCTATGCCCACGCAGGGGATAGCCGTGCCTATCTGCTTCGCGATCGCCGCCTGAAGCAGCTGACCCGCGATCATTCCCTGATGGAGCGGATGGTCTCAGAAGGCATCTTAACCCCGGCTCAGGCGCGCGAACATCCCGACGCCAGCGTGCTCACCCGGGCTATTGGGCAAGCCCCCGATGTCTCTCTCGACATTGCCGAGATTGCGCTCCAACCCAACGACGGGCTGCTGCTGTGTTCCGACGGGTTATGGGCCTATGCGCAGCATGGAGAAATGGAAGCCCTCGCAGCCTCGGAAACCCTGTCCGCTTCCGGAGTCGCCGATGCCCTCTTGAATCTAGCGCTGGAAGGAGGAGGTGGGGACAATATCAGCATTCAATTCCTCAGGTTCCAAGCATTGGAGCCGCAGCAACAAACAAGTTCTATATTCGGAATGTCGTCAAAAATGGCCATTCCTACCGTCGGACTCGCTTCGCTCCTCGGCATGAGCACCATCGGAATGTTTCTCTGGACCAGCTGGGTGAACCGTGAGGCGAATAAGCAGCCCGTCGCGGTTTCCGCGCCGGCAACTCCTGCTTCCGCGCCCGATACGGCCGATCCAATGGGTCACCAGGGCCCAAGAACCCCGGAGCCCAAGCCGTCCGCACCGGCGCCCCCGGCGCCACAAAGGCCACCTAAGACAACCGCCACCCCTGCGGTCCAGCCGAGCAAGTTGCCGGCTGCGGGAACCGGAGAAGCTAACCCCAAAACAGCGGTCGTGATCATTGAGGGGGCAAACAAATCCGCTGCAGAATGGGCCGTACGCCTGGAACAATTAAAGGATGTGACGGCCACTCGAAACCACGGGACAGCAGACTGCCTGGACCTGGCACAGTCCAAAGCGGCTCTTTTTCATTCCCCGCAGATGGCGGCCGCGGCCCGACGCATCGGAAAAGAACTATCCCTTTCCTCCACAGCAATCTTGGAGAAGAAACAGGACGATCTCGACCAATGCGATGGCGAAATTATTGCCATGCCCCCAAGATCTTCGATTGCCGATCGTTTTCATAGTGCTGTAAAAGATACGGTCCAAAGCGTTCAAAAAGATACGCAGCCAGGAGTGGACGCTGTCAAGAAAAAAGCCAACAAGAAGATCGAAGGTATCAAAGATAAGGTTGTGAAGCCGAAAGACAATCAATCCGATTAGCCCCCTCCGCACTAGACTGAATCGGACGAACGTATCATGCTAAGAAGACATGCTTGAGAACATGCCCGAATCCGTCGCAAGTCCCTACATCGAATTCCGCGAGGTCTCGAAGTCTTTTGGCTCAAATCATGTGCTCGACCACGTCAGCTTTGACGTTCGGGTGGGGGAGACTGTTTGCATTCTCGGACGCAGCGGCGTGGGCAAGAGCGTTGCGCTCCACCACATCATGGGCTTCATGAAGCCGGATTCAGGGCGAGTTATCGTCGCCTGCCAGGACATTACCGACTACACGGAAGAGCAGCTCGAAGTGGTCCGCAAGAAGCTCACTATCGTGTTTCAAAACGGCGCGCTGTTCGATTCCATGAGTGTAGGAGAGAACGTGGCGTTTCCGTTACGCGAGCGGCGTGTTATGACGGAGGAGCAGATTTATCAAATTGTGGACGGCCTGCTGGACATGGTGGGCGTGAAGGCGATGCGCGATCTGCTTCCCTCCGATCTTTCCACGGGCATGAAGCGGTCGGTGGCGATTGCCCGCGCGCTGGCGGCGCAGCCGGAATGCGTGCTCTACGACGAGCCGACGACCATGGTAGATCCGCTGATGGCGCAGCTTCTGGGCGACCTCATTAAACGGCTGAACATTCAGCTCAAGCTCACCAGCGTTGTGGTAACGCACGATATGCGACTGGCGAAGAAGCTAGCCAACCGCGTGCTGTTTTTGCACGAAGGCAAAGCCGTCTTCTTTGGGACCGTGGAAGAAATGGAACAATCCCGTGAGCCGATCATCCTTGAATTTCTGGAGTTGGATGAATTGAAGATTGTGGCCGATTGAGAAAAGAAGCTTCGAGTTTCAAGTTTCTAGCAACGGCTCAGAACCCTTCGCGGACCAGACGCTCCACTGTGAGAGCGCTTTCCGGCACCGTACTGCGCATCATCCTCTCTACGTATTTTGCGATGATATCCACTTCCAGGTTGACCGGATCGCCCGCCTTCAGCGACTTCAGGTTGGTACTCTCCACCGTATGCGGGATGATGGCGACGGTGCAATCACGGTCCTCGATCTTGGCTACGGTGAGGCTGATGCCTTCGATGGCGATGGATCCCTTGTACACAACGTACTTTTCGAGCTCCGCCGGGAGTTCGATGGCGAGCCACCAGTTGTCGGAATCCGGAATACGCTCAAATGCCCGGATCTGACCGATGCCGTCCACATGCCCTTGCACAATGTGTCCATCGAAACGTCCGCCAGCTTTCATGGGTAGTTCAAGGTTGACCAACGCACCGGTTTTCAAGCGCGACAGGGAAGTGCGACGCCACGTTTCCGGCGCGAGATCGGCGTGGAAGGAGTTCAGTTGGATATCGAGTGCGGTCAGGCACACGCCACTGACGGCGACACTGCCCCCAGTTTTCAATTTCGTCGGAACGTGTTTGGCGGAGATCTGAATGCGGCGGTTCTCGCCGCGCGCAGTCAGGCGGGTGACCCGGCCAATTTCTTCTATGATGCCAGTGAACATTCAGCCTCCGTTGATTTCCCCATCATAAGTCAGCGAGGAGACTTCAATCCGAGTTCCTTCAGCCTGAATAAGGATCTCTGAGATAGCCTTCCACCGCAAAATCATTCCCGAAGTGATGGAATTGGGCGCTCTGGAGCTCAAGGGGAGTTTGCAATCCCGCCGCGAAGGGAATCGCTGTGCCGCCGAAAAGTTTGGGCGCGACATAGAGAAAAACCTTATCTACGATGCCGTTGGAAAGGGCCGCGGCATTCACTCGTGATCCGCCTTCGAGGAGCACGCTCGTGATTTCAAGCTCTGCCATTCGCTGGAGAACTGACGAGAGATCGAGAATATTTTCGGCGGAACTCGGGATGTGTTCAACGCGAACACCAAGCTTCTCCAGCGCTCGCTTTCGTGACGCTTCGGGGGTTGCGCTGGTAGTTGCGCAGAACACCAGGACATCATCGCTGACGCTTTGCGCTAGACGTGAATCAAGCGGCAGGCGCAAATGCGAATCCAGCAGGATGCGGAGTAACGGCCGCCGGCGGGGAATGCCCGTGCGATCCGTGAGCAGGGGATCGTCGGCGAGTACCGTTCCGACACCGGTCAGAATCGCGTCGGATTGATGTCGAAGTTGTTGCACATATGCGCGGGCGGCTTCACCGGTAATCCAGTCTGTGCGGGTAGCGCCCTTGTGAGAGGCCTCAGGCTCAGGCGCCCTGCCGATTTTTCCGTCCAGCGTCATGGCGCACTTGAGAGTCACGAGAGGTCTCTTGTGACGAATGTACTTCGCAAAGGCTTCGTTGAGTTTGCGAGCTTCCTCTGTGAATCCGCCAATTTCGACTTCGATGCCCACGGCGCGGAGTTTGGCAAAGCCCTTACCCGCGACCAACGGGTTGGGGTCTTCCATACAGCAAACTACGCGCTGAATGCCAGCCGCGATCACGGCGTCGGCGCAGGGGCCGGTACGGCCTTGATGAGAACACGGTTCAAGGTTGAGATAGAGAGTCGCGCCCCTCGCGCCCTCTCGCGCTTGCTCGAGCGCCAGAATCTCAGCGTGCTTTTTGCCTTCGTAGGTGTGAAAGCCCTCGCCCGCAACGGTGCCACCCTTGTCAACAATGACAGCGCCGACGCACGGATTGGGTGAAGTCAGAGCCACGCCCGCCCGCGCAAGCTCCAGGGCGCGGCGGAGGAAATGCTCATTATTGCTCTGGGCTCGCATTAGGTCCTTGAGTCTATTGAGAATTGCACGTTGTGTGACGCCATTCAGTCCAAGAATTGTCATTCCGAGCGCGCTTCAGGCGCGAGGAATCTGCAATTCGCACTGCCGAACAATTGCAGGTTCCTCGCTGTGCCTGGAATGACAATCGAATTTAGGGGTTCCCGGGGCTCAAGAGGCGCCCTATTCGAACAACGAATCCACAAACACGCGGGCATCAAAGGGCAAAAGATCCCCGACTTTCTCTCCGACTCCCACATAGCGCACCGGAAGCCCCATCTCCCGCGCGATGGCCACCACCACGCCGCCTTTCGCGGTTCCGTCGAGCTTAGTGAGTACGATTCCGGTAACTCCGGACGATTCCGTGAACTGGCGTGCCTGCGGCAATCCATTCTGCCCGGTGGTTGCGTCCATCACCAGCAGCACTTCGTGCGGGGCGCTGGGGATAATGCGTTGGGCGGTGCGGCGCATCTTGTCGAGCTCGGCCATCAAATGACTCTTGGTGTGCAGGCGACCTGCCGTATCGACGATCACATAGTCCATTTTGCGCGATTGAGCGACTTGCAATGCGTCGTACAAGACAGCAGCCGGGTCACCGCCTTGTTTCGTTTTCACGACTTCTGTCTTACTACGCTCGCCCCAAACCTCCAGTTGCTCGATAGCAGCGGCGCGGAAGGTGTCGGCGGCGCACAGCAGAACCGATTTGCCGTCGGAGTGCAACAGGTGTGCCAGCTTGCCGATGGTCGTGGTTTTCCCCGTGCCGTTCACACCGACGATGAGAATCACTTCCGGCACCCCATTTACGCGGGTGGCAGGAGGATTCCCGTTGCGCGTCAGGATGGCATACAGCTCCTCTTGAAGAAGACGCTTGAGTTGCCCGGCATCCTGGATTTGCTTACGATCGGCTTTTTCGCGCAGGGTCTTGAGCACTTCCTTTGTGGTCGTCGAGCCGAGGTCAGCGCCGAGTAGCGTGACCTCCAGGCTGTCCAGTGTATCGCGGTCGATTTCCTTGGAGAATGCAACCGCCGCCTCGATGCGCTCGGCGAGATTCTCGCGCGTGCGCGTGACGGCTTGCTTCATCCGGTCGAAAAATCCCGGTTTCTTTTCTTGTTCGTCAGGCTTGTCACTGCTGCCAAAAAGGGTTTGAAACATGCAATATGAGTCCCATCATGATTATAGCGGGCGGACTGTGAATGGCAGGCGCGCGGAGACACAGCAGCCGCCACTAAATACGGCTGGTTTCGAGAGCGGCAGTGATCTCGTGGGGCACAGGTTGTTGAACCTCGCTCACTTGCAGCGGCACAAGGACTTTGCGGGGCACGCGAATTTCTCCGCGTTCGAAGACGGCGGTAAATGCAGCCACAGCCTTTTCGTCCAGGCGTTTGCCCGTCAGCTTGCGCAAGATCAGCAATGCGTCCGCCGGTTCGTGAGCCTGTTGGTAAGGGCGATTGGTGGTAACCGCATCGAACGTATCCGCCACGGCGATAATTCGCGGAAGAAGGGGAATCTCTTCGTCTTTCAGTCCGTGCGGATAGCCGCGCCCGTCGAGCGATTCATGGTGCAGCTCAATGCCGGGAAGCATTTCCGCGAGTTGGGGCACACCGCGCAGGATGTTGGCCCCCTTAGTCGTGTGTGTCTTCATGATCTCGAATTCTTCCGGCGTGAGCGCGCCCGGTTTCTTCAGAATGCGGTCTTCAATGCCAATCTTGCCCACGTCATGCAATTGGGCGGAGATGCGAACCGTTTCGACCATAGTTTCCGGCAAGCCGAGTTCGCGAGCAATGAGCACCGAATATCTCGTGACACGATCGGAGTGACCGCGCGTGTAGGGGTCTTTTTCGTCGACCGCACCGGCCAGCATCTGAATGGAGTTCAAGAACAGGTCGCGGTTTTCCTCGGCAGCGTGCCGGAGATCCTGCACAAAGTGTTCGAGCTCGTCGGACATGGTATTGAAGGTCTGGGCGAGTTCGCCGATTTCGGTGTGGCTGTTCAGGTAAATGCGTTGTGAGAAGTCACCGCGCGCGATGGCCCGGCTAGTTTCCGCCAGCGTTCGCAGCGGAGTGGAAATTCTGCGCGCCGCGTAGAAGCTCACAGCAATGCTCAAGAGCACTGCGAATACGGCCAACAGGCGGGCGGCACGTTGCATTTCATAGACGCCGCGGTAGGCTTCGCGCTGCGGCTTCTGTCCGACGACGGCCCAATCCAGCGACTTCACGGGACTATATGTACCGAGCATTTCGACAGCGGTCTTGCCCGTCTTTACTGTAAATTCCTTGGTTTCCACGAGCTGTAACTTGCCACCTCCGAAAACGAAATTGCGCACAATTTCCATGCCCGTCATGTCCTGCCCCGTGGCAAACTCAGGGCTGGAGGCGGCCACGAGACGTCCCTGGCCATCCACGACATAGGTCATCATGCTGCCGTTGCTGGAGTCACGCAGACGGCGCACCAGGAATTCAAGATCTTCTACGCAGGCAATCATCCCGAGAAAACGTCCATCGGAGAGGACAGGAGTGGAAACCAAAATTACAGTACGAGCTTCGTGGCCGCTGCCCAGTGTGAGGGCTTGTCCGGTGTAGACGCGGCTTTCGCGCGCGGCAGCGAAAGCTCGCTCCAACTCGCGCTGCAGAAAAGCGTCCGGCAGAATGCGTCCTGCAGAAATGCCCTTGGCGTCGGTGTTGAGCAGCGTCGCATAGGCTAGGTCATCCGAGGAGGAAACAAAATTTTCCAGCAGGGCACGGAGTTCAGGCCGCTCGACGCTCTGCGCCGTGATGTCGCCACCACTGGTGACCTGCACCGCATAGGAGAGATTCGAGAGCATCATATGCAGCGAACTGCGGCGTTGCGCAATATCTTCCGCCAGCGACCGCGTAACCGTGTTTTGCAGCAGCATTTCGTTGGTTTTCAGGCGGTCGCGGTTGATAGCTTCCAGGCGGGTCGAGTAAAAATACATGGGCACCACACTGATGGCCAGCAGCACGCCGAGGATGACGTAAAGGATCGGCAGCCGCGCGGGAGTGGGTAATGTTGCGCTCAAAAGGGTCCCTGTGCCCGCCTGAGGGAGGGATAGCGGCGGACAGTGATCTCTTGGATAGATTTTAACCTTGGACACCCGCGATTACGCGTACGGCGGCGCGAGGAATTGATTACGAAAGTTTGGGACTTTCGTGGCAGGGAGTAAAGCCAAGTGGATTTTCAGAATAGCGATTTCGTTGTGGTTTGGGAGTTTTGGGTGACTGCTGGAGCCGAACGGCAATTTGAAGCCGTTTACGGACCGCGAGGAGCCTGGGTTGCGCTATTCGCCTCCGATCCCGCGTATCGCGGGACCCGCTTGGTCCGAGATATGAGTGAGCCCCGGCGCTACTTGACCTTCGACCACTGGGCTTCATCAACAGCCTACGACTCGTTCCGGCAACGCCACGTCGCGGAGTATCTCGTGATTGACCGGGAATGTGAAAGGCTCACCGAGAGTGAAAAAGAAATTGGCCGCTTCGCGAGTGTGGCGGGCACAGACGTGGCTTAGGGCCTGTCCAGAACGCGGTTGGGGACATTCCGTGTAAGCTTGCGAGCGAGAAATTCTTGGATAAGACTGCCGGCGGAACCTGCGCCAAGCCCGACCAGTGCGTTCTCGAAGGTTAATCCCACACCATTGCGATCTTGCGCTGGATAGTAGAGATTTGAGATACCGCCTGCGGCAAGGCTTCCAAGAATATTCGAATAATTTGCCTGCCAGTGTCCATTGTCGCCCTTGCAGATCACGGAACTGGCAAGTGCATACAGAATCCGTGATCGCTTGCTACCGCTTCCCTTGTAGAAATAACGGGGATCTTGTTTCAGAAGCGATGGCAGTATGGCGCTTCCGATGAAAGTTCCTGCAACCAAGTCAGCGTAAGAGGCGCCATAGCGCTTTCCATAACCCTGCGCGCCTTGTCCATATCCGCGGAAGCTATTTTGCGCCTGTTGAATTCCCGCAACGCCCCCAATCAATACCAGGGTGACTGGGTCGACTGTCGTCTTCCAGGCAATCTCGAACTTTTGCTTCGGGGTGAGAGGGACTGGATTGTGGACGTAGCTGACATAGAAATTAGGAAAGATGCCGAGTACACGCTGCTTCTCTTGATCCTTGATCTCCTCTTCTGCGACCTCGGTCCGTGAAAGTCCGACCTGAACCTCAGTGACAGCGCTAGCAACATCCAACGCGATTTGCGGGGTAATGTAGATTTCCCCCGAATGCAGGATTCCAGAGGATGTTTGCGTCGCGAATCCCGCCGCGGTAGTCGTAAGATGGAAAGGGCCTGGAGCAACATTGACGAAAGAAAATTGCCCATCTTCGCCCGACAGCACCTCTTGTTTTGGGGATTGATCTTCACGCGTAAGTCTTACCGCGGCCCCGCCAACGACTGCTCCACTCCGATCAACAACCGTTCCCCTGATACTTCCTGAGAATTGCTGATTGGGTGCCTGTTCGCCACCAACATCACCCAGACTATGGAGTTCCAGGACAGGCATGGGGGACGTTTGCTGAGGAGTCTGTCCTAAGCAGGGCGACGCGCAACGCAGGGTGAATAATGCAAAAATTAGGAGCCCAGACTTGAATTGGAGAGCCATGAAGGACTTACTCTATCCTCGCTCGTATTTCTTGTCGAAATCACGGAAGTCTCTCGTACTCATTTAATTTGGATGTTGGATGTAGCCAGGTGATTCACAGTTGCTTTGGAGGCAATGGACACTAGGCGACTGCAATGGCGGATCTACTGCCCGTTGGGGGTCAGTTCCGTCTCGCTCTTGGCACGGCGCGTCATCAGTTCCTGGATGGCATCCCGGGGAGATTTTCCGTTTTGCAGAATCTCAAACATCTGTTGTGTGATGGGGATTTCCACGCCGTGGCGTTGCGCAAGTCCCACGGCGGCCTGGGTGGTGAACACGCCTTCCGCAACGGTGCCGTGCATGCCCGCGATGATCTCAGGCAGCTTACGTCCGCGACCGAGTTCCACGCCCACACTGCGATTGCGGGATAGCGAGCCAGTGCAGGTGAGTACCAAGTCACCCAGTCCCGCCAGCCCAGCCAGCGTTTCGGGACGTCCGCCACAAGCGACGGCCAGGCGCGTGATTTCCGCAAGTCCGCGCGTGATCAATGCGGCGACGGAGTTATGACCTAGCTCCAGACCCGCGCAAACTCCGGCTGCAATGGCGATGACGTTCTTGAGCGCGCCTCCCAGCTCGACTCCGATTACGTCGTCGTTTGTGTACACGCGAAACGAAGGACCGCTAAATTCTCGCTGAATGACTTGTGTGAGTTCCTTGTCAGAGGAAGCAATGGTAATGGCTGTAGGATCGCCCCGGCCCACTTCGAGTGCAAAGGAAGGGCCACTGAGTGCTCCGACGCGAGGTTCAAATTTGTAGGATTTCTGGAGGACACTGCATATGACCTCTGTCATCCTCATGTAGCTGTTGTTTTCGATGCCCTTGGTAGCGCTGACCAGCAGCATTTGCGGCGTCAAGTAGGGGAGGATTTCCTCGAATACACTTCGGCAATGGTTCGAGGGCATGACGCTCACCACGATTTGAGCGTTTTCGAGGGCTTCCGAGTAGTCGTTGGTGACGGCAACACCTTCGGGGATTTTCAGGCCAGGCAAGTACAGCGAATTTTCCTGCCGCCCCGCAATCGATTCACGGACCTCGCGCTCGAAGGCCCAGAGGCGCACCGCGTGCTGGTTTTTGCGCGTGAGAGCGATGGAGAGCGCTGTGCCCCAGGCACCAGCTCCAAGGATAGCGATCCGGCTCATCTTTTCTCAGTCCTCGTCATCTGCGCCTTGTCATCCCTTCCTCAACGAAAAGCGGCTCTCACTGCCATGGAGCAAGCGGCCAATATTCTCGTGATGGCGAATGATGATGAGCACGCAGGCCACGGCGATCAACAGGATTGAGTTTAGTCCGGTGTGTTCCATTCGAAGTACGAGAAAAGGAAAGCACACGGCAGCGACAATCGACCCCAGGGAAATATACCGGGAGGCGGCTACCACAACCAAGAAGATGGCTACCATTACCAGTACAGACTTCGGGGCCACGCAGAGAAACGATCCCAGCGCGGTGGCTACGCCCTTTCCGCCGCGCCAACCCAGCCACACTGGGAACATATGCCCCACAATCGCGAAGAGCGCTGCTATCGCCATGAATAGTGCTGCCGCTTCCGGGTGCATGTGCCGCGCCAGAGCTGCAGCGGCAACACCCTTAAGCGCGTCCAGCAAGAGCGTGACTACGCCTAGCACCGGAGAGGTTCGAGCGACATTGGTCGCGCCAATGTTTCCACTGCCTGTTTCCCGAACATCCCGGCGATACAGAATTCGAACGAGCACATAGCCAAACGGAATTGAACCCAGCAGGTAGCTCGTGATGGCGGTCAGAAAAAAAGGCATGAAGATTTCTACGGTAAGTTCCTGCAAGAATCGTCATTCGAGCGCTCGCTCTTGGCGAGAGGAATCTGCTGTCGCATTTCCAGGCAAGTACAGATTCCTCGCTACGCTCGGAATGACAATCGAATTTTAGCAATCTTGTAAAGCAAAGCTCGCGAGCTTCGCGTAACGCGAGCCTCCCGGCGAAAGTTTGCTCTGATAGAGAAAAAACTCGTGCGCCGTCATTGTACCGAAGTCGACGGGCGGCATTGCGGAGAGCTTTTCCTGCAAGCGCTGAAATCGGGAGTTTTGCTTGTCCTCGTGCTTCTTGTACGGTGCGCCAGAGCCGCTGCGAGCCAGCGTCAGGTGCGGCGTGAAAGCATGTTCTTCGCGGGGAATCTTCAGCGCAGCGAGGGCGGTATCCACCTGAACCGCCAGATTCGGCAGGCCACTGTTCGACTCAATCCCTAGCCAAAAGACGCGTGCCGCTCGCGCCGTGGGAAAAAAGCCGTACCCGCGAAACGCCAAAGGAATGGGTTTGGCCTGTATCGTTCCGAGAGCTTGCCGGATACGCGAAGCTTCTTCCTCAGATTTCTCGCCAATAAATTTTAGGGTGACATGCAGTGACTCTGGATGGACCCAGCGTACTTCAGGGGCAAAGTTGTGAATGCCTTGCAGGAAAACAGCGATCCGCTGGCGAATGGTTTCTTCGAGATCGAGTGCGACAAAAAGACGCATGCTACATCAGTTTCCGGCGAATCATGTCCAGGGCTTGCTGCGAAGCGAAACGGCGCACGCGCGAGCGATCGCCTGAGTAATGACGCTCCACTACGTCTGTGCCGTCCTCGTCGGCGATGGCGTGAAAGACCAGGCCAACAGGCTTTTCGGGGGAACCGCCAGCGGGCCCTGCGACTCCCGTTATGCCGATGCCAATGGTGGCATGACAGCGATCACGTGCTCCTTCCGCGAGAGCCGCGGCGACCTCCCGGCTTACCGCGCCGTATTGTTCGATCAGCAAGGGAGGCACGTCGGCCAGGCTTGTCTTGAGACCGTTGGAATACACTACCAGGCCGCCGAGAAAATATCGCGAGCTGCCCGCGACCGACGTCAGCCGCTCCGCGACCAAACCGCCTGTGCAGGATTCCGCCACGGCCACCGTCGCGCCGCGCATTTGCAGGTAGTAGCCAGCAATTTGTTCTAAGGACTCGCCATTCGTGGAGAAGACGCTGTCGTCGAGTTCATCTTCCAATTCGCCTGCTAGTTTATCGATGCGCTGTTGGACTGCGTCGAGATCCGCTCCGCTTGCGCGCAGGTGCAATTCGATCTCCCCCGCACCTGCCAAAATGGTGGTCTGTACATCTGTGTACTGCTTATAAATGGGCGCAATGCGCGAATCGCAGAGAGATTCCCCCATCATGGCCACTTTCAGCACTCGAGTGGCAATGAACCGGGAAGGAAGCTTGGCGCGCAGCCGGTCCAGGCATTGCTGCACGAACATGTCTTTCAATTCGTGCGGAGGCCCGGGCAGCAGGATCACGATTTTATCCTGACCCTCATATTTGCCAGCGATCCATTGGCCAGGTGCCGATCCTTTTGGATTGGGCAGCACGGTGGCGCCAGTGATCACGTCGGCTTGTTTCGCATTATTCGGCGTCATAACGGCCTTGCGTTCCGCGAAACGGATCTCCAGAGCTGCAATGATTTCAGGATCACGCCGCAGTTGCAGATTGAGCGCTGCACCCACGGCTTCACGTGTGAGGTCGTCCTCTGTCGGGCCGAGGCCTCCCATAAATATGACAATGTCGGACCGGGAAAGCGCGAGTTTCGCAGTTGAAACAAGACGTGGAAAATCATCACCGACAATCGTCTTGTAGACGACCGCAACGCCCAGGTCATTCAGTTTCCCCGTCAAGAATAGCGAGTTGGTGTCCGAGCGGAACGGCGTGAGCATCTCGGATCCGATGGCGACAATTTCAGCGTTCACGATACGGACATGATAACCGCTGCGGCCCTGTTGAGGACCATCGGGGAACCGCTTCGTCAAAGTTGCTGGCCGAAGCTACGGAGCGGAGAACTAGGAGGCTGGGGGCAGCGGAAAGCCCTGGATATCCCACGAAAGATGGTGTACAGCGTCGGAGGTGGCCAAAACCACAGACCGGCCGGGAGCGAAGGCGAGTCCGACTAGATCCTGACCCGAGACTTCCAACGATGCTTCCTGCTTGGGAGTGATCCTTACAATGCCACGCTGTCCGCGTAGCGATGCCGCCACGAAGAGATTACCGTCCCGATCAAAGGCTAGGCCCTGCGGGCGTCCCAGGCCCCGATAGTAAGCAGAGACCTCTCCGTGCGGATCGACGCGGTAGATGGAGTCGAAGCTCGATGTGGTGGGTCCGCTCACGAACAAATCTCCGTTAGGAGCGATGGCCAAGTGATACGCGGCGACACTGGGCTCGAGCGTGGCGTGAACAAAAATCTGACGGTCCCGTGCGATCTTGAAAATGGTACCGCTACGGTCACCGACATAGAGGTTCTGTTCGCCGTCAAAGGCGATGCCTGTAGCAACGCCCATGCCCTCGGCGTAGACCGATAGCTGTCCGGTTGGCGACACACGGTACACGTTCCCTTCGTGGCGCGAGGAAACGTACAGATCGCCCTCACGGTCCAAGGCAAGCCCCGTGGCATTCATTAAGTCGGAAACAAAAGGCCGTACCGTATAGTGAGTGTCGATCTTGAATACGGCAACCGCTACTTTTTCACCGCGGGAGCCGGAGAAAGTGGCATAGATGTTGCCTTCGGCATCGAGCGCTGGATTGCCAACAGGGTGCAATTCTTCTGCGATCGAAACAGCGACTCGGACTTCCATAGGATTGCTGACATGTCCGTTCGTTGCCACGACCGCCGGACCGGATAGCGCGCCGTCCGGCACTCGTGCGACTACAAAATCGTCCGATCCGATGAGAACAGCGCCGGACACCTCACCAAACCGCACGTTGGGGCGCTGTAGACCATCCGGTCGCAGGCTCTTGCCGCGAAAGCGAACTTCGCCTCCCGGCAATGCTGCCCTCGGAGAAACCGAATCCAGACGCGGAGAGCCGTTCATCTTTGGATTGCTTGGCGGATTGCCCGGTGGTGTGGCTGGGATTTCCATGAGCCCTCTTTCCCGAGGAAAATCTATCTCAACACGCCAAAATGCAATAACAACTGCATGACTACGAGGGCATACAGTCCAGCTCCAACATCATCCACCACAATCCCTGTCCCTTCCGGGAGGCGCTCCAGCAGGCGGATCGGCGGCGGCTTCGTAATGTCGAACGCTCTGAAAAGTATAAAGGCCGCGAGAAGGGATTGCCACGTGAGAGGCGCGCCAATGAGTGTAATGAGCTGTCCGGCGGTTTCGTCGATGACGACAAACTGTGGATCCTTCTTAGCTGCGGCGCGCGCGACCAGCGTGGCGGCGGGGATTCCCACTGCAACAGCCACGAGCGCCAGGCCCGCGCACACATAGGGTCGAGCGCCCAAGGCAAGATGACCGGGAAGAATATAGCGGGCGATCAACCACCACATCGAGACCGTAGCCGCGGAGCCCCAGGAGCCGGGCCCCGGGTGCAGATATCCTATTCCGAAGAATGTGGCTGTGAGCCGTGCCCACAGAGGCGCGGTTCTAGTCTCCAGGTTCGTCATCTTGGATCGAATCCCGGATGGACTCCGCATTGTCTTGGAGTGGAGAAGAAATCACGTACCCACCGCTCGCCCATTTCCCCAGATCGATCAGGCGGCAGCGTTCGCTACAGAACGGGAAGTCCGGATCGGCGCTTGTGACTTCCTGCTTTTTGCACGTCGGACATTTTAGGGTTGTACGGCGTTTCGGCATGATAGTTTCCGTAATTAGAGCAACCTTCGATTCGATACTCGAGCCTATTCAGAGAATCGAAGCCTGCAAGTCGTAGTCGTGTGCTTTAGTGATGCGGCACCGGTGAAAGTCGCCCGCCCTCAGCTCGATTCCGTCCGGAGCGTCGTTCACGAAAACCGTGCCATCGATCTCGGGTGCGTGCATGGCGGTGCGCCCCTCCCAGAGCAAGTCGGTTTCTTCCGACGGCCCCTCGAGCAGTAAATCGAACTCTTTCCCTACTAGCGCCCGCTTCTTCTTCTTGCTGATGTGGCGCTGGATCTGCATCAGGTGTTTGCGTCGCTGCTCGATCTCCCGTGCGGGGAGCTTGGCATCGAGCCCATGCGCCTTGGCGCCTTCCTGGTCCGAATAGCCGAAAGCGCCCAGCCAGTCGAATTCGGCCTCGCGGACAAAATCACAAAGCTCCTCGAAATCGTGTTCCGTTTCACCGGGAAAGCCCACGATGAACGTGGTCCGCAGCGTGATGTCGGGAACCATGCGCCGCATCTTTTCAATGGAACGCAGGAAAATGTCCGCGCCTGCGCCACGCCGCATACACTTCAGCACATTCGGAGCCGCATGTTGCAGCGGAACATCCATATACGAGCAAATCTTTTCGTGGGAGGCGATGGCCTCCAGAAGGCGTGTAGTGACCCTGTTGGGATAAGCGTAGAGGAACCGTACCCAGCGGACATCTTGAATCTGTGCCAGACGCTCGAGCAATAACGCCAGACCGTCTTTTAGGCCAAGATCTTCGCCGTAGCAGGTTGTGTCCTGGCCGATGAGTGTGAGCTCGCGCGAGCCAGCAGCGACAAGCTGTTCCGCCTCGGCGACCACCGACTCAAAACGGCGGGAACGGAATTGCCCGCGCAGTTGGGGGATGATGCAAAATGTGCAGGGGTGATCGCAGCCTTCCGCGATCTTGATGTAGGCGGAATGCTTCGGCGTCGTCAGCAGACGGGGAGTTGTCTCGTCGTAAAGATAGTTTGGTAGATCCGCAATCGCGCCGTCCCACTCCGTGCGGGAGAAACGTCCTTGTGCGGCGCGGGCATCCCCTTCCGCGCGGCTGTTCAGAATCACGAAGGGGGAGCTATTCGGCGCGTCCGGCCGGGGTGTGAGGCCGACAGCGGACAAAATGGCCTCTAGCTCACCCGTGCCCACCACAGCATCCACTTCCGGAATATCCTTTTGAATTTCATTGCGGTACCGTTCCACCAGGCACCCGGCAACCACCAGCTTTTGCGCGCGGCCTTCGGTCTTGTGGCGCGCCATTTCGAGAATCGTGTTCACGGACTCTTGCTGGGCGCTTTCAATAAACGAGCAGGTGTTAACCACGATAACGTCCGCGTCCCCGGTAGCGCCTGTAATTTCCGCTCCTGCCCGGGCCAGAAGACCCATCATGACCTCGCTGTCGACCAGGTTCTTGGGGCAGCCGAGGCTGACAAAACCGATCTTTTGCGGTTTTGTGGGGGTCATGGAAGACTGCGGGTTCGCTTGGGTAAGACTCGAAGAGGTCAAGAGTTCCAGTTTATCATCTACTTTCGTGTATGCCAGGGAGCCGCGGGGGGCCTACAAGAACAATCCCTCAGCACCTTCGGAGTACCCTCTTGTCTCCCTCATAAGGCCTCGGCGTGCTAACCTGATGCAAAGCGGTTGACCGTCATCCCAGGCCCGCAGGGTCAGGAGGGGAAATGTCCCGTAAAGGACAGTTGTTGCTGGTAAGTTCGTTTCTGATTTTTGTGGCAGCAAGTGCTTGCGCGCAAGATTATGACTGGTGGAACAAGAAGAACGAGATCGCCATCCTCGTGCAACGCGATCTTACCAGCGGGCACGCCATTAAATCTCCCACGCTCCCTCCGCCCTTCATGGATAACCGCGTCAACATTGGCAAAGGCCTTACGTTTCAGGGCAATTATGGCCGGCGTCTCCGGGTCACCGAACTCGCGGCTTTTACATTTGAGGTTCCGGTTATTTACCTGCGTGATCAAAAGCTGCTCTCCAGCAACGATCTGGTACCGTCATCCTACAAAGGTTTGTTTGTTACGCCAGGTGTGCGGGTAAATCTGTTTCCCAATACGCTGGTTTCGCCGTGGGCCTCGGTGGGCGGTGGTTTCGGACGCTTCACAACTTCGAAAAACGGTGTTTTTAACGTGTTAAAGGTGCCCGGGAAAAGTAACACCACGAGCGTTATTGAGTTCGGCATAGGTCTGGACGTAAAGGTCTGGCGCATGTTGAAGGTGCGCGGTGAAGTTCGTGATTTTTATTCAGGTGTTCCGGAACTCAATGTGGACCAGGGCCGGACTCGCATGCATAACGTGGTGGGTGGGGGCGGCGTGGTTTGGACGTTCTAAGTCGCGGACCTATCGCGAATCCGCGGCGATTTCTTCGTAAAGTTCCGGCAGGCGTTCTGCGTCTTCCTTTGACGCCGCAAAGCGGGCACGTTCGTAGTGGTTGGTAAAGTTGCTAACGGATTCCCGTACGGCGGCATCTGGAATCTTCTCGACAAATTCCCCAGCAGTCTGTTCTGGTGCTTTGTGCCAGCCTCGCCGGCTGAGCATTTTTGTCATGCGCTCGTACCACAAGGCCGCTGCTTGTTGTGGAGCGTTGCCAGAGCGACGTCCCCACACCAAGTGTTGACTCCAATGCCGTAATCTGGCTGCGTTCGACAGCAACAAAATCAGGCATCCCAGGCCGGCGGCGACTGGAACCCAGGCAATCGGTAACCTGTGGGCCTTACCCCGGGCCGTGCGTGCGGCACGAAGCAAGCGCTCATAGGGTTGCATGATTCTTTGGCGCAGGCGTTCCAGAAGCAGGCGTCCTTTGCGGATTCCATCTTCACCAAGCGAGCGCTGGTGCGCGAAATCGTAGTTCACAATCCATTCCCGCCAAAATGAAGCCGCCGCGTCGAGGTAGAGCGAGATGCGATTCCATCCACCCTGGTGCGTGAACAGGGAATCGGCGGGGGTAGGGTCGAAACTGATCCAGCCCTTTCCCGGGAAGTAGGCTTCTACCCAGGAATGGGCGTCGCGGGCGCGAATTAAGTATTTTCCACTGAGGTCGTTGAACTCCCCGCCCCGAAAACCATTTACCACGCGGGAGGGAATGCCAAGGGTACGCAGCATCACCGCCATGGAAGACGCAAAGTACTCACAGTGTCCCTGCTTTCGCTCGAAGAGGAAATTTGCAAGCGGATTTTTTGGCGTCACAGCCGGAAGTTGCAGGGTATATCCGTAATGGGTCCGGAGGTGATTCTCAAGGGCGGCTGCCTTGTCGTAGTCGTTGCTGGCTTTCTTGGTCACCTCATGCGCCAATTGCCCGATGCGAGGATCCACATCCGGCAATTGCAGGTAGATTCGCGGAATGTCTGGCGGATAACTTCCGGTCGCGGCCCGCAGCTCAACCGCAGTGGGTCTCGCGATGTTTGATTCGCCTTCGTACAGGGCGATCGGATGTTCTCGATCCAAATCAAAAACGGCCCCGTCCGCATCGAACCCCACCATGCTGTAGTTGCCAGATACGGTAGCCGGCTGTTCCGCCAGAAAGAATACGTTGCTGTCCAGTGGTTCCAGCAGTACGCGATAGCGCAGGAGACCGCTTTCGTGCGTCTGCTGCGATGGGGACACAAGGTATCGGCCATCCGAAAGACGCTGTGCGATAATATGCGCGTCCCGGCCCGACCATGTCGTTCCGCTGAATGAACCGAGTGCTACGCCCCGCCACTTGAACTCCTGAGATTCTGCCGCGCCACCTTTCATCTCGATGTGCATCACGACCGCATCGGATTGCTGAATTTCCCCGATTTTCCCCAGGCGTACTTCGTTGCTGAAGCCGGTGGAAAGATCATTGCCGTAACCGTAGGCGCTTGCGTATCCCCCGGAAACACGTGGCAGCAAAAAAAAGATGCCTGCCGCGAGTCCCAGAATCAACAACAGAATTACAGGCGATACTCCCCCCAGCGAAAGGACAAGACGCCGACGTAGCTCCGGCGAGTCCTGCTCCGATGCGTGCACAGTGGCCTGCGCGGCGGCCCGGTGCATCTGCAACAAAATGAACGTCCCAACCGACGTCAACAGGAACAGGGAGAATGTCAGAAAGAATGCGGTATCCACGGTCAATACGGACGCAGCCAGCACCATTGCGAACGAAAGCAAGGCTAACAGCACATAGTCGCGGTCCCGCAACGGAGAAAAGATCTTTACTACCAGGCCGCACATCACCAGGTGTACTGTCGCAGGCAGGAAGCTGCGCGACACCAGGAAGACATCAACCAGATAAAACAACAAAAAACCCAGCGCCAGGCGCGTATTCCAGCTTTCTGGCAGCACTAAATTTTTGTGGATGACAAGCAAGAAACCACGCCAGAGCAGGGCAGCCGTCACGAAAAGTACGGAAGCAATATCCAGCTGACCGGTGGCGGCAAGCGTTCCGAAACCGGTCATCACCATCAGATACAGGCACACGAGCAGATAACGGTCCACGGAGGTGGACACTGGAGCTTTCGCTATTTCTATTGATGCGGGCGATCCAGGCATGCCTGCTCAATTTTCGAAGGTATGGCGATAGAAGGGAAGGCAAGGGTCAGAACAAAACAATCGAAGGTCACCTGAGCCGAAGATGCGCCAGGGAAATAGCGTTCGGAAAGCTGTGCCTGGAACGCGGAAAGGGCGCACGCAGATGGTAGAATTTAGCAGGTCAGGCATCGGTTCCACGCGACGTCTTCCCGCCAACCCCGCCAGGTCCGGAAGGAAGCAACGGTAACGGGCTCTTGCGTGTGCAGTGGGTTGCCGGTGTCTGACTTTTTTGCTTTCGCCGCACGGATGCCCATCCAAATGAACCGCTTAACCCTCTTCGGCCTTTTTGCTGTCACGGCCATGCTCATCACCTATGCCTTGGAGAATCGCAGCCGCTGGTTCGTCCTCGCCTTTGCTGTCGCCTGCATGTTGGGCTCGGTCTATGGTTTCCTGCAAGGCGCATGGCCGTTCGGAGTGGTGGAAGCGGTGTGGTCGGTGGTGGCGCTTCGGCGCTGGTATTTGGCGGAGAATTCCCGCTGACTCGCTTCCATTAACCGGGCAGTGGTGCCGTTTGGATATTTCTACAAAGTTGTCATTCCGAAGCGCGGCAGTAGCGCGCGAGGAATCTGCTCTTTTACTGCCAGGAGCAGATTCCTCGCCGATAGACCTGGCTCGGAATGACAAAGCCAGAGGAGTGTATTTACGAAACTGCACCACTTCCGTTAACCGGAATGGTTAGACATCCATCGGCGAATCCCTCAAAATACATAGTTCAACTTCTTTCAGGAGAACTCATTGAAGCAATCGCCGCGTGCCCTGGTTCGGGCCAAGATCACCGCACTGGGCACCTACGTTCCGCCACGCCTTCTCACCAACGCCGACCTCGAAAAGATGGTCGAGACCACCGATCAATGGATTGTCGAGCGCACTGGGATTCGGCAGCGCCACATTGTCGAGAAAGGTGTCGCCACCAGCGACATCGCTGTAGAGGCCGCCAGGAAGGCGCTCGCCATTCGCGGCATGGAGGCCAGTGATCTCGACGCCATCTTCGTCGCTACGGTCACGCCGGACATGCTGTTCCCTTCGACCGCCTGCCTTGTACAGCACAAGCTCGGTGCGAAGAAAGTTTGGGGCGTGGATCTCTCGGCTGCCTGTTCAGCGTTTTTGTTCGCATTGCAGAACGGAGCCCAATTTATCGCCACAGGTGCCCACAAGCGCGTCATGGTGATTGGCGCTGACGTCATGTCTTCCATCATCGATTACACCGACCGCGCCACCTGCATCATCTTCGGCGACGGCGCAGGCGCGGTCATTCTGGAGGCTGCGGAAGAGGGAGACGGCGAGGCCGGTATTTTCGATTTTGTTCATGAAGTGGATGGTTCCGGCGGTGACGCGCTCTTCATGCCGGGTGGTGGCAGCCTGAATCCCACGACGCATGCCACGGTCGACCAGAAAATGCACTTCGTCCATCAGGATGGGGGAGCGGTCTTTAAATTCGCAGTGCGAAAAATGGCGGAAGTGTGCGCCCAGGTTCTGGAAAGAAATGGACTTCAGGGAAGTGACATTGACGTCTTTATCCCGCACCAGGCCAATTTGCGCATCATCAATGCAACGGCGGACCGGCTGTCCCTGCGCCCCGATGCCACCATCATCAACATCGACCGCTTCGGCAACACGACTGCTGGCACCATTCCTTTAGGGATGCAAACAGCGCTTGAAGAAGGAAAGCTCAAGAAGGGAAGCCTTGTGCTGCTAGCTTCGGTCGGGGCAGGGTTTACTGTGGGAGCGACGCTGCTACGTTGGGCGTACTAACGTGAGGACGGCCGCCTCGGCCGTCCAGGAGCGAAGCTCCGCAGGGCTTTAATTCTTTCCCGCCTTAATCTCCTCCCGCTTGGCCGCCGCTTCGAGCGGCCTCTGCGGTTCGGTCATGCGTGCGGGATCGAGAATTTCCGCAATTTCCTTTTCGCTCAACAGTTTTTTGTCGCGGGCGATTTCGATGATCGAGCGTCCCGTGGCCACCGATTCCTTCACAATCTCCGCCGCCTTCGCATAACCAATGTAGGGATTCAACGCCGTTGCCAGGGACACCGTAGCCTGCGTGTAGAACGCGCAGCGGGTATCGTTCGCAGTGAGTCCAGCCACGCACTTGTCCGTGAACTGCCGCAGCATGTTGGTGAGAATCGTGATCGACTGCAGCACGCTGTAGGACATCGTCGGCATCATGACATTCAGCTCGAGCTGTCCAGCCTGCACTGCCATCGCTACCGCCAAGTCATTGCCGACCACCTGGAACGCCACCATGGCCGCCAGTTCCGGTATCACTGGGTTGATCTTGCCGGGCATGATCGATGATCCCGGCTGCAATGCCGGTAGATTCACTTCCGCCAATCCAGTGTTCGGTCCGGAAGAAATCAGACGCAGGTCGTTCGAAATGCGAATCACTTCCAGCGCCAGATTCCGTAGCGACGACGATACCGCCGCCATGGCCAGATTCGACTGCATGGCATAGCGCATGTCGTCCACCGGCTTGACCTTCTGACCGGAGATGCGGGCCAGGTGCGCAATTGCCTTCTCGCGGTAGTCGGGATGCGTGTTGATTCCCGTGCCGACCGCCGATCCGCCCAGTCCTAGCTCGCGCAGATACTCGGACGATTGCTTCACCGCTTCCGTAGCACGCCGAATCGCTCCCGCGTAGGCGGCGAATTCCTGTCCCAGCCGCATGGGGACAGCATCTTGCATGTGCGTACGGCCCGATTTCAAAATGTTGTGAAACTCTTTTGCCTTGAGCTCCAGGCTTGCTGAAAGGCTATCTAACGCGGGATACAGCTTTTCCAATTCCAGCAATGTGGCCAGACGCATCCCCGTCGGAAACACGTCATTGGTGGATTGCCCGTAATTCACGTGATCGTTCGGGTGGACCACGGAAGAATCGCCCAGTGCGCCGCCAAGAATTTCTACCGCGCGGTTGGCGATGACCTCGTTGCTGTTCATGTGAAAGCTGACGCCCGCGCCCGCCTGAAACACATCCACCACGAAGGAGTCGTCGAACTTGCCGCTCTGCACATCTTTTGCCGCCTGGATGATTGCGTTGGCTCGCTTCTCGTCCAATAGGCCGAGGTTTTTGTTGGCCTCCGCTGCCGCCTGCTTCACCATGCCGAAAGCGCGAATCAGCGTGGGATGCGCGCGCATGCCGGAAATCGGATAATTCTCCACGGCGCGCAACGTTTGAATGCCGTAATAGACGCTGGCCGGAATCTCTTTGGTGCCGAGCGAATCTTTTTCAATACGGGTGGCGCTCGGTGCAGTGGTGGACATATTCACTCCTGACGGACACGACGAACAGAAAATTATAGCAATCTTGCTGTAGAAATCCTGTGCGGAACCGCAAGTTCCTCTATGGTTAGAGCGACATGCTAGACTGATCGATCCGAGAGTGATTCGAGCGCCGCCCTGCGGTGCTCGTTACCGCGGCCATCTCTACTTCCAGGAATGCCCTGTGTTGACACCTGTGCTTACTGAGAACACGCCCGTCACATCGTCCCAGCCGGAAGCCCAGTCACGCCCCGAAATCGTTACGGACGTGCTCGTCATCGGCGCTGGCCCCACCGGGCTAGCCTGCGCTATCGAAGTCAAAAAAGTGGGCTATAAAACGCACATTATCGACAAGGGCTGCCTCGTCAACTCAATCTTTAACTACCCGACGAATATGGTGTTTTTCACCACGCCGGAGCTGTTGGAAATTGGCGGTATCCCGTTCAATTCCGCTCTGCAGAAACCGACGCGGCAAGAAGCGCTCGAATACTACCGGCGCGTGACCCAGCACTATGCTCTTGAGGTCTCTCAGTATCACGAAGTGACGAGTGTCACCGGGAAGAATGGCAACTTTCACGCTACCGCGATAGATCGTCATGGAAACATTCGCGACTACCGTGCGAAGAAGATTATCGTCGCCACCGGCTATTACGATTTGGCGAACTTGTTGCGTGTGCCGGGGGAGGATCTATCAAAAGTCTTCCACTACTACCGCGAGCCATTTCCGTACTATGACACCGATGTGCTGGTGATTGGAGGTAAGAACTCAGCAGCGGAAGTGGCGCTCGATCTCTGGCGGCACGGAGCGCGTGTCACGCTGGTGCATCGTGGGCCGCAGGTCCATCCCCATGTCAAGTACTGGGTGCGCCCGGATATTGAGAATCGGATCAAGGACGGCGAAATCGTAGCGCACTTCAACAGCCACGTGCGCGAGATTACGGAAGACTCCGCGATCCTGGAAACACCCGGCGGGCCTCTGCGCGTGAAGAACGATTTTGTATTCGCGTTGGTTGGCTACCATCCGGACTACGATTTTCTGCGAAGTCTCGGACTGGAACTTTCTCACGAGCAGTATCGGCCTCTCTGCGATCCAGGCTCATTGGAGACGAATGTGGCGGGTATCTATGTGGCCGGTGTGATTGTCGCTGGTTCCCGTACCAATGAAATCTTCATCGAGAATGGACGCTTTCACGGACGCCTGATCGCAGCCGATTTAGAGCAGAAACTTGGTCCCGGCGAAAGCTAGCCCCGCAAGCCCACCTCTCACAAAAAAACCCCGAAGCATAAAGCTTCGGGGCAAGAGGAAGAGAGAGGAAAACGGGAAATGAAGATCTAAAGGGCGCTACGGAAGCGGCGGCGCACAATCCCTGCCAGGCCCAATAAGCCAGTACCGAACATCGTCAGTGTGCCGGGCTCAGGGACCACCGCCACGCGGCTCATCACGGCATTCTTACCGTTCACCGCAGCATTGAGGACAGGGCTGGAAAACGCTGCCAGGGGCATAAGAAATACTGCTGCACCTGCGATGACCAGGGCTTTCTTGAGCGGCGATTGCATGACGAAGTGCCTCCAGACCGAAGTCGCATCTTCAACAAGTGCAACAGATGTGCCAAAGCCTGCTACCTTGAGGTTCACAGGGCTAACTGACTGAAGCAAAGTTGCTTAGAGAGCTCACGAGACGGAGCCTGAACTCTTGCGCAAAAGTAACCTGTGCAAAGAGTTTCCTTCTCTTTGCGCAGCAAGTTCTCACTCTAGGCCAAACCGTTTAGTTTGTTAAAGTTCCGTAAAGATTTGATGAATGCAAAATATCCACAAAATCGAGTCTTATCCGCACCTTGTCTACCTCTGTCCGATGAACTTGATGGAGCCATTTTCGAAGGAATCATGACGAACAAAACCTCAAGAGGAGATTTGGAAGGCACCGCATCCACAGGACCGTTGACTGGTGCTTCGGGAAAGATCGGGGTTGCCAGCTACCTGCGCCTGTTGCGGGAGAACCGCAACTTCCGCCTCTTGTGGTCCGCCCAGATTGTCAGCGAACTCGGCGACTGGTTCTACACGATCGCCATTTACAGTCTGCTGCTCGATCTCACCGGCAAGGCCAGTTCTGTCGCGCTTGCCCTGGCGTTACAGGTTCTGCCGCAGACATTCATCATCCCCACGGCGGGTGTCGTCAACGATCATCTGCGACGCAAGGTCGTCATGATCGCAGCCGATCTTGCTCGTGTTGCCATTGTGCTCTGCATGCTGGCGGCGCGTTCGCCTTCCATGGTTTGGATTATTTATCCCCTCTTGTTTCTGGAAGCGGTCATGGTCACATTTTTCGAGCCGGCGCGGACTTCCGTTATCCCGAACATCTGCCGCTCGGAAGACGTCATCCTGGCCAACACGCTCAGCTCGACGACCTGGTCGCTGAATCTCGCGCTGGGAGCCAGCCTCGGCGGCGTAGTCGCCGCGTTGTTCGGGCGGGATACCGTGTTCGTGATCAACGCTGCTTCCTTTGCGATTTCGGCATGGCTGATCGGCATGATGAAATTCAACGAGCCGCATGCGGAGAATCGTTCTCCTTTTCGGGCCAGAGATTTAGTGGATTTTTCGCCGATTCTCGAAGGGATTCGCTATGTACGTTCGGATGCCCGCCGCATGGCAATGCTGCTGGTCAAGTCGGGTCTGGGCATGCTTGGTCCCAGTTGGGTGCTGTTCACGGTGATGGGGAAAGAGTATTTTCCTGTACATCTGCATGGCCTGACTGCGGAACGAGGTGCCATTCTTGGTATGAGCGTGTTGCTGGCCGCGCGCGGTTTGGGAGCCTTGATCGGTCCTCTAATCTCCGCGACGTGGGCAGGGGAGGCGGAATCGCGTTTGCGACTGGGGATTCAGTTTGGATTCCTCGCCATCGCTGTGGGTTATACTTTGTTGGGTTTTTCCAAAACTCTGATTCTTGCTTGCGCCAGCACCGTGCTGGCGCACATGGGTGGTTCCGTTGCATGGGTATTCTCAACGACGTTGTTGCAGCTCAATACGGAAGACCGCTTCCGTGGACGCGTATTCGCCGCTGAGTTGGGATTTGCGATGTTTACGCTGGCAACGGGAGCATATTTGGCGGGACGCTTCCTGGATGTTGGCTTCTCCGCACCGAAAGTTGCCATGGCAACGGGTTTGTTGATGTTTATTCCGGCGACAATTTGGTTTCTGGCGCAGCGGCTGTGGAAGGACGTGCCGCCCGCCGCGTTGGCTCCGTCCGAACCCACTTAAATTCTGTTTGTCGGCAGCGAACGCAGCGAAGACTTAGCTACGGATACAACCGATCGATCTTTGCCGCCAGAATGCAGTCGCTCTCCGTGAGTCCGTCAATCTTGTGGGTGAAAATGGTGATTTCCGCTTTGCCCCATGCCAGCAAAATATCCGGATGGTGGCCCTGCTGTTCGGCAACTTCACCCACGCGATTCACAAAAGTGAGGGCTTTGCGGAAATCCGGAAATTCAAATTTCCGGAAGAGGTGATGTTCGTTGATAACTTCCCAAAGCGGTACCTGTTGGGTCAGCACAAAGAGTTCCTCACCTTTTAGGGCGGGGACTCCCCCACGGCAGGGAACGCAGGTCTTGCTAGCGAGATCCGGCATAAGCAACTCCTGAACGGGTCAGCTGGTTTTCGTGCGCAATGCCCCGTGAACATTGATTGCGATCACCAGCAGAGTCATGAGCGAGATCACACCCAATGACCCAACGCAATAAATACACCAAGCCCGCAAAACATCTTTTTCAATATGCGCCAAATACAAGGAAAATCCGAGTCCAATGACTGCCGCGATCAGCACTCCGCGATATGCGCGCATCCAAGAAAGAATTCCTAGTCCAAGATAGCCCGCGATTCCGATGACGGCCACGGGAATCCCCAACAACGACGCGTACTGGCTATGGTTGACTTCTCCGCAATCCCACACATCATTGATGTGGCAAGGAGAATCCTCGGTGCGGTAGTGCTCCCGCAAAGCAAACGACGAGAACACAATTCCCGCTACCGCCAACAATACCAATACGTATCTCACGCGCGTTCTCCCGTGTTCGGCCCTTACTAGAACGGTATGTCGTCGTCGCTGATGGGAGCCGTGCCGGATTCCTCAGGCACGCGTTGATCCATGTCGTGGTGCACACCACCGCTGCGGCTCGAGGATTCGCCTCCGCCAGCTCCAGCTTCCCGGCCGCCGAGCAGAACCAGATCGTTGGCGACGATTTCCGTCATATATTTTTTCTGCTTCGTCGCCTGATCTTCCCAGGAACGCGTCTGCAGGCGGCCCTCAATGTAGACGGTGCGGCCCTTTTTCAAATATTCATTCGCGATCTCCGCCAAACGCTGCCAGGCCACGACGTTGTGCCACTCGGTACGATCCTGCCACTCGCCGGCTTTGTCTTTAAAGCGCTCATTGGTGGCGAGGGAAAATTTCACAACGGCTGTGCCACTCGGTGTGTATTTCAATTCCGGGTCCTTGCCCAGATTCCCAATCAAAATCACTTTATTAACGCTCTTTGCCATGGGTACTCCTTCCAGGATTGCGGGCCGTTTACCAAGGGCTCGCTCAACGCAGGCTGCTCGTGCGGTTACTGGGGACCGGAAGTCGAATATATCAGAATTGGAGGATACGCCGCAGGGGCGAGGACGCCCGCACCTCCATTTTTTCAGGCCCTACGCGGCGAACCAGTGATACAGCATGAAGTAGATCACCACACCCGTGACCGAAACATACAGCCAGATGGGAAATGTCCAACGGGCAATGGCGCGATGCTTGTCGAAACGCTCGCGCAACCCGCGACTCAACGTGACAAGAACAAGGGGCACCGTCACCACGGCCAGGATCGTGTGGGAGAGCAAGATAGAAAAATAAATCGGTCGCGACAGGCCTGTTCCCTGAAACCGGGTAATCGCGCCATTGGCGTAAATCTGCAACAGCGCGTGATAGGTGATATAGCAGGCCAGAAAGAGCGTCGATGTTATGACTGCCGAAATCATGACGGAACGATGCTGCCGGATCCGCTGCTGTGCGATCTGCCACCTGCCAATGAGCAGTAGCACGGCGCTGGTGCCGTTCAGGGTGGCGTTAATGGCAGGGAAGACGGCGTAGGGAGCGCTCATGAGACCAGATTCCTACCGCGGCACGGCATTCGTCATCATGATGACGAACAGCAGAGGCAGATAGAAAACCGACGCCTGCAACAATTGCCGTGCTCTTTGTTTGGAAACGGGAGCTGTCAAGGGAAGCTCCAGCGTGGCCAGCCGCGTGCCTACGTATAGCAGAGCGATGCCCAACATCAGGGCGCTCACGAAGTAGACGCGCCCGGCCATTCCCACGAAGCTCGGAAGAAGACTGGCCGGAATCAGCAAAAGAGAATAGATCACAATGCGCCGCGCTGTGGAACGGCCATCCGGATTCACTACCGGCAACATTTGGATGCCACCGTCCGCGTAGTCCTCGCGGTACAGCCACGCGATGGAAAAGAAGTGGGGGAATTGCCACAGAAAGACGATGGCGAACATCACCAGAGTGCCCCAATCCAGTCGGCCTCGCGCCGCAGCCCAGCCCAACACTCCAGGCATGGCCCCGGGAAATGCGCCAACAAACGTACAGATGGGCGATACGCGCTTCAGAGGCGTATAGGCCGCCAGGTAAATCGCCGCTGTTGCCAAGGAGAGCCATCCGGTTAGCGGATTCAGTGCCCAGCCAAGGTAGAGGGCTCCGCCCATCGTGAGCACAACACCCGCCACAGCGCCGTGCAGCAGGCTCATGCGGCCCGCAGGAATTGGACGCCGCGCGGTGCGCCGCATGTTGGCGTCCACTTTGTGCTCCATGACTTCGTTCAGAGCAGCCGTGCCACCCGAAACCATGCCGATTCCCAGCAACGCGTGGAACAGGCCCCACGAGAGGGAAGACACCCCAGCTTTCACGCAGCCGAAGTAATATCCGCACCACGCCGTCATGACGATGAGTGTAGTCACGCGCAGCTTGGTCAGCTCTGCGTAGTCGCGTAGTAGCCCTGCAATGCTGGGCGCAGAGACGGCCAATGGTTGGGTAGCTGTGCTCATGCGGCCACGGCTCTCTGGGACCGCCGGAACACACCCTCAGAGATAGCGACAGGAACATACCGCCAAACTTGAATAGCCAGGATCACGGCCGTGGCTAGAAGCAACGCGCCCACCGCAACGTGCGCCACCGTAGAAACGATCATGGGCATCTCCGGCTGCACAGCATCCCGTCCCCACATTACCCGTGTGATAAACGCCGCGAACCCCAAGCAAAGTTGCGCCACCATCAGGCTCAATAAAATAATGGCGGGTCGCCGCACGGCTTCAATTTCCGAGTATTGCGATAGAGCCCTTACGGCTGTCCACGTAAGCACCACGGCCACCACACCGGCATTCAAAACATGCGGCCACCAACTCATCCCATGATGCCGAAACATACCGCCCAGAATGAGCTGCACATACAACACCAGGATAGAAAGCTGAGTGAGGGCAACGAGGCTGGGCTTTCGAATATCGAAGACGACTCTTGGTGGTTCTTCCATGGAGCGCCGTCCCGAGAATAGCGCCATCGTGACCACGATGCAGAAGAACGTCTGACCCGTGACAGCGTGGGCCGTCGAAACTGCGGGAGGAAGAAATCTTAATACGGTGATCCCGCCGAGAATACCTTGCAGAATCACGGTACCCACTGCCGCCAGACCCAACTGCTGCATCCAAGGGCGCCGGTCGACGCGCCACGTCCACGCCGCGAGAACGATCGTGAGCAACCCGACAAATTCGGCCACTACTCGATGACTGTGCTCATAGCGGATGCCGCCTACCCACTGGGGAAACTTAATGTAAGAGCCATACGAAGTCGGCCAGTCCGGGACGGAGAGACCAGCGTCGTTGCTCGTGACCAGTGCTCCGGCAATCAGCAACAGGAACGTCACGACCGCAACGAACACGGCAAACCGGTGATGCCCACGGTTGTAAGGAGCAGCCAGAAACTTCAGAACACACCCCTATGCGAGAAAGGAAAATCGCTTCCACAACAGTCTGTGAGACTTGGCCTGCAGAGTGTTGTCAGGAAACCCAGAACTAAAAATTTTATCAGAACCGGGGTATCGTGGCGCTATTGAAAGAGCCGATGATGCAGGTATCACGCCGCTGCCATCGCCGCGATCACAGCATCGGCGAATTCCGATGTACCAGCCGTGCCCCCCACGTCCCGCGTCAATGTCTTCTTCTCGCGGTAGACCTCCTCCAAGGCCTTCTGGATCTTCGTCGCCGCTTGTTTTTCACCCAGGTACTCGAGCATCAGCAGGGACGAGCGAATGATCGCTGTGGGATTGGCCAAATTCTTTCCCGCAATGTCCGGCGCCGAGCCGTGCACGGCTTCAAACAGGGCGCAATCCGTCCCAATGTTGGCTCCGGGCACGAGTCCAAGTCCACCGACGAACGCGGCGCACAAATCGGAAAGAATGTCGCCGTACAGGTTTTCCATCAACAGGATGTCGTACTGGTAAGGATTCATTACGAGCTGCATGCAGGCGTTGTCCACAATGTGCTCGGCGTAAGTGATTTCTGGATAGTCTTTCGCCACGGCCTGGGAACAGCGCAGGAACAATCCGTCCGACATCTTCATGATGTTGGCTTTGTGGATGACATGGATCTTTTTGCGCCCGAATTCACGGGCATATTTAAAGGCGTGCTTCGAGATACGCGTACAGGCCTTCTCTGTGATGATCTTCAGGCTCTCCACCACGCCCGGCACCACTTCATGTTCAATGCCGGAATATAGGCCTTCTGTGTTCTCACGGAAGATGATCAGATCCACATTCGGATATTTTGTTTCCAATCCAGGAAGACTCTTCACAGGACGGAAATTGGCATAGAGCTCGAACTTCTTGCGCAGCGCCACGTTGACGCTGCTGAATCCGTGCCCCACGGGCGTTCCCACTGGCCCCTTGAGCGCAAGTCGCGTCCGTTCCATGGATTCGACGAGTTCCTTGGGAATGTATTCCTTGAATTTTTCGTAGGCATCGGCGCCGACGGAGAAGCGTTCCCATTCGAACTTCAGTCCGGTTGCCTCCAGAATGCGAGTCGCAGCGCCCACGACTTCGGGGCCAATACCATCACCGGGAATCAAAGTAACTTTATAAGCCATGTATTTAATGTCGCCCTAAATATGAGACTTAGATTGGTCCGTCAGGCTTTGCCGCTCTTTGCCGGTGGCACTAGCGGGTCCTTCGTATGCACGAGGTCCTTGAGCTCGGACATGAACTCTTTGACGTCCTTGAAATCAAGGTAGACCGAGGCGAAACGCACATAGGCAACTTTATCCAGCTTGCGCAAGCGGTTCATGATGAGCTCGCCAATTTCACTGGTTTTGCGCTCGCGTTCGGAGGAGTCGATCACGTAGGATTCGGCGTCGTTCACAATCTGTTCCAATCGGGAAATCGCCACCGGGCGCTTTTCGCAGGCATGTAGCAGGCCGTTCAGCACTTTTTGCCGGTCAAAGCGCTCGCGGCGGCCGTCCTTTTTGACCACCATGTAGGGGATTTCGTCGATGCGCTCGTAGGTAGTGAACCGCTTGGAGCACTGTAAGCACTCCCGGCGGCGGCGAATCGAATCCGCTTCTTTGCTCTCGCGCGAGTCCACGACCTTATCGTTCAGGAACCCGCAAAAGGGACACTTCATAGTTTCAAGTTTATGATTTCAAGTTTTAAAGCTGCGCCAGGCATGATTCCGTCGCTAAGTGCCAAGCTATCCATCACTTAGATTGTAGCAGCCTCGGCTTCGGCCTCGGCCTGCGCGCTTTCCTTGGAGAGCTGGCGCAAGGACAGGCGCGCTCGATGAGCCAGCGCCAATCCCAGGGGTGTGACCGACATGAACGTCACCAGCCACAGCAGTATGCCGCAGCTTACAGCCGATTCCTTGGGTACGTTGAAAATTCCCGACAGAGCACTGATCGTCGCCACCTGCGATCCCCCACCCACGGCTGGCAATTGCACCATGGATCCCACCATGCTCGAACCCATGAGTAGCAGTACCTTGGAAATGGTCAAATGCTGCAACGCCGGAATCGCGTAAGCATGCGTAACTTCGCGGTAAGCCAGGGCGATCAAATACCACATGGCTACCGAGACCGCGGAGAGTTGCGCGAATGCCCAGGGTCCGTCAATTGTGTGGAGGCCCAGCCCAAACTCTCGAATTTTGATCGCAACCTTCCGGCCCAGCGCCACGCTGATCCGTCCGAATTGCGTTTCCGCCCAATCCGCTATTCGGTTGCCATTCTTCGCGATCACCACGGCCACTAACGCCAAGGCCGTCACGCCAGCCATCAGCCCGAACCCGGCTTCGCGAAACTTCGCATAGAAACTCAATAGCCGCAAACCCTTCGAGACAAATATTGCCGCCACCATCAGCGAGGTGAATGCGCCAAGATCGAAGATTCGTTCCACTGTCCACACTGCAATTTGTGACGAGAGCGAGAGACCTTCCCGCCGCGCGATCAGGTATGGGCGAATAAACTCTCCTGGCCGTCCCAGCAGCGCCAAACCGGTAAACCCGATCACGGTTGGAGGTACCAGACCGAGCCAGGACGTCTTCTTCAGGGGCTTGAGAAAAATTTTCCATCGGAGGGCGCGTAGACCGTAGTGGAAATAGATCAACGCAATGGCATGGAGTATGTGGATTCCACGGATGTGATGCGTCTGCGCCCAAAAGGTGGGCCAGTCAAAATCGCGCCACTCCCGAAACTGGGTGTAGATCAAAAGCCCCAACAGGGCTACCAAAATCGTCGTAATCAGCGCGCGCTTTTTCTGCATGAGCAAAGAGGCCAGCCCGCCTGTGCGAGCTGCCCATCTGCCAAGGTATAGGACTGCACCGCCCCGGTCAACGCGACGCGCGGCGTTTTAACCGCTTATTGACCAAAGGATTCCGTTTAGTAACCGCCGTTTGCAGCGGTTTTCAAGGGAGCCGCCGCCACTTTTTTGGCATTGGCGGGGAGATGCCGTACAGGCTTCTGGAGCGGCGCTTTCGGAGAGGCTGCGTTGTGTGCGGAGAGCTTTTCCTGTTCCAGTTTTTTCCGGTTGTAATCGCGAATGATGCGCGCAACATACTTGCGCGTTTCACGATAGGGCGGTACTCCGTGGTGTTGCTCCACGCGCGTGGGCCCGGCATTGTAGGCTGCCAGCGCTTTGGCTACGTCGAAGTTGAAGCGCTCCAGCAAGATGCGCAAATAGTGGGTTCCGCCTTCGGCGTTCTTCGCTGGATCGAAAGGATTGTCCACCCCTAGTTGTGAAGCGGTCTGCGGCATCAGCTGCATTAATCCCTGCGCCCCCTTGCGGGACACTGCGTGAGGATTGAACCCGCTCTCCGCCGACACGACGCTGTTCACAAAGTCGGGGTCGAGTCGATAATGATTGCTGGCCGAGCCGATGGCGTCAGTTACGGCCTCGGGAGACGATGTATTGGACGCTGCGGGACTCGAAGCTGCGGGAGGAGGCGGAGTGTCGTCCTTCTCGAATCGTTCCACATCCGCAGTGGGGATGTCCACGAAACTTGCTTTATCCGCGGACGTATAAAGCCGTGTGGATTCTCCGATCTGCTCGCGACTCTCGTGCCGGATGGTGAAACCGTTCCGCAGGACTGCAATATCCGCCGCTACGCTCGTAGCTGAGAGCAGGGAGATCACCGCGAGTTGCCGCCAGAATCTCATGTCGTTGAAGCGAAGCCGTTGATCTCAAGGTAGCCCAGATTCAGTCTCATGTCACCCCACATCAGGGTATCAGGAGGACATGTGTCCGCTGTCCGTTAGTACGGCTGTTTCGATGGATGCCCATGTCTCTCGTCACTCTCATGAGACAGACACTTCACTTCCAAACAGCACATCCTCCAAAGCTGCCGCAACACCGCTCTGGCTATTGGGCAAGGTCACTTTCCATCCGTTGCCGCGCAGCTCTTCCGAGGCATTACCCATGATTACCGGAACGCCCGCGTACTCCAGCATTTCGACATCGTTGTAGTTATCTCCAATGGCCATCACCTGCTCGCGCGGAATTCCCCGGTGGTTTGCCCATCGCTCCAGTGCATGTCCCTTGGAGCATCCTTGATTGAGGATATCCACCATGCAAAGGTCGCGCTCCGGATATTCTGTCTTCAGAACGTTTACCCGGTGCCTTACACCGCTTACATCGAGCGCCCGCTGTACTTGCTCCATTCGGGCCAGTGTCCCGCAGTACATGGCTTGCACCGGATCTTCTACCAGAGCATTTTCCACCGGTACCACAAACTCGATGAATTCCAGATTCGTCTCCAGCCAGCGGCGGATGCTTGCGTTGAGCTCGTCCATACGCTCCAGCACCAGAGTGCCCTTAGTTTCCTTGTCAAAGGTGACGACCAGGTGTCCGCGGAATTCATTCATCGCCGCGCACATCTCGCGGCAAGTCTCGACGGGAAGCAAGTCACGATGAAACCGTTCTCCCGTCAACGACCGTGTGACCGCTCCGTTCGAGCTGATCAAGCACAGATCCACGCCCAGCTTGCGCGCGATGGGCAGCGCAAACTGATGCCGTCGTCCAGTAGCAACCACGATCTCCACGCCCATAGTGTGCGCTCGTTGCAAGGCCGCAATATCGTCGGGGGAAATTTGAAACTGGGGGTTCAGCAGAGTGCCATCAATGTCGACGGCCAAAAGTCGGATGGGAAGTAATGCCATAGAAGAGTTTAGCATTCAGCCCCACCCAGGTCATCTCACGGAAGTCACGTTTCTGGCTATGAGTAGCCATGATATATTGCGCTGATCTCTTATGATTCCGATGCTCAGTCACGGATTCACCTGGTGGGGAATGCTGCTGCAAGGCATGGCGATTCTCCACTTCATTCGGCGTCGGCCTAATACGTATTGGATTTACATCATCCTTTTTGGCAGCTGGCTGGGTGCGCTGGTGTACATCGGCGCCGAGCTGATCCCTGATCTTGGCCTGCTGCGCGGTACATTGCAGGTGTTTCCCCGCCGCAAACGTATTCGCGAGTTGCAAGCCATTCTTCTCGACAATCCTTCCGCTGGAAACTACGAGGAGCTCGCCGGCCTCTATCAAGAGGAAGAGAAATATGAGCAGGCGCGCGAGTGCTTCGACAAGGCCATCACTGTCCGCACCGATTCACCTGACCCGTTTTACCGCCGGGGACAGTGCGCTCTGGCGCTCAACGATTTTGCCGCTGCAGTGCCGGACCTGGAACGAGTGATAAGCCGGGATCGCAAATACGATTTCCAGCGCGCCGCCGCGCTGCTCGCCCACGCCTATGCCAATACCGGCCAACCCGAAAAGGCGGACGCCCTGTTTCGCGAGGTTCTCGTAACCTCCACACTTTCGGAAACCTACATCAATTATTCCGCCTTCCTCGCTGGTCAGGGGCGCACCGCCGAGGCCCGCGAAGTGGCACAGAAAGTCCTCGCCAAAAAGCCTGCCATGCCGGCCTACCAGAAACGCCGTGAACGCCCATGGTTTCGCAAAGCGGCCCAGATTCTCAAACGTCTTCCCGCCTGATTTCCGGCATAATTGAAGAATATTTTATGACTAAAACCGTTTCCATCCAGTTTGTTGATCCCCACGCAGGCGAAAGCGTGGCCATAGTTCGATCCGAGACAGTTCGACCTGGGGAAGAGGCCATCGGCGTCACGCTTGCCAAGGTCTCGGGGCGCAGTTCCGAGGTATTCCTGCCTGCCGCGGATGCCGCAAAATTTGCACGCGCCATCTTGGCAGCGGTGGGGGAAAAAGCAGAGCCACAACGACCTGCGCTTCCGCAGTCCCGCCAAATCGGCGGAATCATCGGACCGTACTAAGAGCGAAGCTCCACCCCCAACGTGCTAACCTAGCTCCATTCCGATGTTGGACCCGCGCCTCATCTCCATCTATCTCCTCGTCATGCTGGGTGTGGCGGCGGCGGTATCGAGCGCACTCATTCGCTCGGTCAAATTCAAGTCGCTCCTTTTCCGCGAAGAACGCACCCTCCAGCAGAAAATGGACCTCATGCTTTGGGTCTGTCTTCCCATGGCGGCGGGCGTCTGGATTCGCACGGTTACCAACTTTGTGGCGGCCGATCTCTCCTTGGAAACCACGCTTGTTCTCGGAGTGATCGCCGGGCGCGTCACGGGATGCGTTGGTGGTGCTCTGCTCGCTTTACCAGCGCTTCTCCACGGGGAGTGGGCCACGCTGCCGTTTAACCTGCTCGCGGGACTTGTCGCTGGCCAGCTTCGCGCTTGGTCCACCGACCGGGAAGAAATCTGGTACTTCTCGCCCTTCGTTGACCTCAGCATCTATCGCTGGATTCGCCGCAACTTCCCCAAGCCGCGCCTCTTCGACTGGCAAATTGTTTTCTTTCTGAGCATCGCTGGCCTGCGCGCCCTTCGCTCAGAGGTCGCACATTTCGCCCCGCACTCAATCTTTAACCTCCGCGGTGGCCCGCTGTGGCTCAAAGTTCTTATCTACACGACTTCCATCGTTGTCATCGGTACATGGTTAAAAATATGGAACGGGGTTCGCATCCAGATCAAGCTCGAAGAGCAGGAGCGCCTCCTTCTTCAAGCCCGCATGGAGGCTTTGCAAAACCAGATCAATCCCCCATTCCTTTTCAATACCTTCAATTCCGTCTCCTCTCTCGTTCGCGTCGACCCGGATACGGCCCGTGACATGATCATCAAGCTCGCGAATATTCTTCGGCGTCTGATGCGCAGCACGGAAACCTTCGTTCCCCTGCGGGAAGAACTCGCCTTCATCGACGACTACCTCGACATCGAAGTTGTTCGTTTCGGGCGCGAAAAGCTTAAGGTCTTCGAGAATCTTGACCCCTCCTCGCTTGATTTGATGGTGCCCAGCATGCTCCTGCAGCCGCTGGTGGAGAATTGCATCAAGCACGGTCTTGCGCCCAAGGTTGAAGGCGGCACTATCCGCATCCGCAGCCGTCTCACGGAGAATCGACTTACTCTGGAAGTAGAAGATGACGGCGTCGGAATGAGCGCCTCGCAACAGTCTCAGAAATTAGGCGAGATCGCCGGCGCAGGCATCGGCATGGCCAACATCGCTGAAAGGCTCAAGGTTCTTTACAACGATGCTGCCAGCATAAAAGTGAATAGTCACCCAGAGATGGGGACTATTGTGCAGATCGTATTGCCGCGCCTGCACCCCGATAGCGCGAATCAGCTTCAGGAAGCCTTTTCCAGCACGCGCCGGTAAAACTCTTCATATTGCGGAATGATTTTGCTCGAACAGAATCGCGTCAGCGCTACTTCGCGGGCCGCCGTCGCCATGCCCTGGAGCAACTCTGGATCCTTCAACAAGTCGATGGCGTGGCGTGCCATGTCCTTGACATCGCCAACATTGGACAGGAATCCCGTCCGTCCATGATCCACCACCTCTGGCACGCCGCCCACGCGCGTCGCGATCGGCACTACCTCACATGCCATCGCCTCCAACGCCGCCAAGCCAAACGACTCCAAATCGCTGGGTAGCAGCATGATGTCGGCCAGGGCCAGCTTTTCGCGTATACGATCTTGCTTTCCCAAAAATAGAACGCGCTCGTGGATCCCCTTTTGTACCGCCAGCCACTCCGCTTGCGAGCGGTCCGGGCCATCCCCAATCAGTAGCAGCTTGCTGGGAACTTCTTGCCGCACCAAATCGAAAATCTCAATCACATCCGTTAGCCGCTTCACCGGACGGAAGTTGGAAAGATGCACCAGGATCTTCTCGTTCGGTTCGGCATACTCCAACCGTTGCTCGGCTACCCTGGCGCCGCGCGCGTACAACTCACAATTCACGAAGTTGTAAATCACCTCGATCGAATTCTTGATATCGAAAACACTGTGGGTGCGATCCCTCAGATATTTCGAAATGGCCGTCACGCCGTCGCTTTGCTCGATGGAATAGCGCGTGATCGGCAGATATGAGCGGTCGAGCCCGACTAGCGTAATGTCCGTTCCGTGGAGCGTGGTCACAAACGGCAGCTTGCGTTTGCGCGGAGCTGCTGCCAGCATCTGTCGCGCCAGCAATGCACTCACAGAATGCGGAATCGCGTAGTGCACGTGCAGCAGGTCCAGGTCATAGAGCTCCGCCACCTCCGCCATGCGCGTGGCCAAGGCCAGGTCGTACGGCGGATACTCAAACAGGGGATAACGCGATACTTCCACTTCGTGATAGTGAATGTTCGGCTGTGGCGTCATCAGCCGGATGGGTTGCGCATAAGAAATAAAGTGGATTTCGTGTCCGCGCTGCGCCAGCTCAAGACCGAGCTCGGTGGCAACCACACCACTCCCGCCATACGTTGGATAACAGGTAATGCCGATCTTCATCAAGGAAGCCCGGGCGCTGGTCGCGCAATTCAGCCAATCTTCAAGCTAGATGAGATGTCCAAGCTATGGGATTCAGATTGTGGGATGAATTGTTGGTGAACCATCAACAGTCCAACAATCAACAATCGAAGACTGTGCAGTGAAAGTGGTATGAAGGAGTCGTGGAGGGTTGCGTTCAACGGCCGCCGCTTGGCGTCGCAGCGAATGGAGCTCGCAGCCAGCTTAACCGGCGCCTTGGGCGTTAGCGTCCGCTGAACCTGCAAACCCGCTCGAGGTTTCGCCAAGACCATCCAAAAATGTTTGAAAGCGCTGCTGGGCCGACGGCGTCAAACCCGTGAATTCGATGCCCATCCCAACCCCGGGATCTTTGGTCCGCACCATGCCTGTGGTGGAAATCTTTTCTGAATCAATCCAGAATTCCACGCGCAGAATAGTGCCCGTCGCCAGGGGCAACATGGTTTCTACGTAACATCCATTAGCGCTAATATCTGTGGCGCGAACGCGGATGGGAGTATTTACGCGCTCGTCGGACATCTCCATATTGAAAAAAATCTTGTGTCGCGAATACCGCCGGCGGGATTTGATCACCGCAGGATCGGCGGCAACCTGCTCGGCTGAAAGCTCGTCCGGCCAGGGACAGCCTTGTCCTTCCAACAGTTGCACTTCCGCGCGTGCTTTCTCCGTTGGGCTGGCGCTTTGTACCGATAGCACACGGCATCGCGCTTTTTTGCTGCCGTACTGCACACCAATTACTTCGCCTGGCGTCAGAACGCAATCGATCTGGCTCAGAAGTGCGCCTGAAGCGCTGATGGAAATCGCACGTGCTTGTTGGAAAAAGGGACGGCCTTCCTGGGTCATGCCCCAAACACGGACTGGTAGATCCGGCGAAACGCCCGAACTGTTTTGTGCATTCATGGCAGTGCAAGGTCAGAGTAATCGCAACGTCACCCTAAAGGACAGTTCCCCAAAGGCCAATACACCAACGTCACCCCGGCTCTTTACCCACCTGCGAACTCTCGATACGAAATCAATTGCACGCCGCTTTTTTCCAATGTCTCTCGCGCCGCATCCGACGTCAGCACCCGCAACTCCAGTTCCCGCGACTCCCGCAGGCGAGTACGTATTTCCGTTAACCCCGCATCGTTGTAGCCAGGGTGGCACACCAGTTCCCACGTACCCTCGGGCAGTGCCTCGGAAATCGCTCGAACTATTGCAGACAACAACTTCTCATCCAGAAATCCCGTCTCCATCACTCCCAGGCACCCATCCGTTGTAACCATGCCATGTTCCGCAACCAGCTCATGGAAAGCAGGGAGGAACCGCCGCAGCGCTCGCACCTGCAAGTATCGCTTCCATAAAAACGGCCGCCCGCGCAATTCCTCAAAGGCCAGCGGACGAGAGGGTACAAATGGATTCCGCAATGCGCGAATTCCACAAGTCCGCGCCGCCCGCAGCAGAGGACGTAGCACGGTCGGGAATATGTGCGTATGTTTGTGGGAATCGAAATGACTGATCGTTATGCCCACGCCTTGCAGTTTCTGGAATTGCGCGGTGGCCTCGGCTTCGATCTCTTCTTCCGCGAACCTCCCGGTTGCAACGCGCTGCAGAAAGCTACCCAGAGTGGAGGAGAACGCAGTCCCTTCTTTCGCGCAGGCCAGCGAGCGAACTTCATTGGCTGGCAGCAAGGGCACGCCATCCACCAGCACCACGTGGCATCCCACGCTCAGCTTCGGCAGGTCTACGGATAACCCGGCGGCGTCCGCCAGCGCAGCACCCGTTGCCATCAGCGTGGTGGAAGTCACCACGCCTCGCTTGTGACACTCCACGATGGCACGGTTCACGCCCGAGGTCAGCCCGAAGTCATCCGCATTGATGATGAGACGCCGCACGCGCCAGTCTAGCAGGGAGGATGAACAGGTACCGTTCTTGCCTTTGCTCCGACTCCGCAGCTCCCGTATACTCGAAACACTGAGGGGCGGTTAGCTCAGTTGGTTAGAGCGCCTGCCTTACAAGCAGGAGGTCGCAGGTTCGAGCCCTGCACTGCCCACCATGTACTAGCTTGAGTCTATGGTTCCATGGCAACAGGATTACTTCTTACCGGCCGCCAGCGCTTCGATGCTTGGGAAAGATGTAACTGCTGTAAAAGCAAGCTCCGGTGGCATGGCGCCAGTGCGAATTGCCTTGACCAACAGCTCCAGGGCAAGACCCGTATTCGCAGGCACGACCACAGTCGCTTTGAGCAGGCCACTGCGGACCCAGGACTGTCCCGTCTGGGGTAGCCCGTCGCAGCCCGTGAACAACAGGTTCAGCCATTTTGCCCGTTCCACCCCGCTGGATTGCTCCTCGAACGCCTTGCGCGCGCCCATGGCCATGGAATCATCTTGAGCTCCCACCACGTCAATGTGCTCATCCCTGGAAGTCGATAGGCGCAACCAGGAATTCACCGCTTTCTCCGCACTGGTCTCTGTCCAGTTTCCTCTCAGCATCCTGGTTTGGATATTCGCTGGCTTGGTCGCCAGCATGCCCCGAGTCCGTCCGGCGGCAGCTTCCCCCGCGCCCTGGATGTACAGGACTATCCCGCCGCGAGGGAGCAGAGCCCCAAACTGGCGTCCCTGGATCCGTCCGATCTCTTCGTGGTCTGAACTGATGGCGAACATCGGCGCTTTGCAGGTTTTACGAAGCTCGGCGATGTAATCGGCTTCCCGGTTGAGCAGAGCCCACCCAATCCCGGCTGCGGCTGCGGCGCGGGCCGCCTGGGGTAGAGGCGTGCCCAGCGGCTCCACTACGATCGCGTCGGGCCGCTTTCCTGCGGACGAGGACTGAATGAACTTTAGAATCTGCTGGCTTTGCTCCACGGAATCATTGTTGGCATGGACAATTTCGACGTCCACGCCCAGCCGCCGGGCTGCCTCTCGGGCTGCCGTAGCCTGCTCGATCTGGTAGTCGTTATCGTTGTTGGTCAGAGATACTACGAATCGTAAGTTGGCCATAGCTTGCCTAAGGACACAATTCTACGCGGCAATTTCCCTTTTAGTATCGATCCTATGGGCATATGAGCTTGCCCGTGGCTGTCATGCCAAGCCGTTCCCAGATTCAGGAAATGGGGCGGCCCCTCAAGCTCCCCTCGCAGACTGCCGATAACCCCTGAGGGAATACACGCGCTGGAGCCGTGCCATGCCGTTGCGCCGAATACTGTTTCTTGTTTTTTGTAGCGTTCTCTTGTGTAGCACCTGGATGCAGGCAGAAAACCGTGTTGCCAAAAAGCGCGTTCCGCCCGTCTACCCGGAACTCGCTCGAAAGATGCATGTCACCGGAACCGTCAAGTTGGAAGTGAACGTTGACGCTGAAGGTCAAGTGCAGGACGTGAAGGTGCTGAGCGGCCACGCCTTGCTACGAGACGCGGCTGTTACGGCTGCGAAGCAATGGGTATTTCAAACGGCTCCGGCCAAGACGATTGAGGTGGTTGATATTGGTTTCCAGTAATAGCGCAATCGCGACAGGGTACTGTTGCGGCCAAGCACCATGGAAAGATTGAGAGCGGGTTGAAAGCGCAATTCGGAAGGAGAGCGGGATTCGCCATGAGGCTTACAATCCGCACTAAACTACTCGTCGGCTTTGGGATTCTCATTGCGATGACGCTGGTCAACACGGCAATCGCCAATTACCGGCTCCATGCGGCTGCGGTCAGTCAGGAACAAATCAAGAGTATCCGTTATCCCGCGAGCATCAATGCCGCCCTGGCAAGAAGTTCCATTTCCAGTACGGCAACAGAATTGCGTAACTACGTCCTGTTCGGAAGCGACCCAGGCGAGGCCCAACGCAGCAAGCATAATCGGACCGAGAATTGGAAGACGGCGGATGCGGCGCTGGCAGAGCTGCAAAGCATCAGCCACTCCTTTCCGTCCGCCGAAAAAGAAAATGTTGCTGCTATAGCGAGTCAGGCCGCTGAGTATAGAGCCTTGCAAGACAAGATTGAGGATCTCGCCATGGGACATGGCAATGAAGCGATGGGACAAGCCTTCGATCTTCTCAAGTCCGACGCCACGGTGCGACAAAGGGCTTTGGGGGAGAGCCTGAAGGCCCTCATGGAAGACCAACAACGGATGACCGATCAGGACATTGCAGCGCTGGTTGCTTCCAGCCGCGCTACGCAAGAGATTGAGTGGGGTGTCAACATCTTTGCCGTGCTCGCGGGTGTGGGAGTGGCACTGTTCATCAGCCGCCGCTTTGCTGGAATCCTGCAACAACTCGTCCAGCGGACCACCAGTATTGCATCGGGCGACCTGACCGGAGAGGAATTACTGGTGAACTCGGACGATGAGCTTGCCGACCTGATCCACGTAGTCAACGACATGCAGCGCGCGCTCAAAAAGATGATTGTTTCCGTGAGGCAAGCCGCTGAACATCTCGCCGTGGGAAGTGAGGGGGTTTCTTCGGCGACCGCCCAAGCCGCCCAATCGGCCGACACGCAGCGCGACCGGGCCCATCAGGTGGCGATTGCCATGCAAGAGATGTCGAATACCGTGGAGCAAGTCGCGGGGAACTCGCACACTGCGGCGTCGGCCTCTCAGAGAGCGGCGGAGGCGGCGCGTCAGGGAGGCCACGTTGCTGATCAGACGCTATCGACCATGCGCAGCATTGCGGGATCCACGGAACGAGCGGCGACTCGCATTGCCGAGCTGGGTAAGAACTCAGAACAGATCGGCCGCATCGTGGCGGTCATCGATGATATCGCCGATCAAACCAATCTGCTCGCCCTGAATGCAGCCATAGAAGCTGCGCGGGCTGGCGAACAGGGCCGCGGCTTCGCCGTGGTCGCCGACGAAGTGCGCAAGCTTGCCGAGCGTACCAGCAAAGCCACCAAAGAAATCGCGGACATGGTTCGGACCATCCAGGTGGAAACCAAGAGTGCCGTAGAGGCCATGCAGACCGGCAGCCGCGACGTGCAAGTCGGCGTCGAGAAAACAATGGAATCTGGCGCGGCACTAAGTCAGATCATCAAGGTGGCGGAAGAGGTGGGCGCTCTCATCACGTGTATTGCAACTGCGGCCACCGAGCAAGCCAGTGCCACTGAGGAAGTTACGCGTAATGTCTCGCAAATCTCCAATCTGGCGGAAGAGTCTTCCGACGCTGCCAAGCAGGCAGCTTCGTCCTGCCACGACCTCGCAAGCCTGTCGCTTGATCTGCGGAGCGCCGTGAGCCAGTTCAACGTGAATACGTTAGGCGCAACCGACCGAAAGCCCATTCCTAAGTCCGATGCGCGTCCTGGGGCCGCACTCAGAGGCAAGCCTACATCCAAATCCAGATCTTTCGCTGCAACCGCCGGTCGCTAATAGACATTCTGCTCAGTTCCCACTCCGCCTATGCCGCACGTGCGGGAGGAGATGCCCGTTCAATCCGCTGCTCCGCACCGCGGAAAAGCACTTTCAATGAGCGGATAACAAATCGGAGGATCAACACCACGAATACCAGTCCAACCAGAACAATTCCAGCGGCCGTGTACGGGTGCCTCGTCGCCAACCACGTAAGTCCTACAGCCATGCCATCCTCTATCAGGCTGAGGGCGGAATTCGAAAATGGCTCCGGCGAAGGACTAACTGCGGCGCGCGCAGCCGTCTTGCCTCCATGCGCGGCCAATGCGATCAGTCCACCGCCGATCGTCGCAATCATCTGTTCCTGGGGCGAGAGCTGGGCCGTTGCCTTATATGCCAGAAGTGCTGCCACCGGAATCCGTATAAAAGTGTGCATCGCGTTCCAGATCAGGTCAAACGCGGGAATCTTGTCGGCAAAAAACTCCACCACGAACATGGCGATTGCGACCCCAATGACCCACCAGCTCATGAGAATTTGCAGGCCGTCCGGCAGTCCCAACACGTGGTAGCGCCCAAGCAGCCCAAGCGTGCCTACGGTCGCATAGGTATTCAACCCTGCTGCGAAGCTTGTTGCGATCAGGAGGGCCACAACTTCCCGCATGGGCATGTTGATGCCGGAAAGTATGGGAAGCCATGTCAGCGCTCCCAACCAGCTTACTTTGTGCACTGCCACACCCTTTAGAACCATTATGTTTGTCCCTAGGCATCTAGGCCAGAGCCGCGCACGTGAAATGCAAAGGGTCGCCCATAGCAGGCGACCCCATAGCTTTCAAAGTCTTTCCAATAACTTACAGTGTCGACTCGATCTCAAAGCCCCATGCTTCGAGCAAGGGCTCTGGAATGTATTTCGAATTCTTGTTGCGGCGCGCCCACTCGCGCAACCGCGTGGAACGCAGATACTGATCGGGTTCAAGCTTATATTCCTTAACCACTTGTTCGAACTCGGTGATGGTGGGGGTAATCGGGCCCAACGGTTCCGGCTTGCCCCAGTTGGGATTTCCGCGTCGTTTTGCCATGAAGGAATCTGCCTCGCAACTTTCTTAAGATGACTACCTGCTAACGCAACGAAAACTCGGTACAAGTCATAGATTCAATTAGACCGGGAACCGATACACTGAAACTGCTAAATTTTTCTGAAAAGATCCGAACTGTCTACCAACGCGACCTGACGGAAGTTGCGGATGAGAGCGCCATCTGCCTAGCAAGTCAAAACCATCTTGACCGCCTCATAGTTTTTGCATAAACCTATATTTATCAGTAGATTACCACATTTTCCCCGAACTGTAAATAGAAGAAACTGGGCCGATGGGGTGTCTGCCGTTCTATTCATTCGGAGATGGCAGCCTAGCAATTGATCGGCCTGATCGAACAGCCACGAAACCCCTTGCATCCTCAGTCACTTACCGAGGTAATCAGGAAGCTGTGGTCGCCGTTGCATCGCGCCGATAGGGACAAGTAGAGTCCGCAAGGAGGCTTCTCTTGAAAGACATATTTGAGGTCGTGCGCAAGAAACAGGCTCAGCAAGAGCAATTGCGCCAACAGATTGAAGCTCTGCAGGTTGCTGCCAAGGAGTTGGACGCTGTGCAGCACTTGCTCGATGAAGAAGATCCGCCCGTGGGCGTTGCCCATAAGGCAGGACACTAGCCAGTCGTAAAGCCACAAAGTGGAGATGCCGTTGGTATCAGAAACATCATTGAAGACTCTGTTAGTGAGCACGAGCGAAAAGATACAGCGCGTGGTGCGGCGTGTGCTCAGCGACCTGGATATCCAGGTGGTTTCGTGTATCGATGGAGAGACCGCCGTCCAGAAGCTGACACGGCTGCGGTTCGAAGCGGTGATCGTGGATTTTGGTGACGAGACGTCGGTGGATCAGGTGGTGCGCGGAGTGCAGTGCGCCCCCGGAAACAAGCGCGCCGTTATCATCGCACTGGTTGATCAGGAGACGCCAGCCGGGAGTGCATTCGCGCGGGGCGCGCATTTCGTGCTGCACAAATCCTCGTCCGCGGAGCGGATAAAATCGAGCTTCCGCGCCGTGCGGGCCCTGATGAAGCGCGAACGCCGGCGGAACCAGCGCATACCGGTGGAGATTCCTGTCACTTGCCGCTGGCCTGGGAGGGCAGAGTTATCCTGTCCCAGCGCCGATCTGGGCGAGGGTGGCATGTCGCTACGGTTGCCTAAGTCGTCGACGACGAGCGGCTCAGTGCAACTTTCCTTTTTTGTGCCGCAAGCGTTTGACCAGATCGAGGTTGGCGCTGAGGTGGCATGGCAGAATCCACAAGGGTTAGTCGGGGTACGCTTCAAGCGTATCTCTCCAGAGGCGCGGCATCAATTGAAAGTATGGATCGACGGTGCCACCGGCGAGAATGCAGAAGAGCAGGATGCACCGGTCCCCGCAGAACTCACGGATTTGAGCCTGCATGCCTGCTACCTGAAAATCGCTTCGCCTTTTCCGTTGCGCACACGGGTGGCGCTGGTAATGCGCGTGGGCATCCACGAGAAGCGGGCCGAAGGCACTGTGCGGGTCGTACATCCCGAAACAGGTATGGGCATCGAATTTCTCCAGAAGACGGAGGAAGAGCAGGCGGGAGTTACAGCGTTCCTGGAAGCATTGCGAACTGAGTCCTCACGGGCGCCACAGATTTTTGTCGAACCGGAAGAAATGGATATTGAGACAGCGCGCCTAACCGACTCCTCCAGGATTGACGCGGATCCTTTGCTGGCGCTGTTCGTTCGATGCGATGAACTTTCGCCGGAGGCATTCCTCAGCGAACTGTTGTCTCAGCGCGGAGGCTCCACCGGGCCCGGTATCGCCGTGACTGCAACCTCCGTTGCACTGTAAAGCATTGTCGGGAATGGCACCCTACTAAAAATGGGAAGCCTTTTGCCCATGCCCGTTGATTACTTCCGTAAGCCCGATTTTTTGCGAAACTTTTCCCCAGAGGAGGGGTTTCCATCTGCGTAGGCCGCAAAAGCGTGCCGAGATTGAAATTTGAAAATTACACCCCGATAACTTGAGATACAGGAGAAAACCCTATGCGACGCAGTCTGTTGATTTTGATTTTCGTTTCCTTGACGTCCCTGTTTACTTTCGCGCAAACCGCAGCTCCAGCCAATAGCGACGTCCGCAGCGACCGGCGCGATTTGCGGCAGGATCGCCGCGACCTCCGCAAAGACCGACGGGATATCAACGGCGACAAACGCGATCTCCGCCAGGACCGCGCCGACCGCAACCGCGATCAACGCGACATCAACCACGACCGCCGCGATCTCAACCAGGACCGTGCAGAGCGGGCCCAGGATATCAGGAACAAGGATTTCGCCGATGCCAGGAAAGAACAGCACGACATTAATGCCGACAAGCGCGACCTTCGTCACGATCGCGCCGACCGCAATCACGACCAACGCGACATCAACCACGATAAGCGTGATTTGAGGCACGACCGGCACGACGCGCACGCCGACCGGAGAGACATCCGGCATGACAAGCGCGACCTGCGTCACGACCGCAAAGGCAGATAACTGTTTCTTGTTTTGAAGAAAAAGAAAAAACGGCGGCAGGGCAATCCTGCCGCCGTTAAGCACGTATTCTCACCTGTCCGATCAAACCGTTCAGCTCTACATTTCAATAACGGAACTTCAACCCAAACTGGAGCAACCGCGGGGCCTCGGCTGCCAAAATATGATTGAAAGTCGGCGAACTGATATCCCCGTTGGGCAGATGGAAGTTGGTGTGATTCAGGATATTGAAGAACTCCGCCCGGAATTGCAGTTCTTTGGATTCCGCCAGGCGGATATTCTTGAAGGCAGAAAAATCCCAATTGGCGTATCGTGGCCCCAATCCTACATTGCGACCTGCTGTGCCGAATTGTTGCACCGGCGAGTTCGGATCCGGTGTGATTCGCGCAAACGCATTTGCGTTCAGCCAGGCATTGACAGAGCGGGGTCCAGAGTTGGGATTCTGCCCGGCTACCAGATTCGGACGGTTGGCCGAAAATCCAGTAATTTCCGGTGCTCCGCCTTGCTGCGACACGTCGTTCGAATCGAAGACGGTGAACGGTGTCCCGCTCATCATGGTTGCGATTCCGTTGAGCTGCCACCCGCCCAGTGCGTGCTGGTACCAGCCCTGGGGACGCTGCCAGAAGGGAAGACTCCACTGGTAGCTGAACACCAGGCGGTGACGAGCATCGAACATGGAAGGTCCGCGCTCTGCGCCGAGGTTCGCGGGGTTCTGCGCCAGGTCATTTTCGCCAGCTACTTCGACCGAGCCGGATCCCGAAATGTTGAACGAAGAGACATCGTCAATCGCTTTCGAATACGTGTAAGAGGCCAGGAAGGATAGGCCATGGCTGAAGCGCTTCCGCAGGCTGGCTTCCAGCGCGTTGTAGAAGGAATTCGCAGCACCTGCGATCAGACCCGTTGAGGAAAACTTGCAGGTATTGGCTGGATCTGCCAGCGTGCATCCAGAATAGAGCCGCCGCTGATCGGCATTGCCCGGAGTCGATATAGGATTGCCGCTGGAATCAACGCCTGGTATGTAAGTGGCGGGGTTTCCTTCAATAAAGCGTGGCAACTTGGTTCCCCGGGTTCCTACATACCCTACCTCAAGCAAGAGATCCTTACCCAAAGACCTTTGAATGTTGAGATCCCAATCCTGAGCGTAGGGCAGTGGCAGGTTCTGCGCCAGCGTCAGGTTCGTCAGCGGAGTCGCAAACGTGCCATTGGCGGGCGGATTCCCGTTGTAGGGATCGGCAAAATTGAGAGGTGAGCTGGGACTCAGACTGATCTGCTGAGTTTGCAGATAGGGAGGTGCGCTGATCGGGGATTGCAGCGGCCCCCCCTGACCCGTGTAGTACGGCTCGTAAAAGATTCCATAAGCGGAAGTCACCAGCCATTTCCCGCTTCCGGTTGGATCCCACGCCACGCCTACGCGCGGAGCGAAACCTTTCTTGAAAGTTGGAATCAGTCCCACAGGCACTCCAGCATCGCCGGGATAGAGCAGCCCTTGGGGCGCGCTAGGCACTACAGTGGACTGCCTTCCCGGAACAAAGAGCGTCTGCCGATTGTGGATTTCGGTATAGGGAAATGGCAGTTCGTAGCGCAATCCCAGATTCAGTGTCAGGCGCGAGGAGACTTTGTAGGTGTCCTGCACATAGGAGTTCAGCGATTTGCCGTTAATCCCACGGCCAAAATCGCCACGGCCCTGCAGGAAGAAAACCGGCTGGCCGACCATGAAGCTGGCGAACGCATCGGTGAGAGGGAAAGGCGCGAAGACAAAGAACCCGTTTGTGGCAATGCCTTGCAGCACATTGACGTGCAGGTGCTGGAAACCACCGCCAAACTTGATTTCATGCCGCCCGCGAACCCAGCTCAACGATCCGGAGTAATCATAAGCATTCTCATAAGTATTGCGCGGCCCGGTGATCGGATCGCCTACGGTCGTATAGCCACTGACCTGGAGGAAGGGAGGGCCAATCGCGACGTCCAAGCTGGGCTGATACGTAAAGCCGAGGTCGGAGGGCGGAGTGTGGACGGTGCGTTCGCCAAAGAGGAATTTATTCCGCAAAAATGAAAAACGGAAAACCCCAACCATGGATGGCGAGAAAGTATGGGTTTCCTGGGCAACGAAATTCTGCGACCGTTGCGTTTCTCCGATAGGAAAGCCCGGAACACTCGCTCCGGCGGGAGAAAGTGGATCAAAGCGTGTACCGTCATTGATCATGTAGCGGAAGTTGAATATGTCGGCGGAGGAGAGATAGTGATCCAACCGCACGCCGCCCTCATTAAAATCGTCTCGCTTGATTTGCGTCGAGGTAAAAGTGTTGAGGCCGCTATTGGGTTGTGGGAAGAGGCTTAAAAGATTCTGAGAAAACGAGCTGATGAAGGGCGGAGGCAATTGGTTGTTAGCAAGCGGAATCGGTGAGGGAGCGGGCAAAAAGTAAAGCTGGTGCTGCGGGTTGCTGCACATGCCGGCGCCGTCAAATGTTTCTCCCTTATTTGGGTCACACAGCTCTGAAAAATCACCATTGCGCTGTTTCAGCGATGGCACCGTTGAACCTTTCGTTTCGCCCTGGCGGTTGCGGAAGCCCTCGTAAAATGCAAAAAAGAAGGTCTTGTCTTTGTGAATAGGGCCGCCGATGGTCGCGCCAAATTGATTCTGTTTCAATGGTTCAAAGCCGAAGTAGTTGTTCGCATCAAAAACGTCATTGCGAAAGAACTCCCAGGCCGCGCCATGGATTCTGTTGGTGCCGGACTTGGTAATGATATTCGTCGTGGATCCCAGGCTATTGCCGAACTCGGGGGTCGAGTTGTGAGTGAGAATTCTGAATTCTGTGATTGCGTCCACGGGTGGTTTGAGAACGAAGCCCCCATCCACCCCATTGAAATTATTGGCGCCGTCAATCAGGAAATTATTGGACTCCGGGCGCTGGCCGTTCACGGCGTAGCCCTGGCCCTGACGAAGAGATGAGCCGGCTTCCTTTAAGCCGGGAGTAAGCGGTACGACGCCCGGTTGCAGCGTGCCTAGTTGGCTAAAATCGCGGCCGTTCAGCGGAAGATCGAGAATCTCGTGTTCCAAAACCACTTTGCCCAGGCTGGTGACCGAGTCCTGAATTAACTGAGCATCCTCGGTTACCTGAACTTGTTGCGTCTCCGCCCCGACAACCAAGCGTACAGGCACCGCCGCCGTCTCATTCACGTTGAGCGTAATGCCGTCTTGGATGTATTTCTCAAAGCCTTTGGCTCCCACTTCCACCCGATAGTGGCCAACGGGAAGTTCCAATAAGAGGTAGGTTCCGTCACTGCTCGTGGTTGCCGTGCGCTCAAGGCCGGTTTCGATCTGCTTTGCAGTTACGGTGGCGGCCTGAACCACAGCGCCAGCGGGATCGGTGACCGTGCCACGAATCTTTCCCGTGATTTGTTGAGCAGAAAGGTTGAAACAGGTAAAGATCAGTACCAACACACAGACCAGATTCAACAGTTTTGTCATAGGTTTCCCGTGCTTTTCTTGAAACACTTCGACATCATGGCGCACAACACCACACATACGACCGGGCAGTCGAAGTGTGAGCGATTATTCGGGAGCTAGCTGGGAAGAGCAATAATAGGAAAGTAGTATCCCGTCACAGAGGGGAAGCCCAAGAAGAACTCAAAGAAGCGAACTGTTAGAACCGTTTCATAGATGGTTTTGGGAAGGCGCCGTAAAACGCACCACCAATGCTGGGACTTTAGTTTCTTTAGTCCCTGAAGTGCGGTCACGCCTTCACTTGCCCGGCGTTACCGCCACCCTCTGGGCGGGAACATTCCATCCCCGCAAGGCCAACTGGGGCGACGTTCGTCCACTGCTCGCGGGGTATTCAATCTCGATTTCGCGAGTTTCTCCCGGCAACAGAGACACGTAATTGTCACTCAGGTACGCAGGAAGGATGCGGGAGCCATCGTTGGCGTTCCCTAGCGTCAGCTTGGTTTCGAGAGCGGCGGCCGTTCCGAGATTCTGCAATTGCACGTGTACACGGACATTGTCACCTTCGCGCGAAGACGAAGCGGTCGCCGCAAGCTGCGCCGGCGGAAGCTTGTTCAGTTGACGGTATGAGGAATACTCGTCCCCGAGCCAATACAAGTTGTCGGAGACAAGTTGGCCTTGCAGATTTCGCAACTCCAGTTTGACCAACACCATGCTATCCGCCATCAGTGGCGCCAAGTCCAATTTGAATCCGGCGGTGATCGTGTCCGCGCTCGCGTCCCGCTTTTCTTCGTGGTGCAGCAGCAGCTTGTTGTCCAATGAAAATACGCTGGCACTCAAGGACAATCCGGTAAGCGGGTTGGTCGTCGTATTTACAACCGCCACGTCATAGTTCGACAGGTCCAACTGAACATGCACAGGTTCACAGGCCTTCTTCACGCCATAAAAAGACGCCTGCGTATCGTAATCGGAACTCAGAATTTGCCACATGTTACTGGGCCACGCGGGCTGCGTCATCCACAAAAGACGGCCGCTATTCGGAGCCCACAAATGTGCGTTCATTCCTTCGAAGATGGCCCGATGGTTAACGTAGTTGAGCATCTGCGCCTTACGTTCGAAATCCTCCAGGCTCGTGGCCGCGCCAAACTCCGTTTGAATCTGCGCCATGAATGGGGCACTTTCACCATTACCGCTGTAGTGCCAGTCATGATAAGCCCATACGTCATTGATGGGCCATTGGTCCGGCTGTGGAACGGAAGCGCGGAACGCTTCCAACGTGGACATCGATGCAGTCCCCGTTTCGACGGAAAAGCCGTGATTCAGCCTTGTGAAATACAGTACGGGGTCCTGATATTTATAAGGTCCGCTGCCCGCCAGATTGACCGTATTCGAACTCGGCGAATAGTAGCGGGTGCCATCGAGAGAGTCGACCAGTCTGGCGATGCCATCGCTAAGGATAGGCTGCGGCACGCCTTCATTTCGTCCGCACCACATCGCGATCGACGGATGATTACGGAAGCGCTGGATCGTATCGCGCACGTTATCAAGGAATAGCGCGGGGTTCTCTGGCTCAACGTTGTAGTTCTGTGTCGATGTCCAGAAGTCGTTCCAAACCAAGAGTCCGTACTCATCGGCCAAGTCGTAGAAAGCTTCTTCCGTGTTCTGACCAACCCAGTTACGAATCATGTTCAGATTGGCATCATGGTGCAACCGGAAGTAGGGTTCAAGACGCGCTCGCGAGACCCGTTTGCGAGAATCGTCCATTCCCCAATTGCCGCCGCGGCAAGCTATCTTTACGCCATTCACTTTGATCACGAGATAGGGCGCAGCCTTCGTGTCTTCGAGCATATGCACAGCGGCTGAACGTTCGCCGCCCGGCGCTAACGATGCCACCCACGACTTCCAGCCCTCGCGCCGTTCCGCGGGCCAGTCGGCTGGGGGTGGATCGGCTGCGGGAATTTCGCGCATGCCATCGTGCGAAACGTCGACCACACGCTCGTTCTTGCTATGAGCCGCCGAAGGAGAGAATTCCAGCCTGCGAAGATGTCCAGCAGTGTCGAGCAAGCTCAGTTCATAAGTGATTTCCCGAATTCCGAATCGTACTTGCTTGCTATCGGACTCGGTGTTTCCTTCGCTGAATGTAAGCTTCAAGTGGTACAGCTCCTGCTTGCCATAGCCGTTGGGCCACCATAGGCGGGGATTCTGCACGGTGAGCTGCGCGAACTCGGAGGGCGTGAGCTTTACTGTACTTTTGCCCGGAGGCAAAGTGAGTTCCTTGGTTACAGTCGTCTGATCAAAACTGGCATTGAGCTTTCCGTGTGCCGGTGCACCGGTTGCGTTCTCCAGTGGCACCGTGATCTCAACCTCGGCACGGTTGGTGTCTGGCAATGGCAATTTAGTGATGACTTGCGCGTCCCCAATTTTGACAGAACCGGACGCAGTAATTACGACAGGCTGCCAGATTCCCGTATCCCGATCGCGGATCGCCGGGATCCAATCCCATCCCTCCGTCGCAACGAACGTCGGGCCATCGAGGCACATGATTCCACCGTTTTCCCCGGGACCTCCCCGAATGGATTGCTCCTGCGGAATACCGGGATGAGGCGGAGGCGATACGCGCACTACGAGAATATTGGTCTTTCCAGGCTTCAGGATATTGGTGACATCGAAGACTCCGCGAATGAAAGCGCCGGTGATCGTGCCCAGGCTCTGGCCATTCAGCCACACAACGGCCTTGTAATTAATACCTTCGAACGTAAGTGTGAGACGCCGTCCATCGGGAACTCGTGGCGCGTTGAACTCATTGCGATACCAGTAGTCCTGCTTGTTCAGGCTTTCGGGAATGGCCAAATTGTTGAGCCCATAATCGGGATCGGGATAGACTCCGCGATCCACCATGGTTGTCAGGACAGTGCCGGGCACAGTAGCGGAGAGCCACTCTGTCGTGTTGAATCCGGATTGGGAGATTGCATCTACATCCCCATTTACCTGGGGAATCGCGCTCAGCTTCCAGCCACCAGCGAGGGTCCACTGCTCGCTACTGTCTACCTGTATTGCGGCGCGCGAAGCCACCATCGGTTTGGCGATGGGAGGAGAAAATGGCGCGTTACTTTTTGGCATGGTTGCAGGGTCCTGCGGCGCCCGGTAGCCCGCTTGCGCCCGGGTCTGCACGGGCCAAGGTTTGGAGCCCTCTTCGAACAGGAGCAACGCAAAATTGGCGGGTTGCCGATAGATGCGCTGGATCTCGTCCGTGTTCAGTGCACGGCGCAGCAGAGTGAGGTTCGCGATCTTCCCGCCGAAGTGTTGTCCGTTAGGGAGAGGAGATTTCGCGGGTGCCATCTGCAACAGGGGACTGACGCTACCGAGCGTCAAGCCGCCACTGCCCACCTCGGAGCCGTTGTTGTAAATATGGAATTTATTTCCGTCGAAGGTCGCGGCCAAGAATTGCCACTGCCCAGCCGCCAGCGCAACGGTTGCGGAGAGGCTATTGTCCTTCCCGAGCCACAAGGTGAGGTGGGTTCCGTCGGACGCGAGATAGCGCGGATACTCTTCCGTAACCTCACCCAGGCCCGCCAGCAAACTCGTCGCCTTCATCGCTTCCTCCGTGCGAACCCAGAAATACAGCGACCAGGGTGAGTCTGCAAGCAAAGCCGAATCGTTCTTGACGAGCGCTTTCCGTAAACCGTCACCGTCCGGAAGGAAAACCCCGTTGAACGGCCCATAAAAAGGAGGATCATTGGTGACAATCGCCTGGGCGTGCGCAGTGGTCGCGAGCGCAAAAAACAGGCCGACCACAATTAGCGTCTGCATTCTCATGAGGATCGCCATATCTGGAATCTCCGGGTTACAGCCACGCAGAGAAGGGAGTGTCCCGTCCACTCATCCTCTGCCGGACAATAATACTCAAAAGTGGTTTTGGAAACGTCAAGGCGAAAGAAAAGGGCCCGTCTCGGGCCCCTAGGACTGCATGGGATTAGCTTTTCGGGAAGTTGGGATCGGCTTTGACTTCCAGAATCTGCTTGGTGTGACGTTCGCTGTGCGCACTGATGAAAAGAATCCATTCGTACGGATCCAGCTTTTTCTGGAGGAAACTGTCCTCCGCATGATCGCGTAGGCCTTGGCCGGTCTTCGCCAACTCTTCCGTCTTGGCGCGGCCCTCTTCGAAGTGTTTCAGGCTGCCTTCTGGAGATCCGAAGCGGTTGGTCGGCTTCAGCGGCTCGGGGGCTTGCGCCTTGTGGGTACGGTCGGCAATCGCCATCATCACCATTTCGTCGATTGCCTTCACGTCCTCTCCCGCTGGGCGGGCAGGTGCTTTCATGATCTTGTCCTGGATATTGCTGTAGAGGAAATCTTCCGCGGCGGCGATGTGTTCCATAACCTCAGCCACCGACCAGCGGTCGGGCGCGGGCTTAAAATTCCACTGCGTGGCCGAAAGTCCTTTGGTTGCGTCTAATACTCCTTGACGAGTTTTTTCCAAATACTGAATCGCCTTATCACGATCAGCTTGCGTCTGCGCGGAGGAAAACACGGCGGTCGCCGTGAGCATCACAACAATGGCTAAGAAACGTTTCATGGGGAACTCTCCTGCGAAATGGTTCGGATTCGAACCATTCGACGATATACGAGGCCCTACCAAATCGGCAAGGCCGCCAATATGCGTGGATAGCCTCGCTTGCGTCAGTGACGGCTGTAGCGCTTCTCTTCCCAGTGCTCTTTTAAGCGTGTCCAATATGTCGTAACGTGCCAGGCCAGATGCGGGGCAATCGGACACCGCCTCTCCTGAAGAATTAGCGGCGGCAACGGCGTCTGGGTAAAGTCAAAACTGTCGAGCATGTCGCCGGCCTTGGAGTCCCTCTCCGTCAGCGGCGGCAGATGGAACCGTACTTCGGCAAATTTCAGGAAGGACGAGAACTCGTACTCCGTGTGACTAATATGCCCCTTTCGTGCATAGGGTGAAATAATCAGCAGCGGCACGCGTGGACCCAGGCTGTACGGGCCGACCACCGGCGGTGGCACATGATCGTAAAATCCCCCGAAGTCGTCCCAAGTCAAGAACACTACCGTCGAATTCCAATCAGGCCCCTGCATCACGGCATTCAATTGCTGCACTGTCCAGTTTTCACCCGCACAAGTACTTAGCGGTGGATGCTCGCTCGCATCGCCGGTCACCAGCCAGCTCACCGCCGGCAGTCGTCCGTTGCGCGCGTCCGAAATAAACTCGCTATCTGGAACCACCCTCTCGTTCCACAACGCGCTCCTCCGGATATGCCGGATTGCATCCAACGTAGACCACTGGTACCCATACTTGCCCTGCGGGGGAGCATAGTACTTCCAACTCAAGTGTGCCGCCTCCAGAGAATCCGCCAGAGTCTTAAAGTCAAAGCAGGGTGGCTCCATCTTGAGATTGCCATCCGGCTTCTGCACTGGAACGTCCTGAGCTTCGTCAGAATCGCATCCCCAGTTGTAGAGGTTGGGATGAGGATTATCCAGCACCCCATCTGACTCCGCCGCCACGGTATATAGGTGATTCGGAAAACTCGGCCCCGCCATTGAAGAAAACATTCGGTCTGCCAACACAAAGTTCCGCGCGTAGGTGAAGTAGTTTGGAATGTCGGCCTCGTGCGCCTGCGTATAGGGCAGCATGTAGCCGTCCACATCACCACTTTCCACCAGATCGAACTTGGTCATCCTGCCGCCGTCAATCGCAATCGCCGCATCCCGCCAGGAGTGGCCAATGTCGTAGGGCGTTTCATCCGGCAATTTCTGTAGCGGCATGGTATCCCCACGCGAGGTTTTCCCGGAGGTCGCACCGTCGGCCCCCGGAAAAGTCCCGAAATAATGATCGAACGAACGGTTTTCCTTGATCAGGAATACGATGTGCTGGATTTTCTGCACACCATCGCCTGGCGCTGGCGCAATTCGGGCTACAGCGGGCTACAGATTGTCGAGCGGGGTTTCCGCAAGCAAAGAGGATACAGAGCAGAATCTGGAGCGATAGGAGCGCGACAGCTATCTTCATTGGCACATGACGATGTGAGCAACTGCGTTGTGATGCGGCTTGTCGATTTCTGGGTTGCCTGTGGACGGTTTCCGTCGGACTGAATCAGCAGTTTGCCACCATCAATAGACGCTGCCGGGTAGACGCTTCAAATGCAGCAGAAACTAACGCGCTTCCTGGTTGATCGAACTTTCTCGCGCGGGTAGTCTGGAGGCTGGAGATATATGTGTCAAAAAAACATTGCTTTCTCGTGACGTGCTTCGCCGTGAGCTTGTTCTTAACTCCAGGTTTTGCGAAAAAGAAGAAGGACACAGTACCTACAATTCATTGGGAGGAGGGCGCTCCGGGTTGCTCCCTCGATAAAGCCGGGAAGGATAATCTCGACCGCTACAACATCGTGAATAATGCGCTGCGGATTTCTTTGGCGGTTGATCCCCGTGAGCTCACGCTGTCACAACGCCGGGCGGACCATGTCGTGGGAGTGCTCCTTACTGTACGAAACACTGGCACGACGCCGTTGCTGGTGAAGCAGAGCGATGCCAGCCTCGAGTTTGTCAAACATTCTCAGTGGCGGTTTACCTCGTGGGATCCGGACAATCTGGCCAACCACATTCAGGACAAGACTGATAGTCTGATGCACCAGACCGATAAAGACCTGGAAAAACGCCCGGAGAAGGTCGAACAAAACGAAGGGCGGTTGCGTGAACACCAAAAACTGGTCAGCGAAATGGTGGACTTTCTCAGCACACAAGGACTGCATGACGCCGCGCTCGACGTCAACACTCCGGAAGTTGCAGGATGGATTTTCTTTCCCTCTCGAGGTAAATGGGTGGGCGATTGGAAAAAACGTGAGGAGTTTGTGTTCCGGATTCCGATCGGAAGCTGGATCGTCGAGTTCCCATTCTTGCTTCCGCCGGCTGGCCGCCCGATGTTAAAAGAGCGCCCCGATTAAGACAGGGCGCTCCTTAGTTCTCTATCGCCTCACGGCTTAAAAACGCAGCTGCGGTCCAAATGTTACACGCAGATTGTGACGTGTCCCACCGTCAAAGTACATCTCGTCGCCAACATCGATGCGCAGGCCCAGACGTCCCGCGAAGCCTTCTACCCCTACGCCGGGATAGAGTGCAAAACGTGTGTCGCCGGAGGTCACGCTGCCCAGGGCGCCGCGGAATCCCGCCGCCGCATTCTGATCCGAAACGCTGAAGTTGACAAACCCGAGTTTGGCGGTCCCAAAAGCCCGGAAGGCGCCGCTACCAAGCTCGTACTTGGGGCCGAAGAGGCCGTGCAGGGTTCGTAAGCGCGTATTGACGAGTTGTGTAGTTACACCATCGCTGAAAGTACTGGTGAAATTGCGTTTGAAGTCGTAGTTCATTTCGCCCTCTAACTGCCAGCTGGGGCGTAGATTGAAGGCGGCGCGGGCTCCCAGGCCCACCAGGTTTTTGTGGGGGGAAGTCCGTTCCAGGCCAAAATAGTCCGCGAATACTCCGACCTCGACATGGTCTCCCCCTAAAGCTTGTGCGAAGAGTGCGGGGGCCGCAAACAGAGAAGCAGCGAGAACAAGAAAGACGGTCCGTTTCATGGTTCCTCCGTTGGAACACACAAATCCCTGCGAAGACGAAGTGGCCATTCGTGCAGGAAGTGCGTGGTAAATCTGAATGTTTCGATGTTGACGAACCCGCAGGGGTTGTTTGCGGAGAAGTGAGAAGTTGCTTTACGAAAGTGTACTAACGGCGGACTAGACTCTCCAATAGATCAAAGAAGCCAGGGAAAGAAATACTGGCGCATTCGGCCCCGTCAATTTCCGTTTCGCTCTGGGCGCGCAGGCCGGCGACGGCAAAGGCCATAGCGATGCGGTGGTCGTCGAAGGTGTTGATGCGCGCACCGTGAAGCTTCTGCCCGCCCGGGATGCGGAACCCGTCGGGAAACTCCTCCACCTCCGCTCCCATGGCGCGCAGATTTTCCGCTACCGCCGCAATACGATCGGATTCCTTCACACGCAATTCTGCGGCATCGCGAATCTCGATGCCATCCGACGTATAGGGTGCGATCGCCGCAAGAATGGGAATCTCGTCGATCAAAGCCGCTGTATCGCCTCCGCTGATCTTGCAACCTTTCAGTTGTCCGCCCTCAGCCTGCACGGTACCAACGAGTTCGCCATTCAACTCTTCCAGTTGCGTGACGCGAATCTTGGCGCCGAGCTGAATCAGAAAATCAAGCAAGCGCGCTCGCGTGGGATTGAGACCCAGACTGTCGATCACGAGCTGTGAACCAGGAAACAGAGCGGCGGCGCATAAAAAAAATGCTGCACTGGAAATGTCACCGGGAACGCCGCCTTCAATCGCGCGCAGTGTCTGACCTCCGGCAAGGCTCACTTCGTTCAGGTTTCGCTGCACATCCACACCAAACGCGCGCAGGGCGAGTTCACTGTGGTCGCGTGTTCGTACAGGGCCACGCACTCGCGTTTCACCTTCCGCGAAGAGTCCCGCAAAAAGTAAGCAGGCTTCCACCTGAGCGCTGGCGACCGGCATGGTGTAGTCGATGCCGTGCAGCTTAGTGCCGCGAATGCGGAGCGGCGGACGATTGCCTTCCGCCGCAGCAATGGATGCGCCCATCTGTGACAGCGGCTTCATCACGCGTGCCATCGGCCGGCGTGATAGCGATTCGTCCCCAATCATCTCCGACTCAAACGGCTGGCCCGCGAGAATGCCGCTCAGCATGCGGATGGTGGAGCCGCTATTGCCGCAGTTCAGCGGACGCTGCGGCGCACTCAAGTTCATTCCGGTTCCCTGAATCTCGACGAATAGTGTTTGTCCCTTTTGCGTCGTCTCCGAACGGCAGCCGAGTTCGCGCATGCATTCGAGGGTGCTGGCGCAATCTTTTCCCGTGGAGAAATTGTCGAGACGCGTCGTACCTTCAGCCAACGCACCCAGCATGGCATAGCGGTGCGAAATGCTCTTGTCGCCGGGCAAGCGGATGCCGCCCTCGATATTCTTGGCGGGATAGATTACGACCTTCCTCTTATCACTCTTTGTCTGGTCACTCATGGAGAATGTTGATTATCTCGTGGGGCGGGGCTTCCGCTTTCGAGGAAGAAAAATTGTAACAGGCCGGGGGACGCGCGCGCATACAACCGCCCTCTGCCTTTGGCCGTTGCGCAGTTTGATGCTCGGTGCTGGCGCGGTTCTAGAGACTGTGAGAAACTTTGATCATGGGAAGCAAAGACAGACCGGGGCGCGAAAAGAAGAAGCCCAAAAAGAAACCCTTCCGTCTCCGCTAGAACTTCAGCCGGGACATGGTGCGCATGCCAACTGTGCGCCGGGGTATGTCCTACTGATTCGTCGCTGGCTGGTTCGTTGCCGAATATCTGGCCGGAACCGGTAGAGCCTCGGGTTCCTCCGGCATCACAATCCAGGCAATTACGTATGCCGGTAAGCCAACGCCGCCAAAAATCGCGATCACAAGCCAGACCAGCCGCACTAACGTAGCGTCCAGGTCAAAGTATTCCGCGAATCCGGCGCAGACGCCGGCGATTTTGCGCCCCGCGTGCGGGCGCATTAGACGCTTGGGATTTGCGTTGTACCCCATCGAACGACCACAGTACGCGCAAAGATTCGCGTCGTCGGGAATGTTCTTGCCGCAATAGTTACAGTACATGGCGTTGCCTCGAATTGATCTGAATGGCATTCAGCCTAATCTCAGGCCTAGTCTTACGATACGCTTGCGCGGACAAAAAAGTTCCAATATTTGAGGACCGCAATTTCTCCGGTGGCGACACGAAATGGCCAGGTGGCGCTCAGCTTTGCTGCGGGAGAACCATCCTGGGTTGGTTGGCAACTACCGAGTATAAGATTTACTGCCGGGTACAAGATTTAAGGAGTGTTTCGGTAAGATACCCTTCAAAGGTGGCTCCACGCTTGGGCTTCCACAGGGAAGCGGTCCTAATTACTCTTGACATCCCATATGAATTTGCTAACATTCGCGCCAAGATGCTCCAGCGCTCGAACCGCGACGATGCGGCTCTGGCGTGAATGCGCGGCCACTCTTCACATAGCGGCCCAACCCGCAGCCAGAACGTTGACAGTTTCGACTGCAAGGCAATGCGGGAGCTCAATACGAACGTGAGACGCGTTTCTCTGACGAAGTGTTCAGGACAACGCCCCAATGCTTCCTCGTCGATGTTCCGGCCTCGGGGGAAGTGAATCTAAGCCACTAATCTCGCCACGAATCGTCTGAAAACCTTGGGGAAAGTTCTGTCCTTGGCTAGTCTACAGGCCACGGGGCGAGAGCGGTGTTGTGTGCCCGGGGGGAAATAAGGGTGCAGAAGTGGTTCAGGGCAAATCAAGAGAAAGCACGTCACAAGGAGGAATCGTGATCAAGGCAGCTAAACTCGCGGCAGTTCTAACTTTTGTGGTGCTGTCCCTAGCCGGGATGGCATTGACTCAGACCGACCCAGGCGTTCAGGCCGGCAATCGAGGCACAGGCGCCGCACTCTCTTCAGTGTTGGCGGACGACAATCCCGGAATCCTGGCCTTTTTCAATGACGGCCTCGAACGCTTCCAGGAAGTTGATTCCGCTGCCAACGGCCTGGGACCACGATTTAACTCGACTAGCTGCAGTTCCTGTCACTCGCAACCAGCGGTTGGCGGAACAGGTCCCGCCGTCAATCTCCAGGCACAGTTCACCAGCAACGGGGTTGCGCCCGGCGACACCACTCCGTCCTTCATCACCCCCAATGGCCCCACCCGTGAAGCCCGCTTCCCGTTCTTTTTTAACAACAACGGCACAGCCAACCTGAACGCTCCCAATGGGGGAGTGGAAGACCTGTTCACCGTGACCGGCCGCTCCGATGCCGGTGCGTGCAGCCTACGGCAGCCCAGCTTCGCGGCTGCACAGGCTGCGAACAATATCATCTTCCGCATTCCCACGCCGACCTTTGGTGCTGGCTTGATCGAAAACCTCGACGACTCAACTCTGTTGAACAATCAGGCGGCCAATAACAACAACAACTTTGGTATTTCCGGCGCTCTCAACCGCAACGGTAATGATGGCACCATCACCCGCTTCGGCTGGAAAGCGCAGAACAAGTCGCTGCACATTTTTTCGGGCGAGGCTTACAACGTGGAGATGGGGATCTCCAACCTGCTGTTCACACAAGACCGTCCGTTGCCCGGGGAAGACCAAATGGGACGTGGGCTTCCAGCAAACTGCCTGAACCTTGGCGGGAAGGGCTACCCGGAGGACTCGAACAATCCCGGCCAGACGACGGCTGCGGGAGGTCTCGACGATGCCTCTGGGTTTTCCAACTTCATGCGCACTCTGGCCCCGCCGCCACCCGGTGGGGTTGTGCTGAATGGTGCGAACGTCAGCGCACAGTCGATTGCCAATGGCAGCGCCTTGTTTAGTGCAATCGGCTGCGCTACCTGCCACAATCCGACGGTTGGCAACACACAAATGTCGAAAATTACCGGTTCTTTGAGCAATGCGCCGGTGAACGCGTTCTCCGATTTTGAGATCCATCACATGGGCGGTGGTCTGGCGGATAACGTCTCGCAAGGCGGCGCTGGCGGCGACCAGTTCCGTACAGCTCCTCTGTGGGGTCTGGGACAGCGGATATTCCTGATGCACGATGGCCGCACCACGAACCTGCTCACAGCGATCGAAGCCCACGAAAGTAGGGGTAGCGAAGCCAACACCGTGGAGAGGAATTTCGATAACCTCACGCCCAGCCAGCAGCAGGACCTGCTGAACTTCCTGCGTTCGCTGTAGCTGTTTGCTCCAAGCTTCCTGGCGAGACACCCTCGTGTCTCGCCAGTTTGTTCCATAATAGAAAAGCTATGAACAGTAGATCCCAGGTCGTCGCTGAAGTTAGCCGCGAAGCGGCGTGAGAATAAAGCCCGCGGCGTAAGCCGTGCGGAAATTGCGATACAAACCCGGCTGGACCGGCTTCGAAGGAAAAATATGTGTTCGCGACTTTTTTGTTTCTTGGCCGTTCTCGCGGGGTTGGTACCGTTGCTGGCCTGGGGCCAAAAAGCCGGACAGAAAAATCTCCCCCCGAACGGTGGCGACTTTTCTAACAACGCCCAGCCGCAGACCAAGGTGCCGGTCGGAGTCATCCTGGTCAAAGGCGCCTGGTCGAGCGCGAGTGATTCCGTGACGCCCCGGCCGGAAGGCGGGAGCGTGACTAACAATGTCTTCAGCAACCAGTATTTTGGAATGACATACGCGCTACCTCCGAATTGGACTGAGAAATACGAAGGCCCGCCTCCTTCAGAGAGCGGTCGCTACGTGCTGGCGCAGATTGGGCCTGCGGATTCCTACAAAGGGCCCAATCGGGCGAGCATCTTGATCATGGCCCAGGACCTGTTCTTCACGCCGTTGCCTGCGAACAGCGCCCGGGAAATGATCCACTACACGAAGGACAATTTACAGGCCGACTACAAAGTGGAAGTGCCCCCGAGTTCCCTCAAGGTCGCGGACCACTCTTTCAGCTTCTTTGCATATAGCTCTGAGGTAGCACAATTGCATTGGTATATTTTGGCGACCCAAATCCGCTGCCACACGGTGGAGTTGGTGCTCACCGGTCGTGACCCAAAATTTCTCAAGGGTTTAATTCTGGACATGAACAAGATGAAGTTGCCAGCGGAAGCCACTCCCACCGGGGGGAAAGGCGGGGGCGCTGTCCCCGTGTGCATCAAGGATTATGCGAGCGACGAAACCGTGCTCGCGCGGGTGGACCCGGTCTTCGCCGAGCACAAATTCAACCCTGTTCCAATCCGAATCATCATCAATAAGGAAGGCAAGGTCAAACACATTCACTTTCTCAGCGCATTTCCCGACCAGGAAAAAGCGATTAGCGATGCCCTGAGGCAATGGAAATTCAAGCCATATCTGCAGGATGGGCAACGAGTTGAAGTGGAAACCGGCATCCTGTTTGGACGCGCACCTTATCCGGTGAGTCCATCGGCAAGAGGCCCAGCGACCGAATGATCTAACGAAGTGAGGGATCTGCAGTTCCGCTGCAGTTAGGAGGGCGGTGAAGCATATCGGCGGCCAAAAATCGTGGAGACGGAAGCTCCTCATGGGTGTTAGCTACATCGCGGTTTGGTCTGCAGCCGCGCTAGCAGCGGACACCATTACGGGTGTCGTCCGCAATCAGACCCGCAGTCGGCTCGCGATTGGCGACGAGGTCATTCTTCTTCGCCTGGACCGGGGCATGCAAGAGGAAACACGCACCAAGACGGACTCGCGGGGGTCGTTTCTCCTGAAGGTGCAGCATCCAGGCGCGTTGCACCTGGTGCGCGTGGTTCACCAAGGCGTCAACTACGATCAGCGCGCTTCCGTGGGCGATGCTGTCTCTATCGATGTGTTCGATGCGGCCGCCAAGGTGCAAGGCATAACCGGCAGCATTGAAATCATCCGCATCGGGACTAACGGAAATCTTCTTCATATCTGCGATATGGTTGAGATCAGGAATGATTCTGTCCCACCACGTACGAAAGTGGGGGAGCGCACGTTTGAAGTTTACCTGCCTGCCCATGCGAAGATGGATTCTGTCCATGCCGCGGGTTCGGGAAAAATCGGCGTGACGATTTCCGCGGCGCCCGTACCCGGCGAGCCGGGACATTACACCGTGAATTTTCCCTTGCGCCCAGGAGCCACTCAGTTCGCTTTCAACTACGATCTACCCTACGACGGCCGTACCGTGCTTCGTACAAAGAGCAGGTATCCGCTGCAGCAATTGGCAGTCATGATGCCACCGACGATGAAATTCATAGCACGATCCCCAGCTTTCCAGGTTCTTCCCACGGGCAACAACAGCTATCAAGTCGAAGCAGCCACCCAGGTGAAAGCAGGAGAAGGGTCAGAGTTTGAAATTTCTGGGATGGGCACGCTTCCGGCGCTGCAAGCTCAGATTCAATCTCCGGCGAAACCGTCGGTTGCCGCTCTCCCCGTTCCTGCGCTTTCTGCCTTGGACAATTCCCGGGCGCGCTCTCAGGGCGCAAATGCTTTGAGCGCTGCGCCCTCCTCCGGGCTCTTCGCCCGACCATGGTGGTTGGAATGGTGGGTCTTGAGCGCGAGCGCTATTCTGCTGTTTGCGGTGGGCGGATTCTTGCTCTGGCGCAGACAACATCGATTTGCCAGTGTGATGACGATGAGCGCACAAAACACGGAATGGCCCAGACAAATCTCGGCCCCATGGGTGGGAGCCTTGAAGGATGAGCTATTTCAGCTTGAAGTCGATCGGTTGCAGGGTACCATCTCCGGGGAAGAGTATGTCTTAGCCAGGCAAGCTCTGGAAGGAACAGTCGAGCGGGCTGTGGCGCGCGCTAGAACCGGCGTCCAAGTTACTCAAAACTGAGTCTCACCGGTACGGCTCCTTCAAATACTTCCGAGCGGTTTGAGCCCACTGCGTCGAACCATCTATCGCAACCACGGCTTGGTATTTCTTCACGGCCAGTTCGCGTTTCTGTTGCAAATCATAAATCTCGCCCGCGTTCAGAGCGGCGCGCTGTTGGAGTTCGGGGGCAGGCTTCGTCACTTCCTCCATCAGGTTGTAGCTCGTCAGCGCAGCGGCGTCATCCTTCATCGCCCGCTGCACATCGCCCATGTTGATCGCGGATAGCTCATAGTTGCCGAAAGGGAAGTGCCCCGCATGGCCCGCATCCCAAACCTTCCGGTAAGCGACCAGTGCTTCCTTGTCGTGATGTGCCGCGCGCAACAGGCCGCCCTCTTCAAGCGCGATAATCACGTTCTGCGGAAACTGCTGCATTAAGCCACGCACCAGCGTCAGCGCTTCATCAATGCGATTCTCGCGACGCAAGAACAGCGCCAGCAGAATCTTCGCATCGATACTGGCCTCGCCTCCACCTCGCGAAGCGGCATAAAGTTCCTCGATGCCCCGCTCCCGGCTGCCGCTGAAGCCAACCACTGACGCCGCCACCTTCACCGCCCAAGGCAAACTTCCCAAGATGTAGTCATGGGTTCCTACAATCAGCTTGGCATCGGTATACGTAGGTGAAAGTTGCAGCACGCGCTCATGATCGTGGCGCGAGCCTAACGCCGAGCGCAGCGCTGCAAACCACGAACGGTCGAGCAACCCGGTGTAACTGGAAAGCATGCCGCGCGTCACGCCACGCGCGTAGAGAGCGTCCACGTCGTTGGCATTGGCACGCAACCGCTCTTCCTCCAGCCGATTGGCCTGTTCCAGGAGCTCCTTAATCTTGCGCTTTGCTTCCGGTGTCGCCGGTCTTTTCGGATTTCCAATGAAGTTGTCGCTGGTGTAATCCGCGGGATCCAGAGCCCCCATGCGGAACAACTCACGAATCAAATACGTGTTGGCCAGGTTATTAATCGTGAACGGGTCTTGGGAGTGCTCGGCCGCAACCTTTTCGAAGTCAGCGATGGCCTGCTCGTAATCCATGTTGTAAAACCGCTCGAATCCGCTGCGGGTTATGGGATCGTTCGGGCGGAAGTCGGGCAGATTTGGATGGGGGTGGGGCAGGTCCTCCGCCAGGATAATCAACGCGATTGCTGGCAGAAGAGTCGCAAGCATACAGACGGCGTGCAATTTTTTGCATCGTACGCCATGGAGCCGAATTCGAGCCGTACTCGCAAACATTCGGCCTCAGTATAGCGGACCTGCCATCTTTGCTCTGTGCCCCATTTCCCAATCCAACCTGACCGTATCCGCAAGAAACTGCACACCTCGTTATTGTTTGCATATTCCGAAAATATGCCTTACGATGGCGCCTGTTTGTTTCGACGCAACCCCGGCGTCAACCGCTGTTTGATCTGCGTCCCCCAACGCTAGACGAACGCTGTTCGAGAAGATTCATAGCTAAAATGAGGTCGATATGCGCCCAACTTTCGTTTTGCTTTTGTTGATTTGTGCCACGTTGCTCACTCCGATCGCCAGTTTCGCTCGTGTGCCGGTTAGGGGAGCTTCACAAAACGGTTTTGACATGAACGCAGCGTTCTGGAATCTGTTTGCCCCCAGTGGGCCGGCACAATTGACTGTTAACGGAAAAAAAGTGACCTACACAAAGCAGGTTGTTTGTACCAATCAACAAGCCACGAATGCGTACAATCCTAGTGATATTGCAAATTCCGGAGCTTGTGAAGATGGGCAGTACACATTCCTCTACCAATTCCAGTCGACTTCCACCAATGTAAAGATAATTTTTGGGCGGCTGGTCGGTTTTACGCCCAATGCTGCTATATCGAATTATGGGGTGGAGCTGTGCGACAACAAGGTCGATCCTCTTCACCCGAACACATTGCAATTGTGCACGACGGCCGCAGAGCCTCAACTCCCCAACATCACCTTTACCAGCGTCAACAAAACAACCATGAATTTTGTGGTTCCCAATTTTCCGGTTTTTCCGGCGGGAACGGGAAACCAGGGGAAGGGCTTGACTTTCGTTTTTACAACGATTCAGACCAATCCGGTGCCAGTCGCTTTTCCGAGCGTGAGCATTCAGTAGCGACGGTAGGAAAATTCGCGTGGGGCAGGCGACACCGTTTGCCCGCAGTTCCGCGAGAGTTTTTCGTGGCTCAGGTGTTTTCGCTCATTCCTAGCGAAAGATCTTCGCTGCATCCCCGGCCTTACGTGCCACGAGGAGGAATCCAGAATACTGGGCCTGTTCGCTCAGCGTTTGCAGATTGGATCGCGCCTCCGCAGTTTGGCTATTTGGCAACGCCTCGGCCCGCGCCAGTTGCGCGTCGAATTCTAGCCGCCGCAATTTCATTCCCTGAGTGCGTCGCAGGATGCTATCCAGGTCTTTCAGGCCATCTCTCGATTTTCCTGTTTTTGCGCGCAGTTCTGCGTCTGTAATCGCAAGGCGCAATATAGCGACTTGATCCCGGGCACCCAGCGTGTGCCCTTGTGCAATTTCCTCCTGCGCAGGGCCCAACTTATTCTGAGCGATTAGCGCCCGCGCGGCCACGTCGAGGGCCGCAGTTTCTTGGTCTGTATCCCCGGCCGCATGAAATTCCTTAGCCACTTGCTTGGCCTCTGCTTCGGCTCTCTCCGGCTGCCGTTGTTCCAAAGCCAGGCTAGCAAGTCCTAAGCGGCCGCTGGCATCAATGCCTTTCTCTCCCGCTTGCGCGCCCAGGCCCGTGGCTTCCCGGTACATCGTTTCAGCGCTGCCCAGTTCATCGCGGGTCACGAGAATGTCAGCTCCCACCATCAGCGCTAGAGCAACATCTCTTTTAAGTCCCAGCTTTCGGGCCGCAGCCAGAGCAGGATCGATTTCCTGTTGCGCCTGGTCTAAATCGCCAAGTTCGAGCGAAACAGCCGCCTGATTGATCAACACCTCCACTACTCCAGACTGATCGCCAATCTCACGCGCGGTCTGCAGGGCTTCTTGGAGCGTCTTTCGCGCTCTCGCAAAATCTGCCTGAATCATCAGGTTTGCACCAATACCGTTCTGCGCCCGCAAGATATCAGGCTTATCTTGGATTGCGGAGGCTGTGTCTAACGCTTTTTCGTAGTCTTGCGTAGATTTCGGAAGATCAGTCGCAGCTACCACGTTCCCGAGGTTGATCAAGGCCCCGGCGATATCCTTCTGCGCTCCAGCCTGGCGAGCCAGCGAAAGCGCTTTCTCAAACATCTTCATGCTTGAACTGATATCCCCTTGATCCGCCAGGGTATTTGCCACACAGCTTTGGCTCTCCGCCTCTGCCCGAAGATTCCCGTCAGCTTTAAAGTCTTCTACAGCTTGCTCACCCGCTTCTTTTGCCTTATCGAATTCACCGAGATTGCGAAATGCCCAACACTGTTCGCGTAGTCCTTGCGCAGCCAGGAATCGAGATCCCAGTCCTTGTGCTTTTTCTGTTGCCTTGGCTGCTGCGGCTTGTCCACGTCTGTAGTCGGAAATTGAAGCTGCCGCCTGCGATTCGACCAAATCAATGCGCGGGTCACTCCGCGAAGGTTCTGACAATTTACGCAAGCTGGGAATGGTGTTCAGCGCATCTTGCCCCTTGCTTCCTGAGATTTGCGCGCTCACCAGACTCAACCCGTATTCCAAATTGTCCGGAAAGAAATTGAACAGTGTGTTGTAGATGCTAATGGCCTTATCCCATTCCGCCGTCGAAATGCGATAGCGTCCTTCAATCACCAAATGATCTTCCCGCGAGAGGCCTCCGGAAAGGTGGAAAGCTTGTGCTGCCTCTTGTTGAGCCTTCGCATCGTAGCCCAGTTGAGACCACGCCTCGGCTAGAGCGGAACGTACCAGGGCGTTCTTCGGATCTGCATCCACCGCCCTCTGCAGTAGATCTCGTGCCGCCTGCGCGTCGTACTCGCGCAGCTTTGCCAAACCTTCCGCATACAAACGAACAGATTCGATGTTTGCGGGATGTGCTGCTCGAGCCTCGGCCGCCTGATTCGGAGTGATTTCACGGGCTCCGCACTTGTCGCGCAGCTTGACTCCCACCCTGCCCACCAGGTCCGCAATCTGCAACTCCGGTGCGCTATCGGAAACGCTCGCGATGGTTTCCCCGGCACGCGCGTCCTGAAGCCGCAAGTCCACTCGAACCTGGCCACCAATATCAAAGTAGGAACCGAGCACAACCAAGTCTGACCCCAGAGTCTTGCGAATATGAGATAAAGTTTCTTCCCCCAAGCTATCGGTATCCGGTAGTTTCATTTCACTTTTCATCCGGGACACATTTTCTCCCGGTACTGTGCGCAACTGCTCTCCGGCCGAAAGTTCCGTCGTCAGCATCTCGGATAACGCCAGGGACATCCATTGGTCCCCAGGTTGGCCCAGGTTTCTGAAGCCCAGAACAGCCACCGAACGGCGCTGATTCACATCGCCGATTCCGGCTTTCCGCCCCAGGTAACGCCACCCCGCAATGCCCGCAACAACCAGCGCCAGCAAAAGGGCAATCGATGACCATTGTGCCGTCTTGCGCATGGTCGCCCTCTGTAGCTTCTGCGGTCGTTTTGAGTTGCCAACCCCTTCGGCACACAGGTTGAAAACATGAACTCGTACTCCATGTTTGACGGCAGCCTCTCCCAAATCCCGGAACGCCCCGCGCCAGGCACTATGCTGGCCGAGCACGTCGGCAACGGCATTGGAAACCAGAATGTGTCCGGCGTCTCCACAATCCATGACGCGCTGGGCAATGTTGATCCCTCCGCCTGCTACATTGCGGTTTGCGTTGATGTCATCCACTCGGTACACCGGACCGGAATGAATGCCCATGCGCAAGGGAATCTCCGGATGGGAAGCGAGCGCATGAGCAAGCTCGATGGCGCAACGAACCGGTGCTTCCGGATTTCCGAAGAAAACCAAAGCCATGCCATCCCCGGTGGGCAAGCGAACCAGTTGGTCATCAGCCTGAGCCTGGATGAATTTGGGCAGCGCCCGTACCAAGTCCTGGAGATGCCGGAGCACTCCCTCTTGCTGGTCAATAGCCAGACGGGAATATCCCACGATGTCTACGAACAGTACGTGCGCGATTTCCAGGTGAGGAGCGCTCGACGGTGGTGCCACTTCGGCCATGAGGTTGAGCCATGTTAGACGCCGGAAGCAGCCCGGTCAACGCATGTCAGGCTTAGGAATACGGCTCCCGGTCACACACTTGCCCGCTCCAGACGTCAGCCACAAAAATCTGCTTGACAGAACCAATCCAGCGTCATAAAGTCTCTGGCAATACAAAATGAAACGAAAGTTAAAATAAATATACGAAGTTATTAATCGTAAGTATTAAGTCTATCCCGTTGGCTCGATCTGAAAAGGAGAATTGCTATGTCGAAACGCTCGGTCGTAGGTTCCAAGCCCATCATTCAACGCCTGCACCCGTCCGTTTTCGCAGGCATGATTCTCTTGCTCATAGCGTTGTTTTGCTATCCCGCTATGGCTCAAACCACTTCCACGCTCGTGCCGTCCTCCTACGTAACTACCAGTGGCACAAGTGGCGGCCAGCCTGTCGCCAGTTCCATCGATCTGCTCGACGAATCCGGTACCACCAATACCTGGGCCAAATACGTCGAATTCCAAACTACCGCCAGCGCCAACTATGCCGGTTATCAGGTGTTCACCCTGCCTACGACCATCGCACCCAGCTCCGTCACCGCTATCCAGGTGAAGGTCAATTATCAGGGCCCCGATGCTGTAACCCAGACCTGGACTTGGCAGCTCTACAACTGGAGCACAGCCTCTTATGTGACAGTCGGGACGAACTCCGGCGCCCCTAGTTGGGGTGCCTGGACCATTCTGACTTTCAACGCCAGCGGCACACTCGCCAACTACGTTCGCGCCAGCGATGGCCAAATGCGTATGCAACTCGTCTCCAACAACCACGCCGACAATTGCGATATTGACTATGAGGCCGTCGTTGTCACCAGTGGAGCGCAAACCGTTTCCGTATCCATTTCCCCCACTTCCGCCTCCGTACAAACCGGTGCCACGCGACAGTTCACAGCCACGGTTACGGGTTCCTCCAATACGGCCGTAAATTGGCAAGTGAATGGTGTGGCTGGTGGGAATTCCACGGTGGGCACAATCTCGACTTCGGGTCTCTACACTGCTCCCGCCGCAGTACCAAGCCCGGCCGCAGTAACCGTTAAGGCAATTTCTCAGGCGGATACTACGAAGTCGGCGTCCGCAACGGTGACCGTGATTGCCCCGGCGGCGGTCAGCGTTTCCGTCTCCCCTACTTCCGCCTCCGTCCAGACAGCGGCTACGCAGCAGTTCACCGCCACGGTCACGGGATCAAGCAACACCGCTGTAACCTGGCAAGTCAACAATGTTGCTGGCGGGAACTCCACGGTTGGTACCATCTCGACTTCTGGTCTCTACACCGCTCCTGCCGCAGTGCCAAGCCCGGCTACGGTAACCGTAACCGCAATCTCCCAAGCCGACATCACAAAGTCCGCTTCGGCCACCGTCACAGTGACTGCTGCCGCTGCGGTCACCGTTTCCGTCTCTCCGACCTCCGCGTCGGTGCAAACCACCTTTACGCAACAGTTCACCGCTACCGTCACAGGTTCCACCAACACTGCTGTCACCTGGAAAGTGAATGGCGCAGTTGGCGGCAATTCCACGGTTGGTACGATCACGGCTAACGGCCTCTACGCCGCTCCATCTGCTGTCCCCAGCCCAGCGACTGTGACCGTCACCGCCGTTTCCCAGGCCGATACCACGAAATCGGCCTCAGCCACTGTCACCGTGACCGCGCCAAATAACACGTTGGCGTTCTACGTTTCCACTACCGGCAACGATGCCAATTCCGGCACCATCAGTTCACCGTGGCGAACCATTCAACACGCCGCCAATGTTGCGCTTGCGGGCGACACTATCTACATTCGCGGTGGGATCTATATCGAGTCCGTCACCATCAACGTGTCCGGCTCAGCCACGGGAGGCTATATCACCTTCCAAAGCTATTCCGGCGAGACCGCCATCGTGGACGGCACCGGTTTGAGCGTCAGCGGCGAAACCGGTCTCATTAACATCGCCAATCACGACTACATCAAAATCGTTGGACTTGAGATCCGCAATTACTCGACCTCCAGCACCGCCAATGTTCCCGTCGGTATCTGGATTACCGGAGCCGACAGCTATATCCAAATCCTGAACAACCATATCCACGACATCAAGAACAGCGCCTCCGGCTGCAATGCCAATGCGCTCGGACTGGCCGCCTATGGAACCAACGCAACGACCGCGATCAACAATCTCATCATCGACAGCAACCAGCTCGACCACCTAACGCTGGGCTGCAGTGAATCCCTCACCGTGGATGGCAACGTACAGTACTGGACCATCACCAATAATGTCATCCACGACAACAACAATATCGCTATCGATGCCATCGGTTTCGAGAAGGTCTCATCCAACACCGCCACGGATCAGGCCCGGGATGGTGTCATCAGTGGCAACACCATCTACAACATCACGTCCTATGGCAATCCCGCCTACGGCGCTTCTTACGCTGCCGATGGGATTTATTGTGACGGCTGTACCCGAGTTACCATCGAACGCAATGTGATCCGCAACACCGACTTCGCTATGGAAGTAGCTAGCGAGTGGCCCGGCAAGACCAGCAGCTACGTGACCGTGCGCAGCAACCTCGTCTACAACAACAACGCATCCGGCCTCACTATCGGCGGTTATGATTCGAAGCGCGGAGGCACCGATCACTGCAACTTCGTGAACAATTCGTTCTACAACAACGACACTAAGAACACCGGCGAAGGCGAGTTCCAGATTCAGTACTATGCCACCAACAACGTGTTCAAAAACAACATCGTCTACGCGGGTGCGCAAAACCTCTTCATTTACAGCTACACAAACTCCTCGGCCAATCCCGTGGATGCCGACTACAACTTGTACTTCTCCGCTGGTGGAGCAACCAATAGCTCCTGGACCTGGAACGCAACCGCCTATACCGGATATTCGGCCTACCAGTCAGCTTCCGGTAAAGACGCGCACTCACCGTTCAGTAATCCCCAATACCTCAACCTCACGACTCCCGACCTGCACGTGGCGGCCGCATCGCCAGCCGTGAATTCGGGAATCAATCTAGGCTCGACGATCATCGGTACCCTGGACTTTGCCGGCAACGCACGCGTTCAGGGTGCGAATATCGATATCGGTGCCTACGAGCACTAGATGAAGACCCAAAGACACGGCTCCGCTGTTCGTAAGAACGCAAAACCGCAAACGCCCCAGCAGGGAACTGCTGGGGCATTTGGATTTTGCAGGGAGCTGCGGCCGACGTACTCGGCCACTTCGCCGGGAACCTGACTGGCTATTCCCTGAAATTCAGCGTCTGGGGAAAATCGTAATGTCAGGTTTCACAGAGGCGAAAATACAGGCCGACAGTAAAACTTGCCTCGCTATGACTTGGCGCCCTCCCCACCTACGGCTGTAAGTGCTATTCACAGATAGACTTAAGGGTTTGAGCGTTTTGGCTGATGGCGTGCTTTATTGCCTACTAACATAACTGGTTTCTCTCTATGCCCGATGTAGTTCGAAGTGTGACGCAAGAATTCTGGCACTCCCCCGCCGAATCCGCCCGGCTTCAGCCCTCCCCCGCTGAATTCGCGACGGCTTGCTCCGCATGTGGCGCTGAATTTGTCCCGGGCGCGGCTTATTGCCATGCCTGCGGCGAAACCCGTGGTATGGCGTTCTCCTCCGGCTGGCTCGGCCGCTTTGAAATCAGTAACCTGCAAGTGATGTTCGGCCTCAGCCTGGGTCCGCTGGTCGCATTTTTCCTGGGGCTGGCGTGCGCCGCCGCTGCGGTGCTAGCTGGCCTGTTCTCCAATCCCCAGACCGTCCTGGATTGGCAAGTCGTCCAGGCTTGGCGGATTGAATGGTTGGTGGCATCGGTGGCGTCTTTTGTCGCCGGGATTCTGCTCAAACGTCCATCTACGCGGTAGCTGGCACCGGCCGGGTCCGTTCACCGCGCATACGCCTTCCCCGGAAACGTTCATCGTTGGTAACGAAGCGAATGTGCAATCTCCCGCCCCATTGATCACCTCTCAATTGTTATTGGTTCTCCGAATTTCGCGCCCAGTCCTCGCAGATGGCTCTCAATGCTGGCCGTATAGCCCAAAATAAATCGCGCCATGAAGCGGAAAATTAGGTTGTAGATTTCACCATCTTCCCGGATATACAACTCCGAACCCCCGCCAGCCACCGGAGTGATGACAAACGTCCAAGTTCCGCCGTAGGGAAGACCCTGATCCGCGATCCGTACCGCCAGGTGCTCGGGAGGCTTGGCCTCCACCAGTTCGAAAGTTATTTTCTTGCCGTAGTTGTTCTGTTCCCACCACCGTTTCCGTCCGTCCTGTTCTGGAAGAATCGCGAAGCTCTTAACCTCCTTACGCCAGTCCGGAGGACCCGCAAGGACTGCATACAAAAGACCTCAGGCGAGACACGGAAACGCGCCTTGCGCGAAGCCTGATGGGTCTGCGGAAGCATCGCCCCCACGACGGCCACCAGCGCTACCAGCAGAATAAGACCGCCGCCGACTAACCATAGCCATTTCATCCCGCTCCTCCTGGCAACTTCTGTATCCACCTTTTATTGGATGCTACCCATGCTCTCCGCTCCCACCCGAGTCTGCGGCTCGCGCCCTCTGCCGCGAAGGCTCACTCATCCGGTAAAGATGGTGCACGGGCCCGTTTCCTTTTCCGAGAGGATGAGCGTTGGCGATCGCAGCGGCAACATAAGCCTTGGTGAGGAGAACCGCTTCCGGCAGGCAGCGTCCCAGTGCGACATGACAGGCGAGGGCGGTGGCAAAGGCGCAGCCAGTACCGTGGGTGGAAGTTGTTTGCAACCGCGGCGATTGGAAGACTTCGAACTCAAACTGCCCTGCGGGCGTAGTGAAGCCCAGTACGTCGATAGCACGCTCCAGATGACCGCCTGTAACCACTACATTCGCGGCTCCCATACGGTGAAGGTGCTCCGCCGCGGCACGCATCTGGTCTGGGTTTGAGACCGGCAGCCCCGTTAAGTGAGCGGCTTCGTCGATGTTGGGGGTAATCACAGTCGCTATGGGGAGAAGCCGTTCCACCAGAATTGCGGCTCCCTTGGGTTCCAGTAGGGTGGTGCCGGAGGATGACCGCAACACCGGATCAAGCACGATATTCGGAAGGTTGTGGCTGGCCAGGAAGCCGACCACGGCGGAAGCCACCGCGCGGTCGCCCAGCATACCTATGTGAACGGCAGCAATGGGGATATCGCGTGCCAGCTCTTCGAGAGTTTCCAGGACCAGTGCTGGCGAGACAGGTTCAGTTCGGCGAACCCCGCTGGTGGACTGCACGGTCAAGGCCGTAATGCAGGCGACCCCATAGCAGCCATGGGCGGCAATGGTTTTGATGTCCGCCGTAACGCCAGCCCCCGAAGAGGGGTCAAAGCCGGCAATCGTAAGCACGACCGGGGGCGTTGGAGACATACATTCCGACTGTATCTGAAATATCTCTGGCGGCAAGTCCCTTACAGGGATGGGGGTTCGAAGGGTCGGCAGGAGCTCGCACTGGTTACCGATCGCACTCGATGGTAACCATTTGCGGCGGAAACTCCCGGGTAAGTTGCTGATTTCACTCTTGTTACTGTAACTTGGAGTCAAGTCGTTTAGAAACATAGAGATGCAAGCATATCGGCAAGTTTTACTCATACGTAGTAAGTGAAATAATTATCTATTAATACAATTACATATACAAATATATATAAAGTAAAACATTAAGTAACATGACATGGATGATTGAAAAATAATCCACAGAGTCACTTGACTTACGTCAATTCGGGCCTCTACCATTGACGAATACCCAGTGATGGACAGTCGTCGAATCGACCGCTGACTTTGAAAATGAGGTGAGTGCATGCGAAGACCTACAGCTTACGGACTGGCGTTGTTGCTGTCGTTAGCCAGCCTGGCAGCCACGCACAGGCCCGAACCATCGGAAGCCACCATTACGAAAGGGAACTTGGAACTACAACAAAACCAGGCCCTGGCCGCGAGAGCAGGCATGTCTGAACGAGTGGGAGCCCACCGCGCCCGCCCCTATCAGGTGGGTACCGCGTCGTGGTACGGAGACTACTTTCAGGGCCGCACTACCGCCAGCGGTGAGCCCTACGATATGTACGACCTGACCGCCGCCCACCCTTCGCTTCCTTTGGGCACCCGAATTCGGGTGACCAACCTGTGCAACGGCCGTGCCGTGATCCTGCGCGTCAACGACCGGGGACCGGTGGTGGATGGACGGATCATTGATGTTTCCTACGGCGCTGCCCAGATTCTTGGGATGAGCGGCACAGGGATCCAGCGCGTAAGACTGGATCTGGCTCCCGAACGGCGGAGCGCGGCGCAACAAGCGGCCATCCGGAACGCTTCCATCAGCCGGGCTCTGGAGCGTCAGATTCTAGCCCGCAGCCTCCAAACAGCTCGGCGCCCAATCCCGCAAACCGAAGCGATGCTACGGCAGTAGCGTCTACACCCACAAACTCAGTACACTCCAAGGCAATGGACCCGCGCGAGCGTCTAATCATTGCCTTGGATGTCCCCTCCGCGGCGGAGACACGCCGGATCGTCTCCGCAGTGGGGGAATCCGCTGTCTTTTACAAAGTAGGGAAGCAGCTCTTCACAGCCGAAGGCCCGCAGGCCGTCCGCGACCTGACCGCCGCCGGCAAGAAGGTCTTTCTCGACCTTAAATACCACGATATCCCGAATACGGTCGCTGGGGCGGTGGGCGAAGCCGCCAAGCTGGGTGTGGACATGCTGACGGTGCATGCCTCGGGTGGTGGCAAGATGCTGCGCGCGGCGGTGGAGGCGGCGAGGGCCCGTCCGGGACTGGCGGTGCTGGCGGTCACGGTGCTGACCAGCATGAGTGATGACGATCTAGAAAAGACTGGGGTTCGCGGGCACGTGCTGGACCAAGTGATGCGTCTGGCGGCCATCGCGCTGACGGACGGGTGCCAAGGCATTGTAGCGTCGGCCCACGAGGCCCATCGACTACGGAGCGAGTTCGGGAAAAATTTCTTGCTCGTGACCCCGGGCGTGCGTCCAACCGGCAGCCCAGCCGGAGACCAGGCCCGAGTGGTAACTCCCGCCGAAGCGCTCGCAGCCGGAGCGTCGCATATCGTGGTAGGAAGGCCGATCACGGGAGCGAGCGATCCAGCAGCAGCAGCGCGAGGAATTCGAGCGGAGATGGTATAGGTAAGTTACCTTAGAAGTATTCCGGAATCTGAATTTACCTACACTTCGCCTGTCTCCAAGTTTGTTCTGATTCTTGTTGACTTATTTTCCATATCAAACTACTTTGTTGGTCTTCCCTCCTGGCCGTTGACTTTTCGTGGCGGATTTTCTCGTTAACAGCATGCGTGGCTTAGAGACGTAAGTGATCCGCGCTATCGCGCTCAGGGTGCTTCATTCCTGGCGTGCAACAACGCAATGATGAGTCTCGAGTAATGGGCGTCTCTTGTTCCGTCAGAGGAATAGAGATGTCAAAGCAGAGAGACCCGTTCAATACTTGCAGGGAGATGTGACTGTGCACCTACTGTTGGGCGACCCTCAAGATCCTTGCTGCCTGCGCGTTCGCAACGAACTAGAGGCACGCAACTTCCCCAGCCGTATTGTCACCAACCCACTTGTGCATCCGTGGCGCTTTGCATGGAGGCTCAATAACGAGGAGTCCGTCAGCCAGCTTGGTTGGGAGGAAGAGCCGCCCGTGGCTGACGATGGCATCGCGGGTGTGTTGGTGCGCAGCTCAGGGTGGATGGATCCTCTCGATTGGGAGCCCGCGGACCTGGCATATATGCAAGCCGAGACGCAAGCGGCGCTGCTGGCGTGGTTATGGAGCTTGCCGTGTCCGGTCGTCAACCGCTATCCCTCTGCAACCTGGTATCGGCCGCAGTGTCCCCTCTTGTCGTGGCAGCCGCTGTTGCATCGTTGTGGGCTTTCGATGCCGGAAACGGTGGTGACCAATGTCGAGCACGAGGCCCGGGGGTTCGGTCGAGCGGTGGGCGCGGAAGGAGTGGCGGGTACGGTTTACGCACCGATCTCGGGCGAAGTTCGTTACCTCGTAACTCGCGAGGAAGAATGGGCGGGCCTAGCTGCGTTGCAGCGGGTGAGCCCGGTTTGTCTGGCGGTTCCCCACGGAAAAACACAGCTGTTCTGTGTGGTAGGTGAGCATGTGATCTGGGAGGGGGAGCCCTGCCCGGATGCGCTACGACTGGAGCCGTCCTTGCTGCGCTTCGCCACGGCGGCCGGCCTCAACTTTGTGGAGCTGGCGTTGGCGCCTACGCCTGAGGGAATGTGTGTGGTCGTAGTTGAGCCGCATCCACGATTGGAACACTTCAGTCCTGCATCCCAGCAGGAGATGGTCGAGGAAATTGTTCGCCTGCTCACGAGCGAGGGGGGCGAGCGACGAGAATGCGTCTCGCAAATACCGCAAAGGAGCCTTGTGTGATTCTCGTCTGCGGCGGATTGGCGGATAAGGTAACGGAATTGGTCTGTGCCCGCTTGGCGGACTGCGGGTATCCGTACCGGTTGCTGGATTTTGGAACGTATCCGTCTGGATTCCAGGTGAAGTGGCATTGGCAAGGGTCGGGTCCGAGCGGCTACATCGCCGGCTCCGATTGGAAACTCGATCTGAGCGAGCTGACGGGTGTGTATGTCCGCTACCTGGGAGCGGAAGGCCGGCAGCCACCGCCGGACATCGCGCCACAGGCTGTGCCGGCGATGTATTACGAATACGACTCTGGCCTCATGGCTCTGCTGGAAGACTTGCCCTGCGCGGTGGTCAACCGTCTCGGCGGGGGCATGTCCAACAATAGCAAGGCGTATCAGGCGTTGCTTGTGCGCCAATGTGGCTTGCTGACGCCACCGACGCTGGTTACGAATGACCCACATGCCGCGCGCCGTTTCTACGACGAATGTAACGGCGAGGTGATCTATAAATCGCTGAGCGGCATTCGTTCCATCGTCCGGCGCTTAGGACCTGAGCAGCTGTCGCGGTTGCCTTTGCTATCTCACGGTCCGGCGCAGTTCCAGGCCTTCATACCGGGGGAGAATGTGCGGGTGCATACCGTGGGCGATCAGGTGTTTGCCACCCGTGTCTATTCGGAAGCGGTCGACTATCGCTATGCGGGCCGCGAAGGACACGAGGTAAGAATGGAGCCCATTCAATTGCAGCCGAAGATAGCAGAGTCGTGCCTTGGGCTGGCCCGGAAACTAGATCTTTTGTTGACTGGGATTGACCTCAAGGAAACTCCCGACGGCCAGTACTTCTGCTTCGAAGTGAATCCATCTCCAGGCTTTTTGTACTACGAAAGACATGCCCGCCAACCGATCAGCATGGCGCTGGCTGACTTGCTCCATCAAGGCTCGACCAAGACCCTACCGCGAACGGAAGGAATTCCTATGGCATGAAATGACATCCCCATCACCGAAACCCGGCCTGGCGCGCACGAACGCCGGGGAAATCTAATCTCAGATAAAAAAACTTGGAGGTAGCCGTATGGATAGACCGGACCCGAAAGCAAAACAACCTTTCGTCTCGAAGGAAGACCGTCCAGAAGTGAAGATCAGCCTCGACACGCCGCTCAACGAGTTGCGCGTGCGAGAGCTGGGAGCCATCCTGGGCTTCTTAGGCAGCAAGAGTGAGATCTTCGATGGGAATAAAACATCTTTGAAGGACTTCTTCGACAAGGATTTTCCCGAGGTTGCCAAGGACTGGCTCAAGGACATTAAGATCGAAAAGATCGAGAAGCCGGAAAAGCCTGAGAAATTCGAGAAGTTTGAGAAGCACGAGAAGCATGAGAAGTTCGAAAAGCCTGAGAAGGTAGAGAAGTACGAGAGATTCGAGAAAATCGAGTTCAAGGACCAAAAGAACGAGAAGCTGGAGAGAGAGCCAGTATTCGAGCCGGGTAATATCCCGGTGCCCGATCCCATGTTGCAACAAGTCATCCAGGCTTTGGCGGGACTGACCAAGCAAGTGAGTCAGCTTGCCAATCAGGTTGAGGAGTTGCAAAAGAAGGTTAAGGGCTAAGCAGTCAAGAACTTGAGTCAATCAGCACCCAGGCAACCTCGTGCGCTAAAACATATGGGAGCGCTGCCGAGTCGCAAGCAGCCGCGGTTGCAGCGCTCCCAGTCTAAGGGCGGGTGGCCGAGTTTTCGCCTACGCGCGGAAGGCTGCCTGATGGGATTCGATCAGATCGCGGATGCGTTGCGCGTCCGCTTTGCGATGTCCGTGACTGGTGATAGGATCGGTGCCACCCGTGGACTCGATGCGAATCTCGGACCAGACCATGCCGGTGGAGATGTGCACGGACGCGACCTTCGAGATGGCGATGCTCTCTTCGTTGCTGCCGAACAGGCGCGACTTCACGCGGCTGACTCGCAGTGAGCTGACAACGAGCTTTGTGGGGAAAAAAAAGTTGCCCTTCGTCCAGCGGCTCGCTGTGAAGGTCTCGCCCTGCCCTCCGGCGGCAGGAGTCGGTGGCGTCACACCCATAACGCTATAGTAACGCCGACGGAAAGGCGCTTCAACAGATTCAAATTGCTATGAATTGGGAAATCCCGTCTGTCCGGATTTCCCAACAATCGAACTGCCCCACACAAGCATAAGGAGGGCTTGAGTGGGGCAACCGGCGGTTGCAGCGCTCCAGTCCGAGGGGCGGGTGCGCCGAGTTTCGCCTACAAGCGGAAGGCTGCCTAAGGTATTCTTCTTTCCATGGAATATCGGGAAATTGCTCCGAGCCCATCGCTGGCACGCTACGTTGAGTGCTTCTGGATTCTTTCGGGTGCAGATCTACCTGGTGTGCCGGTGGCAGAGCGTATTCTGCCCGACGGGTGCATGGAACTGGTCTTGAATCTCGAGCAGCCATTTCAACGGATGCGGAACAATCAATGGGAGCTTCAGCCGCAGTTCTTCGTCGTTGGGCAGATGACCGAGCCTGTGCTGATTGCACCGTCCGGACGAACCTTCCTGATTGGAATTCGCTTCCATCCCTGGGGTGCGCGTCCCTTCATGGGTATGCCACTTGGGGAACTGGCGGGCCGAATTCTCCCTCTGGATCAAATCTTGTGCAGATTTGGCCAAATATTGGAGGGCCGGCTTGGCGAATTGCCATCCACCCAACAAAGGATCTCTGCGCTGGAAAAAATCCTGCTTGGTCGTCTGCGTGGCGCACCTAACGTTGACGTTGGGGTGGAAGCGGCGGCCCGTTTGGCCTTGAAGAAGCATGGCGTAGTTTCTGTGACTGCTCTCTGTGAGGCCACTGGAACCAGCAGAAGACAGTTCGAGAGAAAATTCAGCCAGGAAGTCGGGATAGGTCCCAAACGTTTTTGCAGGATTCTCCGCTTTCAAAAGGTATTTCGAGCCCTGGAGAAAAGCACGGGACAGGAATGGGCCGGGGTTGCATCTGAGTGCGGATACTATGATCAGTCGCATTTGATTCGCGACTTCCAAGAGTTTGCTGGCGAAACTCCCGCGTCCTTGCCTTTGCTGGAGGGATCCCTGACGTCCCAATTTATGCGAGCACATCGCATGTCGCATTTTTCCAATACTTGGGATTGACGCCGAACTATTGTCAGACAGTCCAAGGGGTAAAATTCACTTTTTCGCGCTTTAGGACTGGGGGAGCGATGCTCGTATTTCAACGATTCGGTGGTTCTTTTCTCTTAGCAAGTGCAGTGTTATTGTTCACAGTCAATTCATCCCAGAGAGGCGATGCGACTTTTCTCCCACAGCAGGAGGATGCCCTGGCTCCGCTCTCCTGGATCGCTGGCGATTGGGAGACCGCCCCCGGAAACGAGTATTCGGAGGAGCATTGGACTCACCCCGCGGACAAACTCATGCTCGGGGTAAGCCGTACGCTTGCCGGTGGAAAAACAGTCTCTTTCGAGTTTATGAGGATCGAAGCGAGGCCGGACGGCATCTACTATGTCGCTCAGCCTGGAGGCCGGCCCGGTGTTGACTTCAAACTGGCGCGCAACCCAGGGCAGGAAGCGGTTTTCGAAAATCCTGGGCATGCGGATCATTTGAAGCACATCATTTACCGGAAAAACGCTGACGGATCGATGACTGCACGAATCGAGGGAGAAAATAGCGGCAAGCCTTTCGCCGTGGACTATCCCTACCGACCCATGCTGAAGCGTTGAGCTTTGCGGGACTTTTCCCGGCCGTCCCCGCGACAAAATCACAAAACAACGCCGCTGCAATTCGCGTTAACAAGAAATTCATTTCTTCTTCACAGAGCGGTAACAAGCGGAGTCTCTACTCAATCGTTGCCGAAAATTTCCTCTGGAGGGAAACTGCTGTGAACAAAAGAAGCATCGCGCTTGTGTTCTCGTTGTCGCTCTTGTTGTTGAGCTCGATTTTCACCGTCGCAGAAGCAAAGAAAACCGCCAAAGCTGCCAAGATTAGCCATGTCCTGCTGATCAGCGTAGACGGTCTGCACGCCCTTGACGTGGCCAACTACGTCAGCAGCAACCCCAACTCCGCTCTGGCAGAATTGGCTCATCGTGGCCTTACCTATACCAACGCCCGCACGCCCGTACACACAGATTCCTTTCCTGGCCTTCTCGCCCTGGTCACCGGCGGCTCTCCTATCAGCCACGGGCTGTTCTACGACGTTAGTTACGATCGCACCTTGTTTGATCCCGCCAACACGACCTGCGCCGGAACTCCGGGAAATACCATCGTCTTTGATGAGAGCATCGACCTGTATAACTCGTCGAATGTCTCGCTGGACGTGATTGACCCCACCAAGCTGCCACGCGGGCGGGACGCCCACGGGAACTGTGTGCCGGTTTTCCCTCACAGCGCGGTTCGCACAAACACGATTTTCGAAGCGGTGAAGGCCGCAGGTGGGAGCACCGCTTGGGCGGACAAGCATCCTGCGTACGATCTGGTAAATGGTCCCTCGGGAACGGGCGTCGATGATCTCTACACCCCGGAAATCACCAACGTTGGCGGACTCGATAATACGGTCAGTGTGGTTTGTACGGTGGAGAACGATCAGAAAAAGGTGCAAGCCATCCTCAACGAGATCCATGGCCTCAAGCACGATGGAACGCCCGGCCCCGGCGTCCCGGCGGTCTTTGGCATGAACTTCCAGGCAGTGAGCGTGGGACAGAAACTAGCCAATGACAATTCCGACGGTAGCTGCGTGGACGACGTAACGTTTACCGGCCAGGCCGGCGGTTATACAGATGGTGCGGGCACCCCGAGCGCTGTGCTCGCTTATGGACTGCAACAAACGGACGCGGCGCTGGCCAGCATGATCCAGGCGCTGAAAGATCAGAATCTCTTCGATTCCACCTTGTTCATCGTCACTGCCAAGCACGGACAGTCGCCCATCAATCCCCGGAAGGTCAACAAGCCAGGGCACTTTGGGGATCTGGTTGCGGCTCTGCCGGACGGCGGCACGAATCCCGCGGCCATTGCCATCGTCAATGCGGCCAACTGCGCTACGGGTGCGTGCGGGTTCGTGGTCGACGACGACGTCGCGCTCATCTGGCTGCAGGATCAGCGTATGACGGCAAAAGTTGCCGCTTACCTGAACACCAACGCTAGCGCACTCTTCATCGATGAGGTGATGGCGGGAAACGAACTCAAGCTCAAGTTCAACAACCCAGCAACTGACAGCCGCACGCCCGACATCATTGTGCAGCCGCAGTACGGCACCATTTACACAACCTCGAAAAAGAAGAACGCCGAGCACGGCGGGTTCAGCTTCGGGGACACCAACGTCGGTCTCATCGTCTCCAGTCCCGCGCTGCATGGCGGCCAGATCAAAACTCCGGTGGCGACTTCGCAAGTTGCGCCGACGATTTTGAAAGCTCTAGGAATCAATCCTCGTGCCCTGAAATCGGTGGTCGTCGAGCAGACTGATGAACTGCCCGGTCTTGAACCGTAAGGTCTTTGCATCTGACACAAAAGGGGCTGCGTCTGCAGCCCCTTTTGCTTTTCACAATATTTCCTCAATATTTTCCCGCATGCCAGGGAATAAAACCCTCTGTCCACAGTTATGTCCTTCGAGCAGCTAACTTTAGGAGGGCAAATGGCGGACAGGAAGGAAGATTCTATCGATCAGAAATTGCAGAACGTCGATGACGATGGTATCGATCGTCGAGGGTTTCTCAAATGCATGGCATGGGCGGGTACCGGCCTGGTCTGGACCATGAGTGGCGGTGTTCCGGTGTCACAGGCATTTGCTAAAAACAAGGGCCAAAGCGCATCCAAAGGGGATTTCAGTTTTGTTCAGATCAGCGACAGCCACATGGGATTCAACAAGCCAGCGAATCCGGATGTGATCGGGACCTTAAAGACGGCAATCGACCAGATCAATGGACTAGCCACACAACCGGATTTCCTGTTGCATACCGGCGACATCACCCATCTCTCGAAACCGGAAGAGTTTGACAACGTCGATCAGATTTTGAAAGGCGTGAACGCAAAGGATGTGTTCTATGTGCCGGGCGAGCACGACATGCTGAATGACGATGGGAAATCGTGCCTCGAACGCTATGGTAAGAATGCCAAAGGCGCTGGATGGCATAGCTTTGACAAGAAAGGTGTGCATTTTATCGGGCTGGTGAACGTGGTGAACTTGAAAGCCGGTGGACTCGGCACACTGGGCCACGAGCAGCTCGAATGGATGGAAGATGATGTCAAGCATCTGAAGCACAGCACGCCGATTGTGGTGTTCGCGCACATTCCGTTGTGGTCGGTGTATCCGGAATGGGGCTGGGGCACGGAAGACAGCGCACAAGCGTTGGCCTACCTCAAGAAGTTCGGCTCGGTCACGGTCTTGAACGGGCACATTCATCAAATCATGCAGAAGGTCGAAGGAAGCGTGACCTTTCATACTGCGAGGTCAACAGCCTTCCCGCAGCCAGAGCCGGGCAAGGCGCCTTCGCCGGGACCGATGAAAGTGCCAGCCGAACAGTTGAAGAGTGTGCTGGGAATTACCGACGTGAGCTACGTACAGGGAAAGCACACGCTGGCCGCAGTCGACTCGACGCTTGGATAAACCGATTCCAAGCTCAACAATCAAATTCTGACGAATCGAGAAAAAAGGGGATTCAAGATGATGAGGAAAAGTGTGTGGGTTGCAGGGGTACTTGCGCCGATGGTGATTACGATTATGCTGCTAGCGGCGTCGTCAAGCATCTCAGCGAATGCTGAGCAACCTCCCGCAGCAACTGCGGAAGTGAAAATCGACAATTTCAGTTTTGGGCCGGCGACGCTCACGATAGCCGTCGGAACGACTCTGACGTGGACCAACCGTGATGACATTCCACACACGGTTGTGAGCACGGACGGCGTTTTCAAATCCAAAGTGTTGGATACGGATGAAAAATTTTCTTACACGTTTGCTAAGACAGGAACGTACGCCTACTTCTGCTCGATTCACCCAAAGATGACCGGTAAGGTCGTCGTGCAATAAGGCCGGTCCAGTATTTGGCAACGGTACAATGGGAGAGACTTTGCATCCTTTTGATCTCAAGACGGCGCTTTTGGCGAAGCACGCGCAACACGTTGTGCTGATCCATTTCCCGATCGCACTATTTATTGCTGGCGTGGCATTCGACTTCGCCGCGCAGTGGACAAAGCGAACCGGCTTGGCGGATGCGGCTTACTTCAATCTGCTAGCAGCGGCGGTTTCCACAGTGCCGGTTCTCGCAACGGGCCTCCTCGCCTGGCAATGGCAGCTCGAAGGGCAGAGGCTCAAGGGCATCCTGCTGCAACACCTGATTTTGGCATGCCTGTCAGCTGCGCTGATATGGCTGGCGTGGTGGGCACATTCTCGCGCTCGGCGACGTGGGAATGTGCCACCAGGCTACCGTATGCCCCTCGAACTCCTCGGAGTTGCTGTCGTGGCGCTAACCGGGCATCTTGGCGGCTTTCTCAGTGGTGTGAACGGGCCCGGCTAATGCTTCGGGTTCGCTGGGACTGTGGGTATCGGCATTCTCTCGATAGGCCCCCGCCAGCTATAATCACGTCCTCGCGATGATCACTGTTTCCAAAGAAGATTACCTTAAAGCGATTTTCGAAGCGGAGAGCGAAGGCGAAACTGTTATTTCCGCTACGCTGGCAAACTGGCTCAAGGTTTCGCCGCCCGCGGTCACTATGGCTTTACGCCGGTTAAAGCGTGATGGCCTGGTCGAAGTACACAAGGACGGACGGGTGCGGCTGACCGACGCTGGACGCAAGATCGCAAAGAGTCTCGCGGTTCGGCATCACCTCATCGAACGCATGCTGAATGAGATTTTCGGCATGCCTTGGTACCGCACCCACGATGAAGCCGAGAGGTTAGAGCACGCTGTCTCCGCGGATTTCGAATCGTTGCTGGTCAAGAAACTTGGACGAAGTGGAGCTTGTCCGCACGGCAATTTCCCGACATTCGATAGTCCCGCACAGAAGAGCAAGCGTGGATACAAGCTTTTGTCCGAAGTGGAACAAGGTCAGAGCTACAAGGTTGCTAGCGTGTATGAGCGGGATTCCAAGCTCGGGGAATTGCTGGAGAAACGCGGCATCCGGCCGGGAAGCGAGCTCTATTTGCGCGAGCGTAACTACGACCAAACTCTTTCGATCGACACCCCCAGCGGCGCCATTGTTTTAGGCCGTCCCGCGGCACAGAAAATCTGGGTATCCCCTCCTTCCTCTGTTCCCGCAATTCCAGCTCCTTTCAAGCCATCCCGAAAACGTTAGTTAGCTATAGTTAACTCGTGGTACTCTATCTAAGCTAATTGAAAAAAGGGGAAGGGATGGAGACAAGGGTTCCACCTGGCAGCCACCTGTCTTTGGAGGGGCTGCACAGTTCCGTCAGCGTGCCGCACCATGAGGCGGGCTTCTGGGAGCACTGGCGCGCCTTCGTCGGTCCGGCCATTCTCATCAGCGTCGGTTACATGGACCCGGGCAATTGGGGCACGGATCTGCAAGGCGGAGCTCAGTTCAAGTACGGGCTGTTGTGGGTGGTCGGGATGGCCAGTCTCATGGCCATCTTCATGCAGATCATTGCTGCACGCCTGGGTGTGGTCACAGGAAAAGATCTCGCCCAATGCTGCCGCGACTGGTATCCCAAGTGGACTCGTTGGCCCAATTGGTTGATGTGCGAAGTGGCCATTGGCGCCTGTGACTTAGCGGAAGTGTTAGGCAGCGCCGTTGCCCTCAATTTGATGTTCCATATCCCGCTGCTCTGGGCAGTCATCATCACAGGCTTGGATGTACTGCTCCTCTTAGCCTTGCAACGGTTTGGCATGCGCACGATTGAGGCGATCGTGCTTCTGCTGATCGCGACCATCGGTGTTTGCTACTTCATCGAGATTTTCGTTCTCCCGCAGACGCAGCCCAACATTCTGGAATTGGGACGTGCACTGGTTACCCCACATTTTCGGCAATCCGGGATGTTGTACGTCGCTATCGGCATCATCGGGGCGACCGTGATGCCCCACAACCTGTACTTGCACTCGGCCCTTGTACAGAGCCGCAAGCTGCAGAAGGACGAATCGTCCATACGGCGGGCGATTCACTTCAACACCATCGACTCCATAGTCGCCTTGACCATTGCCTTCTTCGTGAATGCGGCCATCTTGGTACTCGCGGCGACCGTGTTTTTTGGGAAGGGAAGCGTGATCGTTGCGGGTGGAGACGTGGTCAACTTCCACGCTGACAGCGATTGGATTCGGGTCGCTTATTTGACGCTGGCGCCGTTGTTGGGTACGGCTGCGGCGAGCACACTGTTTGCGATTGCGCTCCTCGCGAGCGGCCAGAGCAGCACCATCACCGGCACGCTCGCCGGGCAAGTTGTGATGGAAGGTTTCATGCATTGGCGGCTGCAACCGTGGGTGCGGCGCCTCATTACCCGCACACTGGCCATCCTCCCGGCAGTCATCGTAATCGGGGTACGAGGCGACAGCAGCGTCACCGATTTGCTCACACTCAGTCAAGTGGTGCTGGCTTTGCAGCTTCCGTTCGCCATGTTTCCGCTTTTGCACTTCACGAGTTCCCGTAGAAGAATGGGTGCTTGGAAGAACGGTTGGTTTTTGTTGATTGCCGGTTGGACCAGTGCTGTTTTGATTACGGCGATGGACATTTCTGGTCTGCGGGACTCGCTCAAAGCTGCGTGGCACGTCATTGTCGGTGGATGACGTGCGGAAGCGATAGAAACGGAGCAACGATGTACGACACCATTCTCGTAACGTTAGACGGCACGCCTACGGACCGGGCGATTATCGAGCATGTCGAACAACTTGCGGTGCTCGCTCGGAGCCGTTTGGTGTTGCTTCATGTGGCCGATGGGCGGGCTGCTAGAACCTATGGCCCGGACGCAGTCAGTCCGGAAATTACCGAAGACACTGCATATTTGGAAAGAGTTCGCTCGGAGCTTCAAGCCATGGGTATTCCCACAGAGGCCGAACTGGCATACGGTGAGCCCGTGAACGAAATCATCAAATGGGTTCGGCATAAGGGTTGCGACTTGGTTGCCATGAGCACACATGGACACCGTTTCCTTGCCGATATATTTCTTGGCACGACAGCGAGCTGGGTTCAGCACAGTGTCAGTGTGCCCGTTCTTCTTCTCAGGGCGAAATGAGAGATTTCAGAGTCAAAGGTGGGATAATTTGGTGTTTTTCTGTGCCGCTGCTGTCATGCTTGCTCGCCTCGTCCGTTGTTGCAGTGGCGCAGCAACTATCGGGCACGCTGAAGACTCCGGACGGATCATCCCAGAGTCAGTCATCTTCCAACCAGTCATCCGAGGACAACGGAGTCGTTGCGAATCCAGGTAGACCTACTGTGTCCACGCCAGCGACCCTTACTCCGGTAGGCTACTTTCAATTTGAAACTGGGGTCTTGGGTGCCTGGCATTCACCTGAGGTTTCTTCTCAGTCCAGTCTGAATGAAGTTGTGAAGTTTTCCGTGGCGCGCCGGATTGAATTGCTGGCCGGGTATGGACCGTTTGCTCATTCCCGAGCGGGAAATCAATCGTCGAATGGGAAGGGAGACGTCACCTTGGGAGTGCAAGGAGTCCTCCATCAGGGAGAAGGTGCACGGCCGACCATTGCATTGAGTTACTTCCGCCGAGTCTATGGCGGAGACACACCCGACCTCGATATTGGTAGTGCCAGGAACTCCGTGCTCCTGCTGGCGAGCGCGGACGTAAAAGGTTTTCACTACGACACGAATTTCTTGTTCAACGAAGTGGTCGATACCGCGACTCATCGCGCCCAGTTTGGTCAGACACTCTCGGTTTCTCACCCGCTCGCAGGGAAGTTTGGCTTGTCCGGGGAAATATGGCATTTTACGCAGCCTTTTCTTCGAGGGAATGCGGTCGGTAATTTGTGGGCGCTGAACTACAACGCCCGCAAGAACCTGGTGCTCGATGGCGGTTTCAATCGTGGACTTACGGGTACGTCTACAAGATGGGAAGTGTTCGCCGGGTTTACGTACCTGCTGCCGCATAAAGTCCGTTTGCACTGAAGCTCAAATGGAGGCAGAAAAAGAGGCCGGACACTTAGGAAGGTCCGGCCGCAAGCCGACAGCCGAAAAGCTGATAGCTAACAACGATTAGTTAGGCATCACGACTGTGTCGATCACGTGGATCACGCCGTTCGATTGAAACACGTTCGGAATCGTCACCAACGCGGTGCCGCCCTTTTCGTCCTTTAACATGATGTGCTTGCCATCGTGAAGCATAGCCCACAGCTTGCCGCCTTCGACGGTTGTCAGTTCCGTAGTTCCTTTGCCTTCCTTGATCTTCTTCATGAGGTCTTCGGCACTCCACTTTCCAGCGACTACGTGATAAGTGAGCACTTTGGTCAAGGTGTCTTTGTTCTCCGGTTTCAACAGTGTGTCAACCGTGCCGGCTGGCAGCTTCGCAAACGCCTCATTGGTCGGCGCAAATACCGTAAAAGGTCCTGCTCCTTGCAGAGTGTCAACCAATCCAGCAGCCTTGACCGCAGCCACCAGCGTGGTGTGATCGGCGGAATTCACCGCGTTTTCGATAATGTTCTTGGTTGGAAACATCTCGTTGCCGCCAACCATGGGATTCTTCATCCCGGCCAAAGCGGAAGTGACGGCCAGAGCCAACACTGCTACTACTGCAAATTTGTTTTTCATTGCCGCAAAATCCTCTCAGAATTGAAATTTTGGTGCCAATTGAGATACGGCTGGGGCGGGCAACCGGATTGCGAAAAATTTTGAGGATCGAACAGCAATCCGTTTTTCAAGTTCCTACGTACGAGTCAGAACGAGGCGATGGGCGCTCAGAATACGCACAGGCGAGGGAAGCTGCATCTTGCAGGCTGGTGCAGTGGGTTATGTAATGGGAACTCGGATGGAGTGTGCGGTGGGTTGTCTTGAAGACAGCCCACCCGTTCTTCACTAGAGTTTTTCGAAAAACTCGCAGGCGGAGCAGGAAATATAAATTCCTCCTGGAACGCCGCGCTCGCGGTCTTTCATGCGCTTGACGATGCGCGTCTGCTTGCCGCACTTTGGGCAATCGGTCGATTTGGATGTATCCATTACTTTCTTGCGGTCTGCGGTCTTTGCGATTTTGGCCATGACAATTTTCCTTGGGCCGGCGCGTCTCGAAGACGGACGCGGAGGATTTCAATAAGATTTTCAGGGAATTACTAGCAATTCAATTTTACATGAAACTTCGCGAGTGTCGTTGCAACAGCGTTGAAAACGCGCTGATTTGTGCCGCGAGGCGTTGGCATTTCTTGACAGGGAGTTTTGCAAAGCGCATGATTCCGGTGCCTTGCAGTTGGGGCGTTCGGTTCATTTCAATTCTCGAGGTGAAGACACATGGGTCTCGCGAAGCGCGCGGGAGCGGAGTTTCTAGGGACGTTCTGGCTAGTATTTGGTGGATGCGGAAGCGCGGTGTTGGCCGCGGCTTTTCCCAACGTTGGCATTGGACTACTGGGAGTCGCGTTGGCCTTCGGTCTGACCGTTTTGACCATGGCGTACGGCATTGGCCACATTTCGGGCTGCCACTTGAATCCTGCTGTCTCTGTGGGCCTTGCCGTGGGGCGGCGTTTTTCCTGGGGAGATCTCATTCCGTATATCGTGGCGCAAGTGCTCGGCGGAATTGCAGGAGCAGGTGTTCTCTATGTGATCGCGAGCGGGAAGGTCGGGTTTGACCTGGCTGGTGGATTCGCCTCAAACGGGTATGGATCACATTCGCCAGGGGGCTATTCGTTAACGGCTGCCTTCGTTGCCGAGGCTGTACTGACGTTTATGTTCTTGATGATCATCCAGGGAGCAACGGATCGGCGCGCGCCGCAGGGTTTTGCGCCTATCGCCATTGGCTTGGGATTGACGTTGATTCATCTAATCAGCATTCCGGTGACGAATACTTCCGTGAATCCCGCGCGCAGTACAGGCCCTGCAATTTTTGTGGGTGGCTGGGCATTGAACCAGCTCTGGCTCTTCTGGGTGGCGCCGATTCTGGGTGCTGCCGTGGCTGGAGTGGTCTACCCCTTGCTGGCCGGGAACGACCGTTCGTAGGGTTCCATATATGCAACATGATAGCGAAGCAAAAATCGCACGACCTAAGGAGGAGCTATGGAGTTGCTGTGGTGGGCTATTGTCGGCATCGTTGCCGGCTTCTTGACGGGAAAGATCATGAGTGGAGCTGGCTACGGAATCCTGCACGACATGATTCTGGGCCTTGTGGGCGCGTTCGTGGGAGGTTTCATCGCGCGGCAGATCGGACTTGCGGCATCCGGAGGCTTCCTGTACACCATCATAGTTGCGGTGCTGGGAGCCATGCTGGTGACCTTCATCGTACGTAAAATTCGCGGCTCCAAGAGTTAGAGAGGGCACGGAAGGCGACAGAAAGAACGCATGTTGAAGAATGATTGTGCTGAACAAGTAGGGATAAAACCCGGGAGGCCCTTCCGGCATCTTTACATGCAGGGCGAAAACAGCCTGCTGTGAGACACCATCGGAGGAAATGACTGTGAAAAAAAGCTTGTCTGCGGTTGCTGTGATGGCACTGGTCGCCAGTACGTTCATACTTACAGCGTGTCCACCACATGAAAGTCTTGCCGCCATCAATCGCGATCCGGGTCGTTACACGGGAAGGGAAATTACGGTTGGAGGCCGCGTCGTGGAGTCCGTGGGTGCATTGGGGTTTGGCTTTTTCAAACTGGACGACGGTACCGGAACTCTCTGGGTGTACAGCCAAAGCTTTGGAACGCCGCAGAACGGCTCCAAGGTGGGTGTGGTAGGTCGCATTGATATCCAGGGCATCAACGTGATGGGGCGTAGCTTCGGCGTGATTTTGCGGGAGACGCAAAGGCGGCACTAAGCTCTATAGCGGCGCGGTGGGCTCTTGACCTCTCACGGGTGGCTGGGTATTCTGGAAATGTTGCGGCTCGGCTGTGCAGGCCGGGCCGCATTGCTTTTTTACGCAGTAGTAGCAACAGCGCAGATGGTCTTGGATTTCTGAAAAACACTCTCAGCGGCCTTTCAGGCCTGCGAAAACAGGTGAATCGGGATGCGGCGTTTTGCAAGTGTATTTTTCCTCACGGTGATGGCGGTTCCGCTTGCGTGGGGCAGTGGTGCGGAGTTGCCTCCAGGCCCGGCAAAGGCCAAAGTCGAAGCTAAATGCACGCAATGCCATGATCTTAAGATGATTACCAAGCAGCATCAGAACGCAAAGTGGTGGGCCAGCACCCTGGATAAAATGGTGGAACGTGGCTTGGAGATCGATCCCGCGGAGCAGCAGCAGGTGTTGAAATATCTGAGCGCGAATTTTGGTGTGAAAAGTACCGGTGGCGCTAAGAAGACTACGAAGAAATAGCTTTCGGCGCGTGCAAGCTATCCTGCGTTCGGTTTCTCCCCTGTTGATGGTGCTTCGGCGGCCTCTCCGTCGGCCTGCGGTTTTTCCGGTCGAAGCAAGGGGAACAAGATTACATCGCGAATGGTGTGGGAATCCGTCAAAAGCATGGTTACACGGTCGATCCCCAGACCGAGTCCGCCGGTAGGTGGCAGTCCGTAAGACAAAGCGCGGATGTAATCTTCATCCATCTCGTGGGCTTCGTCGTCGCCGCGCTCGCGTTCCTTGATCTGGTGCTCGAAGCGGCGGCGCTGCTCTTCAGGATCGTTGAGTTCGCTGAAGCCGTTGGCGATCTCCATTTTGCCCGCGAAGATTTCAAAGCGCTCGACCCAATCCGGTTCGTCGGGCTTATTTTTCGAAAGCGGCGACACGGCAGCAGGGAATTCGTAAATCACCGTGGGCTGCACCAGGTGCTCTTCTGCGACGGCCTCAAATAGATTTGCGATCGTCTTGCCCACAGGTTCACCCGGCGCGTAAGCCATGTGCGGACGCACGGCGTTGTGGCGCTTGACGAGCGCGGCGACACCTTCCTGCGAAGCAAATGCGCTCATCTCTGGTTTTGCACCTGCGGGCTCCGGCCAGAAATGGAGGATGGCTTCACGCATAGTCATGCGCCGCCAGTTGCTCAGAGCGAAGTCGATTTCTTGTTCACCCTCTGGCGTGGTCCACTTGGCTTTCGTCGACCCATTCACATCCTTCGCCGCCTGTTCCACCAACTCCATCGTCAACTGCATGACGGCCTGATAGTCCGCGTAGGCTTGGTAAAACTCGAGCATGGTGAACTCAGGGTTCC